>CAZNLJ010000004.1:0-175051 GCA_964573725.1 uncultured Saprospiraceae bacterium
CTATGTGAATAATTTTTCAGCTTTCAAAAATTCTGACCTGCGAAAGGTCAGTTAATTATTTCTTAGTACCGAGGTGCGGAAGATGAGTTACACCGGGCGGCGGTACGGATTTGGAGGGTAAGGCCATGGGCGTAAAGATCTGCAGACCGTTCGTACGAACGTCCGGGCCACGGTTTTCGGTGGCATACCGGGTGTGCGGGTGACCGGCGGTTTTTTAGCGCTTGTTTCCGTCCGCCGACAATTGGGCATGGACGGCGGCCACGCCGGCCATGCTGACGATCTGCCGGACGCTGGCACCCAGTTGAAGGATGTGGACGGGTTTTTTCAAGCCCATCAGGATGGGGCCGATGATATCGACATTGGAGACGTCACGCAACAGGTTATAGGCGATATTGGCGGCGGATAGCGCCGGGAAGATCAGGACATTGGCCCGTTCGTCGCCGAGTTTGGAGAAGGGATAGAACTGGTTCCGGACATCCGGGTTCAGGGCCATGTGCGCTTGCATTTCGCCGTCGACCAACCATTCCGGGTGCCGTTCGTGGAGGATGGCGGTGGCACGGTGCATGAGTTTGGCGGATTCGCCGTCGGCGACGGAGCCGAAGTTGGAATAAGTGACCAGGGCGATCCGGGGTTTGATATTGAGCGCTTCCACCTCCTCGTGCACGAGTTCCGTGATATCGGCGATATCCTCGGGTGTCAGGTGATGGTTGATGGTCGTGTCCGCGAGAAAGAGCGGCCCGTTCTTGGTCATGACGATGTGCATGCTGGCGACCTTACGGACGCCCTCCCGGGCGCCGATGATCTGCAGGGCCGGCCGGACGGTGTAGGGATATTTTTTGGAAAGCCCTCCGATCATGGCATCGGCTTCCCCGACCTCGACCATCATGGCGCCGTAATAGCTTCTGCTGCGCATGATATCTTCCGCTTCGAGGCGGTTGAACCCTTTCCGTTTCCTTTTTTCGTAGAAAGTCTGGGCGTAGGCCAGGAGGGTTTGTTGTTCCGAATCATCGATGGGGAATTGCGGGTCGATGATGCGGACGCCGGGAAGGGTGATGCCGAGGTCCTGCAGCATTTCGTCGATCCGTTGGCGGTTACCGAGAAGGATGGGAAGGGCTATCTTTTCCTCCAGGACAACGCGGGCCGCCTTCAGGACGGAGATATGTTCGGCGTCCACGAAGACGACGCGTTTGAGGTCTTGCCGGGCTTTGGTTTCGAAGATGCGGGCGATGGGGTTGTCGTTACCGAGGCGGTTGGCGAGTTCGGATTCGTATTTTTCCCAGTCGGCGATGGGGGTACGGGCGACGCCGGAATCCATGGCGGCCCGGGCGACCGCCGGGGCGACGCAGGTGATGAGCCGCGGGTCCACCGGTTTGGGGATGATGTAATCCTTTCCGAATTTCAGGTTGGTGCTGCCATAGGCGAGGTTGACGATATCCGGGACCGGGCGTTTGGCCAATTCGGCGAGGGCCTTGACGGCCGCCAGTTTCATATCCTCGTTGATTTCGGTCGCATGGACATCCAGGGCGCCTCGGAAGATGAAGGGGAAGCCCAGGACGTTGTTGACCTGATTGGGATAATCGGACCGGCCGGTCGCCATGATGCAATCGGGCCGGGCCGCGGTGGCGTCCTCGTAGCTGATTTCCGGGGTCGGGTTGGCCATGGCGAAGATGATGCAATCCTTGGCCATGGGCCGGACCATGTCCTGATGGAGCACATTTCCTTTCGATAATCCGATGAAGACATCGGCTCCCCGGAGTGCCTCGGCGAGGGTGGTATCGGCGGGTAGCGTGCCGTTCACGAATTCGTGCTTCTTTCCGTCCAGGTTTTTCCGGTCGGGGTGGAGCAGCCCCTTGCTGTCGAACATGAATATGTTACGCTTGTCTGCGCCCAGGCCGACGTAGAGTT
The DNA here is from genome assembly GCA_964573725.1 of uncultured Saprospiraceae bacterium. Lineage (GTDB taxonomy): Bacteria > Bacteroidota > Bacteroidia > Chitinophagales > Saprospiraceae > UBA6168. Next base: position 1,906 of record CAZNLJ010000004.1, read on the forward strand.
TGGTGCAGGAAATGGCGGAAGCACCGGCACCGTTGACGATGATTTTAACCTGGGCGATATCCTTGCCGACGAGTTCCAGGGCATTGAGCAGGGCGGCGGCGCTGATGATGGCGGTCCCGTGCTGGTCGTCGTGCATGACCGGGATTTGGAGCTCCTTTTTGAGCCGTTCCTCGATTTCGAAACACTCCGGTGCGGAGATATCCTCGAGATTGATTCCGCCGAAGGTCGGTTCGAGTATCTTGACGGTCCGAACGAATTCGTCGACATCCTTGGTGTTGAGCTCCAGGTCGAAGCAATCGATATCGGCGTAAATCTTGAACAGCAGTCCCTTGCCTTCCATCACGGGTTTGCCGGCTTCCGGACCGATATCCCCCAATCCCAATACCGCCGTGCCGTTGCTGATGACGGCGACCAGGTTGCCCTTCGCGGTATATTTGTATACATCGTTGGGCTGGCGGGCGATGGCGAGGCAAGGCTCCGCAACGCCGGGTGAGTAGGCCAGGGAAAGGTCGCGTTGGTTGGCGGTCTCCTTGGTCGGAATGACCTCTATCTTGCCGGGGCGGCCTTTGGCGTGGTAGAGGAGGGCGTCTTCCTTCAATTTGGTCTTATCCATGTTTCTTGATGTGTTGGGTTCGGGCAGCCGGAGAACTTGTCATCCGTGCCGCAAATCTAACCTTTCGCGGGCAGTTCCGGGAGACTCCGCACCCGGCAAATTGTCGGGCAGCATGGCCGCTGTATGATTTATGCCCGGTACCGGCGTTTTCCGGGCTGCCGGGACGGCGGGAATCCGGGCTCCCCGCTGCGCGGGGATGGGGTCCGCGAATTAGACGATTCGGCTAATTAGTGGATTTTTTTTAAAAGACACTACCCGAGGAACCAGCCTGGGAGGAATGAGGAAGTTTCTTTCTCCCCCCGGTGCGGGGAGCGGGGAGGAAGCGGATAGGCGGGGGGCGGCCGTGATTGGTATTTGCAAACGGCAATTTGTTTTTTGGTAATTCCACCCCGGCGAAATACATTTGTTTGCACAGCATAAATTCACCAACTGCGGCACCCTCGGACCGGGAAGCGGTCCCCAAGGACGGACACACCGGTATCCGGGCGGATGGCGCCGAAAAAAAATTAGGTCTATGAAGAACCTGGACAGGAGATCGTTCCTTCGCAAGACTTCCCTTTCCGCTGCGGCGGTCGCCTCCGCTTCTCTGCGCTCCGCGCCAATCGAAACCTATCCGACCCGGCCTTCGGCTGGCCGTTACATGGGGGATTTCGCCGCTCCGAAGCTGGAAACCGTCCGGATTGCCGTCATCGGTGTCGGTGCCCGCGGCCCTTCGCACCTGCTGTTCGCGGCATCCCTGCCCGGAACGGAAATCGTCGCCGTCAGCGACCTGTATGAGGACAACGCCACCAAGTGGGCGGAAAAAGCCCGGGAAAAAGGCGCCGGACAGCGGCATCGCAACATCCGCACCTATTTCGGGGATCCCGACAAGTGGCGGCAAATGCTGGAAGAGGTCCGTCCGGACATGGTATTCATCTGTACAAATTGGAACAACCATGCCGTGATGGCCATCGAGGCCATGCGAAAAGGTGCACATGCCTTCGTGGAGGTTCCGATCGCCGTGACCCTGGAGGAGATGTGGGAAATCGTCGACACGTCCGAACAAACGCAGCGCCACTGCATGATGATGGAGAACGTCAACTATGCCCGGGAGGAGCTGATGTACCTGAACATGTGCCGGCAAGGCCTCATCGGCGAACTCCTGCACGCGGAAGCGGCCTACATCCATGAATTGCGCTGGCAAATGGAGGAGCAGGAACGCGGTACCGGCTCCTGGCGGACCCTCCACTACGCGCACCGCAACGGAAACCTGTACCCGACCCATGGGCTCGGACCGGTCGCCCAATACATGAACCTGGCGAGAGGGGAGGACAATTTCGACAGCATCGTATCTTTTTCCACCCCATCCCTCGGCAGGAAAGCTTACGCCGCCGCCAATTATCCGGCCGACCACAAATGGAACCAGCTGGATTACAAGGGTGGAGACCTCAACACGTCCATCGTCAAGACCACGCTGGGCCGTACCATCCTGGTGCAATGGGACGAAACCAGCCCCCGTCCCTACACCCGGCACAATCTCGTCCAGGGAACCAAAGGGACCCTCGCCGGATTCCCGACCCGCATCGCACTAGAAGGCGGCGTGGAAGGCCTCACCAAAGATCACCACACCTGGGTCCAGGGCGAACAGCTGGAGGCGGTCTACGAGCAGTACGACCATCCGCTCTACAAACGGCTGAACAGCGAAACCAAAGAAAGCGGGCACGGCGGCATGGACGGCATGATGGTCTACCGGATCATCGAATGCCTCCGCAACGGTTGGCCGCTGGACCAGAATGTCTATGAAGGTTGCTTCTGGAGTGCGGTCGGTCCGCTCAGCGAACGGTCGGTCGCCAGCGGTGGCGCTCCGCAACCTTTCCCGGATTTTACCCGGGGGAATTGGAAGGACACCCTGCCTTTGGGGATTGTTTCCTGAACGGCGGCGGGCCTGCGGGATTCTTTCCTTGTCCCGGCAAGGGGCGGAAGGGTTCCCGGGGAATCCGGATGATGCCGGGACCTTACACGGGAATGCGAATGGGAACGGGTACCTGACCTATCGATCGGGTACCCGTTCGGCGTTTTGACCGGCAGGAAGTGCGAACAAGGTATCAGCCCAGCACCGACCGGTCGGCGAAGAAAGGCTGCGCATAGAGCCGTTTGCCGGTGGCGCGGTACAAGGCGTTCGCCAGGGCACCCACCACAGGTGGGTTCACCGGTTCACCCAGTCCGGTCGGATCCTCCTTGCTTTCCACGAAATGCACTTCGATGGCTTTGGGCGCCTCCTCCTGACGGATCAGCCGGTAGGCATTGTAGTTGTCTTGTTGCGGCGTACCATCCTTGAAGGTGATGGCACTGTACAGCGCATGGCCGATGCCGTCCACGACACCACCTTCCGCGAGGTTGGCGGCGGCATCCGGATTCACCACGATACCGCAATCGATGGCACAGGTCACTTTTTCGATGACAGGTTTACCGCTGTCCATGCGGATGTCGACCACTTGGGCGGCGTAGGAATTGTGGCAGAAGTAAGCGGAGAAACCGCGGTGCAGTCCGTCCGTCGGCTCATCCCAGGCGGATTTCTCGCGCAGCAGCCGGATGACGCCGGCATATCGGGCGGCATCGTAGTCGTTGTTTTCGCCGACAGGTTCCCGGGCGGCCCGATCGAAGAGCTCCAGTCGGAAATCCACCGGGTCTTTACCGGCGGCTTCCGCTACCTCGTCGAGGAAGGACTGCTCCGCACCGGCGATGAAGTTGGACCGGGGTGCACGCCAGGCACCGATGGAAATATTGCTGTCGAGGCGCCACTCCTCCGCCAGGTAATGGTCGACGGCACCTGCCGGGAAGCGGTTGGCGCTCACCAGGTTGTCATTGGTGCCGCCCCCGCGGACGTGGAAAGCGACCAATCGGTTGTCGGCATCCAGGGCCGCTCGGTAGGTGACCCGGTAAGCCGGCCGGTAGACCCCTTGCGTCATGTCGTCCTCCCGGGTGTACACCAACTTGACGGGCGCGTTCATCCGTTGCGAGATGACCGCGGCCTCGACGACGAAATGTCCGTACAAGCGGCGGCCGAAGCCGCCCCCCATGCGGGTCATCTGGATATCGATTTGCTCCAGCGGTATGCCCAGTCGGGCCGAAACGGATTTTTCCGTGAACTCCGGTGTTTGGATCGGACCGACCAAAGTGGCCTTCTCCGGTGTGACATGGGCGAAGAAATTCATCGGCTCCATGGTGCTGTGGGCCACAAAGGGGGCGGTATAAGTCCTTTCGATGACCTGGGCCGCTCCGCGGAACGCCGCTTCCGGATCACCGTCCCGGCGCAACACCGTGGCCGGCCCCTGGTCCAGGGCCGCCATCCTGTCGGCATGCTGTTGGCTGCTTTCCGCGGGAGACACCTGCTCCCATTCCACCCGGAGCGCTTTCTTGGCGTTCATCACTTCCCAGGTGGAGTTGCCGACCACGACGACAAGATCGTTGAAGGCGTCGGTATCCATCCATTGCTTTTCGTAACCTTCCCCGTAGGTTTGGATGGAAAAGATATCGCGGATGCCCGGCATGGCGCGGGCTGCGGAGTCATCTACGGATTTCAGTTTCATGCCGAAGGCCGGCGCATGGACGACCATGGCGATGAGCATGCCTTCCTGGTAGTGGTCCAGGCCGTACAAGGGTTCGCCGGTGACGATCTTCCGGCCGTCCACATTCCGGCGGGAAGTGCCGATGATGCGGAAGTCCGCCGGCGACTTGAGTTCCACCGTCTCCGGGACCGGCAGGCCTGCGGCGGCGGAAGCTACCGACCCGTAGCCCGTTTCCCGTCCGGACGACTCATGCCGTAGGACACCGTCCCGGGTCGTCACCTCCTCCACCGGCACCTCCCACTGTCGGGCGGCCGCTTCCCGAAGCATCCGGCGCGCGGTGGCACCGGCCATGCGGAGGCTCTGCCAGCCTTGTCGGATGGATTGGCTGCCACCGGCCAATTGACGGGTAAAAATGGACGTGTCGAGCGGCGCCTGTTCCACCAATACCTGCTTCCAGTCCACATCCAGCTCCTCCGCCACGATCATCGGCATGGAGGTCTTGACGTTCTGGCCGATTTCGGGATTGGGCGACATGATGGTCACCACGCCGTTCTCGCCGATCTTGATGAACCCGTTGATGCGGAACCATTCCTCGGGCATTTGCAGGAGCTCCTCCGGGGTAGGGCGGCAGGAGGCCAGCCAACTGAAGCCCAGCAGCATGCCGCCGCCGGCCAGGACGGATGATTTCAGGAAAGACCTTCTGCCGTATGTGGTACTTACGATTGTCATGACTTTTTCGGTTGGATGATGATAGGTCGAAAAGGGAAATCAGCTGTTCCGGGCAGCGGTCTGGATGGCCGCCCGGATGCGGGTGTAGGTTCCGCAGCGACAGATGTTGCCGTTCATGGCGGCCGTGATTTCCTCGTCCGTCGGATTCGGATTGGCCTTGAGCAGGGCGGCCGCATTCATGATCTGCCCCGCCTGACAATACCCGCATTGGGGTACGTCGTGTTCCAGCCAGGCTTTCTGGAGGGGATGGTCGCCGTTTTCGGACAAGCCCTCGATGGTCGTGACCGGCTGTTTGCCCACTTGGGCGACGGTCAGCTGGCAGGAACGGACGGCAATCCCTCCCAAGTGGACCGTGCAAGCCCCGCAGGCGGCGATCCCGCAGCCGTACTTGGTACCGGTCAGCCGGAGATGATCCCGCAATACCCAGAGCAAAGGCGTGGCGGGGTCCACGTCGACCTCCATTTGCTTTCCGTTGATGGTGAGGTTGAATTGAGCCATAACCTGGAGGTTTTCCGCCGCAGGACCGGGCCTGTCCACCGCGTACCCTTCCCTTGGGAAATGCCTTGACGGTGAAAGCCCGGAATACGGCGGCATTTTTTGATGAGATGCGAAGGACAAATATAATGGAAAAAAGAGGTGTTGCGGTTGATTTTATTCAGCCGGAGCCCTTATTTCAGCCGCGGCGGAAGCCGTATCCGACGACGCAGCCCACAGGCAGGGGAAGGCGGAAGGCCAGGGCCTTGGGCATTCGGTCGGCGAACCCATTTTTTTTGTAAATTTGGACGCTCCGGTCGGACAATGACCGGGTCAAGCCAGCTGAATCCGCTCCCTTAGCGGCCGAAATCCTCCCGACGGGCGGGACTCCCCGCCTGTGGGAAAATGCCGTCGAGGGCCAAAAAAAATCCGATGAAATCCACCGCTTCCAGGGGCGGCACCTGTTGGGCCGTCCTGTGCACCATGCTTCTTTCCCTGCCGATGGATGCCCGGGAACTTCCCCGCATTGCCATTGCCGGCATCGCCATCGAATCCAGTACCTTTTCCCCGGCCAAGACCCACGAGGAAGCGTTCCATGCCCGATACAAGGGCGGAATTTTCTACGAATATCCATTCCTGGCGGAAGATGCCCCGCTCCGCCGCCGGGCGACCTGGCTGCCTACTGTCCGCGGCCATGCCCTCCCGGGTGGTATCGTCACCCGGGAGGCCTACGAGTCCCTGGTCGGCAAGACCCTCCAGCTGCTCGCCGCCGAACTGCCGCTGGACGGCATTTTCTTCGACATCCACGGTGCCATGAGCGTGGAAGGACTGGACGACCCGGAAGGGGATTTCATCCTGCGCATCCGGAATCTCGTCGGTCCGGGGCCCTTGATCTCCACCTCCATGGACCTCCATGGAAACGTGTCCCGCCGCCTGGCCGAGCAAACCGACCTGATCACCTGCTATCGCATGGCGCCACACGAGGATGCCATGCAATCCAAGCAACGTGCCGCCGAAAACCTCGTCGAACGCTTGGAAAACGGCCGCGGAAAACCTCGCCACAAGGCATGGGTCAAGGTACCCATCCTCCTGCCGGGGGAGAAAACGAGTACCCGGGTGGAACCGGGCAAGCGCCTTTACGCCCTGATTCCGCCCCTGACCGAACAGGAAGGGGTCATCGACGCCGCGATTTGGATGGGATACCCCTGGGCGGACGAACCCCGCAACCACGGGGTCGTCATGGTCGTCGGCGACGACCGACCACAGGTAGAGGCGGCTGCGACCACCCTCGCCCGTGCGTTTTGGGACGTCCGGCACGAATTTGCATTCGTCGCGCCGACCACCAACCTCGAAGCCGGCATCCAGGAAGCCGTCCACAGCCCGGACCGCCCTTTCTTCATCAGTGACATGGGCGACAACCCTACCGCCGGCGGCGCCGGTGACGTCACCTGGACCCTGCAGGAAATCCTCCGCCACCCGACTCTGACGACCGGCGAACGGACCGTCATCTACGCCTCCATCCCCGGACCCGAGCTGGTGGCCCAAGCCTTGGAAAAAGGTATCGGCGCCACCGTCTCCGCCCAGGTCGGCGCCCTGGTGGACGACCGGTACGCACCCCCGCTGCTGCTGACCGGAACCGTGGAAGCCATCCATTCCGGCGACCCGCACGCGGAAACGGAAGTGGTCGTCCGAACCGGCAATTTCCGGGTCATCGTCACCAAACAGCGCAAACCCTACCATTATGAAAAGGATTTTTCCACCCTCGGCCTCGATATCCGACAAGCGGATATCGTCTTTGTGAAAATCGGATATCTCGTACCCGAATTGTACGAAATCCAACAAGGCTGGCGCATGGCCCTCACCCCCGGCGGTGTCGACCAGGACCTCCACCGGCTGCCCTACCGCCGCATCCAACGACCGATGTTCCCGCTGGACGAGTTCCCGACACCGCCGGACCTGACACCCGTTTTCATTCCCGTGACGGAATAAGCCCATCCCGCCCGCCGGACGCAAGGCCCTTGGCTTGGGCGACCCACCCCTGCCCACCTGAGACCGGGCTCGCTTTAGAAGGGACAAGGCGTATTCCGGTACCGGTACGGCCGATCCGGCGTATGCGCACCTCCTTACCCGCAGCTGCCCACGGCCGGTCCCTTCAAGGCGTGTGCCTCCACTCCCGGACGCTCCGGAACTCGTACCCCTTGTCCTTCAAATAGCCGACCAGTCCATCGAGGTGCTGGTAGAACTTGTCCGTCCGGGTCGGATCGGTACCGATATGCAGGAGCAACAGGTACCCGTGGAGGCCTTCCGCAGCTTCCTTTTCCCGGATGGAGGCAAGGATTTCCTCGGAGGACTTATAATTCGGCATCGAGGGCGTGGTGTAATCCATATGGGAGCGGGTACCGGGCGTATGATTGACCAGGTATCGGTTCAGGGCGTACGTCCAGTTGGTGATATCCTTGTTGTTCCATTCGAAAGGGGGCATGAACCAGGTCGCTTCCTGCGGACCGATGCCGAAAGGCTGCATCGCATCGTAATTGGCGAGCAAGTCGCGGGTAAAGGAATCCCGGCTCACCAGCAGGTTTTTCGATGCGGACCAATCACAATACAACAGATGCCGGTCGCTGTGCGGTCCGAGGTAGTGCCCGTCCTCCCGCAGGGAACGGATCAGGCCGGCATGGGCCGGATTCCGATAGAACCGCCCGGTCAGGAAGAAGCTCGCCGGCACATCGTGCCGCCGCAATACATTCCGGACGACATCCCCGCCGTCCGCATATTCGTCACCGGTAAAGACCAGGAAAATCTCCCTGCGGCTGGTATCGCTCCTGACAATGGCCCCCGTTTCGTCGTACAGGAAACGGGCGGGCCTGTCACCGGCACGGAAGCCGTCCGCCTCCAGGGCGGAAAGGTAATGAACCAGGCAAGCCGTCCCGTCCATCGTCGGCTCGTTGGTGGAATAATCGCCCACGTCATCATGATAGACGACCAGCGGGGATTGGAACGCGGCGTACTCGTCCGCATCGAACAGCATCAGGCCGATGAGCCGGCCAAAAATGGATCCGTAGACAGGACCGTCGACCAAACCGCCGTCGATGGTGTATCCGTAGAGGTGGGTAAAGGCCGTGTGGGGATCGACAGGGGCATCCCCGCGTTGCGGCAGGCCGACGACCATGCTGGTTCCCCAGGGATTGCAGCCGAACAGCCAATCCCGCAGGGCCGCCTCCATTTCGAGAAAGCGGTCGTCTCCGCCCAGCCGTCGGTACAGCCGGCACTGGCTGAGACAGGCGGCGACGAGATTGTTGGAACACCAGATGAAAGGAACCCCCATGAGGAAAGGGTTGTCAAGGCCCCGTGCCAGGATTCGTTCCAAGCCGTCCGCATAATAATCCCGCAGCACAGCCCCTTTGTCGCCTTGTCCGGCGGCGGCCTGGAAGTGGCCGGCATTGAAGAAAGGGTACCATTGGTAATGCCGGGCGGAATCCGCCCCCATCCAGGGGGTGACCGGCTCCGCAGCCGCATATTGCAGCACATCCTGGAAATACGCTTCCTCCCCCGTCAGCCGGTAGAGGGAAGCGGCCGCCAGCTCCATATCGTCCACCCAGTTGTCTTCCTCATAGAAATAAGGGGCCCCGCCGGGAGCGGTCTGACAGACACCGGGATGGTCCTGGCCGAAGCGGTAGGCGGTGACGGCACGGGCCGGCAGCTGGCGGGCATAATCCGGAAACCAATCGGGGAGGACTTCCGCACCGATGGCGAATGCCGCCGCAAATTTTCCGGCGGTGGAAGCGATGCCGGTCGCCCGGTTCTGGTAGCGGACAAGTCCTTGCGGGCTGCCGGTACAACAATAGACCGGTCGGCCGGCATGGTTGGTGTCGTACACCTCGAAATCCAGGTTGGGCAGGCGGAACCCGACATGGTCCCGGTCATCGGCGATCTGGTTGTAATATTCCGTCGGGGAGGGGTTCATCCGGAGCAGCCAATCCATGCCCCACTTGGCCTCGTCCAGGACATCCGGAATGCCGTTCGGCCCGGGCCGGCCGGCCGCATCGAACGCATCGCCGAAAACAGCCGGGTTCTCCCGGTAGGAAAAAAGCAGTTGGAAAACGGCATTGGCGGAGGTAGCCGTATATTGCAGGTAATCCGCCGCATCATGCCAACCACCCGTCACGTCCAGGTGCCGGCCTTCCTTTTCCGGATGATAAACGACGAATCCGTCGTCCACATGGCACGAGTCGTCCAGGTAAGGGTTGTACCCGCAACGCTGCTGCCGCAGGTAGCGCAGCAGGTAGTCCGCCGTTCCGGCATACACGTCCACCGCAATTCGGAATACGGGAGACCGTACCTTCCCGACCTGAAGGTAATAGGATCCCGGCTGCCGGAATCCGGAGAAGTCCAGCCGGAATCCGCTGCGGAAAGGACCGTAGGCACCCCGTGCCGCGCCGAGGCCGGTCCACACCACCGTTCCGGCATCGGCATCGACCAGTTCGAACCGGGCGTCCGGCTTCCTGCGGTCGGAGACGAACACGGCCACCTTGACGGCCGTAGGTTGGTATCCCAACTGGTTGATTCGGATGTGGGAACCTGCCCGCAGGGAGCCGACGGACCCCAATAATAAAAATAGCAGGAGCTTGTATTTCATGACGATTTTTTACACCTCCGTCCTGCCGGGCATCCGGATATACTCCGGACCTCATCTTTCTTTCACAACCCGGACACACCCTTGCTGCGCAGGCTGTCGGCCAGCATGTCCGCCAGGGCGGAATAAGCACGGGTATCCGGGTGGCCGTCCACTTTCCATTGCTTTTGCGGCCAGGCATCGGACAGGTCTATCATCTGTATCTCCGGATCGAGGTAGGAAACGATCCGATTGCTTTCCCCGGGATAGATTAGCACATAGAACCGGTCGTTACCGAATTTACGCCGGTACCGCTCCGCGACCGACCGGATCAGGGCCGCCGTCAGCCGGTAATGGTCAGCTCCTGTTTTCAAGGGCAGGTTGAAAGGAAAAGATTGCAGGAAGACACTATTCCCGAGCAGCCGGTACCAAGCGGTCGTCATCGGCCGGGACTTGTCGAAACTGCCCTTGTATACCGGCTCCCCGGCCTCCCATTCGAAATAAGGGGTCGTATGGGTGAACCAGATAGCTTGTTTGTCGCCGATCACCCGGTTGACGTGGTTGTCGATGAAGGTATACACCAGGAAGCCGTCGTCCTGCGGAATGTCCGCAGCCCGTTCGATACGGTCCAGTACAAAGGGGAGCTGCTGGGTCCCATAACCCTGTACCCCATAGTTGTAGGATTGGAAGGCAGGTTGCCGGGCCGAGAAAAGAGACGGCAAGGTTTCGTGGTCGGATACGCTGTGTCCGAAAGTGAAGGAACACCCCAGGAAAATCGCATAGAACGGCGGAAGGCTGTCCGCCGAAGAAAGGGTCGTCCTTCTGCCCAAGGAATCCGTGGACACCGCGATGTGGTAAATGGTGTCGTTTCCTACCTGCTGGGTACAATAGCCCGATACGGCAGGGATGTGTCGATAACCCAGGGTATCATCCGGTGCGGTGTAATCGAACCGCTGCAGTCGGGTGGATGGTTGCGGATGCCGGAAATGCTTCCGGATCCGAGCGGCGGATTCCAGCAGGAAGAGGCATATCCCCAGTATCACCAGATTGCCTGCGACCAGCCCCGACAGCCGCTTCACGGCGGACCCGGTCGGCAGGAAGCGCGGCGCCTTTTTTTCTTGTCGAACATATTCTCCGTCAGAAGCGGTCCACTGCCTCGTAAGCCTTGATAACAGCCATTTCCCCATCCTTACCTTCATTGAAATTACCGTGTTCCATCCCGAGGATTCCGGTAAAACCCTTGTCGCGGATGTGGCGGAAGACGTTTTGGTAGTTGATTTCCCCTGTGGTCGGCTCCTTGCGGCCCGGTTCGTCGCCGATTTGGAAATAGGCGATTTCGTCCCAACACAAGTCCATGTGGTGGATCAGGCGGCCTTCGTTGCGTTGCATGTGCCACATATCGAAGAGGATCTTGCAGGAGGGACTGTCGACCGCCCGGCAGATCATGTAGGTCTGATCGGAATACCGCAGGAAGAGGTCGGGGGTGTCGCTGAGCGGTTCCAGCACCATGACCAACCCGTGTGGCTCGAAGATTTCCGCGGCTCGGCGCAAGGCATCGATGACATGGCCGGTCTGCAGGCCGAGGGGGAGGTGACGGGCGTAATTGCCGGGAACGACGGTCATCCAGGTTGCGTTGACGCGCTTGGCCACCGCCACCGCTTCGCGGCAAGTGGAGAGGAACTTGTCACGCCAGGACTTGTCGCCGGAGGCAAGGGAGGTGGACAGGGGCCAGTTGTCGAAGGCGACGACGAAGACACCCATCTCGATTTGCCGGTCGGCCATGGTCTTGGCCATTTTTTCCTGGACGGCGACATCCCGGCCCATCATTCCGTTGTCCTCGAACGCACGGAAGCCCATATCCGCCATGAAATTGAGTTGGTCGACCGGGTCTTTACCCGCGGTTTGCTCGAACATGCCGATATGCGGGGCGTACTTCAATTGGAAGGTACGGCTGCCGGAAGCCGGTTCGGCACCGGGGAGGACTGTATTCGCTGTGGCCATGGCTGCGGTGGTTAGTATGCTGGATTTGACAAAGTTTCTTCTTTCCATAAGGTTGCACTGAAATGAAGGGAATATGCCCGAGGGGCAAAAGGATGTGAGGCCGAGGGACGAACCAACAGCCGGCAAGTTAGGAATTAATAGGATTTGTGCAACCGGAAGGGCGGAATAAAATCCCCGGCGGCCGGCAAGGCGGTCAGCCGCCCAGGCTACCCATGCCGCCGTCCACCCCGATGATTTGTCCGGTGACCCAGCCGCTGTCCGGCGACAACAGGAATGCCGCCAGGGCGGCGACGTCCGTCGGGTGGCCGATCCGTTTGAGCGGGTGCCGCGCGGCGGCGGCTTCTCTTTTCTCCGGCGAGGACAGGAGGCGTTCCGCCAACGGCGTATCGGTCAGGGAAGGGGCAAGGCAGTTGACCCGGACCGCAGGGGCCCATTCCGCCGCCAGGGAACGGGCGAGGCCCTCCACCGCTCCCTTGGCCGCGGCGACGGAGGCATGGAAAGGCATGCCTTTGCCCACCGCCACTGTGCTGAACAACACCACGGAAGCTGCGTCGGACTGTTTCAAGGCCTTGTACGCCGCCTGCAATACCTTGACGGCACCCAGCACGTTGAGCTGGAAATCGGCCAGGAAAGCCTCCGGTTTCAGGGAACGGAACGGCTTCAGGTTGATGCTGCCCGGACAGTACACGACCCCGTCCAGGCGGTCGGGGAGCTGCTGTTCCGACAACTCCTCCGCCGACAGGTCCACCGGCAGGTGGCGGACACCCGGAAGCCCGGTGGTTTCCCCGGCCGTCCGGCTCAATACCACCACCTGGTGCCCCTGGTCCGAAAGTCGCCGGGTCAGCGCCAGGCCGATGCCCGAACTGCCGCCCGCTATCAAATAGGTCCTGTCATTCATGTCCGTCGATTGTAAGGTTTGCGGATGATCCCGGCGGTGCGGCGCATCGTGGACCTGATCATGCACGTCCGCACCGCAACCCCGGGAAGCGAAACAGCCGGCCGGCGGAATGGTTCAGCACCCGGCCACCCCGCCGAGTGGGAAATATGCCTTACCTTTGCAAAAACAAGCGTCCGCATGGCCACACCCAGATCCGTCGCGTTCCATACCCTGGGCTGCAAGCTGAACTACTCCGAAACCTCCGCCATCGGCCGGATGTTCGAAAACGCCGGCTACCGGGAAGTATCTTTCGAGGAGGGGGCCGACATCTATGTCGTCAACACTTGCTCCGTTACGGAATTCGCCGACCGGAAATGCCGGCAGGTCGTCCGACGCGCCCTCCGCCACAACCCCGCCGCCAAGGTGGTCGTCATCGGGTGCTATGCCCAGCTCAAACCCCGGGAAATCGCCGAAATCCCCGGCGTCGACCTGGTCCTTGGCGCGGCAGAGAAATTCCAGATCCTGACCTATGTCGACCAACTGTCGGAAGCACCCGGCAAAGGATGGGTCCGGGCCGGCGATATCGCCGAGGTGCAGTCCTTCACCCAAGCCTTCAGTTTCGGCGACCGCACCCGCTCCTTCCTCAAGGTACAGGACGGTTGTGACTACAAGTGCTCCTTTTGTACCATTCCCCTGGCCCGGGGCCGCAGCCGCAGCGACACGGTCGAACAAGTGGTGGAGAATGCCCGTCGGATTGCCGACATGGGCGTGAAGGAAATCGTCCTCACCGGTGTCAATATCGGGGACTTCGGCAACGGGACCGAAGTCATCGAAGGTGTCCGCCCCCGGAAGGAAGCGCTTTTCATCGACTTGATACAGGCATTGGATGCGGCCGCCGCCGTCGACCGGATCCGGATCTCTTCCATCGAGCCCAACCTCTGCACCCCCGACGTCATTTCCTTCGTCGCCGAGTCCCGCCGCTTCATGCCGCATTTCCACATGCCCCTCCAAAGCGGGAACAACAAGCAACTTACCGCCATGCGGCGCCGATACCGGCGGGAACTGTATGCAGAAAGGGTGAACCTCATCCGTTCCCTCCTTCCGCACGCCTCCATCGGGGTCGATGTCATCGTCGGCTTCCCCGGTGAGACGCCGGAGGATTTCCTGGCATCCTACCGTTTCATCCAGGAACTGGATGTCTCCTACCTGCATGTCTTCACCTATTCGGAACGCGCCAATACCCCGGCGGCGGAGATGCCCGACCCGGTCCCGATGGCGCTACGCCGGGAACGGAACGAGATGCTTACCATCCTGTCCGAAAAAAAACGCCAACATTTCTACCGGCAGCATATCGGCCAAACCCGTCCCGTCCTCTTCGAGCCCGGTTCCCAACCCGACATGATGGGGGGCTTCACCGACAACTATATCCGCGTGGAACAAACCCTCGACCCCGACCTGCTTCACCAGGTGGTTCCGGTCAGGCTGGCGGAAAAGCACCTCTTCCCGCCGGAAAAACAAATCCCCGTCCCCACCAAGCCCCATCCCGCATGACCACCCTCCGATATACCTGCCTGTTGGTCGGCTGGGCCTTCGCTTCCGGACTGCATGCCCAGGGAGTATCGGCGGCCGCGGATTCCTTTTTCCGGCAAAAGATCCCGATGCAGTCCTTCGACCGGCAGGAATGGTCCCGGGTGTCGGCATCCCTGGATTATTCGCAGCGGAAAGAGCCCGATGCATCGGGTACGGGTTTTTCCCTGCCCGACCTCCGCCTCGGAAACCTCGGCCCCATCGTCCGGGCCGTCACGGTCGTGGCGGCCGTCGCACTCTTGTTGTTCCTGATATACCGGATCACCGACGACGGCTATGCATTCCGACCCGGCGACAAGAAAATCCGACCTTCGCTTCGGCCGGACGATATGGCTGCCATCGAGGCGGACCTCCCGGATGCCGACCTGGCACATCCCCTGGCCAACGCCATCACTGCCGGCGACTACCCCTTGGCCGTCCGGCTGCACTACCTCACCATCCTGCAGTTGCTGGCACGCCAGGGACGGATCACCTGGAAACGGGAAAAAACAAACGGGGAATATCTCCGCGAACTGCCTCCGGCCGACTGGGCATCCGCCGTCGCCGACGCCACCCGGACATTCGAACAGGTATGGTACGGAGAGACGCGGCTGTCGGAAACCGCCTACCGCTCCGTAGACAATTCCTTTCGACAGCTCCGCCGCCGACTGGCCGGCGCGGATACCGGAAGCGGGGGCGCCGAAACCTGATGCGGCCCACGCGGCGACCCGCGGACCCGGCTTTCCGGAAAATTACCGAAAAACTGCCTGTCCCAAGCTGACCCATGTTCGGAAAAAAGAAAATATCACCTGTCCTCCTGGTCCCTGTCGCCTTGCTGGCGGCCGGGCTGTACCAGCTCTTGCGCGGGGGGTACACCTGGGACGAACACTACCGACCGGACAAGAAGGATCCCTACGGGCTTTCCCTCCTCGAATCCCTGCTGGCGGAACAATATCCGGGGCCCCGGTTCGAGACCATCACCCGGCACTTGGCAAACACATCCGGCGAGGAGGCCTTGTATCTCTATGTAGGTCCGCAGTTCCCCCTGGATATGGACCAAACGGCGGAATGGTTGTCGTTCATCCGGGCCGGCAACCAGGCATTCCTCGCTTGCAACCGGCTGCCGGCCTTCCTCCTGGATTCGCTGCTGCCCCCGCAACCGGATGATTCCGCCGCCTGGGAGGCACCGCACCCCTTCGCGGATGTACTCGCGACCGACTTCAGCCTGACCGGAGATACGGTCCGGCTCAATCTCCTGCATCCGGACATGGCCCGGGCGGACAGCTGGGCATTCGATTTCCGATACCAGGGAACCTCCATGGAATATGCTTGGAAAATACTGCCGGAACGACCGGTGGGGGCAGGTGGCGCCGCGCTCCTGCCGTTGGGCACCTTACAGCGCGTACACACGAACTTCGGCCGGATCGCCTGCGGCAAAGGGGTCGTGTACCTACATTCCACGCCGCTTGCATTCACCAATCTCCACCTGAAAACATCCGAGGGGCTGGCATACGCCGAGCGGGTGTTTTCCCACTTTCCGGCGGACCGGATCTACTGGGAACGTCGGCGACCTTCCGCGCAGTCCGCACGGGATGGCGAACCGCCGCAGGAGAAGACCCCCTTGAGATATGTGCTTTCCAAACCGGCCCTGGCCTGGGCCTGGTACATACTGGCCGGGCTGGCCCTGCTGTTCCTGTCCTTCCGCGCCAAGCGTCGGCAACGCATCGTCCCGGTGCTGGAACGCCCGGAGAACAGCTCCCTCGCCTTCATCCGGACCATCGGCCGGCTTTCCTTCCTGCAAGGTAACCACCGGCAGCTGGCCCGCCAACAGATGAAGCTCTTCCTCGCCTTTGTGCGCGACAAGTACGGGTTGTCCACCCGGGACCTCGACGACAATTTCGTCCGGACCCTCGGCGAACGGTCCGGAATCCCGGAAATGACCATCCGGCAGATCCTTACCCTACATCGCAACATCTCCGCCTCCGGGTTCGTGTCCGCTCAGGTCCTGACCGATTTCCATGCCTTGTTGATGCGGTTCCGGGAAAACTGCTCCTGACGGGCGGACACCCGGCATACCGAGCCGGAAGCCGGGGAATCAGTCGAACAGGTACTTCATGTCCACGCGTCGGCTGATCACCTCCGCCAGGCGGTCCGTCGGTATCCGTTCCTGCCGCATGCTGTCGCGTTCCCGCACGGTGACGGTGTCGCTTTGCAGCGCCTCGAAATCCACCGTGATACAGAAGGGCGTACCAATCGCATCCTGCCGGCGGTAAAGCTTCCCGATACTCCCGGTATCGTCGTACTGGCACTGGAAATCGTGGCGGAGCCGGTGAAAGATATCCTTCGCCTTGGCGACCAGTTCGGGTTCGTTCCGCTTCAGGGGCATCACCGCGCATTTGACCGGCGCGAGGGCGGGATGCAGGCGCAACACATCGCGGGTGTTCCCCTCCTCGTCCCCGACGGTCTCCTCGGTGAGGGCATGGCCCATCATGGCCAGGAACATCCGGTCACAGCCGATGGAAGTCTCAATCACATAAGGCACGTAGCTTTCGTTGCTGTCCGGGTCGAAATACTGCAGTTTCCGGCCGGACAATTCCTCGTGGCTGCGCAGGTCGAAGTCGGTCCGGGAATGGATCCCTTCCAACTCCCGGAATCCGAAAGGGAACTCGAACTGGATATCCACCGCCGCATCGGCGTAGTGGGCCAGGTTTTCATGGTCGTGGAAGCGGAGTTTCTCCGGTGGGGTACCCAAGGCCAGGTGCCATTTCATGCGGGCCTGCTTCCAGTAGTCGTACCATTCCTGTTGGGTACCCGGTTTGATGAAGAACTGCATCTCCATCTGCTCGAACTCCCGCATCCGGAAGATAAATTGGCGGGCGACGATCTCATTGCGGAACGCCTTACCGATCTGGGCGATACCGAAGGGAATTTTCTGTCGGGTCGTGTTCCGGACGTTGAGGAAGTTGACAAAGATGCCTTGCGCCGTCTCCGGACGCAGGTACAGTTTGCCTTCCTCCCCGGCGATGTTGCCGAGCTGGGTGGAGAACATGAGGTTGAACATCCGAACTTCCGTCCAGTTTCGCGAGCCGGTATCCGGGTCGGCGATCTCCAGGTCGTCGATGAGCTGCTTGAGGGCGGCCATGTCATTGGCCCGCAGGGCCTCGTTCATGCGATGGTTGGCATCCGTCGCCTTGGCCAGGTACTGCGAGACGCGGGGATTGGTCTGGCGGTAGAGGGCCTCGTCGAAGGTGTCCCCGAAGCGCTTCCGCGCTTTCTCAACCTCTTTCTCGGCTTTTTCCAGTATTTTTTCGACGGCTCCCTCGACCAGCTGGTCGGCGCGGTAGCGCTTCTTGCTGTCCTTGTTGTCCACCAGGGGGTCGTTGAAAGCATCCACATGACCGGAGGCTTTCCAGGTTTTCGGATGCATGAAAATGGCGGCATCCAGTCCGACGATATTGTCATGCATCCGGACCATGGCACGCCACCAATACTCCTTGATATTTTGCTTGAGCAGGATACCGAACGGTCCGTAATCATAGACGGCGCTCAGGCCGTCGTAGATCTCGGAGGAAGGATAGATGAAACCGTATTCCTTGCAGTGGGCCGTCAGTTTCTTGAAATGATCTGCTTGTTGAGACATGTTTCGACAGTTGTTTGTGTTCGCGGTGGCCTGGCGGGGGCCACGGCACCGTATCGACGGGCCGGCGGCCGTTAGGATGGTTGCCGGCGGTAGCTTGTCATACGGTCGTCAGATGAAATAGTTTTTCGTTGCAAAGGTAAACACCATCGGCGGATTGCGTTTCCGGGCCGGCAAAGAATGGTTTCCTTTCTTGCTGCCGACCCTTCCGGCATGCCGGTTCCGGTCGGCGGTCGGCGGGACGGCGGTCCCGGTTTGTCGGCCGAGTCCGGCTTTGTTTTGAAAAAAAAGCTTTTCTTTGGGGTCCCTGCCCGTGCCGCCGCCACGGGCGGACCGGAACCATTGCCATGCACCGATACATCCGAAAATTGTACTACGGCATCCCGCCGGCAGGAAGGTTCCTGTTGCGGCGCCTGTACTACCTTCCCCACGACCTGTGGGCGGCCCTCCGGGCGGGGGGCGGCGGCCCTGTCCGGCCGCCGAAGGGGCTCATCTACACCGGCGGTGGTGATTTCACCGCCCATGGTACGCAGGCGCTCGCTTACTTCCGGGAACATGCCGGACTGCTGCCCCGGCACCGGGTCCTGGATGTCGGCAGCGGAATCGGCCGCATTGCCATTCCGCTGACGGAATACCTGGATGCGACGGGTTCCTACGAGGGGTTCGATGTGGTGCGGACCGGTGTGGACTGGTGTACCCGGCACATCACCACCCGCCACCCCAACTTCCGTTTCCGCTACGTATCCCTCGACAACGACCTGTACCGCTCGGACGGCGGCAATGCGGCCACCTTTACCTTCCCTTATGCCGACAGGTCTTTCGACCTGGTGGTGGTCAACTCCGTCTTTACCCACCTGGTCCCGGAGGAGGCCGTTCGCTACCTGTCCGAGACCTATCGGGTGCTGCAGGCGGGGGGCAAATGTTATGCGACCTTCTTCCTGTACGATGCAAATACCGAATGGTCCCGCGACTTTCCGTTCCCGTTCGACTTCGGTGATTACCGGCTGATGGATGCACAGGTACGCAGTGCGAACGTGGCATTCCGGCAGGAAGTGCTGCTGGCGCAGCTTGCCCGGATAGGCTTTGTGGTCCGGCGGTTGTCGCCGGGCGGTTGGAAAGGGAAAGGGGATGTCCCGGCCGAAGGCTTCCAGGATATCCTGCTGCTGGAAAAGCCGGAAGGGACGCCACCGGCCCGCAAGTAGCCTTTTCAAGACCTACTTATGAGAAAGTCCATCGCTGCCTGGCTACCGGCAGGGCTTTTCGCCCTGGCGTGTTACTTCCCCTTGTTCCACCACCTGGACCACATGTCCCTCCGGCTATGGGATGAGGCGAGGCGCGGGGTCAACGCCCTGGACATGGCGGAGAACGGCAACTGGCTGGTGACACATTACGAAGGGGCGCCCGAGATGTGGGGAACCAAGCCGCCCTTCCTGATTTGGTGCCAGGTGTTGTTCCTCAAGTTATTGGGCGATGGTGAGTTGGCGCTTCGGTTGCCTTCGGCGCTGGCGGCGCTGGCGACCCTGTTCCTGTTGGCAGGGTTCGGCGGACGGGTGCTGCGGCAAGCCCGGACCGGCTGGCTCGCCGGACTGGTCCTGTTGTGTACCAAAGGATATGTCGGCGCGCATGTGGCCCGGTCCGGCGATTTCGATGCCTTGTTGACCTTGTGGGAGACCTTCTACCTGCTTTCCTTTTTCCAATGGTGGCGCTGGTGGGGTACACCGGAAAGCCGGCGCTGGTTATACCTCACCGCCGCCGGTATCGGCATGGCGGGACTGACCAAGGGAATCGCAGGGTTCCTGTTCCTGCCGGGGCTGCTCCTTTTCCTCCTGCTGCGGGGCTTCCCCGAAGGGCCGAAGGGCCTGGGGGCCCTAGGGGCCCTGCTCCGCAGGCCGACGACCTGGACGGCCGCCGGGCTGGCCCTGCTTCCGCCGGCCCTTTTCTATTTCGGCCGGGAAATGGCCAACCCCGGGTATCTCGCGGCGGTCATGGACAATGAGGTCGGCGGCCGGTTCCTCGTGGCCCAAGGGGGTCACGGCCATCCTTGGTACCATTACGTCGAGTGGCTCTGGCGGGAGCAGTTCCAACCCTGGATCCTGTTCCTGCCCCTGGCCTGGTTCGTCGGCTGGCGGAAGAAGGGTACCGTCCGGGACCTCACCCTCCTGCTGACGGTGGCGGCGGCTTCCTTCCTCGTGGTGATATCCGCCGCCAGTACGCGGATCATGTGGTATATGGCACCGGTATATCCGGTGCTTTCCCTGCTCGTCGCCATCGGCCTGTCGACCCTTTTCCCGGACGGACACCGAAAGCAGGACACCTGGCTGGCGGGTTCCCTCCTGGTGTTCGCCCTTTTCTTCCCGCCTTACCGATCCGCCGTGGAAAGAGCCTATCGGGAACAACATCCGGCCTGGGATTGGCATGAGTTGAAATACCGGGATTTCATGCGGCAAGTCCGGGGCGTCCGGCATTATACCATCGTCCATGCCCATTACAATTCCCATGTCGTGTTTTATGCCAGGATGTTCAACCGGGCGGGGGCCGATATCCGGTACCATCCCCTGCTCGACATAGACCGGAATGCTTCCGTCATGGGCGAGGGGCCGTTGGCCTTCCAACCGGGAGACACCTTGATGGTCTGCGAAAAACAAGTGTGGAAAGCGTTGGACACCACTTATCGCTACCGCACCTTGTACGGATGGGACAGCTGCCAACTGCTGGTGGTGACGGAAAGGGTCGCGGCGGCGCCGGCGAGCGGCGGGCCGCAGTAGCCGCCGGCAGGAAGCGCTTGCCCCGACAAGGAACCCGGTCCCACCAAAGAAAAAGGGCAGCCGAAGCTGCCCTGATTAACCCCAAAAAACCAAATGAAAACAATTATTCTTCGACTTGCCGAATCGGATCGGCTACGATGGATAACGTGAATGTATTATTGAAACATCGCAGCGGAGGAATTCGTTCCGCAGGTCATGCGGAAACTTCCTTTGCCTTTTGCCGCTTGAGCGTATTCGGGCAGACGTAGTCCGTCAGTTCGAACTTGCCGGTGGCCTGGATGGCCTTGAACCCACCCTGCACATCGATGACATGCTCGAATCCACGGGCTTTCAGGATGGAGGCGGCGATCATGGAGCGGTATCCGCCCTGGCAATGGACGAAATAGGTCTTTTCCTTGTCCAGGTCGCCCATGTAGTCGTTGAAGAAATCCAGCGGCATGCTGCTGGCATCCTTGACATGTTCGGCGGCGAACTCGCCGGGCTTGCGCACGTCGATGATATGTTCCGGTGCGTAACCCTTCACCTGTTCGGCGAATGCCTCCGCCGTGATCGAATGGATGGTATCCACTTCCATACCGGCCGTTTTCCAGGCTTCGATGCCACCTTCCAGATACCCGATTACGTTGTCGAACCCTACCCGCGACAAGCGGGTGATGGTTTCCTCCGCCTTGCCGGCCGGTACGACCAGCAGGATTTCCTGGTTGACATCGGCAATCATGGCGCCGACCCAGGGCGCAAACTGGCCGCCGAGGCCGATGTTGATGGAATTAGGGATGAAAGCGGCCGCGAATTCCAGCTCCGGCCGCACGTCCAGCAGCAGGGCTCCCGTGGCGTTGGCCGCTTCCTCGAACGCACGCGGCGACAAAGCCTGGGCGCCACGTTGCATCACGGCATCGAAACTGGTGTATCCTTCCTTGTTCAGGCGGACGTTCTCGGGGAAGTACCTGGGCGGTGCCAACAATCCTTCCGTGACCTCGGCAATGAAATCCTCCCGGCTCATGTCTGCACGGAGGGCGTAGTTCGTCGCTTTCTGGGCACCGATTGTGGAAACCGTTTCCTTAGACATGTTCTTACCGCAGGCCGAGCCGGCGCCGTGTGCCGGGTAGACCGTCACGTCATCCGCCAGTGTCATCAGCTTGTGCCGGAGACTGTGGTAAAGATGCCCCGCGAGGTCGGCCATGGTGAGGTCCGACTTCTGGGCCAGGTCGGGCCGACCGACGTCACCGATGAACAGGGTGTCGCCGGTGAATACCGCCTTGTCCGTCCCGTTCTCATCCCGCAGCAGGTAGCAGGTGCTTTCCATGGTATGTCCGGGGGTATGCAGGACCTTGATCGTCAACTTGCCGACCTGGAGCTCCTCCCCGTCTTGTGCGATGTGCGACTCGAAGCCCGTCTTGGCATTCGGACCGTACACGATGGTGGCACCGGTCTTCTTCGCCAAATCGATATGGCCGGAAACAAAATCCGCATGAAAATGGGTTTCCAGGACGTACTTGATTTTCGCACCGTCCTGTTCCGCCCGGTCGATGTAGGGCTGGACTTCCCGCAAGGGGTCGATCACGACCGCCTCCCCGTTGCTTTCGATATAATACGCGCCTTGGGCCAGGCAACCGGTATAGATTTGTTCAATTTTCATGTATTCACTTTTTAAGATGATAAATGTGGATTTGTTCTGCAAAAATGCACCGGAACGAAGCATAAGTTCCGTTACCTATATCACAGAACGAAATTATTTGGTCAGCAGTTCGATCCGATTCCGATGGGTCTTTATTTTTCCCAGCCCCTCCAGTTTTTTCAACAACCGGGTGACGACCTCCCGGGAGGTGCTCAGTTCGTCCGCCAATTCCTGGTGCGTCGCATAGACATATCTTTTTTCCTGCAGGGCGGCTTTCTTTTTCAAAAGCCGCCAGATACGCTCGTCCATCCGGCGGAAAGCCAGGCTGTCGACCGCCTCCAACATATCGTCGAACCGCCGCTGGTAGGCCTGGAAGATGAATGTCTTCCAGGAAGGGAACAAAAGCAACCAGGCATCCAGCCTGTCCGCCGGCACCAACACCAGCTCCGTCTCCTCCTCCGCCACCGCCCGGACCGTACTGGGTCGGTTGGCGGTGCAGCAGGACAAGGACATGGCGCAGGTGTCCCCTTTTGTCAGAAAATACAGGAAAGTCTCCTTGCCGTCCGAATCCTGGCGGAGGATCTTCAGGCTGCCATGCAGCACCAGCGGAACATAACGCACATATGTGCCCGGCCGGACCAATTCCTCCCCCGGTTCCAGCTTTTTCAGGGTACCGTCCTTTTCGATCTCCTCCACCAGCTTCTGCTCGAAATCCGGGAAAGTTCCGGGACGGAATTTTTTCTTGTTCATACGGCAAACGGTTTGGCGCTTTTCTTATCGGGATTGGCCGGCACCGCATGGGCAGCCGGCCCTTCCTGGTCCGGGCCGGGTCGACCATCATCCGGATCCCGGGCCTGCCGGTATGTCTTTCGCATCCGCCTCGCCCATCCTTTCCGACCGCTACGGCCGACACCTCGCCGTGCCGGGGGGAAAGCCCCGGAGCCGTCATGTCGCCCTTGTCCTGCCCATTTCATCTTGTCCGCAGGAGAGGTACCCGGCCTTTGGGTGCCCTTATCGGGTATCGGAAAGGGTAGGCCTCCGAAAATCCGGCGCGGCGACGGCAAAAACGGGGACAGGCATGTGCTCAGAAGGGCAACTTATCCCGGAACCGACCGAACACCCAGGTACCCGCCACCGCACTCAACAATGTCACGGTGATGGCGGTCGCTCCGCTGCCCACCTGGGCCAGCAACGGCCCGGGACAGGCACCGGTGATGGCCCATCCGATCCCGAAAATCAACCCGCCGTAAATCTGCCCTTTGTTGAAACTTTTCTTGTCGTAGATAATCGGTTCCCCCTGCAGGGTCTTGACCCGGAAATGTTTCAGGAGAAATACCGATATCATGGCCGTCACGACCGCCATACCGATGACTCCGTACATATGGAACGATTCCAGGTGGAACATCTCCTGTATCCGGAACCAGGACAATACCTCCGACTTGATCATGATGACACCGAACAGCAGCCCCGACACCAGAAATTTGATATTCGCCGTCCATGGCGACCGGCTCTCGGCCGGCACCGATGCGGTGATAAACTTTACACCCCGGACCTCGTAATCGGCTATCTCCATCCTCTTTTCCCGCCTGATTTTCTTATCTTCCTTCGCCATTTCAAATACGTTTAAAGCTTTAACAAGAAAGGTACGATCCAATTGGCGGAGATGAAGCCGCCGATCATGAAACAGATGGTCGCCACCAGGGACGGCCACTGCAGATGGGCCAACCCGTTGATGGCGTGACCGCTGGTACAGCCGCCGGCATAACGGGTCCCGAATCCTATCAGGAAGCCACCTACTACGAAGAAAAAGAATCCCTGCCAGGTGAACAGATTCTCCCATCCGAACAATTGCCTCGGAATCAACTCGGAATAATCGGTAATCCCGTATTCCGTCAGATAGGCCTTGATATCCGGGTCGACGACCACATCGTTGGGGTCATGCAGAAAAACGGCCGCCAGGGTAGCACCGACCAGAATGCCCCCGGCGAAAAACAGGTTCCAGCTCTCCTTCCGCCAATCATATCGGAAAAAGGAGATGTTACCGGGAAAACAGGCCGCACAAACGTGCCGGAGATTCCCGGAAATACCGAACGACTTGTTCCCCATGACCAGGAGCAAAGGGACCGTCAAGCCCAACAAGGCCCCCGATATGCTCCAATGCCAGGGACCTTCCAGGATTTCCATGATTGACATACGCGTTTCATTTTAAAGTTAGGACCAGGTATACGATGAGATAGATGACCGCCGACATGACGAGCGGGTCCGGTGCGGGTCCGGCGGATGGTCGGCCGGCGGTTTCGGACAGCCCGGGTCTTCGGCGGGGTGGTCTCCCCTGCTTCTGCTACCCGCTACCTGTCGACGGGCAGGATGGGAATCCGTGTCATTCGGCGGACCAGGCGAGGAATCCTCCCTTCAGGTTGTAGAGATGCCGGAACCCTTGCGCCGCCATCAGCCGGCATGCCTTTCCGCTGCGGTTGCCGGAACGGCAATACACCAGGTAAGTCTTGTCCTTGTCCAGTCCGGCCACCATTCCGGCAAAATCCGGGTCGTTGTAATCCAGTTCCAGGGCCCCCTCGATCTTGCCGGCCGCAGTTTCCTCCGGTGTCCGGACATCGAGGAGCACCATGCCTTCTTCCGTCATTTTCTCCCGGAAAGCGGCTACGGAAAGGTCCTCGAAAGACGGGGCGACAGCCGGGGCGGCCGGCGTGGAGGTGGTGCCGACGCCCTGGTCCTGGGATTGGCAGGAGGCCAGTCCTGTCAGCGCGAAAGCCCATAGTAGCATGTTCTTTTTCATGTCTTCCAGATTTTTTATGTGAAAAGTGTCAAGGCCTGTCGAAGGTGATGCTCCACATCCCCCGTAACTGCCCCGGCCGGAAACCGACGGCTTTGTCTTCCGGGTAGAAGGTACGCACCATGGCATAATCCGCTTCCGGGATGTCTTCCCCGACGGTGCCATGGCATTGCAGGCAGCGGGGCATGGTCAGGATCGGGGCGGCGAAAGCGACCCGCCGTTCATCCAACCGGACCAGGACGGGAGAAAGGTCCTCGCCCTGTTCCTGTTGCCGCCGGTACCGTTCCAGCTGGCCGGCCTCCCAATCTACGGGGGCATTCGCCCGGTTTCGATAGGAAAGGCTGGTCCGGCGGATGGTGGCCCCATGCACGATGGAAAGGCTGTCCGTCAGCGGTAAAGCCGCCGTATGGCAATAATGGAGTGCCTCCGCCACCCCGCCCGTATCGAGGGCGGCCTGCAGGCGGCCGCTGAGCGCGGCGAAACTTTCGGCGGCAATCCGGCCGCCTTTTTCCATCAACTCCCGGGAAGTCTCCGCATCCAGGTTTTCCGGTGCGCCGGAACGGGAACAACCCGCGGCAACGGCGATAACGGCCAGGACGACCGAAGCCAGGTAAAAGGCTGATGTACGCATGATATTTCGCTGTGTATGGCCACTTCCGCCGCCGGTCAAGGAAAATGTGTCCCTGGGTACCGCCGGCGAAGAGCGGGCAATTCCTTTGCTAAAAGACGGCATTCATACCCAATCCGATCCAATCGCCCCGACGAATGGCGCCGACGCCGGATTGCGAGAAAAACATGTTCGCCTGGGAGCCGTCGCCGGCAGCGCCGGAAAGGCCTTCATGCCAGGTGTAATGCAGCAGGACCTTCACTTTTCTTCCGTTGAGATACCAGTTGACCCCGGCATCATAGGTGGTCTCCTCCCCGTAGGCATCCTTGACCGCGGAGGCGTCCGCCTGACCCACCGCATCCATGGCCCCCCGGAACTGCATGACCATGACTACCGGCTCCAGGGTGTGCTCCCCGAACAGCAGGTTCAGGCTGGCCCGGATATGCCCGGTCGCGGTCTTACTGTTAAACGTCCTGGCGGTACCGCCGGTTGCATTTGGACGTTCGCTTTCCCGCGACATCCACATCCACTCGCCGTCCAGGTTGAAACGGCCCCAGTTCAACAACACCCCCGGACCGTAGACCGTGGAGGAACGGAACAAATCCGTTTCCCCCTGCCGGGCCGCGTTCCAGTCCAGGCTGACCCCTTTCCGGCGGCCGAATTGGTTGATATCGTAGCTGATGCCGTATCCTTTCGGCATTTCCGGGTCCCCGACCGAAAGGGATAACCGCCCCGTCAGCAAAGGTGCATATGCATCACCTGCCGAGGCCCCCCCGTAGGCGGTGGTCACCGGGTTGAAAAGCCCCGTGTTGTATAGGAGTCGCAGCGGTCCCCTCCCGAGCTGTCCGCCCAGGTTGATGCCCATGGCCCGCCCCGGACCGGTACCCACCAGGTGGTTTCGGACATAATTCTGCGACATGGCCTTTTCAAAGGAAGTGGTCGTCCAGCCGGAAGTGATGCTCTCCCGTTGCACCTGCGGACGGAACCACCCGAAGGTCAGGTGCATCGCATCCGAACCCGACAGGCGGTATTGGAAAAAGGCATCCCAGATCCCGACAGTCGGGTCTGCCTTGTTGGGGCCGCCGACACCGCCCGACAGGATATCCCTGCCGATCTGGTCGTAGTGGAACACCACCGTGTATTTCAACCGGGACCAAGGCGTACCGGATACGATGAATCGGGCACGGCGGAGCAGGAGATTGAGCCGGTCGTCCACCGCTTCGTACCGACCGGTCGAGGCTTCGTACTTTTCCATGCCCGTCGTATACAAACCCCACACCTGGACCATGCTCCGGAAGGAAGGCCGGAATGTACGCTCCTCCTGCTGTATCTGCGGGGGGGACAGGCTGGATTCGGCCCCTGGAAAAGGCTGCCCTTGGGAAGACAGCGCCAAGGCGGAGAAGACCACCGGAAGGAAGGCGTTGCGGTATGTTGCGGAAGAGAACCTCATGACGAAGGCAAATATGCGCAAGCGACGGAATTAGGTTTGTGATGCGCATCACGCAGGACGGGTTTGGCCGGAAAAAGCGGGCCCGACCCAAGGAGCCTGATTCGAAGGCCATTTCGGACAAGTGCCGGGCAAAGGATACAAAGGCACTTGTCCGGCGCCAGCTTAGGCCGAAGACCGGCGGAAAACCTTTCCGCCGTCCCCGCCCTACTCCTCCAGCTCGATATCCGAACCGGCGGCGGACACATAATAGGCACCGCGCAGGACGATGTTATCGGACACCGGTACGTCCTCGAGCAGTTGCACGGCGATAAGTCCGTCCTTTTCCACACCCGGAGTAACCGCCACTTTCCGAAAATAGGTACCCGAGGCATCCACCTTTTCCCGAAGGAAGATGAAATGGGTATTCCCTTCCCGAACGACGGCACCGGCGGGCAGTGCGTGGGGGAGTGCCGCCCCGACATGGATTTGTCCGTTCATGAACGCACCGGTCACGAAAGCGGCGACAGGAAGCGCCGTCTTGTCGTCGAAGCGGGCATGGGCGACGAGCGTGCCGCTGGCGGGGTCCAGGACCTTGTCGACACTGTGGATGGTGGCGGCGTAGGACCGTTCCGGTTCGGCAGGAAAGGAGAGTCGGGCGGACAACCCTTCGCGGACCTGTGTAAGGTCTTTCTCGAAAAGGAGGAGGTCGGCATGTAGCCGCTGCAGGTCCGCCACTTCACAGACGGGGCTCCCCGGCTGTACGGCGGCCCCTTCGCTGGCATGGACCGCCAATACGACGCCGCTGACCGGGGCGAGCAAATCCAGTTGGCTGGTCAGTGCCGCCGGACCGATGCCATCCGGATCGATGCGGTATGCCCGCAGCCGGGCGGCCAGGGCAGCCTCCGTGGCCTCCGCCGCCCGAAGGTCGGCCTCGGCTTTCTGCAAGTGTTTGGCGGCGGTGGCATCCGCCGTCCGCAGCGACCGATAGCGCTCCCATTCCTGGCGCAGGAACACCAGTTCGCTCCGGACCGTAAGCAGCTCCTGCTGCCAGTCCAGGAGCGCCGGCCAGTGAATGGAAGCCAATACCTGGCCCTTGGTGACCCGGGCGTTCCGGGAAACCGAAAGCCGGCCGACCACCCCGTCCGTGTAAGCGGAAACCAGGAAACGGTCTTCCGGATGCAAAGCCAGGCGGGCGGTCACCGGCAGGGATTCAAGCCGGCCGTTCTCCCGGAATCCGCCGTAACCCAGTTCGGCTTGCGCCACCTGGGCCGGCCGCAGGTGGATGATCCCTTCCTCCGCAGCAGGTACGGGGACATGTTCCGGTTCGACGGGACGGGTCTGCGACGCTTCCTCGCCACAGGCGGTGAACAAGCAGGCCGACAAAATGAAAAACGCAGCTCTCATGATGAAACATTGATGTTGAGCCTGTCTCAAAGGACCTCAGGCGATGCATGTCGCCAAAAAAATCCGGACCACATGCCGGTTTTCCAGCCATGCCGTCCTTTTATCGTTCCGGTGCCGATGCGGCGGAACACCTTTGAGACATCCTCGAGGTGAATGAAAAAAAATCACGTACCGTCTCTTTGGGGAGGCGGCACGGCGGCACGGCGACCGACCTTTCCGAACACCGTCATGCCGCCCTACCTTACTGGCCGGTCAGGGCCTCCATCGCAATGATGGTCTGGTTCAGGCCGAGCAGGTCTTCCAAGTGGCCTGTTTCTATGTCGGCGGCCTGCTCCTGCAGCAGGATGAAATCGCTGAAGCTGATTTCCCCCCCCAGGAAGTTGGCTTCCCCTTCCCGGAGGAGGGCCGCCGCCAGCTGTTTGCCTTCCCGGGCATAGTAATCGAGCATCAACTGGTATTTTTCCTGCTCGTGCAGGAGATGGCCCCAGGCGGTCTGCTGCTCGAGCAATACCTGTCGGTAGGCGGCCTGGGATTGGGCCAGGTCCGTCCGGGCGGCTTCCAGTTGGGCAGACAAAGGTTTCCGGACCAAAGGGAGGTTCATGCCCAGCTGCCAGCCCGGATAAACGGCGCCGTTCGCCAGGTATTGTCCGAAGACACCGACCGAGAAGGTCGGGGCGAATTCCGCCGCCACCAGGTCGCTTTGGGACCGTGCGACGGCCACCGCCGCCTCGCTGTACCGGGCCCTTGCGGCCGTCCGCAGAAGCGTACTGTCCGCCAGCGCGAAGCCCCCCTCGTACAAGGGCCTGACAATCGGCTCCACCGGTTCCTCCGATCCCAACAACTGCTGCAGGACGACCCGGTCGAATTCGATTTCATG
The DNA here is from genome assembly GCA_964573725.1 of uncultured Saprospiraceae bacterium. GTDB lineage: Bacteria > Bacteroidota > Bacteroidia > Chitinophagales > Saprospiraceae > UBA6168. The sequence goes on from CAZNLJ010000004.1 coordinate 31,451, forward strand.
CCGGATCGTCCGTACGTTCAGACCCATCCGGGTCGATTTGTCGGCGATGGCCAGCTTTTCCGCCGCCGAGATATCCCCTGCCTGGTAACGGGTTTCCGCGCCCGCTCCCAAGCGTCGGTACAAGCTGTCCAATTGTTGGTACAGGACCAGTTTCCCTTCCAGGTAACTCAGGTGATGGAAGATTTCCCGCACCTGCCGCGTGATTTCCTGCGCCGTCATCGCCTGTTGCGCCAAGGCCTGCTCCCGCAGGCGGCCGTGGAGGTCGCGCACGGCGCGGGCGGACCGCAGGGACGGGAACGATTGCTGGACCCCAAGGCTGCTGGTTCCGAACAAACCGAGGTCCGGGTCGGCCGCCACGTTGTGGAATACCTGGGCCGGCGACCAAGGCGTGGGGGCTTTCCGCAGCACCTCCTGCCGCCGGACCGCCAGGTCGGCCACCGCCATGGCGGGATGATGGCGCAAAGCCAGCTCCACGGCCTCCTGCTCGGTCAGGCGAAGCTGGGCCCGTAAGCCGCCCGCTCCTGCCAACAGGAGCCATAAAATAGGTATGTATCTCATATCTTTTGATTTAGGCATGTTCACCATCCGTGTCCACGGATGGTTTGTAGGTCGTCCTTCCCTTGAATACCAATGCGTACAATACCGGCAACACCACCAAGGTCAACAGGGTGGAGGTGACCAGCCCACCGATGACCACGGTCGCCAGCGGACGCTGCACCTCCGCACCGGCCCCCTGCGAGACCGCCATCGGCAGGAAACCCAACGACGCCACCGCCGCCGTCATCAGTACCGGCCGCAACCGGGTGAGGGCACCCCGGATAATCCGCTCGTGCAGGTTGTCCATCCCCGACCGCTCCAATTCGTTGAAGTAGGAGATCAGCACGATTCCGTTGAGTACCGCCACTCCGAACAGCGCAATGAAGCCCACCCCGGCCGAAATGCTGAAAGGCATCTCCCGCCACATCAGCGCGAAGACCCCGCCGATCGCCGCCATCGGAATGGCCGTGAAAATCAGCAGGCTCTCCTTCACCGATTGGAAATTGACATACAGCAACAGGAAAATCAACACCAAGGCCGCCGGAACGGCTATCGACAGCCGGGCCTTCGCCGCCTGCAGATTTTCGAACTGGCCGCCGAATACATAATAATACCCGGCCGGCAAGCGCAGGCCGCCCTGCAGGGCGGCCTGCATCTCCTCGATGGCACGCTCCACATCGCGCCCCCGGACATTCGCACCGACGACAATCCTGCGCCGGCCGTCATCCCGGCTGATCTGCGCAGCACCGTTGACGAAATCCACCGTGGCCAGTTCCGACAAGGGGACCAGGATGCCGGCGGCCGTACGCACCGGCAACCGGCGGATATGACCGATGTCGTTGCGGTAAGCCGCATCCAAACGGACCACCAGGTCGAAACGGCGCTCATCCTCGAATACCGCACCGGCCACCTCCCCGGCAAAAGCCGCCCGGACCACCTGGTTCACGTCCCGGATGTGCAACCCGTGCCGCGCAATCTTACCGTAGTCGTACCGGATGGCAATCTGCGGCAAGCCCTCGACCTGCTCCACCTTGATGTCCACCAGCCCCGGAACAGTCCGCAGCAACCGTTCCACCCGCTGCCCGCTGGCGACAAGGCTGTCCAGGTTGTCCCCGAATACCTTGACGGCCACGTCGCTCCGGACCCCCGTCATCATCTCGTCGAACCGCATCTTGATGGGCTGGGTGAATTCGAACGCCATCCCGGGCACCTCGTATACCTTCTCCTCCAACAGGGAAACCAACTCCTCCTTTGTCCGCGCTTTCGTCCACGCTTCCTTCGGCTTCAACAGGATGATGTTGTCGGCCGTCTCCGGCGCCATCGGATCGGTCGGAATCTCCGCCGTCCCGATCTTGGAGATGACCTGCTCGACCTCGTCGGGAAAGTTATCCATGATCAACTGCTGGACCAAGCGATGGCTTTCGATCGTTTGGGTCAGGGAAGTCCCGGGCCGACAGAACCCGTGCATCATGATGTCCCCCTCGTCCAGGGTAGGAATGAACTCCCCACCCATCCGCAGGAACGAGAATACCGAAAAGACCAGTCCGGCGAAAGCCGTCAACAGGACAACCGACTTGTTGCGGAGTGCAAAATGAAGCGTGGGCAGGTACAGGTGCTGGACGGCACCGATGATCCGGTCGGATAGCCCCCGCTCCGCCCGCAGGTTCCGCCCCAGGAACGCCGCACTCAGGGCCGGCACGTAGGTCATCGACAGGACCAACGCCCCCAACAACGCAAAACTGACCGTCTCGGCCATCGGCTTGAACATCTTGCCCTCTATTCCGGACAAGGACAAGATCGGCAGGTATACGATCAGGATGATGATGACGCCGAACACACTCGACCGCATGATCTGGGAAGCGGCCCGGCCGACGGACCGGTCCATCTCCGCTTTCGACAAGCGCAAGGGCGGGGGAAGCCCTCCCCGGTCGTGCGGCTGTTGGTACAAGCGGACGTGCAGGAAGTGCAGGGTCGCCTCTACGATGATGACGGCCCCGTCGACCACCAGCCCGAAGTCGACGGCACCCAGGGACATCAGGTTCGCACTGACACCGAACAGGTTCATCATCCCGACGGCGAAGAGCATGGACAACGGGATGACGGAAGCGATCACCAACCCGGCCCGGAAATTACCCACCAGCAGGACCAGGATGAAAATGACGATCAACGCACCCTCCACCAGGTTGTCGCGCACCGTACGGATGGTCCGGTCGACCAGCTTCTCCCGGTCCAGGAAAGTGGTGATTCGAATCCCTTCCGGTAAGGATGGTTCGATCTGTGCCAGCCGCTCCTTGACGTTGGCAATGACCCGGGCGGCGTTCTCCCCCTTGAGCATCATGACGATACCGAGGACGATTTCCCCTTTCCCGTTGTGACTGACCGCCCCGTACCGCAAGGCGCCGCCCAGACGGACCTCCGCGATGTCCCCGACCAGTATCGGCCGGCCTTCGACGGTCCGTACCACGATCCGCCGGATATCCTCCATGGAAGCGACCAAGCCCTCGGTCCGAATGAAATAGGCATCGCTGTTCTTTTCGATGTAGGCACCACCGGTGTTCTGGTTGGCGTTCTCCAGGGCGGCAAAGACCTCGGCGATGTCCATCCCCAGGGCATGAAGCCGGGCGGGAGCCAATGCCACCTCGTATTGCCGGAGATAACCGCCGAAGGAGTTGACTTCCACCACCCCGGGGGTACCGGCCAGCTGCCTCCGGACAATCCAGTCCTGGATGGTCCTCAGCTCCATGGCGGTATACCGGTCCTCGTACCCCGGCATCGGTTCGATGCGGTAATGCAGGATCTCCCCCAGGCCGGTGGATATCGGCGCCAGTTCGGGCGTGCCGAACCCGGATGGTATTTGTTCGGCGGCTTCCTTGAGTTTTTCGTTCAACAACTGCCTAATCAGGAACTTGTCGATTTGCTCCTCGAATACGACCGTGACGACGCTCAGACCGAATCGGCTGATACTCCGCAGTTCCACCACCCCGGGAATGGAGCGGACCGCCCGCTCGATGGGATAGGTGACGAACTGCTCCACCTCCTGGGTGGCCAGCGTCGGACAAACCGTCAGCACCTGCGCCTGGTTGTTGGTGATGTCCGGAATGGCATCGATGTTCAGCCGGGTGAAGGACCAGGCTCCCCAGACCACCAACGCGGCGGTACCCAGGAACACCATGAATTTATGACGGATGGAAGCGTGGATGATTTTTTCCAACATGACGGAATGCTACTTGTAAGTATGGGAAAATGGCGACGGTAAGGCCGGCAGGCGACGCACGGGCATACACGCTCCGTACCGTTCACCGGATACCGTGCGAAAAAAAAACGGCTGCCGAAAAGACAGGGGATGGAATCAGGCGCGTGGCGGTTGCCAGATCCGGAACGGACCATGGAAAGGCAGGGAGGTCCGCGGGGCGGACAGGCGTCTGGCCGGCAGAAGTTCGAACGACCAGCCCGGAAGCATAGGCTCCGGAACCACCGCCGGCTGGATGGGAAGGGGCTGAAGGTCGCCGTTTTGTTTCAGCGGGAGGCGGGAATGGTCGTGTTCCCCCTGGTGGTCCTTGAAACGGTCGCCGTAATGCAGCCGGAGGAAATCCCGGACGGAAAGGGAAGGATGCTGGCGCAGGTGCTGCTGGTAATGCGATGCCAACACCGGCAGCGAACCGAGGAAAACCTTGGCTTCGACCGGAAGGCAAGCTCCCCACAGGAAGAGGAGCAGCAATGTCCTGGCAACGTTCCTACGCATCCGACAAAGATAAACAAAGCCATCCTTTCCGGCAACTGTTGCGACCCGGCGGATCCGGAATTTCGGCCCGGCAATCGGAACCGACCGGACCCCTTCCGGGCTTTCCGGGGAATAAATGTACGGAGGGGAACGGTCCGGATGCTATAAATGTGACCGTATGAAACTAACTTTGCGCGGAAATGGTTGAAAGACCGGACAGCCTCGGTAAAAAGTGCGGACAACACCGCCGTACCGCCGCTGCCCGTGTCATCCTCACCCGAACCGTTTGAACAGGTTTAGACGGGGTTTGAAAAGGAGAAGTGCCGGAAGGCGACATCACATCGCGAGTAAATTGGCTGCCAAACGATATCCAGGAATGTATGATCTGCCTGCCTACTCGCCGAATCGGCTGGCCCCGGTGCCCAGCGCGATTTTCCACCTGTCAGATTGATACATTCTAAACCGATTGGACTGTTTGTCACCAGCAATTACCATCCAGCATGAATTCCACAACCACCTTCGGGGATCTCGGCTTGTCTGCCGACATCCTGGAAGCCCTTTTGAAAAAAGGCTTCGTAAACCCGACCCCTGTCCAACAACAAACCATCCCCCTGCTCCTCTCCGGAGAACGGGACATCATCGCCCAGGCACAGACCGGTACCGGTAAGACCGCCGCATTCGGATTGCCCATCATCGAACGGATCCAGCCCGGGCTGCATCGCGTCCAGGCCATCATCCTGGCCCCTACCCGCGAACTGGCCGGCCAGGTCGCGGAGGAATTGGAGAGCCTCAAGGCCAACCGCAACATCCGGATCCTGCCCGTTTACGGCGGCCAGGGCATGGACACCCAGCTCCGGCAGCTGAAACAAGGGGTCGATATCGTCGTCGCCACTCCCGGACGGGCCATCGACCACCTCACCCGCAAGACCTTACGGCTCGATGACGTCCGCTTCGTAGTATTGGACGAGGCGGATGAAATGCTCAACATGGGGTTCGTGGATGATATCGAGGAAATCCTCGAACACGTCCCGGCATCCCGCCGCATGCTGCTTTTCTCCGCGACCATGCCGGCACCCATCCTGCGGCTCGCCCGCAAGTTCATGGGCGATTTCGACGAAGTCAAGATCACCTCCACCCAGGAATCTTCCGTGAACGTGGAGCAGGTCTACTACGAACTGTACGAACGCGACAAGCTGCGGGCACTCCGCCGGCTGATCGATACCGAAGACGAGTTCTATGCCCTGGTCTTCTGCCGGACCCGCGCCGGTTCGGACCGGCTCGCCACCAAACTCAGCGCCATGGGACTGGATGTCGAGGCCCTGCACGGGGATGTCACCCAGGCGCAACGGGAACGGATCCTCGCCAAGTTCAAACACGGCCACTCCACAATCCTGGTCGCCACGGATGTCGCGGCCCGTGGAATCGATATCAATGACCTGACCCATGTCATCAACTTCGATATGCCCGAAAGCCCGGAGGCTTATGTCCATCGCATCGGCCGTACCGGTCGGGCCGGAAAAACCGGGAAAGCCATCTCCTTTGTGATACCGGGTGAGTATCGGAAGATCCGCTTCGTCATGGAAAAGACCAAGACCCCCATCCGGAAAGCGGTGCTCCCGGCGGGACAGGAAGTGATCGAGGTCAAGCGGAACGCGATGAAAAGGAAGGTTTTCGCCGCCGCGGAAGCGGAAATCCCCCAGGAGTTCCATACCCTGGCCCAGGAAATACTGGCCGCTTCCAAACCCCGGCAACTGCTGGCGGCACTCCTCCGCCTCCATTTCGGCAACGGCCTCAACCCGAACGCCTATCCCGAAATCGGGGAACCGGAAAGGTTCCCGGCCCGACCGGCCGACCATGCGCCCCGGCACCCGAAACCTTTCGGCAAGAAACACAAACCCGGCCGGTTCGAACCGGCCGCGGCCAAACGCAAGAAGAAAGCGAAACCCGCTTTCTGACCATTTCCGCTCATTTGCACCGACCGGCCATAGGTCAGTCGGTGCTTACCGTGCGGCTTACGGCGCGGGCATATCCATCCGCCCATCCGGAACCGAAATGAGCGTCCATCGGCCGCATCCATCGAAAAACGGAAAACAGTGTCCCGAAGAATTGGCTGCCTATACCTGCTCCTTCTCCTCCCGCTGCTGATGAACGGCCAACGCCGCTTTTCCGCCGGCCTGTATGCCGGACCCTATACCCGGTGGCTGCTTCCGGAGGAACCTGCTTTCTCCCCGCCTGCAGGCATATCGGACAGAAGCGGCGCCCTGCCCGGATACCGGCTGGGCGCAGCGGTCGGCAAACCCCTGAACGAACGCTGGAGCATCCGGACAGGTATCGGCTGGCAATCCACCGGCTTGCGTTACATCGTCGACGGCCTCCGCTTCGGAACAGACCTGGGAGGAACCACCTCCCGGCTCGTCCATACCATCCGTTTCCATTCCCTCGCCCTACCCGTCGACCTGGTTTGGCAGCGCACGTCCCGGAAAGAAAAGCTCAACTACCGGGCAGGCTTGGGTGTTTCGGTAGAAAGGCTCTTCCGGTCCCGCTCCGAGCGTGTCATCCGACACACCCAAATCCCGGACGAGATACTCCTGGAGGATGGGCATACGCTGTCCTCTTATTCCTTCGGCGGCGGACTTTTCTTCGGGCTGGAGTGGGTCCTGTCGGAAAAAGCGGCCCTGGCAATCGAACCCGGCTGCCGGGCGGTCCGGCAATCCTTGCGGCTGGATCCGTTCGCAACCGCTTCGAACCTGAGCCTGGAACCCGGCCTGACCACCCGACTCCGCCTTTTTTAACCGGCAAATCGGATTCATCATGTGGAAGGTATTCCGGTACAACCTGTTGCTCCCGCTCATCCTGGCCTCCAACCTGCTGTCGGCACAGGACGCACACGACTATTTGCGCCAAGGAGACAAAGCATACCTCAATGGCGATTTCGCCTCGGCGGAATCCAACTACCGGAAAGCCCTCGACAAGGAACAAGCGCCTTCCGGTGCCTATAATCTCGGCAACAGCACCTACCGACAAGGCCGCTATGCGGAGGCGGCCCGACAATTCGAAGCCGCCGCCGAACAGGCGACCGACCCGATCGCAAAAGCCCGCGCCTACCATAACCTCGGAAACGCCCACTACCGACAAGGTAACTTCGCCGCCAGCGCGGAAGCCTATAAGAACAGCCTCCGCTGGCGCCCCCAGGACCCGGAAACCAGCCGAAATCTCGTCAACGCCCTGCGTCAGTTGCCTCCCCCCGAGCAAAAGAAACCGAACGACCCCTCGGACTCCCCCCAAGACAAACCCGAACAACCTCCTTCCCCCTCGCCTGCGGATAGCGCCGCCCCTCCCCCGCCACAGGACCCCGCAGATGCCGACCAACCACCGCACCCCTCGGATGACCCCAGCGATGACGAATCGGAGCCCTCCGCGAAAAAATCCGGAGACCAACCGCAACTATTGCCGGATGAGGCCCGCCAACTTCTCGACATCATGAACCAGGAGGAGAAAAAGGTCCAGCAAAAGTTTCATAAAGCCAACGCCCGTGGCACCAAATCTGCCAAGGATTGGTGACCCACCCGCCAATAATGCCGATGAATCACCGCTTGCTTTTCGTGTCGTCCTGTTTTTTTCTGCTCCTACTCCTCTCCCCGGGCTGTACCACCCCACCGGACCCAATCCTCTCTTTCCGCGACCGGGAACTGGTCGACTCCTTGTTCCGAAGGCAGGCGGACACCCTGGCTCCCCGCTTCGACAGCCTTTGCAAGGCCCAAATGGATAGTCTCGTCCAATTGGCCGTCGACTCCATCCTGACGGAACGCAACCAGGAAATCGAACTGTACCGACAACGACTCCGGCTGGACAGCCTGTCATCGAAATGAACCTATGAACAGACCGTCTATACCTGACCTTATCGTGCTGGCCTTCGCGGTAGCTTTCCTCCCCCTCGGCTGCGTGGAAAAAAAACCTGCCAGGACAAAGGAGGAGGTCATCCATGATAAATTGGTGGAAAGAAGGATGATTTGGGAAACCGACGTCCGCAGGAAATGCCGTGAATCGGTCCTGTCCAAAGCGGTGGCCATTGCGGATTCCATGATCATTGCCCAAGCCCGGCAACAACGCGATACCAGCGGACGGCCGCTCATTCCTCCCCGACCGGACAGCCCCCCACCCGTCGAATCCGACCTGGACTCGCTCCCCTTGCAACCGCTCCTGGACACGGTGCCTTCACCCTTCGAACCCGGCCTCCCGGATAGCCTTGGACCTCAGTAGGGTGCCGGACGGCGACCCTGCGCAGCACTGGGCCGAGCGCCTTCACCCGGATTCCGAACCCCCTCCTGCTGCGGGAAAAATAATTTCCGTCCGCTCCGTGCACAACCCCGCATCCTCCTCCGTCCCCATGCTTGAAAACCGATGGAAGGACCGGTTCAACCCCTTGCAACCGTACAGGTACCGCCCCACCGCAAAGCGGTTGTAAAACAAGGTGCTACCCGGACACCCACCCTTTGCTGCATTTCAATTGCCGGACCGCTCCGACGGCCTGTTTTTTCGGTATTTCTTATGCAGGCGTTCGTTCCAATGCGCCAGGCAAGCCCCGAAATACGCAGCCTGCTTGTCCGGATTGTAAAACAGAAAAGCGGAGAAACCCTTTGTCAGGTCCTCCGGTTCCAAAACCCAGGGATAGGCTTCGCCGGTTCCGAAATAGGCCCCCCTCCGATAGGAACTGAAAATCGGTCGTCCCGGAAGCGGAAAGGGTTGCCGGACCGGTTCCAGTTGCCGATCCAACAATTTGAACAGGCTCGGCGATTCATGCCGGAAGTATATCATCAACCAATTGTCCCCCTCCAGGCGGAGGGAGGTATCGACCTGCAGGTTGCGGTCCAGGAAATAACCGTATCGTTCCCCACCGAGCAGCCGGAAGGAAGCCGTGTCATAAAGGAAGAGCACCTTTGAGAAATTGTAGTTTCCGTCGAACGCCTTCATGATTTCGCGGCTTTCGCGGGGTGTCTGAGCCAAGGTTTCGTCCAGCATCATTTGGAGCCGCCGCCGCTGCGGATCGTTCCGCAGGGTATCCGACAAGATTTTCTCCAGTTCCCGGATTTTACGAGCATTGGATTGCAGGCGAACGACCAGGGTGCCCTCCCGCAGGGAGGCCGGGGTCGGGGCGGCGGGCAGCATTTCGGAGCCGCCCTGCGATTGGGCGCACAAGTGGTCGAAGGACAGCGAAAGGGCCAGGACCAGCAGGAGGCCGACCGGAAAGTACCGATGAATGCGATGGTTCATACCGTTTGGGTAGCTGCGGCCGGCCGCCCCGGAAGGGTCCGGCGGTGATGACGAACTGGATGGCCATTCGGCGGGGTAAAAGAAGGAAACAAGCGCCCCTTCAATCCGCCCAACAGGAACGAAACGCCTGCCAGAGCGGATCATTCGCCGGCGGCGGGACTTTCAGTTCCACCGGTTCTCCGGAAACCGGATGACGGAAACCCAGCTTCCAGGCGTGGAGATGCACGGAGCGGTCCCGGTTCCCCCGACGCGCCCCATATTTGACATCCCCTTTGACCGGACTCCCGAGGGCGGCCAACTGGGCCCTGATCTGGTGGTGACGGCCGGTATGCAAGATCACCTCCAGCAGGTGGTACTGCGCACTGCTGCCGAGCACCCGATAGCTCAGGTCCGCCTGCCGGCTGCCGGCCGCCGCGGTTTCGGAGACCCTGGACCGGTTGCGGAGACCCTCCTTCCGCAGGAAATGTGTCACCTGCCCCGGTGGTTGGGACGGCAGGTCCTTGACGACGGCCAGATAGGTCTTCGCTACGGCCCGCTGCCGGAACTGCTCCCCCAGCTGGGTGGCGGCGGCGGCGGACTTGGCAAAGAGGACCACTCCCGAGGCAGGCCTATCCAACCGATGCAAAGGGTAAAGCCTCGTCTTGCAAAAAATCTCTCCCAACTGCAACAGGGACTTGTCTCCCGTCTTGTCCGCCTGGACCGGTACCCCGGGTGGCTTGTCGAAAGCGATCAGCTGGTTGTTCCGATAGATAACCAGGCTGCCGGGCTGCCAGGCATGTCCCCCGGACGGCTCGCCGGACGGCCTTTCCGCCGGCCCGGCTTCCTCTTCACTTGACCTCTTCATAATCGATATATTCTCCGTTTTCATCCGATGAAACGCCGGTCGACCGGGTATCCTGCATCCGATGCTGCAGGGACTCCCGGCGTTGCCCTTCCCGCACGGCCTGTTTCAACTGGAAGTACCGATAGATGAAGTACAACAACACCCCCCATATCATTATTTTGATCATAACAATTGATTTGGCCATTGATTCCCGAGCGGGCGGGACAGCACCGGCACCAGCAGGGCGGCCGACGGAATCCAAAGGCTGTCGTGGCCGCTTTCCGGCGACCGGTCGACCGCTTGCCCGTCCGCACCGTTCCGGGCCCCACGCCCGAACCCGGCACCAAACCCCGAAACCCCTTCCTACGGCGCTTGCAACAAATATACGACACCCCCCGGGATTAGGGGCTGACTTTCGTCGCACCCCAGGGACGATTTTGCAACCGCCGGGCTGCCCACACACCGGCCCGCCCCCAACCGGACCAATAACGGGAACCGCCCCGGCCGTACCATTGGCACAAGCCTTGCGCTGTCCATACCGGCGGAAAACATTCGTACGGCAGGACGGACCGGACCAAAAAAAGATTTTAAACAATTGTCCGCCCGCATTCGTTTCTATGTGGGAAATTACCTTAACTTTATAATCGGGTAACCCTTTCATCCGGCAACAGATTCGGCATTCATCCATGCGTCTTATTTTCCATATATCGGTAGGACTGCTTTGCATCGTCCACGTCGCCCGGGGGCAGGAAACTTTCCAGCCCAAGCAATTGGACGAGTCGAACAAAGGCATCATCTACAACAGGGAACTGGGTGCCCACCTCCGGATGCACACCAACGGTTTCTCCATGGGGATGACCATGGGAACCCTCAAGACCTATTACCAGACACGTTATTGGCATGTGGAACTGGGGACCTTGCAGCACCCCAAGGAGTTCCGGCAGAGTTTCGATACCCCCTCCACCCTCAACGGACAGGTATCCCGCGCCTTCAAATACGGAAAACAGAACAGCCTGTTGGTTGTCCGCGGCGGATTGGGCGGAAAGCGGTACTTCTCCGAAAAAGCCCGGCACAAAGGGGTCGCCGTCGCCCTGACCTATGAGTTCGGCCCCACACTCGGCCTCCTCAAACCTTATTACCTCGAATTGCGGGCCGGCGACGGCCGGGCCACCATCTCAACCCGGTACACACCCGAGACCGCCGGCAGCTTCCTGAACATCTGGCAAATACAAGGTGCATCCAGCTGGAGCGAAGGGCTGGGCGAAATGTCCCTCCTGCCCGGAGGGCATGCCCGGGGCGCCGTGCACTTCGATTGGGGTGCCTTCGATGAGTTCGTCAAGGCCATGGAAGCCGGTATCATGGTCGATGTTTTTTCCCGCACCGTACCCATCATGGTGGATTCCCCCGCTATCGAAAACAAGCAGGTATTCATCAACCTTTTCCTACATTTGCAGTTCGGTAAACGGTGGTAGGCCCCCGATCCGACGGAAATTCCCACACCCTCCCCGGTTCGCCATCCACCTGTCCCCCTTCACCTCCGTTTACGAACGCCGCTCCACAACATGATAGAACTACCCGTCACCGAATCACCCGAACAACGCCGCCGCAAGCCGGATTGGCTTCGGGTCAAGCTACCCATCGGGGAAAAATACAAGCACGTCCGGCAATTGGTGGATACCTATCGGCTCCACACCATCTGCCAGAGCGGAAACTGCCCGAATATGGGCGAATGTTGGGGAGCCGGCACCGCCACTTTCATGATCCTGGGGAACACCTGTACCCGTTCCTGCTCCTTCTGTGCGGTCAAGACCGGCAGACCGCCGGAATATGATACGGACGAACCGCGTCGCGTCGCGGAGGCCATCCGGCTCATGGAGGTCCGGCATGCCGTCATCACTTCCGTCAACCGGGACGAACTGGCGGACCGGGGCGCAGAAATATGGTACCAAACCGTCCGCGCCGTCAAAATGCTCACCCCGGATACCACCATCGAGACACTCATCCCCGATGTCAAGGCCCACTGGCAAGCCCTCGAGCGGATGATCTCCGGCGGACAGGAAGTCGTCAGCCATAACATGGAAACCGTCGAACGCCTGTACCGCAAGGTCCGCCCTCAGGCTAAATACGCCCGTAGCCTCGAACAGATCCAACGGACCAAAGCCTACGGCAAACGGACCAAGTCCGGTATCATGGTCGGTCTCGGCGAAACCCCGGACGAAATGTACCGGGCGATGGACGACCTGCGGGCCCACGGATGCGACGTCCTGACCATCGGCCAATACCTGCAACCGACCAAACTACACCTGGCGGTCGTGGAATTCGTACACCCGGACCAATTCGCCCGCTACCGGGAAGCCGGCCTGGAAAGGGGATTCGACTTCGTGGAAAGCGGCCCGCTGGTCCGGTCTTCCTATCATGCGGAACGACACCTCTGATACCCCCATCGCCATCGTTTGGTTCAAGCGGGACCTGCGCCTGCAAGACCACGAACCCCTCCGCCGGGCCCGGCAGGAAGGCCTGCCCGTCCTGCTGCTGTATGCTTTCGAACCCTCCGTCATGGCCTCCCCAACCTATGATGTCCGCCACTGGCGCTTCGTCCGGGAGGCCCTGGATGACATGAACCGTACCCTCTCCGTACACCGGACGTCCGTCCACTGCTACACAACCGAAATCATCCCGCTCCTCGAGGCGCTGCGAAATCGTTTCCAGGTCCGTCGGCTGTTCTCCTACCAGGAAACCGGGCTGCGCATCACCTACCGGCGGGACCAGGCGGTGGCGCTTTTCTGCCGGCAAGCGGGTATCGATTGGGTGGAATGCGTGTCCAATGGTGTCGAACGGGGAAGAAAAAACCGACAGGGCTGGCGCGAACAATGGCAGCGCTTCATGGAAGCCCCCCAGGATGCCGTGGACTGGGCCGGCTGGACGCCGGCTCCGGATCCGGCCTTGCCGGCAGCCTCCTTTCCGCCGGGCCCCGAATACGACCGGAATCCCGCCTTCCAACCCGGCGGACCCACATTCGGGTCGGCCTACCTGCACTCTTTCCTGACGGACCGCATGCGGCACTACACCCGCAGCATTTCCAAACCCGAGGCCAGCCGCAGCGGCTGCAGCCGCCTTTCCCCTTATCTCGCCTGGGGCTGCCTCAGCGTGCGACAGGTCTGGCAAGCCTCCGCCTCGGCTGGGGACCCCTTCGCTTTCCAACGCCGGGCCTTCCGCGAACGCTTGCGGTGGCAAGCACACTTCATCCAGAAATTCGAGATGGAAGACCGGATGGAATTCGAACCCATCAACCGGGGTTTCATCCCGCTCCTGCCGCATGATGCCGACCCGCCGGCTCTCCTCGAAGCCTGGCAATCCGGCATGACCGGGTTCCCTCTCGTCGACGCCGCCATGCGCTGCCTGTCGGCCACCGGCTGGATCAACTTCCGGATGCGGGCCATGCTCGCCTCCTTCCTCACCCACCTGCTCCGCCAACCCTGGCAACCGGGCGCCACCTGGCTCGCCCGCCTGTTCCTGGATTTCGAACCCGGTATCCATTACCCGCAATGGCAAATGCAGGCCGGTATCACGGGCATCAACACGGTTCGTATCTATAATCCCGTCAAACAGTCGACCGAACAAGACCCCGACGGTTCGTTTATCCGCCGATGGGTGCCGGAACTCGCAGCGGTACCGACGCCCCTCCTCCATACTCCCTGGCAAATGACGCCCCTGGAAAAGGCCATGTACCTCCCCGACAACCCCTATCCGGACCCCATCATCGACCTGGCCGAGGCACACCGGCTTGCCCGCGAACAGTGCTGGGCCATGCAACAGCTTCCCGCCGTCCGGACGGAAAGCCTCCGTATCCTTCGGAAGCATACCCTTCCCGGCCGGAAAGCCTCCGGATAATGCCGAAAAAAGACCCGCCGTTTCCCTACATACCGGGATGATGGGCTTTTCGACCCGATTTTTTCCCCGAAACCTTGCCGAACAACGATACCAAACCCGGATGGCCCCGAATTAAGGTTTATCCGACACCCTTGACGATATGTCCCCTACCGCTTCCCCCTTCCTCGGGATAGACTTCGGCGCCAAAACGGCAGGCACCACGGTCGTCTGCCTGGAACGACAGGGCCGGCTTCTTTTCCTGGCCACCGCCAAAGGTCAGGATGCCGATGCCTGGCTGCGCGCCGAAATCAATTCCCTCCGGCCGACCGCCGTCTATCTTGACGCGCCCCTCAGCTTGCCGGGGGTGTACCGCGGGACCGGCACCGATTATTTCTACCGGGCCTGCGACCGCGAGGTCCAGGCCATGTCACCGATGTTCCTCGGCGGATTGACCGCCCGTGCCATGAAATTGCGGTCCCAATTTCCGGAAATTCCCTTCTTTGAAATTTATCCGGGGCATTTTGTCCGCCGACACCTGCCGCAAGCGAAGGAATACAAGAAGGATGGGTTGGAACGTTTCCAGGCCAGGCTGGCGGAATGCCTGCCGGTTCCCTGGCAGGTGGCACCTGCCGATTGGCACCAGGTCGATGCCGCACTCGCCTGGCTTTCCGGTTGGCGGCACCGGATGGGAAGCGCCGACTCCTACGGCCGGCCGGAGGAGGGCCTTATCTGGGTCTGAAACCGGTCCGCTTGGACACCCGGTTCCGGGATATCTCCCGCTGCAGGTCGCATTTGTGCCGACCGACGGCGAAGGCGCGCAGCGCCGCATGCTTTGTCGCACGCCCCTGCACCCGCTTGCGCCAGCGGCGCCAGTGCTTGGGTCCCAACTGCCGCCGCATCAGCCGGATGACCGCCGATTCCGACAAGCCGAACTGCCGCTCGATGGCCTCGAACGGTGTCCGGTCCTCCCAGGCCATCTCCATGATCCGGCTGATGTCCGCCTCGGACAGGTATGGGTCCCCTTCCGTTTTCATGCCTCTTCAACAATGCTACCGCTGCTTTGTTTTCCCTTTTTGCCCCGGCACACCTGCCGGGCATGGTTGCACGGGCCGGTCCGCCGCCGCCTCCCTGTGGTAAATGAAACAATATGAAAACCCTTCGGCTATTGTTGGGCGACCAGCTCAATCCCCTGCACTCCTGGTTCCGGGAAAAAGACGATGATATCCTTTACTGTCTTTTCGAAATGCGGCAGGAAACCGATTACGTCCGACACCACCTTCAAAAAATAATCGCCTGCTTCGCCGCCATGCGGCATCTCGCGGACACCCTGCAAAGCGATGGCCACCAGGTCATATACTTCCCCCTCGACCATCCCGACAACACGGGCAGCCTCGAAGGCAACCTGACCCTCCTGATCCGGCGCCATGGTATCGGACGGTTCGAATACCAACTGCCGGACGAGTGGCGGCTGGACGAACAACTCCGGCGGTTCTGCCAATCCTGCGGATTACCGACCGGGACGGTCGACACCGAGCACTTCCTGACCGCCCGGGATGAACTCGGCCGACTGTTCGGCCAACGTTCCTACCTGATGGAGACTTTCTACCGGAACATCCGCCGCCGGTACAACATCCTGCTGGAAGACGGCCGGCCGACCGGCGGACAATGGAACTTCGATGCGGAAAACCGGAAGAAAATGCCGAAAGACCACCGGCCACCGCCCCCCTTGCTTTTTTCCCGGGATGTCCGGGACATCCACGACAGGATCCGCAAAGCCGGTATCGCCACCCTCGGCACCGTGGACCCCACCTGCTTCCCCTGGCCGGTCACCCGGGCGGAATCCCTCGCCCTGCTGGCCCATTTCACGGACCATTGCCTGGTGCATTTCGGGGATTTTCAGGATGCCATGACACCGGAGGACTGGTCCCTCTACCATGCCCGCCTATCCTTTTCCCTCAATTTCAAGCTGATATCCCCCATGGAAGTGGTCACGGCCGTCCTGACGGCCTGGGAAAGCCGCCGGCAGGAGATTTCGATTTCCCAGGTGGAGGGCTTTATCCGACAGGTCATCGGGTGGCGGGAATACATCCGCGGTGTCTATTGGGCCCGGATGCCGGCGTACGGCGAGCTGAACTTCCTGGGTCATGACCGCCCGCTGCCGGGCTGGTTCTGGAACGGGGAAACGAAAATGGCCTGCCTCCGGCACACCATCCGCCAGTCCCTGGCATATGCCTACGCCCACCATATCCAGCGCCTGATGGTGACCGGCAATTTCTGCCTGCTGGCGGGCATCGACCCGGATGCCGTCGACGAATGGTACCTGGGAATCTATATCGATGCCATCGAGTGGGTCGAACTACCCAATACGAGGGGCATGAGCCAGTTCGCCGACGGGGGCATCGTCGGCACCAAGCCTTACGCCGCTTCCGCCAATTACATGGACAAGATGGGACATTATTGCACGGGCTGCCACTACGACAAGAAGGCCAGGACCGGGGACCGGGCCTGTCCCTTGAACAGCCTGTACTGGCATTTCATGCACCGGCACCGCGACAAGTTGGAAAGGAACCCGCGAATCGGCATGGCGTACCGGACCTGGGACCGGATGGCGGAAGGGACCAGGGAGGAGGTCCTCCGGCAAGCGGAAGACCACCTCCTGCATTTGGAAGCCCTCTGAAAAACCCTGCGGACCCGGTCCCCGACAGCGGCCGGACCGTCAACGGGTCAGGTACATGTAGCGCTGGTTGTCCAGTTGGCGGAAGAACGGGTCGCTCAAATCGCGGATGAACTGGATGGCTTCCCCCGTCGACTTCATCTCAGGCCCCAGGTCCTTGCTGACACCGGGGAATTTATCGAAAGAGAACACCGGCACCTTGATGGCATATCCGCGCGGCTGCGGCTTGATGTTGAAATCTTTCAACTTGTGCGTACCCATCATGATCTTGGTGGCGATGTTGAGGTAGGGGACCCCGTAGGCCTTGGCAATGAAAGGCGTTGTCCGGCTTGCCCGGGGATTGGCTTCGATGACGTAGACCTGTTCGTCCTTCACAGCGAACTGTATGTTGATCAATCCGCGGATATTCAAGGCCTTGGCCAATTTTTCGGCATATTCCACCATGGTGTTGATCGACTGGACGGACAGGCTGTAGGTCGGCAGGACCGCGTTGCTGTCACCGGAATGGATACCGGCCGGTTCGATATGCTCCATGATACCCATGATGTGGATGTCCTCCCCGTCGAAGATGGCATCGATTTCCGACTCCTTGGCGCGGTCGAGGAAATGGTCGACGAGGACGCGGTTATCCGGCATATGCTTGAAAATGGACAGGACGTGCTGCTCCAACTCCTTGTCGTTGATGACAATCCGCATGTCCTGGCCGCCGAGGACATAACTGGGGCGCACCAGCACGGGGTAGTTGATCTCATTGGCGATACGGAGCGCTTCGGTGGTGTCGCGGGCGACCCCGTAGCGGGGATAGGGAATTTCGAGCGCCTTGAGCAGGTCCGAAAATGCACCGCGGTCTTCCGCCAGGTCCATATCCTGGAAACTGGTACCGATGATCTTGATCCCTTTGCGGTGGAATATTTCCGCCAGTTTGAGGGCGGTTTGGCCGCCCAGCTGGACAATGACACCTTCCGGCTTCTCCAGGTCGAGGATTTCCTCGATGTGTTCCCAGAAAATAGGTTCGAAATAAAGTTTGTCGGCGATGTCGAAATCCGTCGAAACCGTCTCCGGGTTGCAGTTCACCATGATGGCTCCGTACCCGGCCTCCTTGATGGCCATGACACCGTGGACGCAACAGTAGTCGAACTCGATGCCTTGGCCGATCCGGTTGGGACCGGAGCCGAGGACGATGATTTTCTTGTTATCCGTAGGAAGGCTTTCGTTTTCCTGGTCGAAGGTGGAATAGAAGTAGGGCGTCATGGCTTCGAACTCCGCCGCGCAGGTGTCCACCATCTTGTACGTCCGCCGGATGTCATGTTTCTTCCGGGCGCGGGTCACTTCCTCCTCCTTCACCCGGAGGATCCAGGCGATTTGTGCGTCGGAATAGCCCACCTCCTTGAGTTCCCGGAAAAAAGCCGGCGGAATGTCGTCCGGGACATTATAGCGGATGAGCTCGTGTTCCATGTCCACCAGGCGTTTGATCTGCTTGATGAACCAGGGGTCGATGCGGGTCAGTTTCTGGACGGTCTTTTCGGGAACACCCAGGCGGAGTGCATCCTTGAGCCGGAAGATACGGTCTTCCGTGGCATCCTCCAGGCGGTGCAGGATATCTTCCGTCCGGACCCATTCCTTTATGTCCGCCCCGAGGCCCATGCGGCTGTTTTCCAGGGATTGGCAGGCCTTCTGAAGGGCTTCCAGGAAATTTCGGCCGATGCCCATCACCTCGCCGACGGATTTCATCTGCAGGCCGAGGTAGGGATTGGAGCCGGGGAATTTCTGAAAATTCCAGCGCGGCATCTTGACGATGACATAGTCGAGGGTGGGCTCGAAGTAGGCGCTGGTATTTTTGGTGATTTGGTTCTTGAGTTCGTCCAGGTGATAACCGATGGCCAGTTTGGCGGCGATTTTGGCGATGGGATAACCGGTCGCCTTGCTGGCCAAGGCGGAGGAGCGGCTGACCCGGGGATTGATCTCGATGACGATCAGGTCTTCCGTTTCCGGATCCTGGGCGAACTGGATATTGCAGCCGCCGGCGAAATTGCCGAGGGAACGCATGGCTTGGATCGCTTCGTCCCGCATGCGTTGATAGGCCGTATCGGACAGGGTCATGGCCGGGGCGACCGTGATGCTGTCCCCCGTATGGATACCCATCGGGTCCAGGTTTTCCACGACACAGATGATTACGACGTTGTCATTGGCGTCGCGCAACAGTTCCAACTCGAACTCCTTCCAGCCCAGGACGGCTTTTTCCACCAGGACCTCATGGGTCGGCGACATGGTCAGGCCACGGCGCAGGGCATCGTCGAACTCCTCCTCCCGGTGCACGAAACCGGCACCGGAGCCCCCGAGGGTGTAGGACGGCCGGATTACCAGCGGGAAGCCGATTTTCTGGGCGGCATCCTTTCCTTCCAGGAAGGAATTCGCAATCCGGGACGGTGCCACGCTGAGCCCCTGCTTGAGCATATGCAAGCGGAACGCCTCGCGGTTTTCCGTCAGTTCGATGGCATCGATGTCCACCCCGATCATCCGGACATTGTACCGTTCCCAAATACCCAGTTTGTCCACCTCGATCGCCAGGTTGAGGGCGGTCTGTCCGCCCATTGTCGGCAGGACGGCATCGATTTTCCGCTCCTGGAGGATGTGTTCGATACTTTGGGGCGTCAAGGGCATCAGGTAGATGTGGTCCGCCGTCACCGGATCCGTCATGATGGTGGCCGGATTGGAGTTGATCAGGGTCACTTCAATCCCTTCTTCCCGCAGGGACCGGCTGGCCTGCGAGCCGGAATAATCGAATTCGCAAGCCTGCCCGATGATGATCGGGCCGGAGCCGATGATGAGGACCGACTGGATGGAATGGTCTCTAGGCATGAAGATGATGGTTTAACGTGATCGGATGTGTACGGGACTGCACGAATTATGCCATGACCGTACCTATTCCGGACTTTCGCCGGGGCCGGGGGGAACCGGTGGCACGGCGGCGGAGTTTGATGTGTTTGGGGGATGGGTATGGCGTCCGCAGGATTTGGGTTCGTTGGTTCCGGGTCGCCGCGCCGACAAGGTCAAATAAGGCATAGGGACTGGAAGGGCGGTGCAAAAATAGCGCAAAAGAAAAAGGGTTGCAAACCGCACCGGCATATTAATCCGCCGGCAGGTACCGGTCCAGCAGGAACAGCAGGCTGGCCATCGCGGCCGTTCCCAGGTCCAGTTCCCGTTTGTTGACCGTCTCCAGGGTGTCCGCCGCCGTATGGTGGTAATCGAAGTACCGTTGGGAATCGGTTTCGAAGCCGATCAGCAGGGTACCCTGCGGTTTCAGCGGCGAGATATCCGCTCCGCCGCCCCCTTTCCGGATATGCAGGTAATACGGTTCGAGCAATGTCAGCCAGGGCTGCATGCGGGGGAAATTCCGGGCGAAGACCTCCGTTTCGCCATCGACGGTGAACCCTCTGGGTGTGAACCCGCCCCGGTCGCTTTCGATGGCGGCCAGGTGCCGCTCCTGAAGCCGGGCCGCCTCCGCCGCATAGGTGGTACCTCCCCGCAGCCCGTTCTCCTCATTCATGAAAAGGACGCAGCGCAGGGTATGGTCGGGTTCGTATCCGGCACGGCGCAGGACACGCAAGGCATCCAGCGATTGTACACAGCCGGCTCCGTCGTCATGGGCTCCCTCCCCGACATCCCAGGAATCCAGGTGGCCGCCGACCAGTAGTATTTTCCCGGCATCCTTTCGGCCCCGTATCTCACCGATGACATTGTAGGACAGCTTGTCCGGAAGGTGCCGGCAATCGCTCCGCAGGTAGACGGAAACCGGCCCCGCCTGCAATAAACGGCCCAACAGGTCCGCATCCAGGGTGGCGATTCCGAAGGCCGGTATCCGCGGGACACCGTCCTGATACAGCATGCTGCCGGTGTGCGGTACGCCGTCCGTCCCGGAGGCCATGGACCGGACCAATACACCGATGGCCCCTTTCCGGGCCGCCACCACCGCCCCGTTCGCCCGCTGGTCCACCGCCCCGCCGTAAGCGGCAAAGGTGTTGATGATCCGCTGGTCGAACGGCCGGTTGAAAAAAACGATCTTGCCCGCCACCGACGCGGAATCCATCGCTTCCAAAGACGCCAGGCCTTGTACCTCCAAGACCTCCCCTTGCAAGCCGCCGGCCCCGGTCCCTACCGAATTGCCCAGGGCCAATGCCCGCAAGGCGACCGTCCCCATCACGGACCGGGTGATTCGGACCTCCTCCGTCGCCCCGCGTACCCAATGCGGTACCATGCACGGTTGCAACCACACCGAATCGAACCCCAAGGTGTCCATCACCTGCCGCATGTACTCCACCGCCGCCGCCGCTTCGGGTGATCCGGACAACCGCCCGCCGACCTCCTTCGTCAAATGGGCCAACCAACCGTAGCCCGCCCCGTCCGTCAGGGCGATGTCATGCAGCTTCCGAATGAAAAATGCATCCGCCGCATCCCCACGCTCCTGTGCCTCCAGCCCCCGAACCGGAAAGAAAAACAACACCACCATCCCCAAAACCCATCCTGCGATGGGTTTATTCTTTATCCTTTTCCCCATCGCTGATAATGACCGACCATTCCATAAAAACAAAGATGATTTCATATGTCGTCTGGTTATTTTTTTAAGCAAAATTTTATTCCTTTTTTCAATTGTAATCAAAAATTGATTCTGTATGATGATGCTGAAAAATGTCCCTCATTACGATTCCCAACTTTAGCGACACCCGAAACGTCCGATAAAAAAACAAAATCGGGTTAGGATTTTCCTGCAAACACCCTTATCTTAGCATCACGAAAGTAATCGTAATTTTTACACCAAGTTTGGTATCCGGTTATTTCCCTTCCGGCGGAATAATCTTCCAAGATAATAATTTGGTTTTATTTGGTTAGGGCTGAGGTAGTACGAAAGTGCTACCTCTTTTTTTTTGCCCGCCGCGTATCCAACGTCAATCGCGCCGACGTACCCGCCTGCCCCGTGGCGTCGCATGCCGTCGGGAAGCCCTTTCGGACGAAAGGGAGCCGGAAAAATACTGGTCACCGCTTTTAATTGCCTCCCCTGCATACAATCGGGCGAAACATGTAATTTAGCTCCGGCGACTTGCTGTCTGCCGGGAATGCGCCCACGGGTCCGGCCATGACCGCAGCCGGTTTTCCTTATTTGTCAAAATTTCCGTTCTATGAAAAAACACTTATTCGGCTGGGCCGCCGTGCTGCTCGCCGGCCTCGGTACCTGGCAGTGCGGCAGCCTGAAGTCCGCCGGTAACATCAACCTGTTCACCATCCAGGACGATATGACCTTCGGTAAGGAATTCAGTAAGCAAATCGCCCTGGATACCGCACAATTCCCCCTCCTGCCGGAAAAGGGCAACGAAGAAGTCTATCGCTACGTCCGCGGCATCACCCAACAACTCCTGTCGACGAGCAAAGTGGCGTATGCCAAGGAGTTCGCCTGGGAGGTGAAGATCATCCACGACGACAACACCTTGAACGCCTTCGCCGTACCGGGCGGATACCTCTATGTCTACACCGGTTTGATCAAGTTCCTGGATACCGAAGACCAGCTCGCCGGGGTCATGGGGCATGAAATCGCCCATGCCGCCCTCCGGCACTCCACCCAGCAGATGACCCGGATGTACGGCCTTGACATCCTCCGCCAAATCATCACCGGCAAAGCGGAACCGGGCGTGATGGAACAGTTGGCCCTGGGACTTATCTCCTTGAAATTCAGCAGAAACCACGAAATGGAAGCGGACGAGCACTCCGTCATCTACCTTTGCGGCACCTCGCTTGACGCCTCCGGGGCCGCCGGTTTTTTTGAAAAGATGAAGGGAAAGGGGGGCCAACCCCCGGAATTCCTGAGTACCCATCCGGATCCGGGCAACCGGGTCGTATCCATCCGGACGAAAGCGACCAGCCTCGGCTGCCAGGGGACGGCACACAACCAGGACCAATACGCCCGCATCAAACGGCTCTTGCCCTGATGGTCGGAACCCGTCAAGACCGGCCGACCCGGCGGCGTTCCCGACCCTCTTTCCATCGCAGCAGCCAACGGAGCAGGCGGTTGTCCTCCCGGCTGATGTAGTGCCGCGGTACGGGGCTACCCCCGAATTGCCGCAGGAAACGCTCGACATTCGGCATCATGCTTCCGGTGAAATCGAATGTGCCGATACCGGCGGCTGCAGCCTCCCGGATGGCGTGCCAGACCATCAGCGCGGGTCCGCCGGCCGACAAATGGACCGGATCGGCGGCTTGGATTGTCCAATAGGCCCTCCCGCCGTCCCAGACGGCAAATCCGGCGGCATGTGCCCGGCCGGCCCGGTCCCGGACCACATACAATCGCCCGATGCCTTTTTCCAGGCAACAAGCGGTGACCGCCGCCAATCGCTCCGCCGGGTACGGGTTGGGAAGGGATTGCTTCCGGAAGGTCCGGCCAAGCAGTTCGTACAACACGCCGCTGTCCCGGACCAGCGTTACGGCCAACTCCCTGTCGGCCTTGCGGATGGCCGTTCGGGCCCTGTTCTCAAAACCCGCATAGACCGCGCCGAGATCCGAAAGGTCACCAAGCTGGTAGGAATAGCGCGTGGTTTGTCGGTATCCCATCCAGTACAAGGCGGTCCAGTTGGTAGCATCGGGAAAGAAATGCTGAAAGAAGAAGGCACGCGGGGGGAGCCCCTCGAACAAGGTGTGCAGGGCCTGCTGTTCCCTGGCAATCCGGGCGGCCTCTTTCCGGCCGGCTTCCGGGAGCCGGATGTAACAACCCTGGTAAGGTGCCACCGGGGGCATACCGATGCCCCGGAACCAGCGCAACCGCGTCCGGCAATAGGGTAGTGCGGCAAAGGGACGGCCATTCTCCAACAGCATCACCACATCCCAGCGGTCCGGTCCCGCATCGGCATCCAGCCACCAAGGCTGCAGAAAGACCGGCACGTCCGTTGTTTCGGCACAGAATGCCCGATACATCGGTTTCGACTGGTCGGCAGGAGCGGTGGTCATGGCGAGAATGGCTTTCCGGTGGACATGCTTGCGGGCCTCAACCCTTGTAAAACGGCAGACGGACCACCCGTGCCGGCATCTTCCGACTACCGGCCACCACCTGGAGCGGGGTCCCCTCCGCTGCGAATGCCGTCTCGACGTAGCCCATGCCGATGGGAATGTCGAGTGTGGGCGATTGGGTACCGGATGTGACCCGGCCGACCGACCGGCCGGTCGCGTCCTCGATGGGATATCCGTGCCGGGGAACCCGGCGGTCATCCACTTCGAAAGCGACCAACTTCCGGCGCAGGCCTTCGGCTTTCTGCCGACGCATACCCTCCGCCCCGATGAAATCCCCCTTGTTCAGCTTGGTAATCCAGCCGAGTCCGGCCTCCAACGGGGAGGTGGTATCGTCGATATCGTTGCCATACAAGGCGAATCCCATTTCCAGGCGCAAGGTGTCACGGGCACCGAGACCCGCCGGTCGCAGGCCGACCCCTTTCCCGGCGGCCAGGATGGCATCCCATAGGTCCGCCGACCGATCGGCTTGCACGTACAGCTCGAAACCGCCCGACCCGGTATAACCGGTGGCGGAGACCAGTACGTTGCCGATGCCGGCGACCGTCCCTTTACCGAAGGTATAGTATTTCATGCCTGCCAGGTCCAGGTCGGTCAATGGCTGCAGCACCTCGGCGGCTTTCGGTCCCTGCACGGCCAACAAGCCGGTCTCGTCGGATATGTTGATGAGCCGGGCGTCGAAGCTGTGGTGTGCCTGGATCCAGTTCCAGTCCTTTTCGATGTTGGAGGCGTTCACCACGAGCATGAAAGCCTGTTCCCCCTCGGCGCACATATCCTCCGGCAGGCGATAGACCAGCAGGTCGTCCACAATACCCCCTTCGGAATTGGGAAGACAGGAATATTGCGCATCACCGACCGACAAGCGGGCCGCATCGTTGCTGGTCACATGCTGGACCAGCCGGAGGGCCTCCTTGCCGCGGACAATGAACTCGCCCATGTGGGACACATCGAAGATGCCGGCACGCTGCCGTACCGCCTGGTGCTCCTCCCGGATCCCCTCATAGGATATCGGCATGTTATAGCCGGCGAAGCCGGCCATTTTGGCACCCAATGCGATGTGCCGGTCGGTCAATGGCGTATTTTTCATATTTCGTTGTTTAGCGAAGCCTATCCGTACCGGTTCCCCGGCGGATAAGGCGGCTCATTTCGGCGTTTCGAGTGCCACCTCGTTGATCTTGTCGCCCATGGACAGGCCGTAGACCACCTCCATCCCCTCGACCACCCTGGCGAAAATCGTATAGCGTCCGTCCAGGTGCGGCGTAGGTGCGTGGGTGATGAAGAATTGCGTACCTTCCGTATGCAGGCCGGCGGACGCCATCCCAACGCAACCCTCCTGGTCGTAATGGAGGTAGGGGACTTCGGTGCGGATGCAATAGTTGAGGCTTCCGTAGCCATCCCCACGGGGACAGCCTCCCTGGGCGACGAAATTCGGAACGACACGATGGAAGGTCTTTCCGTCGAAGAACTTGTCGCGGACCAGTTCCAGGAAATTGGCTACCGAGCCGGGAGCCGCCTCCGGCAGCAACTGCAGGACGATGTCGCCTTTTTCCGTCCGGATCCGGATGCGGCTGGCCGGCTGGAGTTCCGAGACCAGTTTCCAGTCGATTCGGTGGCCGTATTTGGGTTCCACCGGTGCCGGCGGATTGCCCTGGAAGTAGTCGAGGGTCTGCTTGATCTCGTTGTAGGTTTCGATTTCCTGGGGGAGCCGCAGTTTCCGGAGGGCATTCTCAAGGATCTGCAGGCTGTCGAACGTTTGGCGGAAACCCAGTTTCGGTTCCCGGAGCACCTGGGCGGCGACGGCAGCCATGCCGAGGTCACCGGTCTCGATGGCATCCCGGAAGCAATCGCTCAAATCCCGGCGTACCTGATTCCCGCTGCCGAAGACCCTGCTGAAATCCGGCATCCGGGCGATCATGGCCAGGGCCTCGACCGCAGCCGTCCGGACGACCGCCAGGTCGGAGGGATAGGCGGCATCCCGGATATAGCGGTAGTTCCAGCCGAATTGGGCAAGTGCCCGGAGGGCTTCCCCTTTCTCATAAGGACTGACCGCATTCTCAAACCGCTTCTTGAGCTCCCAATTCAGGTACTTACGCTGTTCCTCCATGGTGTAGGGCAGGTGGCGGCTCGCCGCGGCATACAGTTTCAAGGCGACTTGCCAAGGTCTGCCGGATTGTTTGGCCAACTGCCAATAGATGGTGGCCTCCTGCTCGCTTCCCCGGCTTATCAGGTAGTCCGCCGCCGTGGACGCCACCATCACGGACACGGAGGGGTCGTTGATGGCCGCCAACACGGTCTGCTTGACCTTGTCATGCTCAAAGTGCTTGAAAGCCCGCAGGATATTGCATTTGACCCGGTCGTCCCGCTCCAGGTTGTATTGATACAGCAGTACGTTCAGTGCCCTTGGCGTACCCGCCTTGCCGATGGCGGATGCGAGGGCCATCCGGATATTCGGGTCGTCTTCCTTGGCCAGGGTCGGGGGCAGCAGGCTGTCCGCTACCGTGAGGTCGATTCCCTCCGCCCGGGCCAGGTAATGTGCGGCAATCTTGCGGATGCCGGCGGGATAGCCCTTTTCATGCAGGAAGCGCACCATGGTGCGGGTCCCTTCATCCGATACCAGATCCCGCAACATGAACTGGTAAATCCCCCTGGCCTGCCCTTGCAACAACAGGGTGTCCCGCTGCCGGTAAGTGGAAATGTCGGCGAGCTGCGCCAGCTGTTCCGCCGTCCCGCACTTTCCCATCGCCTCCAGGATCGCCCCGTTGAACGCATAGGCGATTCCCGTCGTATCATACCGGTCGAATGCCGCCGTCAGGAGCGGCACCGCCCGCACATGCCGAATCTGCCCCAAGGCATACGCCGCCGCCACCCGGACTTCATCCACCGGATCGTACAACATTCCCCCCAGGCTGTCGACCGCCGCCGTATCCTGGCGGGAAGCGAACGCCTGGACCGCCAGGTAACGCATGGTCGGGTTCTTGTCCTTGAAATACCGGTACAGGCTGTCCACCATCCCTTTGTCCTGGTAGTTGTAGAGCTCCTGGATCAAAGGGTTGGTGAAATCCACATCCACCTCCACCAGTCCTTCCTCCGAGGGAGGAACGCACCGGCTGAAGGTGAGGAAAGACAGGAACACAACCGGCACAAGGACCGGCAAATGTTTGATAGGATACATGTGTCAGACGTTATGGCGCGTGGCGGCACACCAGGCGGCAACTTCCTGGACGCCGCCCTTTATCGCAGGATAGGATATGCCGGTTGGATGGTCGTCGGGGAGCAGGTACATCCCGAAGGGATCTTCTCCCGGCGGCGGCGGGGACAAGGCCGGACCGAACCCGTCCTCCAGCTCGGAAGATTCGTCGTCGTCACCCAGCGTATTGAAATCGTTGCAGTCCAGTCCGATGCTCATGTCTCCGCGCGGCTTGACAAACCGGGCCTCCCAATCGTAGCCGGACTTTTCGTCTTCCTCCAGGCGGCGGAGAAAATCCTGGCAGAACGGTTTGGCCATGCGGCTCCCCTGTCCCTCGGCCAGGGAGAGGAATCGAATCCAACGGTCCTCGCCGCCGACCCAGGTACCGACGACCAGGGACGGGGTGATTCCCATGAACCAGCCGTCCACATAGTCGTTCGTGGTGCCGGTCTTGCCGCCGACTTCGCTCTTGAGCCCCATTCCGCCGGATGCGTATTTCAGCATTTCCACCATCACGAAGTTGGGCTCGTCCTGCAAAGCCTGCCGCTCCTGGGATTCCTGGCTGTAAATGACCCGCCCGTTCTTATCTTCGATACGGGTGATGTAGACCGGTTTGTTGTAATAGCCGTTGTTGGCGAACGTGGTGTAGGCACCGGTCATGTCCATCACCGTCATGTCCGCCGCACCCAGGCAAATCGCAGGCTGCGGCGGAATTTTCTCTTTTTCGATCCCCATGTTCTCCAACAGTTCCAACACCGGCTGGACGGAACCCAGCTGCTGCATCAGGAAGACGGAAACGGTATTGACCGATTTCTTCAGGGCTGAGCGCAGGCTCATGGTCTGGTAGGTGTACTTGTCCGTGGAGTTCCGCGGGGTCCAATCCTCCAACAGTTGGAAGTTGCCTTCCCCTGCGAAGATGGTCCGCGGCATGTCGGTCACTTCCGTACAAGGGGAGATTCCCTGTTGGGCGATGGCCGTGGCATAGATGAACGGCTTGAATGTGGACCCTACCTGCCGGTTGGCGCCGGTATGGTCGAATGCGAAATATTTGGAATTGATACCGCCGACCCAGGCCTTGACGTGACCGTTGCGGGGGTCGATCGCCAGGGAACCGATCTGCAGGAACATGTGGTGGTACTTCAGGGAATCCAGCGGTGACATCATCGTGTCCTTTTCATAGCCCGATGCATGCCAGTCGAATACCTTCATCTTCACTTTCTTCCGGAATCCTTTTTCGACCGCCTCCTGGAACGCGGTCCATTGTGCTGCCAATACAGGCCATTCCGGCGTATCGAGCACCTGTTGCTCCCGGTCTTCCAACGTCGATTTCGGGCTCAGCAGTTTCTCTATCATCGCATCGCTGAGGACGATCCCGTCCACTTGTGCTTCGATTTCGGCGATCGGTTCGCTGAGGAAGGCGTCCCGCATGAGGTGGTAACGTTCGGAATACCGCACCAGCTGGCGGAGCTTTCGCGCTCGGTAGGCCAATTCCGCTTCGGTCGCGTCCTTTTTCTTGTAGTCCCAGGGGGACATCCGCACCTGCTTGTTCCAGACCTGCCAAAAACGGTCCTGCAGGGCCGTCATGTGCCGGGCCATGGCCACTTCCGCATGCTGCTGTACCACCGGGTCGATGGTGGTGTGGATCCGCAATCCGTCCTTGTACGGGTTGTAGGGGGATCCGTCCGGCTTTTTCCGGCATTCGTCTCCCGGCAGGATATCGTAAAGCAGGTCCTTGACCAGCTCGGTCCGGAAGTATGTCCCCAGCCCTTGCGTGTGGTTGGTCCGGGTGAAATTCGATATGTCGATGGGCAGGACCCGCAGGGAATCGTACATCTCCCGGGTAATCACGTCGTTC
Organism: uncultured Saprospiraceae bacterium; assembly: GCA_964573725.1. Lineage (GTDB taxonomy): Bacteria > Bacteroidota > Bacteroidia > Chitinophagales > Saprospiraceae > UBA6168. The sequence goes on from CAZNLJ010000004.1 coordinate 60,436, forward strand.
TTGCGCATTTGGTCCAGGACGACCATGCGGCGCTTTTCCGCGACCTGCATCTTCCGTTTGGGATTGTACAGGGAGGGGTTCTTGAGCATACCGACCAGCATGGCGGCCTCCTCGATGCGGAGCTGGGATTGGTCCTTTGCGAAATACGTCTCGGAGGCCGCCTTGATACCATGGCTGTCGTACAGGAAATCGAACTTGTTGAGATACATGGCGATGATTTCCTCCTTGGTATATTTCCGCTCGAGCTGGACGGCAATGATCCACTCCTTCAGTTTTTGGATGACACGTTCCGGTCCGGAGGCCGGCTTGACGGTGAACAGGAGCTTGGCAAGCTGTTGGGTAATGGTACTGGCACCACCGGAGCTTTTGTCCCCCAACAGGATGGTCTTGAAAAAGACCCGCAGCAAACCCCTGAAATCAATGCCGCTGTGTTCGTAATACCGGACGTCCTCCGTCGCCACCAGGGCTTGTTCGACATACGGGGACAGCTCGTCGAAATCAACCGGCACCCGGTTTTCAAGGAAATACCGGCCCATGACGGTACCATCCGAGAAGAGTACTTCCGATGCCAATTCGCTCTTCGGGTTTTCCAGTTCCTCGGTATCGGGCAGGTCGCCCAGGGACAATATCCCGAATATCAAGACAATCCCCGCCAATCCGGCCCACACCGCTTTCCACATCCAACCGATGACCGCCCGATGTCCGGTGGTCGCCTGCTTACGGGTTTGTTGTTTGGCCATGTGTTTGAATATTTTGGCTCGCTGACGCAGCTCCTGTTACCAATCGACGTCCCGGACGGCGGATGCGCCGCCCGTTTTTTCCGGCACCTTGGCCGTGGCCAATATTTTCCGGGTTGTGTCGCCGCTTCCTTGTGCGCACGCCGAGTCGGACACAGGGGAACCGGCCTGCCGGTCCGGTCCTAAGAAGGCGGATTCCGCCGCAATGACCCTCCCTGCAAAAGTAACATCTTCTTTCGAATTAACCGGTCGGTTGTGGGACCGGCCGCCCTAACCCTCCAGCAGGCGGACCAACAGGGGCGAAACTTTTCCGGTCCGACGGCCGTCCAACCTCGCCGATGCCGCCCCGGCCGCCGGCGACCCGGACCCGAAAGATTGCCGGGCAAGCTCCATCATCCGGGAACGCTCCGCCCCTGAAAACCGGGCGAAAGTCCTGCGCAGGACCGGCAACAATGGCAGGAATTCCTCCTGTCGCAAGGCACATACCCATCCGTCCAGCAGCCTCCACAGTTCGGCGTGATGAACCAGCACCAGACCGCTTCCGGACAGGAATCCCTCCAACCAGGCGGCGGATTCCTGAACCGGACGTCCGGCGGACAGGGCGAATGCCATCCTGTCGGCCATCCCGCCTGCCGGATGGATTCCCTGGTCGAAAAGCAACCGGTCACAGACCCCTTCCAGCAGGGGGTGTACCGCCCGGTTTTCAGGCAAGCGTCGCAAGGCGGCAAACCAGACGGACAAATGCTCTTCCTTCCGCAACAGCCCCAAAGCCGCCTGTACCGCGCGGACCTTTTCGGCCGCCACCCGGGAGGCCTCCTCGTCCAGATGGACCAGGGCCCCCGCCAGCCCGATGCAAATCCGCGTCACCAGCTGGTCGACCAGCTCCGCCACCGGCGCTTCGGGGGTCTCCCGCACATTGCCGTACAACAATATCTCCACCAGGGTCGGCAATGCGTCCATCAGTTGGAACGTATCGCCCGCTACGGCCGCCATGGCCGCCAACCGCTCCAACAACATCGGATAAGCCGCCGCCAGATCGGCCTTCAAGGCCTGGTCGAGCAGCCGGGACAAGGCTGGCAGCTGCCCTGCCTCCTCGCTGTCCTTTTGCAACTTGTAGACCGCCGCCTCCTCCAGGGTATTTCCCCAGCCGCTCCTTTCGATCAGCCGGAAGGTGAAATCCGCCGACCATCGGAGCTTCCAGTACTCCCGGAAAGTCCCGGCCGTCGCGTGCCGCTCCGGATCCATAGGCACTCCCCACGGGACCCCGATGACCGACAAGCGATGCAAGAGCCTGCTTTTCAGTTTTCCTGCCGGCTCGCGCAAATCTATCCCTCCCAATGGATTGGCCGCCGTGGCTCCCAGCCACTCCGAGGTGGTCCTTTCCCAATACGGCGTCAACCGGGCCGTCCGGACCTGCTGCAAGACATCCTGCTGCAGCGGCACCGAGGGGATGTCGTCCGGCACGCTGCCCACCCGATGGCCTACCACCAGGTGTTCCGCTACCCTGGCCAACAACGCCGGATCGCCGGCACACAATACCGCTACGGCCGCCTCCTGCAGTTCCTCCACCCCGGGCACCTGCAGTCCGCGCAAGGCGGCCAGGGTGTCGGCAAGCCGGACGGCCTCCGTCACGCCCGCCGGGGATGACGCCAGGTCCTCCTCCCGAAGCTGCCGTGCCGCCCCCGCCATCCAATGGGCGGTGGCTCCCGCCCGATGGTCGAACAACAACTCGTACCAGGCCGGTGCGTGCACCCCGGACCGCAACCCGCTCCGAAAGGTCATCCGGTCGTAACTCCAGGGTATCCAGGTGGCGACGACCCGCGTCTTGCGCAGGCCCCGCAACAGGGCCTGGTCCTGGCCCGCCTTTACCGACCGGTGGTCGGCCAATGCCGGCAGGTGCCAGGCCCCGCACACCACCGCCATCCGACGAAAACCTTCCTTGGCGGCCTTGCGCAGGACCTGCCGCATATGGGCTTCCCGCAACAGGGTCTCCGCGGATGCCTCCACTCCCTCCCGCAGGGCCGTCATCATCTCCGCCACAATCGGAAAGACATCCCCGTCCGAATCGGCATGCTCGAAGGTCACCTCCCACCAACGCTCCGCATCGGTATAGCCCGCCAATGCCGCCATGCGACCCAAGGGATCTTGCCGGAGCGCTTCCGATTCCACCGCCTCCGACCCCTCCGATGCGGCGAACAAGGAGGCCTCCCGGCGCGCCCGCTCCTGTGCCTGGACCGGAAAATACATACCCATGGGCAAGTCCATGCACCGGATGGGTATGTTCCGTGCCTGTGCCATCCGGATGGCGTTCCACTCCGGCGAAAACCGCGTGAAAGGCAGGAATACCGCCGTACCGGGGTTTTTCTCCTCATACAAAAGCATGGCCACCGGCGGATCCAGGGCCTTTTCTCCTTCCGGCCGGCCCAGATACGGCAACAGGGGCGCCGCATCCGCCGGCAACTCTATCAACAGGCAATCCGGCGGATCCCTTTCCAGCGCCTTCCGCAATGCCCGGGCCGAGCCCGGACCATGATGCCTGATTCCGTAGTATTGGTACATAATCGCTTTTCCGGGCGACCGGCAACCCGTTTTCCTTCCGCTGACAAAGGGCGGGTTGCCCACGCGGTTGAATTCTGCGCCCCAGGTTCCGCCATTCCGACCGGAACCCGGCTATTTTTGCGGAAGCCGCCGCGGTAGGTCCCTCAAGGGCATCCTCCCGGAGGCCGGCGGTACCGAACCTGCGGGCGGCCCGCAACCACGACAACAAAGATAATCGATGGAACCTTTTACCACCGCACCCGCTGCCTGGTCGGATACCTTCCTGGCCCAATGGCATGGCCAGACCATCCTGGATTGGTGCATCCTCCTTACCGCCATCGGATACATTTGGCTCGCCGCCCTCGGCAGCCGTTGGTGCTGGCCCTGGGGCATCGTCAGTTGCGGCACCTGGGCCTATGCCGATTTCTTCCGCTACCAGCTGTGGGCGGATGGCGTCCTCCAATTGTTCTACGTGGGAATGGGCGTTTGGGGATTCCTCGCGTGGAACCGTTCCGCCCCGTCCGCCGACCGGGAACGGACAGCGCCACAGCCCGACTCCCCCGTACAATCGTGGCATTGGCGGCGCCATGTCCCCATCCTGTTCGCAGGAGGTGTCCTCAGCTTGTTGCTGGGTTACCTGTTCGATACCCTGACACCCACCAGCCTGCCCTATCCCGATTCCTTCATTACGGCCTTTTCCATACTCGCCACCTACCTGACCATCCGCCGGGTGCTGGAGAACTGGATCTATTGGATTGTACTGGATAGTGCAGCCGCCGTATTGTTCCTGTCCAGGGATGCGCTGCTCGCCGCTTTGGTCATGGTTGTCTATACCGTCATCAGTTTTGCCGGATACCGGAATTGGCGGCGGCAACGGGTGGCGGACCAGCCAGGTGGCTCAGTCCGGTGAGCAGGAAAAAAAGGTATAGGGATACCCCGAAGTTGTTCTCCAGGGTGTTCTCCACCAGGAAGGAGAGGAACAGGACGGCGTGAAAGGCCAGGAAGGCAGGTTGCCGGTAGTTGCCCCGATACAACAATGGGAAAAACCATCCGAAAAGGAAAAGCAACAGCCCGGGAATGCCGGTTCCCGCAAACAGGGTGACGAACTGGTTGTGCGGCATCCGGAAGGAATAACCCGCCCATTCGGCCGACGCATATTTTTCGCGGACCGCCCGACGCAGGTCGCCGGCGCCGACGCCGGTCCAGCAGTGCGCCCGCCCGATCTCGAGCCCCACCAATATGGAGGTCAACCGCTCGGCATCCGGATATCCGCCGCCGATTCCCTGCCGGAACTGGAGGTAATCCCAGTACGCGTAATCCACCTTCAGCCGGAAACTGGGTACGGTCCTGTATGCCAACACCGGCAGCCCGGCCAGGACAACCGCCAACGCCAATCCCGACAGGTATTTCCGACGGGCCAGCACCCGCGCAGCCACCAGGACCAGCGCGGCCGCATAAAACGAAAGCAGGCCGCTGCGTACCGACAACAGGTGCAGGAAAAGGAAAAGGTACACGGTCAAGCCGCCGACCAACCAACGTTCGCCCCGCCACCGGAACCGGTACGGCTCCGCCCACAGGAAAACACCCCCGAATATGGCCAGCACCACCATCAAACTGTACCGGATGTGGTTGGAGGGCGTCGGCAGGTGCCCGCCCCGGCCTATCTCCGCCATCACCTCCTCGTACCGGTCCGCAAACTCAAACAGCACATACAGGCTCGTGACACCCATCAGCACCAACAGGAAATACATGATCGTCAGCATCTCCCGCCGCTGTAGGACAGGCATCCCGGAAAATGCGAACGGCAACACCAGAAAGGGCAACTTGATCCGCAACCGCTCCAGCGTATACCCCAGGTCTTCCGACCAGGGCCAACTCAACAGCACCAACAGGAAGGGAATACTGACCACCCACCAAACGGGATAGGCCCGGTACCGGGCGACGACCTCCCGCCAACCGGACCGGAACTGCAGCCGGACCGAAGGACCATCGATCTTCAACTCCCACAACGACAACGACAACAACCCGATCATCGACAACGACAACACGAATTCCGCCGACAAGGCCATGCTCACCAACCAGATGAACAACAGCGTCATGCGTTGCGCCCGATAGGATTGCAGCAAAATTTGCATAGTTTCTCCCGTTTCGTGACGGATCCGGCAATGCCCCCGCAACCGGATACGGCCCTTCCGGCCCGGTACCGGCTTCCATAGGCTAAGGTTATGCTTTTTTTCCAACCATGGAAATTTTACCGGCCGATTCCTGCGGGACCAGGCCGCCGGCACGCAAAGGCTCATGGCTCCTCCTCGAAATATCGGAATCCGGTTTGTCTCGATTTTGATAATTTTACGCATGTTTGCAGCGGTGGCAGGGCTACGGACCGCTCCTTTCGGGATATTATCCACCCCCTGTCCACCCCGTACCCGGAAAAAAACGTCCATGTTCACGAACGTACAAGCCATCATCGAGGAAATTGCGGCCGCCCAACCCGATTCGCCGGAGGCCCTGGAACAGTTCCGCATCCGATTCCTCGGGTCCCGCAACGTCATCAAGCCGTTGTTCGGGGAAATCCGCAACATTCCCGACGCGGACAAGAAGGAATACGGACGGCTCGTCAATGAGGCCAAAACCGCCGCCGAACAGAAATACGCGGCCCTGCAGGAAAAAATGAGCGGTGCCTCGCACGACCAGCCCGCATCGGACCTGGACCTCAGCCGGCCCGGCGACCCCCTTCCCCTCGGAAGCCGGCACCCGATCGCCACGACCATGAGCCGCATCGTCGGCATCTTTGAACGCCTGGGATTCGTCGTGGCCGAAGGCCCCGATATCGAGGACGATTGGCACAATTTCACGGCCATGAACACCCCCGGGGATCATCCGGCCAGGGATATGCAGGATACTTTCTATCTGCGGAACAGCACGGAAATGCTCCTGCGGACCCACACCTCGCCCGTCCAGGCACGGGTCATGACCTCCCGGAAGCCGCCCATCCGGATCATCGCTCCCGGCAGGGTCTACCGGAACGAGACCATCAGCGCCCGCTCCCATGCCCAGTTCCACCAGGTGGAAGGGCTCTATGTGGATGAAGGGGTCAGCTTCGCCGATATGAAACAGACCCTGATGCACTTCGCGCAGGAAATGTTCGGCACCCCCAAGATCAGGCTGCGTCCCAGCTATTTTCCCTTTACCGAACCCAGTGCGGAAATGGACGTTTGGATCGGCATGGACAACGAAAAGAATCACCGCTTATCCAAGGGGACGGGTTGGCTGGAGATACTCGGTTGCGGCATGGTCGACCCGGCCGTCCTCCGCAACTGCGGCATCGATCCGGACCGGTATTCCGGCTTCGCCTTCGGCATGGGCATAGAACGGCAGGCCATGCGCCTGTATGACATCCATGACATCCGGCTGTTCTTCGAGAACGATGTCCGCTTCCTGCAGCAATTCCGGTCCGTCCTCTGATCCCGTCTCCCGACAGGAGGGTCCGGTCTCCGCTCCGTCCGAAAAATATTTTACTTGTTGGACCAATCCGCTTCACATCCGCCGGTACCCGCCCGGCTCTCCGAAATCCGGGCAGCCCTCTCCGCGGGGCAAACCAGCTGTCGCCAACTGGCTGCGCACTATCTCGCGCGGATAGCCGCTACCCGTCACCTGCATATCTACGTGGAGGTCTTCGAGGAGGAAATCTTGGAACGGGCTGCGCAACTGGATGCCCGCTACCGGCAGGACCCCAACGCCATGGGGCCCTTGTTCGGGGCCGTCGTCTCCATCAAGGATGTCATCTGTTACGAAGGCCACGGCGTCACGGCCGGCTCCAAAATCCTGGAGGGATTCCGGTCCGTCTTCTCCGCCACAGCCGTCCAACGGCTGCTCGACGCCGATGCCATGATCATAGGCCGCGTGAATTGCGATGAGTTCGCCATGGGCAGTACGAACGAGACCTCCGTCTACGGCCCCACCCGCAACGCCGACGACCCTTCCAAGGTGCCCGGCGGCTCCTCCGGCGGCTCCGCTGTCGCCGTCCAGGCCGGCACTTGCCTGGTTTCCCTCGGCAGCGACACGGGCGGCTCGGTCCGGCAACCGGCCGCATTCTGCGGCATAGTCGGCTTCAAACCCACCTACGGCACCATCTCCCGGTACGGACTGCTGGCCTATGCCTCGAGTTTCGACCAAATCGGGATCCTCGCCCATCAGGTCGAAGATGTCGAAAAAGTCCTCCAGGTCGTGGCCGGCCCGGATGGCATGGATGCCACCGCCCTGCCTACCCCGTTCCACCCCGCCCCTTTCCCTCCGGATACCGGCCGGCCACTGAAAATCGCCTGCTTCGAAAAGGCCCTGCACCACCCCGGCATGGATGCCGAAATACATGCCCATACCATGCGGTATATCGGACAATTGCAGGACAAAGGCCACGAGGTTAACTTTCTAGACTTCGAATTCCTCGATTATCTCATCCCCGCCTATTATGTCCTGACCACCGCCGAGGCCGCTTCCAACCTCAGCCGCTATGACGGTGTCCGCTTCGGGTATCGCAGCCCTCAGGCGAAAACCGTCCAGGAAGTCTTCCGCAAATCCCGCACGGAAGGGTTCGGCCCGGAAGTGAAACGACGTATCCTGCTCGGCACCTTCGTCCTCAGCAGCGGGTATTATGACGCTTACTTCACCAAGGCCCAACAAGTCCGCCGCCTGATCCGAGACGCCATCCGCGCCGTATTCCGGGAGCACGACCTGCTGCTGATGCCCGCCAGCCCCGTCAAGGCCTGGGGTATCGGTGAGGTCGCGGATGATCCGGTTTCCATGTATCTGGCCGACATCTATACCGTCCAGGCCAATATGGCCGGTATCCCCGCCATCGCCGTACCCATCGGACGCGATGCCGCCGGCATGTCCGTCGGCATCCAATTCATGGCGGACCTGCAACAGGACGCCCGACTCCTCTCCTGGGTGCGCAGCCTCTCCGAACTGCCTTGACCCCCCGCCCCAAATTCCGGCACTTTATTTGAACAGAGGGTTCTTCCCATAGGGCCATGCTTCCGGTCCCGCCCTCAAACACTTGCCATTCGACAGACACAGCGCCGCCGAAGCGCTTCTCCTACAATTACTTAACAACACCCACCGCTATTCCGGCCCCTGGCCGACCCCGTCATATGAATGAAAAACATTGCGGGACTGAATGTATTTCATATCTTTGCTTTTTTGCTAATCTTTCGTACTGATACTTGAAAAATAGACATTTAGACATTTAACGTGCGCATCATTACGTCGGAATGATCACAAGTATCATTGTTATGGGTCCTTTCCCGCTGACGTCGGTTGTCCGCTAACTAAAAAATTATGGAACTCCCCACGCTGCGCGGGACACTCGCATCGCTGTTCCTGCTCCTGTTCATCCTGTCGACCGCTGTCGCCTCCGATGTCCATTACGACCGGGACGAAGTGGAACAACGGATATCCGGCATGAACCTCATCGTCGATGCCCGGTACAACAAGGCGGTGGAACTCCACATCAAGAAATATCTCTCCAAGGAAGCCAGTCTCACCAGAAACGTACTGTACCGGTCGGCCATCTATTTCCCGATCTTCGAACGCTACCTCAAGGAACACGGTCTCCCGGCCGACCTGAAATACCTGGCCATCGTCGAATCCGCCCTCAACCCCAAGGCCCTCTCCCCGGTCGGGGCGGGCGGCCTGTGGCAATTCATGTCCGGTACCGGCCGTAATTACGGACTGACCATCAACCGGGAAGTGGACGAACGCGCCTGCCCGCACAAGTCCACCCTGGCCGCCATGCAGTACCTCGAGCGACAATTCGAACGGTACGGAAGCTGGGAAATGGCGCTCGCCGCCTACAATTGCGGTGCCGGAAACCTCAACAAGGCCATCCGCAGGGCCCGGACGAACGACTATTGGGAGCTGTCCAAACACCTCCCCAAGGAAACCAACAACTTCGTGCCCGCTTTCATCGGGGTGGCTTATATCGCCACCCACTTCCATCTCCATGACATCGTGCCCGATTTCCCGGGTATCGACCTGCAACTCACCGAATCCGTGTTGGTCCACCAACAAATCGATTTCGAGACCATCGCCGCCGTCACCGGCCTGCCCTTGCAGGTCGTGGCCATCCTGAACCAAGCCTTCAAGAAGAACTATGTCCCCGCCAGCACGACCGGCCACCTCGTCCTGCTGCCCCGCCGCGTCGCGACGGCCCTGCGGGAATACCTGGAGTTCCATCGCCCCGATTCCGACAGCCCGGACAATCCGGCTCCCGCGGTACTCCTGCCGCCCATGGTCGATTCGATGACCTATGCCCAGCAGGAACATTATATCCGGACCTCCTATGTGGTCCGGGAAGGGGATAACCTGGCCTCCCTGGCCAATATGTTCTCCTGCGCGATGTACAACCTCCGCGTATGGAACGACCTGACGGAAGGGGACCTGCGCACCGGCCAGGAACTCACCATCTGGTTCCCGGCCGAAACCCAGCACTTCCTTCCGCAATATGACCCGATCGAGGTGCTCCCCGAGGAAACACCGACTGTCTCAGCGGATTTCTCCATTCCCGTCCGGCGGGTGATGGCCGTCCCGCCCCCGCTGGCGCTGCTGGCCACCACCCCCCTGTCCAGCCCCTTCCATCGGCCGGAACCCATCCTTCGCAATGCGCTCACCAAACGACAACGGGCCGGTTTGTTCATCGGGTTCGAAGCATTCTCCGCCACCTACTCGGTCGAAGAACTGGCGACGAAGTTCCAGGGCATGACCATTTCCGACCTCTATAAATGGAACGGATTGGCGCGCAGCTCCATGACCGTTCATGCCGGCAACCAGCCCTTTTCCAGGAAATGGCCTGCCTCCACCTTTTCCGCCGACCATTACCTGGATTCCTTGCTGGAATGGGACGGCCGCTCCCGCCTCGCCAAACCCGGGGAACAGGTCCGGGTGTTCCGGCGGAAGATCTGAACCCGACCGGCCTGTGCCGCGTTGTCGATTTCACCCGGCCGGATACCGACAGGAACTGCCGAAATCCTCAGCTGCCAACCCCGGCATCTTTAGGAGACGCTCCCGCGTTCACAACACCGGTTGACCACCGGTCTCCGTGGCCCTTCCCCCCGGCTCTGCCTTCCCGGGAATTCCTGCCATTCGCCTGATCCGTACCCCCACAACTTATCTCCCGCACCTCAACCCTAAAAACAAGCAATTGTAATAACCTGATTTTCAAACGGTTTTCCTTAGCGGTTGATCTTGCTTACGGGCTGCGACCTGCTTAAAAAAGGCGCGGGGCCCCGCCCCGCGCCCTGAAAAAGTTATAGGGAGGCCGGCAGCGCGCTGTGCGCGCCGCCGGCCTCCCTGTCCAAATGGCGGGAAGTGCCGTGAAGACCCTCTGCTTATGAGCAGCTTACGCTTTTGTACAATCATGCGAACCTGGTATTCGAACTATTCGATTTGGTTTTTGAGGCACCAAAAATGTGAAGTGCAGCAGTCCCGCACCGCCGGGATGCGGTGGCCGGTTGTTGTGCGGGACGGTAGGCAAGGACGCGAACCGCTGCGCTAAGCCCTTTTCGAAACCCGGCGATTGTTTCGGGCTGCCTCCACACCGATAAATTGATACCCCGAACGCATCCGCGTTGTCCCCTTTTTTCCTACCTTGCCCTTTCCCATCGACGGGCCCGGGCCGACTCCGGCCCGCCAAGCGACGGGGCCGGAGTCATCCGTGCGGCCCACCCCGAAAATCCGGTACATGACCGGACCGGTCCCGCTCCGACATCCGCCGGGCCCTCCGGGAAAAAATGACCGCCCGAAACTTTCATCCTTTAATCTATTTCACCATGTCTCTAAAATCAAGTTCCCACGGATACAGGTCCGACCGGCGTACCTTCGTACGGAACACCTCCCTGGCGGCAGGAGCCACCTTGCTGGCACCCGGCATCCTGTCCGCCGCCGCCCATATCACGGGTGACGATACCATCAAGGTGGCCCTCATCGGCTGCGGCGGCCGTGGCACCGGAGCCGCGATGCAAGCGCTCCTGACCAAGGAGAACGTACGGCTGGTCGCCATGGCCGATGCTTTCCGGGACCGGCTCGACGGCGCGTACAATACCCTGACGGCGGATGACATCTCGGATTGGTCCGGTGCCGGCGGCAATGTCCGCGAACGCGTCCAGGTACCCGAGGAGCACAAGTTCGTCGGCTTCGATGCCTACAAGAAAGCCATACCCCTGGCGGATGTGGTCATCCTGACCACCCCGCCGGGTTTCCGGCCCATGCATTTCGAGGAAGCGGTCCGGCAGGGCAAACATATCTTTATGGAAAAACCGGTCGCGACCGACGCCCCCGGCATCCGGCGCGTCCTCGCCGCCGCGGAAGAAGCCAAACGGAAGAAACTGAACGTGGTCGTCGGCCTCCAACGCCGGTACCAGAAGGTCTATCTGGACTGGGTCGGACAAATCCATGCCGGCGCCATCGGAGACATCGTCACCGCCAATGTATTCTGGAACAACGACGGGGTATGGGTCAACAAACGCAGCGACCTGGCGCAGAAAGCCGGACGCCCCCTCACGGAAATGGAATACCAGATGCGGAACTGGTACTATTTCAACTGGCTGTGCGGCGACCATATCTGTGAACAACACATCCACAACCTCGACGTCGGCAACTGGGTCAAGAATGCCTATCCTGTCCGCGCCCAGGGAATGGGCGGACGACAGGTCCGGGTAGGCCCCGATTTCGGCGAAATCTACGACCACCACTTCGTGGAATACGAATATGCCGACGGCAGCCGGATGTTCAGCCAATGCCGCCACCAACCCGGAACCATGAGCCGGGTGACGGAAATGTTCCAGGGTACCGACGGCAGCGCACCCGGCCCCGGCGTCCTCTTGTCCCGCTCCGGCCAGGAAAAGATGAAATACAACGACCGGAAAGACCCGAACCCTTACCAGGTGGAACACGATGAGCTGTTCGCGGCCGTCGCCCGCGGCGAGTACCGGTATGCCGATGCGGAAAACGGTGCCAAGGCGACCATGACGGCCATCCTCGGCCGTATGGCCACTTATTCCGGGAAATCGGTCTCCTGGGACGAAGCCATCCAATCCGATATCAGCCTGCTGCCCGCTTCCCTCCAATGGGATGCGCCCATGCCGCTCAACCCGGATGCGGACGGTATGTATCCCTGCGCCATACCGGGCAAATCCGTTGTCATCTGACCGGATTTGAACCATGCTACCGGTGGTACCGGCTTCCTTGGATGCCGTTCGGCACCCCGTGCGGCCAGGCCTTTGGCGCCGGTACCACCTCCTCCCCCCTTCATGCCGGCGGTCTTCCCCGCCGGCTCGCCTGCAGGCCCTGTGTATGCACACCGATGCCGCCGGCATCCCGAGACATGCCCGGACCATCAACCGCCTTCCCATGCCCCATGCATTTGAACGCAAAAGGTTTCCCTGGGTGCTTCGGCTGCTGGCCGCCGCCCTCCTCTCCTTGCCCTCCGCCCGGGCACAAGATGCCGGACCGGCTTTGGTCCGGTTCGATCAGGAACATCCCGCCATGGGCACCTTGTTCCGAATCAGCTGCTATGCCCCGGACAGCACGGCGGCCTTGCTTGCCGTCTCCGCCGCTTTTGCCCGGATTGACAGCCTGGAAGGTCGCCTGAGCGACTACCGGCCGGACAGCGAAGTCAGCCGCTTGTCCGCACTGGCCGGTGCCAAGACGAAAATGACTGTCGGAGAGGACCTCCGGACCGTCCTCGAGTACGCCCGGGAAGTGTCCGAACGGTCCGACGGCGCCTTCGATGTCACGGCCGGCGCCCTGACGAAGTTGTGGCGGAAAGCTTTCCGACAACAACAGGTACCTGATTCGGCCGACCTCGCAGCGGCACGCGCGACCGTCGGATACAAATACCTCGTACCGGAAAAGAACCATGCCTACTCCCTCCGACGGGCCGGTGCCCGGATCGACCTCGGCGGTATCGCCAAAGGCTATGCCGTGGACGAAGCGATGCGCGTCCTGCAACAGGCCGGCATCCGATCCGCCCTGGTCGACGGTGGCGGCGACCTGCTGGCCGCCGACCCGCCTCCCGGCACCATGGGCTGGCTTATCGAAAAACCCGTCCTCCGCAACGATACCGTCGCTACGGAAAAAATCCCCCTGAAAAACTTCGCCATCGCCACCTCCGGGGATACCTACCGCTTCCTGGAGGCCGACGGTACCCGCTTTTCCCATATCATCGACCCCAGGACCGGCACCAGCCGAAAAAGCCGGCAACTGGTCGTCGTCAAGGCCCCTTCCTGCATGATGGCCGATGCCTGGGCGACCGCCATGAGCGTCGAAGTCGTCACCGATGCCTTCCTCTGGCTGCGCAAGCAGGGCGCCGCCGTCGACATCATCCTGTATTGACCGCTTCCGATTTTTCTGCCCGGCATTACGATATCCAAGTTGTCCGTATTTTTCTTGAAACAAAATTTCATTCGGTTTTCACTCCACTCTTCCCGAGAGAATTCATGGATTATACTTTTTTTCACTTTATAGCTGATTATTATTTTACAAATAAGTCCCCCTCGATTTTTATTTCCCCTAACCATACTGCACATTGTTTGGTTAAAACCTTGAAAATCTGCCTATTTTTTAAGTATTTTGCAAATCATACGGCTGTCGGTATCCCTGACCGATTCGGATTCCGCGGCCGACGAACCCGGTGTGAACAGGGCGTCCGCGCGCCCTTCCGCACCGGGGTCCCGTCCGAAACCTGACGATACCGGCTGGAAGACCTATCGCCCGACCACGCCCGGATATCGCCCCTTCCACACTTGACCGGATAACGACCAAATTATCTTTCGCGCAGTACGTTGCCACTCCGAACGTGCCGATCAACCCGGCTGCGGGAAGTACACCTTTTCCCCTTGACAAATAAGACAAGGTGACCCCTCCGGCGACTCCGTGGTCGCCGACGTACATCCTGCCGACCAGCCTCCGCGGCGCGGTCGGGTGCGTCGGCCGCACAGCCGGATAACCCCGCCCGAACCGGATATCTCCAAACAGCGAAACAACGGACCATCATATGGATTGCAAGACCACCGACCACCCGAACCACGGATTGTATGTCCCGCAGGAAGAACGTGACAGTTGCGGTACCGGATTCATCGCCCATCTGTCCGGCGTACAATCCCACCAGCTGGTCCGCGATGCCCTGACCATGTTGCGCAACATGGAACACCGCGGCGCCTGTGGTTGCGAACCCAACACCGGGGATGGCGCCGGTATCCTGCTCCAGATTTCCCAAGGTTTTTTCGCGGAGGAAGCCCGGCGGCTCGGCTTCCGACTTCCCGCATTCGGTACCTATGGGATCGGTATGCTGTTCCTGCCGAAAGACGCCAATGCACGCAGCCGTTGCATGGATGCCATGCGCGATTGCTTCCGGTGGTTGAATTTCCGCTTGCTGGGCATCCGCCCGGTTCCGGTCGATCCCTCCTCCCTGGGTGCCTCCGCCCTCGAGACGGAACCGGATATGGTCCAACTCTTCGTCCAACATCAGGATGACCTCACCGGGATGGACCTGGAACGCAAGCTGTTCCTGCTGCGGAACTACACCACCCGGGAAGTCCACCGCAAACTGACCCCCACCGAACAGGACCTGTTCTACTTTGCCTCCCTTTCCCACCGGACCGTCATCTACAAAGGCCAACTCACCACCTGGCAACTCCCGTCCTATTTCCTCGACCTGCAGGACGAACGGCTGACCTCGGCCATTGCCCTGGTCCATTCCAGGTTCTCCACCAATACTTTCCCCAAGTGGAAACTGGCCCAACCTTTCCGCTACGTCGCCCACAACGGCGAAATCAATACCCTGACCGGCAACCTCAACTGGTGGCGTTCCCGGGAAAACAACCTCCAGTCGGAGTTTTATTCCGGTGAGGAACTGGATATGCTCAAACCACTCTGCCCGAAAGGGCAGTCCGACAGCGGCTATTTCGACAATGTCCTGGAAATGATGGTCATGGGAGGACGTTCCCTGCCTCACTCCATGATGATGATGATTCCCGAAGCCTGGGAACACGACGAGCAGATGGAGGACTACAAGCGGTTTTTCTACGAGTACCACGAGAACCTGATGGAACCCTGGGACGGTCCCGCCGCCATTTGCTTTACCAACGGTACCCTCGTCGGGGCCACCCTGGACCGCAACGGCCTTCGCCCCGCCCGCTATTGCCTGACCGCCGACCACCGGCTGATCCTGGCCTCGGAGGCGGGAGCCCTGCCGGTGGACCCCGCCCTGATCCTGGCCAATGGCCGCCTGCAACCGGGCCGTATGCTGGTGGCCGACCTCGACGAACAACGGATCATCGCCGATGATGAAGTCAAACGGATCATCTGCAAACGGCTCCCTTACCGGGACTGGCTGGAACGGTACCGCCTCCGTCTCGAGGACTTGCCGCCTGCCTCCAACGACGACGAAGCCTTGCCACCCCTGGAAGAACTCCTCCAACGGCAACAAAGCGCCGGCTATACCCGGGAAGACCTCCGCTTTGTCCTCGAACCCATGTTCCGCAACGGAGAGGAACCCATCGGCTCCATGGGTGCGGATACCCCCCTGGCCGTACTCTCCGAAAAACCGCAACACCTGGCCAATTATTTCAAACAACTCTTTGCGCAGGTCACCAACCCCCCGATCGACCCGATCCGCGAACGGTCCGTCATGTCCCTCGCGACCCGCCTCGGCGGCAGCGGGAATTTCCTCGCCATGACCCTCGACCACGCCCGTTTCATCCGACTCGAACAACCCATCCTGACCGACACCGAATTCGCCCGCATCAAACATATCTGGCATCCCCATTACCGCACCGCCCAACTCGATATCCGCTTCAAGGCCGACGGCAAACCGGGTCGCCTGCGGCATGCCCTGGACCAACTGGGCCAACAGGCGGAAAGCCTCGTCAAGGACGGCGCCAACATCCTCATCCTCTCCGACCGCCTCCGCGCCGAGCACCTGGCCCCCATCCCCTCCCTCCTGGCTGTCGGTTATGTGCACCACCACCTGATCCGCATGGGCCTGCGAGGACGGACCTCCCTGCTCGTGGAAGCCGGCGACCTCCTCGAAACCCATCACTTCGCCACCCTGGTCGGATTCGGCGCCAATGCCATCTATCCTTATCTCGCCTACTGGTCCATCGCCGCCCTCCGGCATCAACCGGTCGCACTTTGCCGGGAACCCATCCGCAAATATGTCAAAGCCGTCTCCAAAGGCCTGCTGAAGATCATGTCGAAAAACGGGGTCTCCACCCTCCAATCCTACCACGGTTCCCAAATTTTTGAAATCCTGGGACTCAGCGCCGAGGTCGTGGACCGCTGCTTCACCGGCGCCATTTCCCGCATCGAAGGTCTCGGATACGACGACCTCGCGGCGGAAGCCCTGGACAGGTATGCCCGCGCCGCCGTACTCCCTGCGAGCGGCATGCCCGCCCCCCTCGAAGCCGGTGGGGTCTACCAATGGAAACAGGACGGCGAAGCTCACCTCTTCCACCCGCAGTCCATCCACCTGCTGCAATTCTCCACCCGACGCAACGATTATACGGCCTACCGGAAATATGCCGCCCTCATCAACCGGGAAAGCGAAGCCGCCTGTACCCTCCGGGGACTCCTCCGCTTCCGTGCCACCAACCGAACCCCGATCCCGCTCGAGGAGGTGGAACCCGTCGAAGCTATCCTCCGCCGCTTCGCCTCCGGCGCCATGTCCTTCGGCTCCATCTCCCATGAGGCCCACACCACCCTCGCCATCGCGATGAACCGGATCGGCGCCAAAAGCAACAGCGGCGAAGGTGGGGAGGATCCCGGCCGCTTCGAACGGAAACCCAATGGGGACTGGGAACGGTCCGCCATCAAACAGGTCGCCTCGGGCCGCTTCGGCGTCACCAGCCACTACCTGTCCAATGCCGCCGAAATCCAAATCAAAATGGCCCAGGGTGCCAAACCCGGGGAAGGCGGCCAATTGCCCGGCCACAAGGTCGATGCCTGGATCGCCCGGGTCCGGCACTCGACCGAAGGGGTCGGCCTGATTTCCCCGCCCCCCCACCATGACATCTATTCGATCGAAGACCTCGCCCAGCTGATCTTCGACCTGAAGAATGCCAACCGCGAGGCCCGGATCAGTGTCAAACTGGTCTCCAAGGCCGGTGTCGGCGTCATCGCCTCCGGTGTGGCCAAGGCCCATGCCGATGCCATCCTTATCTCCGGCCATGACGGCGGCACCGGGGCATCTCCCCTCACCTCCATCCGCCATGCCGGCCTACCCTGGGAACTCGGGCTCGCCGAAGCCCACCAAACCCTCGTCCGCAACAAGCTCCGCGACCGGGTCACCCTCCAGGCGGACGGCCAGATCCGCACCGGAAAAGACCTCGCCGTCGCCGCCATCCTCGGCGCGGAGGAGTGGGGCGTCGCCACCGCCGCCCTCGTCGTCGAAGGCTGTATCATGATGCGGAAATGCCACCTCAATACCTGCCCGGTCGGTATCGCCACCCAAGATCCCGTCCTCCGCACCCGTTTCGATGCAGACCCCCAACATATCATCAATTTCTTCACGTTCCTGGCGGATGACCTCCGGGAAATCATGGCTTCCCTCGGCATCCGGTCCGTCCGCGAACTCATCGGCCGCACCGACCTCCTGGAGGTCAAGGCCCTGACCCGCCACCCCAAACACCGGAACCTCGACCTCTCCCCGCTCCTGTTCCGCGACCCGGCGGCCGACCAGACCGGCCAATTCAAGGCCGTGGAACAAGATCATGGCCTGGCGCAGCAACTCGATTGGCGTCTCCTGCAGACGGCCCGCAACGCGCTGACCTATGACAGCCATGTGGAATCCACCTTCGACATCCGCAATACGGACCGGGCCACCGGCACCTTGCTCGCCAACGAAATCACCAAACAAGCTCAGGCTGCCGGCCTCCCGGACGGCTCCATCCAATATCGTTTCCGGGGATCGGCCGGCCAAAGCTTCGGTGCCTTCACCGTCCGCGGGATGCAGTTCGTCCTGGAAGGGGAAGCCAATGATTATTTCGGCAAAGGCCTCTCCGGCGCCCGGCTGGTCGTCACCCCCGACCGGGATGCCCCCTTCGAACCCTCCGAAAACATCATCGTCGGCAACGTCGCCCTCTATGGCGCCACCTCCGGCGAGGTCTACATCAACGGACGGGCCGGCGAACGCTTCGCCGTCCGGAACTCCGGCGCCACCGCCGTGGTCGAAGGGGTCGGTGACCATGGCTGCGAATACATGACCGGCGGTACCGTCGTCATCCTCGGCTCCACCGGCCGGAATTTCGCCGCCGGCATGAGCGGCGGCACCGCCTTCGTCTATAATTACGACCTGTCTTTCGTCCGCCAGTGCAATACGGAAATGGTGGACATAGACCCGCTCTCCGCCGATGACCTCGATACGGTGCGCACCCTCGTCCGCAACCACTTCCGGTTCACCGGCAGCCGCTTCGCGCTGACCATCCTCCAACAGTGGAAAATCCACAAATCCTATTTCGTGAAGGTCATGCCGCAGGATTTCAAACGCGTGCTGGCAGCCCGGGCCGTACAGCCGCCCCCGGCGTCCGTGGAGACTTCCTCCGCCGTCGCCGGCTGACCCCTGAAAATCCCGAAAGACGCTTTTTCCTCTGACACGACAAAAATATTGACATGGGCGATCCCAAAGGTTTCCTCAAGCACACCCGCGAACTGCCGTCCGCCCGCCCCGTAGCGGAAAGGGTCCGGGATTACCGCGAAATACAAGTGGAATTCCCAACCGAGAAAACGGTGGCACAGGCTGCCCGCTGCATGGACTGCGGCATTCCGTTTTGTCACCACGGCTGCCCCCTGGGCAATATCATCCCCGAGTTCAATGATGCCGTCTACCGGGAGGACTGGAGCGAAGCGGCCCGCATCCTCCTGCTGACCAATCATTTTCCGGAATTCACGGGGCGTATCTGTCCGGCTCCCTGCGAAGCCGCCTGCGTCCTCGGCATCAACCAACCGCCGGTGGCCATCGAACACATCGAGAAGACCATCGCCGAAACCGCCTGGTCCGAGGGCTACTTCACCCCCTCCCCGCCGGCCGTCCGCACCGGCCGGCAGGTCGCCGTGGTCGGCTCCGGTCCGGCAGGCCTGGCCGCCGCCGCCGAATTGAACCGCTTCGGACATACCGTGACCGTGTACGAACGAAACGACCGCATCGGTGGGCTCCTCCGCTATGGGATACCTGACTTCAAACTGGAAAAATGGGTCATCGACCGGCGGCTGCAACTCATGGAAGCGGAGGGCATCCGTTTTCGGACCGGCGTCCATGTCGGTGTTTCCCTGGATGCCGCCGCCCTCCTGGCGGATTACGATGCCGTCCTGCTCTGCGGCGGTGCCACCATCCCCCGGGACCTCCCCCTGCCGGGCCGGGACCTGGATGGCGTTCACTTCGCCATGGAATTCCTGGAAAAAAACAACCGCCTGGTCGCCGGCGATTCCCTCCCGGCGGACCAAACCCTCCTCGCCACCGACAAACATGTCGTCGTCATCGGCGGCGGAGATACCGGTGCCGATTGTGTCGGCACCTCCAACCGACATGGCGCCGCATCGGTCACGCAACTGGAATTATTGCCGCAACCACCCGACCACCGCGCCGAAAGCACGCCCTGGCCCCTGTGGCCCATGATGTTGCGCACCTCCTCCTCGCATGAGGAAGGCTGCGACCGGCAATGGGCCATCCAAACCAAGGCCTTCGTCGGGGATGCCGAAGGCCGGCTCAAGGCCCTGCGCATCGTTTCCATCCAGTGGGGAAACAGCGGCTTCGAGGAAATTCCCGGCACGGAAAGGGACCTCCCTTGTGACCTCGCCTTCATCGCCGCCGGCTTCCTGTATCCCGACCCGGACGGCATGCTCGCGCAACTCGGTGTCTCCCTTACCGACCGACGGACCGTCCAGGACCAACACTACCGCACCGATGTCCCCAAGGTGTTCACCGCCGGCGATATGCGCCGCGGCCAATCCCTCGTCGTCTGGGCCCTCCGGGAAGGAAGGGATGCCGGCAAGGCGGTACACGCTTTCCTGTCGGAATCCGATGCCGATGACGTGCGCCCGACGCTCAAAGGTTCTGTCGGTTCAATTCCTTGACCGCAAAATCGCAGGCCCGGGCCGTCAGGGCCATATAAGTCAGC
Source organism: uncultured Saprospiraceae bacterium (assembly GCA_964573725.1). Classification (GTDB taxonomy): domain Bacteria; phylum Bacteroidota; class Bacteroidia; order Chitinophagales; family Saprospiraceae; genus UBA6168. The sequence continues at coordinate 80,879 of CAZNLJ010000004.1, forward strand.
GAGGGGTTCTGGAAAGGGGAGGATGCCATGCAGGCGCCGTCCGTCATGAATACGTTGGGACAAGCCCACAACTGGTTGTTACCGTTGAGGGCGCTCGTCTTCGGGTCCCGACCCATCCGGGCGGTCCCCATCTCATGGATACCGAAGCCGATGGGAATTTGCTGGTCGAATGTCCGGATATTGGTGGCACCTGCCGCTTCCAGCATCTCCACACTGTCCGACAACATCTGCCGGGCCATTTGCTTCTCGTTCTCCCCGAAGGCGGCATCCATGACCAAGGTGGGCAGCCCCCATTTGTCGAGGGCCCCGTCGTCCAGGTATACCTGGTTGCTTTCATAGGGCAGACATTCCCCGAAGGGAAACATCTGCACCGCCCACTTCCCGCTTTCCGGCCGGCTGATGGCATCCTTGAAACCGGGCCCGAAACCCAATTCCACCTCTTTCATGGCCGCCACTTCCCCCCATCCCTGCCGCCAACCGCTGCCGTACATGCCGAATCCCCGCCGGTAGTCGGGCTGGATATCCTCCCGGATGTTCCGGTACCGCGGTATCAGGAAATGGTTCGGCCGCCGACCGAAATAATATTCGTCCGCATGATCGTCGAACTCCCCCGAGGCACCTACCTGGAAATGATGGTCCATCAGGTATTTTCCTACCACGCCGCTGTCGTTGCCGAAACCCTCCGGAAACCGGCCGCTCTTGCTGTGGAGCAACAACCAGGTGGAATTCAGGCAGGCGGCATTGACGAAAATGATCCGGGCCTGGAACTCGTGCATCTCCCCCGTCCGGGCATCCAATACCCGGACACCGCTCGCCCGACCCTTCTTTTCATCGTATACCAACTCCACGGCGATGCTGTGGTGCCGCATGGTCAGGTTGCCGGTCTTCATCGCATCGGGAATGGTACTCGTCACACTGGTGAAATACCCGCCGTACGGACATCCCCGGTGGCATAGGTTGCGATACTGGCAGCGCCCCCGCTCCTTGTGGGTGTCGTCCGTCAGGTGCGCCGGCCGGCTCGGGATCAGCCGACGCCCCGGAAAAGCCTTCTCGATCCGGCCTTTGAAGGTCTCCTCGATGCAGTTCAAGGGCATATGGGGCAGAAAATGTGGACTGTCGGGAACTTCCGGTATCCCGGCCGCCAAGCCGCTGATACCGGCATATTGCTCGACATAGCTGTACCAAGGTGCCAAATCCTGGTACCGGATGGGCCAGTCGCAGCCATGTCCGTCCATCGCGTTCTCCTCGAAGTCACGCTCGCTCAAGCGCCAACACTGGCGTGCCCACAAGAGCGATTTACCACCGGTCTGATACCCGCGGATCCACCAAAAAGGCCGTTTCTGCGTGTACGGATGTTCCGTATCCTTCACGTAGAAATGCTTGGTCATCTCACTGAAGGCATAATTCTTCGATTGGATGGGATACTCCTTCCGGGTTTCTTCCGTCACCCGCCCCCGGTATGGGTCCGCCCAGGGCGGCAACATGGCGGTCGGATAATCCTTCACATGCTCCACGGGGCGCCCCCGCTCCAGGCATAAGGTCTTCAGGCCCTTCTGGGTCAATTCCTTACATGCCCACCCCCCGGAAATGCCGGACCCGATGACAATCGCATCGTAAGTGGTGGGAATGGCCTCCTGCTTTTCTTCCTGTGGCATACGGTCTGTTTTTTTTGAAAGACGAATTGGCAATGCAAGCCGGCAGATGGAATCCGCTCCTTCGGCAGGGCGTTCAGGTGGCATAGGCCCGCTGCCCTTCCGGCATGGGCATACAGGGCTCGTACCGACCCGGTACCGGTACGTACTCCAGGACTTCCCCGGCACCGACCTCACTGGTGAAATAGCCTACGACGGTCAGTTCCTTCAGCTGCCGCCAGGCAGCCTGTGCCGGACCGGCGGCATCCCCCGCAGCCCGGGCCGCCGCATCCAGTGTCCGCAGGTAAGTTTCCTGCTCCCCGGCCGACAAGCCCATGAATCCGCCTGCCTCCCGGTCCAATTGTTCCAAGCCGGACACGAATGCATCCCGTACTTCCTGCGGACTCGCATCCTGCAGGATGGCATGGACGAAAGCCGGCACGCCGACCGCCGTCGCACCCGGTGTGGCGGTTTCCGGAAGGATGATGTCGCACAGCCGGTCCACCAGGGCCGCCTGCCCCTGGCGCAGGTAGGCCGGCCCGGCCGAACCCTTCGGGTCCGCCTGGCAACCGCCCAGCACCGCCGCCACGACCGGCGCACTGACGGTTCCCCCCAACAACAGCGCCGCCCGGGAAAGGGCTTCTCTTCTGGTCATATCACTCTTTTTTTACCGAATTAATCCGGTGCCCTCATGGCCGACCCCGGAAGGAATCGGCGCGGCGGACCACCGTACCGGACAAATATAAGGCAAGCCCGATTTTCCACTTGGCATTTGTTGGGATTTTATCCCATACTAGGCACCATTTGTTCGGACAGCCCGCCGGGGCCGCCACAAACCGCCGCTTTTTCCCACGATTTTCCGATCTTGCAAAATATTTCCCCTGTTCAAGCGCCTCACGCCATGAAAAACACCTTCGGCCGGCGTGGGGACCGCCATCGCCCGGACCGGAAAACACGGCATATCCTGATGGTCCCCCAAGCAGCCGAAAAACCAGCCGCCGATGTCGTTCCGTCGAATCCTGCCCGTCCTCCTGCTCTTTTTTTCGGCCCCTGGCGATAGCAACGGGCAGCCATTCACCACCGGACACGTGGGCATCGATTTCCAGTTCCTGGGAACCTCCGTCCACTTCGTGGGCAATGTCCTGGGAGAAACCCTTTTCGTCGGAGCCAGCATCGGTCTCCTGCCCAACCGCCTCGAATGGGTCCTGCTCGCAGACCGCTACCTGACCGAGGAAAACACGATTTGGTCCGGCAACCGACGGGAAGCCCAGGTGAACGACATCGACCAACTGGTCTTTTCCCACCTTTTCCTGCGCTGGAAACCGGCCTGCAACTGGTTCGAGGTGGACGGCGGCATCCGTTGGGCCGTTTTCTCCCGATCCGGATACGAAGTGGACGACCTCGGCCTGACCCGCTTCCGCGGCGCCTTCCTGCAACCCCTCTTCGGGCTCCACCGGCTCAAGGCCGGCTTCCGTTGCGATGCCGGCCGCATGCGGGGCAGCTATTACGGGCCGGAAAAGGAATTCGTCGTCATCGCCACCCCCGCCATCCGGTATACCTTCTGACCGGCTTCTTTATCGGCCCGGAACAACCGCCGTCAAAACAAATCGCGACCGGCGGTCGTTAAGCTTAGGATGGTCATGGGCATGCCGCCACCTGACCCCCATCCAACTCTCAAAGGAAACCGAACCTATGGAAAATATCCGTATACTCTGGGCGGACGACGAAATCGACCACCTGAAACCCCAACTGCTCTTTCTCGAAAAAAAAGGCTACGAGGTCATCACCGTAACCAATGGACACGATGCCCTCGAGGAATGTGCCGCAAACAACGATCTCGATGTCGTTTTCCTGGATGAAAGCATGCCCGGCCTGACCGGCCTGGAAACCCTCGCCCGCATCAAGGAAACCAACCCCCTGCTGCCCGTCGTCATGATCACCAAGAACGAGGCGGAACACATCATGGAGGAGGCCATCGGTGCCCAAATCGCCGATTACCTAATCAAACCGGTCAATCCTAACCAAATCCTCCTGACCCTCAAGAAAATCATCGACAACAAACGGCTCGTCCGCGAAAAAAATACCTCGGATTACCAACAGGAGTTCCGGATGCTCTCCATGGAAATCAACAGCAGCCCGGACTTCGCCACCTGGGTGGACATCTACCGGAAACTCGTCAATTGGGAACTGAAGTTCGACCAGTCCGACTCTGGCCAGATGAGCGAAATCCTCGCCACCCAAAAACAGGAGGCCAACGCCGAGTTCGGTCGCTATATCACCAAGAATTATGAAAATTGGATCGGCGGCCGCAGCGAAGGCCCGGTCATGTCCCACAACCTTCTCCGCAGCAAGGTCTTCCCCAAAATGCGGGATGATATGCCGACCATCCTCCTCCTCCTCGACAACCTCCGCTTCGACCAATGGAAGGTCATCGAACCCATCCTCTCCGAAATTTTTCGCGTGGAAGAGGAGGATTATTTCTATAGCATCCTCCCCACCGCCACCCAATACAGCCGCAATGCCATATTTGCCGGCATGATGCCCGCCGATATCGAACGCAACTTTCCCAACCTCTGGAAAAACGACATGGAGGAAGGTGGCAAGAACCTCCATGAGGAGACTTTCTTCAACGCCCTCGTGTCCAAGACCATCCGTAAACCCCTGAAACACGCCTATGTCAAGGTCACCAACGTCGCCCATGCCAAGGACCTGAACGACAACATCCTCAATTACCTCCACAACGACCTGACCGTCATCGTCTACAATTTCATCGACATGCTCTCCCATGCCCGGACGGAAATGGAAGTGCTCAAGGAACTGGCCGGTGACGAAAAGGCCTACCGCTCCCTGACCCGGTCCTGGTTCCTTCATTCGCCCCTCTGGTCCGCCCTGCAGCGCATCGCCGACCGCGGACAGGCCCAACTGATGGTCACCACCGACCATGGCACCATCCGGGTCAATACCCCCTCCCGGGTGGTCGGCGACCGCGAGACCACCACCAACCTCCGCTACAAGGTCGGTAAGAGCCTCCAATACGAAAAGAAGGATGTCCTGGATATCCGCGACCCGAAACAGGCGGGACTCCCCCGGCCCAATGTCAGCTCCACCTTCATTTTTGCCCGGGAGGATGTCTTTTTCCTGTATCCCAACAATTACAATTACTACAACAACTATTACCGGAACACCTTCCAGCATGGCGGCATTTCCCTCGAAGAGATGATCTGTCCCGTCGTCAGGTTGAATACCCGCTAACCCAAGGTCCATGTCCCAACGGATTCCCTCCCTTTATGTCGCGGAAAGCGAACTGGGCGGCCGGGGCGTCTTCACCGGCGAAGACCTCGACCCGGGCAGCCTCATCGAGGTCTGCCCGGTCATCGTCCTGCCGGAAAAGGACCTCCCCGTCATCCACCAAACCCGGCTGCACGACTATTACTTCCTTTGGGAGGAAGACCAACGGAAATGTGCCATCGCACTGGGCTTCGGCTCCCTCTACAACCACGCCTACCGGCCCAATGCACATTATGTGGCCGATTACGAAGGGCAGACACTCGATTTTTACGCCCTCCGCCCTATTCCCGCCGGCTCGGAGATCACCGTGAACTACAACGGCGAGCCCGATGTCGATACACCGGTCTGGTTCGACGAGCCGTCGAACCCTTAACTTGCCGCCCATGATGACCGAAATCCGTTTTCCCCGGCCGGCCCTCCTCCCGTTCCTCCTCGTGATGCTGTGGTTACCCGGCTGCGAAAATGACATCAATGAGGTCAACCGCCTCTTCTCCCGGGAACAAACCCTCGTCGAAACCGCCGCCGATGTGGAACTGCTGTTCAGTGATTCCGCCGTCCTCCAACTCCGTATCGTCGCCCCCACCCTGGTCCGCCACTTCTCCTCCTCCGAGCCTTTCCAGGAATTCCCGGATGGCCTGCTCGTCGAATTCTTTGAACAAGGACAACAAGACCGACCCTCCAGCCGGCTCACCGCCCGCTATGCCCAGCGTTTCGAACATTCCAACCTGTTCATCGCCCGCGACAGCGTGGTCTGGACCAGTGGGCGACAGGAAAGACTCGAATCGGAGGAATTGACCTGGGACGAGGCGGGCGACAAGGTACATACCCGCAAATTCGTGGTCATGCAACGCCCCGGCGAGCTGATCTACGGACATGGGTTCGAATCCAACCAGGCTTTCACCAACTGGCGTATCCGGGCCATCGAAGGCCGCATCCGGTCCGATGAATTGTCCGAAGGGTTGCAGGATTGAACGGTGCCGGAACTGTCCCGGACCGCAACCTGCTGATGCCGGCAGGATACGGACGCGCAGCCGGCCGGCTGTAACCCTCCGGCCCCGGACAAGGGGCTCCCGCACCCGGATGCCGCTCCGCACTTCCGATGGAAGGCCCCTCTCCGATGCTACGGCCTCCGGCCCTCGATGTATACCTTGGAAAAAATCCCCCTCAATATCGGAGACATACATTCTTTGCTTCCGTGAAGAACCGCAGGGCTTCCTCCCCGCCTTCCCGGCCTACCCCCGATTGTTTCATACCGCCGAAAGGGGTGCGCAGGTCGCGCAGCATCCAACAATTCACCCAGACGATACCCGCCTGGAGGGCGGCGGCCACCCGGTTGGCCCGTGACAGGTCCCGGGTCCATACCGTTGCCGCCAATCCGTATTCCACGCCGTTCGCCAGCTGCAGGGCCTCCGCTTCGGTATCGAAGGGTTGTATCGTCACCACCGGACCGAATATCTCCTCCTGGTTGGTCCGGCAACCCAATGGCAACCCTTCGATGACCGCCGGCAACAGGAAAGCCCCACCCGATAAACGGCCGGACATTTCCGGCACGGTCCCCCCCGTCAGGATGGTCCCTCCCTCCTCCTGTGCCAACCGGAGATAAGAGAGGACCTTCTCCCGGTGCGCCAAGGAGACCAGGGAACCCAAATCGGAGCTTTCGGACGCAGGGTCGCCCGTCCGCAAGGCCTGTACCCGCCGGACCAAGGCATCCCGGAAAGGTGCGTACACCGAACGTTCGACATATACCCGGGAACCGCACAGGCATATCTGCCCATTGTTGGAAAAGGACGAACGGACGGTCGTCGCCAGGGCCTCCTCCAGGTCGCCATCCGCAAAAACCAGGACCGGGTTCTTTCCCCCCAACTCGAGGGACAATTTCTTGAACATCGGGGCCGCCGTCCGGGCGATCGTCCTGCCGGTGGCGGTCCCGCCGGTGAAACTGACCGCCTTGACCTCCGGGTGTTCCACCATCGCCTGACCGACCCGTGGTCCCAATCCGTGCACGATATTCAAGACACCGGGCGGAAGCCCGGCCTCGCTGCATAGTTCCGAAAAAAGGTAGGCCGTCAGGGGTGTCAACTCGGACGGTTTCGCCACCACGCAATTGCCGGCCGCCAAGGCCGGTGCAAGCTTCCAGGTAAACAGGTAGAGCGGCAGGTTCCAGGGAGAGATGCAAGCCACCACCCCGATCGGTTGCCGTAGGGTATAGTTGACGGCCTTTCCCTCCATGACATGCGCTTCCGTGGAAAAATGCAGGATGGCGGTGGCAAAAAAACGGAGGTTGGCCTCCGCCCGCGGAATGTCCACCTGTCGGGCCGTGGTGATGGCTTTGCCGCTGTCGACCGACTCCGCCTGCGCCAGCCGCCCGGCATGCCGGCCCACCAGGTCCGCCAAGCGGTTGAGCACCCCATACCGGAATTCCACCCCGGCCGTCGACCAGGCCGGAAAGGCCGCCGCCGCCGCTTCCACCGCCGCCGCCACATCCTCCGGCCCCGAATCGGGCAGGTGGGAATACACGGCTCCCGTCGCCGGCTGCACGTTCTTCAGGTATCGCCCGGATATCGCCGGCCGGAAAGATCCGCCGATGTAATTATGGAGCTGGGCTGGTAACATCATGGTCGTTCAGCTTGGACGGATGGGATCAGAATCGACCCGCCGCTTCCCGGTAGATCAGCTCCAACAGGGTCTGGCCGACCGCCCGCAAGGTACGCGGGTCGATGACCGACAGGTCGTCCGTCTGCGTATGCCAATGCGAACCGAATCCCGTCGGGGTTTCCGATGATTTTCCGATGATGTCAATCATGGGGATCCGGGCGATGGTGTTCACGAAATAATGGTCGTCCGTGACCGCCCCCGAAGTTTCGTTGACGAAATGTGCGCCGTATCCCAGGCCTTGCGCCAGCTTCCAAACCTTGTTCACGACCTGGGGGGCATAGGTCATGGACACTTCCTCCCGGGTGAAACGGGCTCCCTTGGCGCCGACCATGTCCAGCAGGATTCCGTACATCGGCCGGTAACCGGCCGGAACGATGTGGCGGGACCAGTACTGGGACCCCAGGCACCAGGAGGTCGGGTCCGGCCGGACCGAACTGTCCGAGCCTTGGTCCTCCGCATCGAACAGGAGGAAATCCACCCCGATATCCACCGGATTCGCCTGCAACTGACGCGCGATTTCCAACAAGACCGCTACCCCGGAGCCACCGTCGTCCGCCCCGGGTATGGGTGATTCGCTGTTTTCTACGTTCAAAGGGGAATCGGCCATGAAACGGCTGTCCCAATGTGCCGCCAATAAGATCCGCCGGGGCACTTCCGGCCGGTAGCGGGCCATGATGTTGAACCCGTCCACCGAAGACCCCGTATAGGTCCGCGCCTGAAACGGCTGCTCCGTCACTTCGCACCCCATCGACCGGAACATGCCGACCAGCCAATCCTTGCAAGCCCGGTGTTCCGGCGTGCTCGGCACCCGCGGACCGAAGGACAATTGGCGCTCGACATACCGGAACGCTGTATCGCGTTCGAAGCGCGGGACAAACAAAGGCTGGGTGGCGGTAGCTTCCGCTTCCTTGCCCGCCGGGGAATCCCCCCCGCAACCGAGGGCGGCACCGTACACCATGGCGCCGAAGGCCAGGAACCTGTACAGGAAAATTGATTTTGACATAAGATCAGGATTGCACGGCCAACCGCTGCCGTCCGGCGGCAACTGACCCCTCATGTATGCCTGGAGACCCGCTCCCGGCAGCCAGCCGCAGCCCCACCTGCCGGCAGGGCACCGGAATTCTTCGCCCGAACCCCGGAACCGGATGTATCCTCGCAAAAATAACACCCCGGAACAGCTTTGAAAAGTTCCGGACGGCTTTCCGGAAAATATCCCCGGTCACAAGCCTCACCACCGACATCCCGCAACCATCGGCACCGGAGGACGACATCCCGGGCCCCTGCTTCCTGATTTTTCCGGGAACGCTCCCTGAAAGCGGGTCAAAAATTCCGACCGGGTAAATCAAGGCGTCGCCCGGTCCGCTTCCGCTGCGCAGCAAAATCCGAAAAGATCCGTAGACCTCGGTAGATATCCGGAGAAGTCCGGCCCCGCAAGGCCCCACCTGGTTCCCCAATCCGCCAAAGCTTTTGTTTCACCGATTTTTTACGGACTTTTGCCGGCCTAACCGATCTTATCAACCACGGCATCATGTATAGGGAATTCAAGCAACTCCACCTCCCCGATATCGACCGGGAAATACTCGCCTTTTGGGAAAAGGAAAAGATATTCGAGCAAAGCGTCGCACAACGTCCCGCCGACAACCGATGGGTCTTCTATGAAGGCCCTCCCAGCGCAAACGGCAAACCGGGCATCCACCATGTCATGGCCCGTACCATCAAGGACCTCTTTTGCCGCTACCAAACCCTGCTCGGCAAACGCGTGGAAAGAAAAGGCGGATGGGATACGCACGGCCTCCCCATCGAACTCAGCGTGGAAAAGGAACTCGGCATCACCAAGGAGGATATCGGCACCCGCATTTCCATGGAGGATTACAACCGCAAATGCCGGGAAACCGTCATGCGTTTCAAACACGAGTGGGACGACATCACCCGCAAGATGGGCTATTGGGTCGACCTCGACAACCCCTATATCACCTACGACAACGAATACATCGAAAGTGTCTGGTGGCTGCTCGGACAACTTCATCAAAAAGGGCTCCTCTACAAGGGCTACACCATCCAACCTTACTCCCCCTGCGCCGGGACAGGCCTCAGCTCCCACGAACTGAACCTGCCCGGCTGCTACCGCGAAGTGTCCGACACCTCCGCCGTCGCCCTGTTCAAGGTCGTCCGGGACGGCCGCTCCGCTTCCCTGTTCGCCGCCCCGGACGAGGATGTCCGCATCGCCGCCTGGACCACCACCCCCTGGACCCTCCCCTCCAACACCGCCCTGACCATCGGCCCCCAAATCCGATATGCCAAGGTCCGGACCCACAACCCTTATACCCAACAACCTGTCAGCGTCATCCTCGCGGAAGACCTCATCGGCAAATGGTTCGGCGGCAAGAACCAACCGGCCGTCCTGGAACAGCACGGCGGACTCACAGCCGCCGATTTGGAAGGCCTCCGCTACGAACCCCTGCTCGAATTCGGCAATGAGATCGAACCCCTGATGGGACTGGACGGACAAGCTGCCAGGGATGCCTATCGCGTCATCGCCGCCGACTTCGTCACCACCGAAGACGGGACCGGTGTGGTTCACACGGCCCCCAGCTTCGGCGCAGATGACATGCGCGCCGCCAAAGCCAACGGCATCGGTGCCCTCACCCTCGTGGACCGCCAGGGGAAGTTCAAGGATACCGTCGGCCCCTTCAGCGGCCGGTTTGTCAAGAATTATACGGACGATCCGGAATTCACCAGCGTGGATGTCGATATCGCCATCCTGCTAAAACAGGAGAACAAGGCGCTCAACGTAGCCAAATACGCCCACAACTACCCCCATTGCTGGAGAACGGACAAACCGATTCTCTACTATCCCCTCGACAGCTGGTTCGTCCGGGCCTCCGCCTGCCGCGACCGCATGTACGAACTCAACAAGTCCATCAACTGGAAACCCGCCAGCACCGGGGAAGGGCGCTTCAGCAAATGGCTCGAAAACCTCCAGGACTGGAACCTCAGCCGCAGCCGCTTCTGGGGCATCCCCCTCCCGATCTGGCGTACCCGCGACGGCGCCCGGGAAACCCTCATCGATTCCCTCGCCTCCCTCGACGCCGCCATCCGGAAAGCCAACGAGACGCTCGGCTTGCAGCAATCCCTTCCCGAAGACCTCCACCGACCCTACATCGACCAGATCACCCTCGTCGCCGACAACGGCGAACCCATGTACCGCGAACCCGACCTCATCGACGTCTGGTTCGATTCGGGCTCCATGCCTTATGCCCAATGGCATTACCCCATGGAAAACCAGGACGTGTTCCGCCAAAATTTTCCCGCCGACTTCATCGCCGAAGGCGTCGACCAGACCCGCGGCTGGTTCTACACCCTCCATGCCATCGCCACCATGGTTTTCGATAGCGTGGCCTTCCGAAATGTGGTCTCCAACGGACTCGTCCTCGATAAAGATGGAAACAAGATGTCCAAACGCCTCGGCAATGCCGTCGACCCCTTCGATACCCTCGAACGGTACAGCGCCGACGCCACCCGCTGGTACATGATCTCCAATGCCTCGCCTTGGGAAAATCTCAAGTTCGATGTCGGCGGTATCGCGGAGGTGCAACGCAAATTCTTCGGAACCCTCTTCAATACCTACAGCTTCTTCGCCCTCTATGCCAATATCGACGGCTGGAGCCCGGACGAACAGTCCCTCGTCCCGCCCGCGGAACGCTCGGAACTCGACCGGTGGATCCTCTCCAAACTGCACTCCGTGGTTGCAGCCTACCGCGATGCCATGGACGACTTCGAACCGACCCGCGCCGCCCGGGTCATCGAAAACTTCGTGGACGAACACCTGTCCAACTGGTATGTCCGCCTCAGCCGCCGCCGGTTCTGGAAAGGGGATATGAGCACCGACAAGCAGGCCGCTTACCAGACCCTGTACGACTGCCTGATCGCCACCGCCCAACTCAGCGCCAGCCTCGCGCCCTTCTTTTCGGACTGGCTGTACCGCAACCTGACCGAACCGGTCCGCAACAGGCCGTCCGCCCTCCGTCAGGTGTCCGTACACCTCACCAACCTCCTGCCGCCCGATCCCCGCCTCATCGACTTGGCGCTGGAGCAACGCATGGACTACGCCCAGCGGATCTCTTCCCTGATCCTCTCGCTGCGCAAACGGGAAAATATCCGCGTCCGCCAGCCCCTGCAGAAAGTCCTCCTCCCCATCCTCGACGAACGCTTCATCGCCCAGGTGGAAGGGATCAAGGGCCTCGTCCTCGCAGAAACCAATGTCAAGGACATCGAGTATGTCACGGATACCGCCGGTATCATCTCCAAGAAAATAAAACCCAACTTCAAGACCCTCGGCAAACGGCTGGGTAAACACATGAAGGCCGCTTCCGCCGCCATCGCCGCCTTTAGCCAGGAGGATATCGCCGCCATCGAAAGGTCCGGCTCCTACCACCTGCAAGTAGACGGGGAGGCCTTCGAACTCTTGCTCGAGGATTTCGACATCACCGCGGAAGATGTGCCCGGCTGGCTCGTCGCCACCGACGGCCCCCTCACCGTCGCCCTCGACATCACCCTGACGGATACCCTGCGCGCGGAAGGTACCGCCCGCGAATTGGTCAACCGGATCCAACACATCCGGAAAAACAGCCAATTCAATGTAACCGACCGGATCCGGGTCCGAATCGAAAACCATCCCCGCCTGCTCCCTGCCGTCGAACAATTCGGCCCCTACATACAGGGGGAGGTGCTCGCCACCGAACTGGTGCTGGCCGACGGGGTGCAGGGCGAACCGGTGGAACTATTCGAAGATCTCTCCGTGGTCATCGCCGTGACCCGGGAGGGCTGATTCCGCAGCCGTCAACCTGCCGGTTCCGACCGCCGTAAGCCGGCACGCCCGGTCATTCGGGACAACCGACCTCGGTTTTCACGAAATCGCCGTTCTCGTCGATGCTGATGCGCCAGCATGCGCCGTTGGCCGCCTGGAGGATAAGGCCATGGCTGCCGTCGCCACTCCGTACAAACACGTTGTCGTCCACCACCTGCAACAGACTGGTCGCCGGAACGGGTGGGGGAGGAGGAACGACCACCTGTTCGTAGTACAAGGCCCCGATATCGTTGCGGGTACCGTCCGGATCGTTGTACACGGGGTCTGGGTCTCCGCTGTCGATGCAGGGCGAACCGGCCTGCAGCTGGAAATCCCCGTCTGCAGGATTCACGAACAAGGGGTCCTGGCTGAAATTGCCGGTGCCGGGAAAGTTGCCCTGGTCATTGGTATATGTGACTTGGAACTGGCTGGCGCTGTGCTCATGGAACGTACCGGTGTTCTGGTGGAAAATGCAATTGCGTACCGTCGTGAACAGGGTGGAATGGTTGCGGGCGATGGCATACGCACTGTTGTGGGCAAATGTGCAGTTGAGGTACAAGGCATTTCCGCTTTCATTGTGGATGACGGAGGCATTGGACGAATTCCCGTGGAACAGGCAGGACCGGAACGCGCTGTTCCGCACGCCATAAACCGCCGCCCCGCTGTTGGCGGAATTCCCCTGGAACACACAGCGCTCGAAAATCGATGCCGTCGATCCGGTCTCCTCGTTGAATACCGCCCCGCCGTAATAACCGCTGTTGTTTTCCAACCGGCAATCGTACATCCGGATACCGGCCGGGGTACGTGCACCGTTGTTCGAAATCTGTCCGATGGTTATGACGGCCCGGGTCCAGATACCCGGCGCACTGTTCTGCCGGATGATACAATTCCGGACCGTCAGGTAGGAGGAATTGAGTATATGGATGGCCGCCCCAGCACTGGCCCGCCCGTTGCGGAGGGTAAATCCGTTGAGTTCCGTTTGGAATGACTCCCCACTCACACAATCCAGGATGCCGCCGGCACTGTTGCCGTCCAGGATGGTCACCTCCGGACCGTTCACACTGAGCAGGACGATATTCTTTCCCTGCAGGGAAAGGTCGTTGATGTAGTACACGCCATCGCTGACCAGGATGGTGTCACCATGGGTGGCGGCACCGACGGCGGCGGGAAGGGTGGCGTACTGCCCCGGTACCGTCAGGGTTTGACCCCGGAGGGAAACCACTGAAAACAAGCAGGATATCATCAATGCTACTTCAAGCATCCAGGTTAATCTTTTCATAGCCGATAAGGATTGTAGGGAATGAGCCGCTCGGAGACAACCAGGATATCCGTACCACGCGGAAAATACAGGACATCAGACCGCCACCGCTACAGCCCATCCGTGGTGATTATCCCGCAACGCTAAGGTCCCGATTGCAGCAAACCAATCACAAACCTGTTTACACAAATACCTTTTCAACATGCCGAAGCAGAAACGGAGCGGTCCGTCGACTTGTCACATCCCATCGCGGCAAGCCTTCCATCCCCGGGCCGTATCACTCCCGGTGGATATCCGGACAGGAATCCAGATGGGTGCAAACCAGACAGCCGTTTCAACCGGCCATCCATGTCGACACCGAACCGCCCCTGGCACCGACCCCCGGCCGTACGGGAAGGAAAAAGCCTCCAATTACTACCAGACCTTTGTTCCGCCATTCCCTGAAGACCCCTATCCATTTTCTGATTTTCGAAAATTAGCACGCCAAATCCAACGGGCAAAGGGATGACAAAGGACAAGCGCCTGTCGGCGATACGCCGGGTTGTCAATCCGTTGTTGCAGCCGTCGGCATCCAACGGTTGGCTGTCGGGTGCAGCGGTTTCCGCAAATGATGGCCTGGTATGTACCCTTGACAATGGACTGCGCGATTTATTTCCACCGCCCCCCCTGCGGGCCTTGCATCCTTTCCTTGAATTACCTATGTTTGCAAGAAAGACAGGAATATGTATTGGCACCACAACCGTTTTTTTAGCTTTTACTTTTACGGTCAGCCGTAAGGGACTGCTGAAATCGTTGTTGGCCAAACAGACGATATGACAGAAAGTCCCGCACCGCCGGGGCTTTTTTGTTATCGGAAACCAAATCAGACCATGTTCCCTAACCATAGCCACCACTCTTTTTGTTGGTTTTATTTCTTTTATGGCAAACCGTAAAAGGGGGACACCACGTGGGGTAAGCCGAGCGCTGCCCGAAAAAGTCCCGCCGAACGACGGGACTTTTTTTTTATCCATATCGCCTGCAAAACGGCGGTAGGCCATGATGCCCTTCAGCCCCGGACTACCGATTCCTCTTATCACCCGTACCGGCATCTGATGGGCCCGATGCCCATCCGACCGGTATCAAACGACCTGTATGCAATCACCGACTGTGGAAGAGACAGACCAGCCGGCACCGGCTTCCCCGGCGGCGGATTCCGCCCGCACCGTCGCCATCCAAGGAATCCCCGGCGCTTTCCATGACATCGCCGCCCGCCAGTTTTACGGACCGGAAAGTATTTCCCTGCAGGCCGCCCATACGTTCGAGGACCTCGTCCGCCTGGTTTCCGACGGCACGGCGGATACCGCCTTGATGGCCATCGAAAACACCCTCGCCGGCAGCATCATGGGCAACTACCGGTTGCTGCTCCGATCCGACCTGACCATAACCGGGGAAGTCTACCTCCGAATCCGCCAAAACCTGATGGCCCTCCCCGGCCAAACCGTGGAACAGCTTCGGGAAGTCCACTCCCATCCCATGGCCATCGCCCAGTGCGAGGCCTGGTTCCGCCAGTATCCCCATCTCCGGTTGGTGGAGACGGAGGACACCGCCCTCAGCGCCCGCCTGGTCCGCGACAACCGATGGACCGCCGTCGGCGCCATCGCCAGCGAACGGGCGGCGGAAATGTACGGCCTCGACATCCTGGCCCACAGCATAGAAACCAACAAACAAAACTATACCCGATTCCTTGTCCTGGAACGGGAAAACGCCGCCAACGTCCCGCCGACCGCCGACAAGGTCTCGCTCTGCTTCTCCCTCTCCCATGAGGTCGGCAGCTTGCACCGGGTCCTCAGCGTGATGGCCGCCTACGACCTGAACCTGACGAAAATACAATCCAGCCCCATCTCCGGCAGCCCCTGGGAGTATTTCTTCTTCGTGGATTTCATTTGCGCCGGCCGGATCGACTGGCGGCAGGCCGTGGAATCCCTTCGCCCACTGACCGCCGACATCAAGGTCCTGGGCGTCTATCCACAAGGTAACCGACAGTTCTGAACCATGCGACCAGATCCCGTCATCACCACCGCCAGCCGGCTGGGCAACCTGCAGGAATACTACTTCTCCGCCAAACTGCGTGAAATCGCGGACATGCGGAGCCGCGGCATCCAGGTGCTCAACCTGGGTATCGGAAGCCCCGACCTGCCCCCGCCACTTCCCGTAAGGACCCTGTTGGGGGAAAGCAGCGTTCGGGAGGATACCCATGCCTACCAACCCTACCAAGGGATTCCGGAACTGCGGGCCGCCTTCGCCGACTGGTACCGACGCGCCTATCAGGTCGACCTCGACCCACAACAGGAAATTTATCCGCTGATCGGATCCAAGGAGGGACTCGTACACATCGCCTTCACGTTCCTGGAAGCCGGTGACCAGGCCTTGGTGCCCAATCCGGGCTACCCCACCTACCGGACCGCGACCGAACTGGCCGGCGCCAGCCCCCTGACCTACGACCTGCTGCCCGGGAACCGATGGCTGCCGGATTTCGATGCGCTTGAAAAAAATGACCTCCGCCGGGTCAAGATCATGTGGGTCAACTATCCTCATATGCCGACCGGCGCACAGGCCGACCCCGCTTTCTTCGAAAGACTCGTCGCTTTTGCCCGCAAACACCGCATCCTGCTCGTCCATGACAATCCTTACAGCTTTATACTCAATGACAAGCCGCTCAGCCTGCTCTCCGTCGCAGGTGCCATGGACGTGGCGCTGGAGCTGAACTCCCTCAGTAAATCCCACAATATGGCCGGCTGGCGCATCGGTATGCTCGCCGGCCGTCCGGAATATGTCTCGGCCGTCGTCCGCTTCAAGAGCAATATGGATTCCGGCATGTTCAAACCCTTGCAACAGGCGGCCGTCCTGGCCCTGCAAGCCGGCCCGGATTGGTACGCTTCCCTGAATGAAACCTACCGCCGCCGCCGGGAAAAAGTGTATGCCCTGCTGGAACACCTGGACTGCACTTGGGACTCCCAAGCCGTCGGCATGTTCATCTGGGCGGCCATTCCCGACCGATGGTCCGACGGCATCGAACTCACCGATGCCCTTCTCCGGAAATCAGCGGTTTTCATCACGCCCGGCAGTATCTTCGGCACACAAGGAAAATCCTTTATCCGGATATCGCTTTGCAACGACATCGCCGTTTTCGAGGAAGCCATCCGACGGATTGAAAACCAGTTTCCCTAATGTCAACCTTCACCCCAACCGGTAACCCAGTGGTGCCGGAATAAGCTCAACCGACAACCCAAGGCTATGATCGTCACCGTCATCGGAATCGGCCACATCGGCGGGAGTATGGCCATCTCCCTGAAGGAGAATACCTTCGCCCATACCATCATCGGGGTGGATGCCTGTGGCGATACGTTGGACAAAGCCCTGCGCCGACGGATCATCGACGAGGCCGCCCCCCTGGAAGCGGCGGTCCGACAAGCGGACCTCGTCATCCTGGCCACCCCCGTGGATATCACCCTGAGCCTGCTCCCTTCCGTCCTGGACCTCGCAGCCGACCGCACGGTCATGGATGTCGGCTCCACCAAAGGGACCATCCTGCAGGCCGTCCGGCAACACCCCGGACGCCATAGGTTCGTGGCCACCCATCCCATGGCCGGAACCGAATATTCCGGTGTGGATGCCGCCATACCAAACCTGTTCGACCATAAGTATACCGTCATCTGCAACGCCGGCGAGAGCGATTCCGATGCACTCGCGAAGGTGGAAAACCTCTACCGCTCCCTCCGGATGAAAATCGTGCACCTGCTGGGTGAGGAGCACGATGTCCATACGGCCTATGTCTCCCATATATCCCATATCAGCGCATTCGCCCTGGCGCTGACCGTCCTGGAGAAAGAAAAGGACGAAAAAAGGATTTTCGAGCTGGCCAGCAGCGGCTTCGCCTCCACCGTGCGCCTGGCGAAAAGCTCGCCCTCGATGTGGGAACCGATCTTCCGGCAGAACAGGGACAATGTGCTGGATGTACTCGACGAACATATCAGCGTGCTGTCCACGTTCAGGAGCCTCCTCATAAAAAAGGATTTCCTCCGCTTCCGGGAATTGATGGAAAAAGCCAACGATATCCGGAAAACCATCCCTTGACCTGATATCCCGGAAAACCCGACCGCATCATCATCAACATCCTATTTTTACCAAAAACGCGAAAGACCGGCCGCTTTCCGTTACTAAACCACCAACTCATGCAATTTCAACCGGTTTTTGAATCCGCCCGGCGTCCCGTCCTGATCGCAGGTCCTTGTTCCGCCGAAACGGAAGACCAAGTCATGGAAACCGCCCACGACCTGGCGGCGCAGGGGATCGCCCTCTTCCGCGCAGGTATCTGGAAACCCCGCACCCGCCCCGGAGCCTTCGAAGGCGTCGGCACACCCGGCTTGCGGTGGCTGCGGCGTGTCAAACAGGAAACCGGCTTGCCGGTCACCACGGAAGTAGCCAATACCCAACATGTGTTCGAAGCATTGAAGCACGGAATCGACGTGTTGTGGATCGGCGCACGGACCACCGTCAATCCCTTTTCCGTGCAGGAAGTGGCCGATGCCCTGCAAGGGGTCGACATCCCCGTCCTAATCAAGAATCCGGTCAATGCCGACCTCAAGCTCTGGATCGGCGCCATCGAACGGGTCTACAAGGCCGGTATCAAACGCATCGCCGCCGTCCATCGCGGGTTCAGCCAGCACGGCGACAACCGCTTCCGGAATACCCCGCTCTGGCAACTTCCCATCGAACTCCGCCGGCGCTTCCCGGATCTCCAGCTCATTTGTGACCACAGCCATATCTGTGGCCGCCGCGATATACTCTCCGCCATCGCCCAACAGGCACTGGACCTGAATTACGACGGCATCATGACGGAAGTACATCCCCGACCGGACGAAGCCTGGAGCGATGCGGAACAACAGCTGACCCCTTTCCACTACAAGGAAATGACGGACCACCTCATCGTCCGACAGGAAACAACCGACAACCAGGAATTCCTGCGCTCGCTCGACTCCTTGCGGCATCAGATCGACGACCTCGACCAGCAATTGCTGCAGCTGTTCGGCCAACGTATGCGCCTGGCCACCGAAATCGGTGAATACAAAAAACGCAACAACATTTCCATTTTCCAGGCCAGCCGTTGGAACGACATCCTCGAACAAGCCGTGGCCAAAGGGGCTCAACTGGGCCTGAGCCGGGATTTCGTCCAGGTTGTCCTCCATGCCGTCCACCAGGAATCCATCCGCTGCCAGGAACTCGTGATGAACGGCGACCAGGTCTCCCTCTCCGGCGACGGCGGAGATGCCGCCCTATCCGCCGGCTCCCACTGATTTTCCTATCGACCGTACCGACCTTCTCCGGAAGGTCGGTACGTCCTGTTTCCACCCTCGGACACAAGCTCCTAACCGGCCCGGACTCCTCCTTTCCGGATTCTTGGCAACGGCCGTACCGGAAGACCGGCTCAGCCCGGTCCGATTCCGCTCGCTGCCGTTCCGGGTTCGGACGGTATCGATTCCCCGACATATTCGAACCGGCCCAGCTCCCGACCCTCATGCTGTACGCGCGCTACAAACATCCGCAATGGACGGACCCACCAGCCCCCCTCCCCGTACAAAGGCTCGTAAACCACCATTTCCTCCATGGTCTCGGAATGAAGGGCCACCCCCGTGACGCGGTAATACCGCCCCTTGAAATGTCGGTATACTCCCAGCTTGATATCCATGTATATAATTTGTTTTTGATTGGTTTGATTTTGCCGACAAGCCGGTGAAGTGGTCGCCTATTTATGTTAGGCGACGCACAGGAACATTGCTTGCCATCCATGGTGCGGCACACAAGACGCAATCACAGGGCAGCCCTCCAAAACGGAGTGGCACTTGAGGCCTGTACATTTCAAGCGTACCGACCCACCCCAAGCCGGATAATCCGGAATCCGGAAAGTCGGTGATTATTCCCTTTTCTGTGACGGCTTTCCCCCTTGCCCCCAACCAAGGGGGCAAGGGCAGGATTTGACCCACGCTGGCATCGGTTTGTCCACCCGCTTACAAGTACGTGCACTGACCCCTGTCAGACCCGGGCAGGACTTGCCATGAAACATCCGATCGCCCCGGTGTGTCCTGGAAAGTACCCGGATCATCCCAAAAGAAAATCCACCTCCCGGTCCCGACCACCCGCGTATTCCATGCAAGGGTGGGCCATGAATTCCTATAATCATTTCGTGCCAGGCGACAGGAATACGGCCGAACGAGGTATTTCCCATGTCCCGACAACAGGATCCCCGTCGTTCCCACCCATTCAAGAACAAGTGTCCCGGACAAGGGAAAAGCGCATTACCTTCCAAAAAACAAATTCCGACACCGGCATATGCCCTGGGTTCCGCTGACAAGGCGACAGGCCTGAGCCACGGACCATGTACAATGGCTGTCGCGATAGGGAGTCACCCCCTTTGGGCAAGTCCGCCTTCTACCGTGTCGTCGGATCACATAACTCGCCTGCGTCATGACGGCCGGATGGAAATACGCCTGCGTCACGCTTCCAACGCTTCCGCCGGCGCTTCCGAAAGTACCGACACCGCATCCCCCACCTCGTTCTGCACCAAATCGACCCGCAGGTTGTCGATGATGAAATCCTGGCGCTCCGGAGTATTCTTCCCCATGTAATAAAACAAGAGTTTCTCGAGGTCCGTCTCACTCTGCAACACCACCGGCTCCAACCGCATATTCTCGTTGATGAAATCCTTGAACTCCCCCGGCGATATCTCGCCCAAACCTTTGAAACGGGTGATTTCCGCCTTCCCCTTCAATTTCCCGATCGCCTGCTGCTTCTCCAACTCGTTGTAGCAGTAGAAAGTAACCCGCTTGTCCCGAACCCGGAACAAGGGCGTCTGCAGGATGTACAAGTGGCCGTTCCGGACCAGGTCGGGAAAAAACTGCAGGAAAAAAGTCAATAGCAACAAGCGGATATGCATCCCGTCGACATCCGCATCCGTGGCAATGACCACCCGGTTGTACCGCAGGTCGTCCAGGTCGTTCTCTATATTCAGGGCGTGTTGCAGCAGGTTGAACTCCTCGTTCTGGTAGACGACCTTTTTCGTCATGCCGAAACAATTCAAGGGCTTCCCCCGCAGGCTGAACACCGCCTGGGTCTCCACCTCGCGGGCCTTCGTGATGCTGCCGCTCGCCGAATCACCTTCCGTGATGAAAATGGTGGATGCATTCCGCTTTTCCTCGTCCACCTTCCGAACCGGATCGTTGAAATGCACCCGGCAATCCCGCAATTTCTTGTTGTGGAGATTCGCCTTCTTCGCCCGCTCATTCGCCAGCTTCTTGATCCCCGCTATCTCTTTCCGTTCCCGCTCCGACTGCTGGATCCGCTGCTGCAGCGCTTTGGCCACCCCCTCGTTCTTGTGCAGGAAATTGTCCAGCTCCCGATCCAGGAAATCACCGACGAACTTGCGCACGGACACCCCTCCGTTCGGAGACATCTCCAGGGAACCCAACTTCGTCTTGGTCTGCGACTCGAACACCGGTTCCTCCACCCGCACACTGACCGCCGCCACAATCGAGCCCCGAATATCCTTCGGGTCGTAATTCTTGTTGTAGAACTTGCGCAATACCTGCACCACCGCCTCCTTGAAGGCGTTGAGATGCGTCCCCCCTTGGGTCGTATGCTGTCCGTTTACAAAGGAATAGTACTGCTCCCCGTAATGGTTGCCATGCGACAAGGCCACCTCGATGTCTTCCCCCACCAGGTGTATGATCGGGTACCGCAAGGTCTCCGCCTGGGTCTTGTTGGACAGCATGTCCAGCAAACCCTTCCGCGAAAAGAATGTCTTGCCGTTGAAGTTGATCTTCAACCCCGCATTCAGGTACGCATAATTCCATAGCTGCGACTCCAGGTACTCCGTCCGGAAACTGAACTTCCGGAATACCGCGTCATCCGGCCGGAACATGACCAGGGTCCCGTTATCCTCCTTCGTTCGGACCAAGGCATGGTCCGTCGTCATCTCCCCCTTCCGGAATTCCGCCGACTTCATTTGCCCGTCCCGCACCGACGATACCTTGAAATATTCCGACAGCGCGTTCACGGCCTTGGTCCCGACCCCATTCAAACCGACGGATTTCTTGAACGCCTTGCTGTCGTACTTACCACCCGTATTGATCTGGGAAACACATTCCACCACCTTGCCCAAGGGAATCCCCCGCCCGTAATCCCGAACCTTGACCATCCCGTCCTTCACCTCAATGTCGACCTGTTTCCCGTAACCCATGACGTACTCGTCTATGCAGTTGTCTATCACCTCCTTGACCAGGACGTATATCCCGTCGTCCGATGTGGACCCGTCCCCCACCTTGCCGATGTACATCCCCGGCCGCAACCGGATGTGCTCGCGCCAATCCAGGTGGCGGATATTGTCCTCCGAATACGTAATGCTCGTGTCTGCCATGTTCGCTCGTCGCTTTGGTTTGGTTTGTCTTGTGCTTTGTCCGCAAACGGAATCCGTCCCGCCCCGCCGTACCCGCCTTACCGGATTCCATTCCCGCTCCGGTCTTCCGTTCCCCTACCTGCCGGAACGGAACCGACCCGATATCGCTTCACGCTTGCCAAGGGAAGGCAGGGTCACGGTCGGTTGCCGCAGCCTCCTCCGCGGGACAAAGATAACCGCTGGAAGGGCCTCCCGATTCCCTTTGGACAAAACTAAGGAACTTCTTCCATTTTTCAAACATTTTGTTTTTTTTATTTTCTATTGGAATAACCGGTGCCTCAGGCAACATCCCTCCCGCAGCAGGTCGGTTGGCCGCCCGGTCCATCCGGCTCGGTTCCGACCGATACGAAAAAAGCCAGGCAAAACGGGATTTTTCCCGCCCCTGGCTTTTTTCTTGCACGGGGAATTCCGAGACCGGTCCTCCCTACAATTGGGAACTTGTTATTCCGCGTTCATCAAGCTCGCGGCCGTTTCCGCCCATTTCGACGTATCGCGCTTCCTGTTCATATTGTTCTCCGCCAATATTTCCCGAAAGCGCTCCTCCGTAGTATTTGCCATTTCCGCAAACGTGTAGATCCCACTGTTGTGCAGGGCTTCCAATACCTTGACGCCCACACCGCTTATCTTGGTGAGGTCATCCCCGTTCCCGGATGCCGCTTCCTCATTTTCCAAGGCGACCGGCACATCCACCGGAACCGCCGGCGTCTCGACCGTCTCCTCCAACGCCGGCTGCACCGCTTCCGCCTTCTTCTGCCGGCTGCGCTTCACCGGCGCTTCCGCAGCCGGTTCTGCCGCCGTTTCCGATTCCCCGGCCGCCGACTTCCGCGCACGGCTACGCTTCACCGGCACCTCCACGGACGATTCCGCCGCCGACTTCCGCGGACGGCCGCGCTTCACCGGCACTTCCGCAGCCGTTTCTACCGCCGATTCCACAACCGCCTCCGACTTCCGCGGACGGCCGCGCTTCACCGGCGCTTCCGCAGCCGTTTCTACAGCCGATTCCACGACCGCCGCCGACTTCCGCGGACGACCGCGCTTCACCGGTGCTTCCGCAGCCGTTTCCGCCGCCGTTTCCTCGACCGCCGCCGACTTCCGCGGACGGCCGCGCTTCACCGGTGCTTCCTCCACCGACAATCCTGCCTCTGACGCCCCCGCTTCGACCGCCAAGGCCTTTTCCTTCTTTCCTCCCTTCCGAACCTTGGGGGGCTCGGGCGGCTCCATTTCGGAAACCAGGTACATCGCGGTAGGTGGCTCCGGCAATTCCATGATGACCGTCGTCGTCTCTTCCTGGAGATCCTCGCTTACAAGGTAGTTCGTCTCCAGACTGGCCAATACCTTGACCAGGGCCTTCAACTGCCTCTTTTGTTCCTTCTCCGCAGCCAGCGCCTCCTTGTACAAATCCTGTGCGGTACGCAAGTTCAACTTCGCCTTCTTGCGGACTTTCCGGGCCGCCTCGTACGCTTGTTGCCTCAATAGGACTTCCTGTGCTTCCGATGGAATGGATTTTTTCATGCCTGTCCGATTTTAATTTGTTGTCATTTTTTATTGACGGATGATACGGTATCCCCGTTTTGTTGCCGACTAATTTTTCCTTATCCTAAAACTTGTCTTTTCCCGACGTACGCACCGCCGCCCCCGCTGTAATGCCCTTGTTATTTAGGACGAGGCTCCCGACAAGGCCGGTTGTTCATTCCGATTACGGAAGGCGGGGTTCCCTTCCATCCGAGGCCCGGAACCTCCGGCCGGTGGTCGACGCAAGCACGAAGGTCGCCCGGCCTACACGGCAGGTGTCGCGCAGGGCTTCATGGGGCTGGTATTTGTTTGAGGAAAAAATGGGAACGAACGGCGGGGAAACGATGATTCCGATAAAAAAGGAACGGAACCTCAGACCGTCATTCCGGAACCCACATTTTCGCTGGAAAGTGTCGGCCCGTCTACTTATTGAATTCGTTCTGAATGGAGTACCCGACAAAAATAATTATTCCGATTTTATTTTCAAACGGAATTAAAAGGCAACTTAACGGGCTACCGATTGGCAAAATGTGCATTTATTAACACAAAACGCTGTAATTAAGCTTTTTATAAAATAATAAAATAAATTAATTCCGCTATTTAACCAGGTCGTCGCCACCATTTTTACATAAAAACCTTTTTTTTAGATAAAAAAAGGAAAACTTGTATCTAAAATCGATCCATCCACATGCCGGACATCCGACCGTGCAAGCCCCTTATCCTGTGATAAGAAAGATCGGTCGTATACCCCTGCATCACTTTCGCCTTCCCCTCCGGAAATAAAAGGATAAGAAACCTTGATTCACCTGGTCTCAAAGGAATCACGCCGCAACGCAACCAAACAGGTGTAAAAAAACAATCGCTGCCATTGGTCACACAACGCGGAACAGCTTTTTTTTCCCTCACCCGGCAATGTAAATCCGCTGTCCGCCGCATCGGCCCTTGTTCGGATCGACCCGGTATGCACCATATCGTCGGGAGTTTTTTTTCATACGACGGATGCATCACCCGGCCAGGGCAATCGGACATCGGGCCTTGTATCCTTCATCCGACCGACCGGCACGGGAACAGCTGTTTCCCCTGCCTCAGCCCGCTCCACCGTTCCCCGTCCCGGATTGTGTCGCATATCCCTTGAACTGCTTTTCGAAGCCTCCCTTTTCCTGCAGGGCGTCGAAAGCATCGACCGCCCGCTGGTTGCTCATGAAAAAATTCTCCTCCCCGAACCGATCCATCAGGCCCCACCGTTGCATCGCATCCCGGACAGGGCCTATGACGCTGGTGAGATGCACCCGGATCCCTTGTTGCCGCAATTCCGACAACCATTCCTCCAACATATGCACGGCGCTGCTGTCGATGTGACTGATGCTGTCGGCGTTCAGGACAATCAACTTCAGCTCCTTTCCCTTGGCAGCCGCCCAGTCCTGCACCCGTTCCTTGAAATAATTCAGATTGGAAAAGAACAAGGGACCGTCGAAGCGGACCACCAGCACATCCGGACGCCTTTCCAGACCGGGGAAACGCTTGACATTCCTGTAAAAATCGGAACCCGGTACCCGTCCCAACTCCGCCACATGCGGCCGGGTGGCCCGGAATACCACCATGGATAGCGACAGGACCACCCCTGCCCCGATACCGGTCTCGATTCCCATCGTCAGGGTAATCAGGAAGGTGGCCGTCAACATCCAGAAATCCGAACGGTCGTTCCTCCAAAGCCGGAAGGCTTCCTTGTAATCGATCAATCCCGCGACGGCGACCAGGATGACCGCCGCCAGCACGGCATTCGGCAGGTGGTAGAACAACGGGGTCAGGAACAGCAGGGTCAGCACGATCAGCAGGGCGCTGAGCAAGGAAGCGAATCCGGTCCTCGCCCCGGCCTGGTCGTTGACCGCCGTGCGCGAAAAGCCGCCCGTCACCGGGAAGCCCTGAAATATCGAAGCCCCGAGGTTCGCCAACCCCAAAGCGTTGAGCTCCTGGTTCGCGTCCACCCGGTAATCCTTGTGCCGGGATTGGATGGCCTTGGCCACCGCATAGCTTTCCATGAATCCGACCAGCGATATCGTCAAGGCGGCCGGCAGCAAGGCCTGCCAGGTCGACAGGTCGAATCCCGGCAGGGAAAATCCCGGCAATCCGCCCGGAATGTCCCCGATCACCTTGATCCCTTGCGTATCCAACCCCAGCCAGGCGGTCGCCAGGATGCTGGCGATGACAGCCACCAAGGCGCCCGGAAAAGACTTGTGTATCTTCCGCGCGCCCCGGATGACCAAGATCGCCCCCAATCCTACCCATAGGGTCGGCCAATGGGTCTGGCCCGCCTCCCGCAAAAAGGCCAGCACAATTTCATGGGCGTGCTCGCTCTTCGGCAACTTCACCCCTGTCAAATGCTTCAATTGGCTCAACCCGATGATGATGGCCGCCGCCGAGGTGAACCCGCTGATGACGGGGTGGGACAGGAAATTCACCAGGAACCCCAAGCGGAAAATGCCCATCATCAGTTGTATCCCCCCCACCAGGAAGGCCAAGGTCAAAGCATACGCCAGGTATTCCGCCGGCCCTGCCGGAGACAAGGCCCCCACGCCCGTCGCCGTCAACAACGACACCATCGCAACCGGCCCCACCGCCAACTGCCGGCTGCTGCCGAACAAAGCGTACAGCACCAAAGGCACCGTCGCCGCATACAAGCCGTGTATCGGCGGCAACCCCGCAATCATCGCATATGCCATCCCCTGCGGAATCAACATCACGCCGACCGTCAACCCGGCCGATAAATCGCCGGACAACCATTCCTTCCTGTAAGCCCCACCCCAATCCAGGACGGGCAAATAATTCGATAACTTCATCCGATTTTTTTTTCTTCCTGTACCAGGAAATGTGTTCCCATCCCGGTACGCAAACGGAGACCGCCCGCGCGCCATCAGATGGTACGGCACAAAATTACCCGCCCGCTCCCCCCCGGGATAGTGACCTTCATCACACCGAAACTATACATCGATTTTGACAACCAAGTGGCGGGTCCGCTGTTATTTGTGTCGTTCATCTTGTATTTTTGCGCCGGTCCGCAAACGCTGTCGGACAAGGCCCGCAACACCGGCATCCCTTTCCCTGCAAACAATGGCCTGATTCTATTTTTTTGTTTTCATAATTCTGTAAAACAGTTCTTTGCAAATATTTCACCCGTTTCCGCCGATGCAACGAACATGCCGGCCGGCAACGAATCCAAACCAAGGACCCACCCCTTCGCCAGCTTGGGCGCCATCCTTGGTAAACATTCGGACATCATGAGCAACACCGCTTCCTTCGACCGGTTCCAACACCGGCACATCGGCCCCAATCAACGCGAAGAACAAAGCATGCTCCGGCACATGGGACTGGATTCCCTCGACCAACTCATCGACCGGACCGTCCCCGCCCCCATCAGCATGCAGGGGAAATTATCCCTCCCGCCCCCCCAAACCGAATTCGAATATCTCCGGGAGCTCAAGGAAATCGCCGACCTCAACAAGGTCTTCCGCTCTTTCATCGGTCTCGGCTATTACGGGACCATCACCCCTTCCGTCATCCTTCGGAACATCTTCCAAAATCCCGGCTGGTATACCCAATACACGCCCTACCAGGCGGAAATCGCGCAGGGCCGCCTGGAGGCGATCCTCAATTTCCAGACCATGGTCAGCGACATGACCGGCCTGCCCATCGCCAATGCTTCCCTGCTCGACGAAGCGACCGCCGCCGCAGAAGCCATGGCCATGTTCCACGGTGTCAAGAACAAACGGGCCCGCCAACCCCTGGCCAATACCTTCCTCGTCGATAACGGTGTGCTCGACCAGACCGTCGATGTCCTCCTCACCCGGGCCGCTCCCCTCGGCATCAATATTGTCCGGGGCGATTGGAAGGACTTTCCCCTCGATTCCCAGGTCTTCGGCGTCCTCCTCCAATATCCCGACCAGCAAGGTTCCGTCGAGGACTACCGTGCTTTCGTACAAAAAGCCCGCGCCCACGAGGTCTATGTCACCGTAGCCACCGACCTCCTGGCCCTCGCCCTGCTCCAACCGCCCGGGGAATGGGGTGCCGATTGTGCCGTCGGCAACGCCCAGCGCTTCGGCGTCCCCATGGGCTTCGGAGGCCCCCATGCCGCCTTCTTCGCCACCCGCGACGACTTCAAACGAATTCTTCCGGGCCGCATCATCGGCGTTTCCGTCGATGCCGATGGCAAAAAGGCCCTCCGCATGGCGCTCCAAACCCGCGAGCAACATATCCGCCGGGAAAAAGCCACCTCCAACATATGTACCGCCCAGGCCCTGCTCGCCATCATGGCCGGCATGTACGCCGTGTGGCATGGTCCGGACGGCATCCGACATATTGCCCACAGGATCCATTCCTTTGCCCGGAAACTCGACCGCCACCTGCGGGATATGGGTTTCCAACCTGCCCATACCCATTTCTTCGACACCCTTCACATCCCCCTGCCCCCACCCCTCGTCGAAACCATCCGACACATCGCCCAGTCCCAGCAAATCAACTGCTGGTATGGAAAGGATTTCGTCCGCATCGCCCTCGACGAAACCGTCACGGAGGAAGACCTCGACCTGCTCGTCGGTATCTTCGCCCAGGCCAAAGGCCTGCCAGCCCCGACCGGCCTGTCCGCCGGCGACCACCCGCAGCTGCCCGCACCGCTTATCCGGAACACCCCTTTCCTTACCCACCCCGTCTTCAACAGTTTCCACACGGAAACCAATATGATGCGGTATATCAAACGCCTCGAAAACAAAGACCTTTCCCTGACGCACGCCATGATCCCGCTGGGCAGCTGCACCATGAAACTCAATGCCGCCACGGAACTCCTGCCGGTCAGCTGGGATGCCTTTGCCAATATCCATCCGTTCGCACCCGCCGACCAAACCCAGGGCTATCAGGAAATCTTCCGGGAACTGGAGCAGTACCTCTGCGAGATCACCGGGTTCAGCGCCTGCTCCCTGCAACCCAATTCCGGCGCCCAGGGTGAGTATACCGGCCTGATGGTCATCCGCGCCTGGCACCTCGCCCGCGGCGACCACCATCGGAACATCGCCCTCATCCCTTCTTCCGCCCACGGTACCAACCCCGCCAGCGCCGCCATGGCGGGCATGCAGATTGTCGTCGTCCTTTGTGATGACCGCGGAAATGTCGACGTCGAGGACCTGAAGGCCAAATGTACGCTCCACCGGGACCGCCTCGCCTGCCTCATGGTCACCTACCCCTCCACCCACGGGGTCTTCGAAACCGCCATCCAGGATATCTGCCGAATGGTTCATGAGCACGGCGGACTCGTCTACATGGACGGCGCCAACATGAACGCCCAAGTCGGCCTCACCAGCCCCGGTATCATCGGCGCGGATGTCTGCCACCTCAACCTGCACAAGACCTTCGCCATTCCCCATGGCGGCGGCGGCCCCGGCATGGGACCCATCTGTGTCAATGAAAAACTCGCCCCTTTCCTGCCCGGCCACGCCCTCGTCGCCACCGGCGGCCAGGAAGGTATCCATGCCGTCAGCGCCGCTCCTTGGGGCAGCGCCAGCATCCTGCTGATTTCCTACGGCTATATCCGCATGCTCGGCGCCCAAGGCGTCACCGACGCCACCCGGTATGCCATCCTCAATGCCAATTATATCAAGTTCCGCCTGGAAAAATCATTCCCCATCCTCTACACCGGGGAACACGGGAACGCCGCCCATGAACTCATCGTCGACCTCCGGCCTTTCAAGGACATATGCAGTGCGGAAGATGTGGCCAAACGCCTCATCGACTACGGCTTCCATGCCCCGACGCTCAGCTTCCCCGTCGCCGGTACCCTCATGATCGAACCGACGGAAAGCGAAAGCCTGGACGAACTCGACCGGTTCTGCGACGCTATGCTGCAAATCCGCCAGGAAATCGACGAAATCGCCGGCGGCGACTACCCCGTCGACAACAATGTCCTCCACAACGCTCCCCATACCCTGGAACGCCTGACGGCCGACGATTGGACCTGGCCCTACACCCGGGAAAAAGCGGCCTGGCCCTTGCCCTACCTCCGCCAAGGCCATAAGTTCTGGCCCGACGTGGCTCGGGTGGACAATGCCTACGGCGACAGGAACCTCGTCTGCACCTGCCTGCCGACCGAGGCTTACCTGGAAGCCTGAACCCGGCTTCCGGGAAATACCGTCCCTTCCGGCCGGCGGACTCCACGTTCCGCCGCCGGAATCCCGACGGGTCCGTCCCTTTCCGGCCTTATTGCTTTTTCTTGAAATCGCCTCTTTTCCAGGAATCGAAGAACTGCTTCCAGGCGATGGGATTGAAAATGTTCATCGGCGGTTGTTGCCCGATGTAGTAGTAGTTCCTGGCCTGCTGCCGCAGGTAATAGTTCGCATGCTCCGCCCCGACGGAAGGCACCTTGCTGCGCATCCGCTCCAAGGTCTCATTGGCCACGTTCCGCAGCGCCCGTTCCTCCATCGCCGAGGTCACATCCATGGCCAGGAACTCCAACTTCAGGTGCTCCTTGCTCGGCCAGGGAAATACCACCGTCTCCGGAAGGTTGATGGTGTCCTGCGTCATCAGCTGTACCAAGGAGTAACGGTTGTCCCGCAAGCTTTCCGGTATCGTATATTCCACCGTCCTGTAGCCGACCGCAGAGAATTCGATCACATCCCCTTTCTCCACCACGATGGAAAAAAAACCGTTGAAATCGGAATAGGTCCCGCGACCTTTGCCCCTGACCAGGATGTTCACGTACGGAACCGGCAACAACTCCGCATGGGTCCCGTCCAGCACCATCCCCGAAAACTGCACCAGCATGCTGTCCTGCGCCACCTGTTGGGCCGCCAGCTCTGCGGCGCAAACCAGCAGCAGGGAACAGCTAACCGCCAAAATGGGAATCCTGGCCATCAATGTGTTGTTTTTCGTCAGCATTTGTATCTTTTCGCCCGCTTCGGATTTTTCACGACCGGTACCGGCGGTGTCAAGGCCGGCGAATCGGACCGATTCCTACGCCGACCTGTCCTCGCCGGTATACGCCGGAAGGGCCGCCCAAAAACCGGAAAGTGCCAAACCAAAATAAGACAATTGTTCCGATACCGTAATTTTTTCACCCAAATTTAGCACAATTGCAAGGATGAAGCATTTCGCCTGGATTTACACCCTCCTTTTTTACCTCGCCCCGGCATCCGGCTCCTCCCAAGTGACGCCCGCCTCCCTTGTCCGGCTACCTGAAAGTGCCCCGACACCGACAGATTGGTTGGATGCCCTTGAAAACTCCCTGCTCCTGCGCAACCGCAACGACTTCCTCCCCTTGCGGGAACCGGATGTCCGATCCCTCCGCCTCGTATGCCCGGGCATGCCGCCCGACCAGGCCTTCCGACAGACGACCGCCCGATTCCTGCCGCCCGCCGGGATTTCCCGCCCCGACCGCGATTCCTCCGGTCGTCTCCTGCTCCTCGTCCTCGACGCTGCCGCCCTCCGCTCCGCCAACATCTCCGCGGATAGCCTGCTGGCCCTCGCCGACCGCTTCCCTGCCGCCGAAAAACGGGTGCTCGTCCTGCTCGGCCCCGCCACCCATTGGAATACCTGGACGGACCATCCGCTGCTGTCCCTCGCCGATGCCCTCCTCTGGGCTCCTTCCGCCGAACCCGCCTACCAGTCGGTCTGCGCGCAAATCGTCTTCGGCGCTTGTGCCGCCACCGCCACCGCCAAATCGCCCGGCGGCACCCTCTTCCGGACCGGTGAAGGCCTCTCCACCCCGGCCGGCTTCCGCCTGGGCTATGCCCCTCCCGAATCGGTCGGCATCGACGGACAACGCCTCGCCGATAGCATCGCCGCCATCGTACAGGCCGGTATCCGCGCCCATGCCTACCCCGGCGCCCAGGTGCTCGTCGCCAAGAACGGCAAGGTCGTCTACCACGAAACCTTCGGCTTCCATACCTATGACAGCCTGCAGCCCGTCCGGCCTGATGATATCTATGATTTCGCCTCGGTGACCAAGGTGACTTCCTCCTTGCCCGCCCTGATGAAACTCTACGGCGAAAACCGCCTCGACCTCGATGCACCGCTCCGACAATACCTTCCGATGTTCCGACGCTCCGACAAGGGAGCCGTCTCCCTCCGGGAATTCCTCGCCCATAACGGCCGCCTGCAACCCAGCATCGTCTTTTGGCGGGAAGCCCGGCTCCCTTCCGGCGATTGGAAAAGGAAAAGCTTCCGTTCCAAACCCTCCCGCCGCTACGATATCCCCATTACCGACAGCCTCTTCCTCTTCCACCGATACCGGAAAACCATCTTCCGCGGTATCCGGGACCAACCCCTGCGGCAGGAACCCGGCTATGTCTATTCCGACCTGTCTTTCATCCTGTACCCCGCCATCGTGGAAAAACTGACCCGCCGACCGCTCGAATCTTACCTGAAGGACACCTTCTACCACCCGGTCGGCGCTTACACCCTGACCTATAACCCGCTTCGGCACTTTCCAAAAGACAGGATCGTGCCCACCGAACTGGACACCTTCTTCCGGAAACAACAGGTACACGGTACCGTCCACGACGAAACGGCCGCCATGCTCGGCGGCATATCCGGTCACGCCGGCCTGTTCGGCTCGGCCCCGGACCTCGCGAAACTGGTCCAACTTTATCTCAACCGCGGCACATATGCCGGCCATATGCTCATCCCGCCGCATGCCGTCGACCAATTCACGCGATGCCAATTCTGTGAAACCGGCAACCGCCGGGGGCTCGGCTTCGACAAACCGCCGGTCGTCTACCGCCCCGATGATACCTACATCGCCCGCGACGCTCCGCCCGCCTCCTTCGGACACTCCGGCTATACGGGCACTTTCTTCTGGGCGGACCCGGAGCAACAGCTGATTGTCATCTTTTTCAGCAACCGCGTCTATCCCGACCGCTCCAGCACCGGCTTGTACCGACTCCAGATCCGACCCCGACTGCACCAGGCCGTCTATGATGCCATCCGGAAGTGAGTAAGCAGCGCCGCCCCCCACCACGGCCCGCCCGTCCCGACCTCCCGCTTCCACCACTTGTCGGTGAAACGACCGGACAGCTGCGTTCCTCATTTTTTTGGCGGGAAACCGTACAGGTGACCCGGAGTCACCGTAATTTTGATATTCACCCGGCCGATTCCCTCCCGTACCGGCGATTACCGGCCGGATGGTGTCTTCCGGCCGGAAAATTCCTCCCTATGCGTATCGCTTCCTTGTTCCTTTGCTTGCTCCTGGCATCGGGTTCCCCCATGGCCCAACCGCTCTTCACCCCCGACCAAACGACCACCATCGAGATCACTTTCTCCCAATCCGACTGGAGTGACCTGCTCCACGCCTTCCAGGCGGCTGGCAGCGATGAACGACTGCCGGCCACCGTCGAAATCAACGGCGTCCTTTTCGACAGCGTCGGTATCCGCTATCGGGGTGGGAGTACCTATGACCCCACCCTCGGAAAAAATCCACTGAATCTCAAACTGGACCACTTCAAGAACCAGGACTACCAGGGCTACAAGGTCCTCAAACTCGGAAACGGCCTGTTCGACCCCTCTTTCCTCCGGGAAGTACTGGCCTTCGAACTGGCCGCACCCTACCTGGTCGTCCCGAAAGCCAACTTCGCCACCGTCTTTGTCAACGGCAACTTCCACGGCCTCTTCAGCCATGTGGAATCCGTCAACTCCGGATTTTTCGAAAAAAGCTTCCTGTCCGATGCCGATAACGCCCGGTTCGAATGCCGACCTTCCTATTCTTTCGATGAACCGCCTTCCACGGCTCCTTTCGGCTGCACGGAAGGGCAGGGGGCCAACCTGGCTTACCTCGGCCCCGGTATCGTCTGCTACCTGCCCCACTACAACATCCAATCCGCCACCGGCTGGAACGACTTGGTGGAACTTACGCAAATACTGCAGGAACAACCCGATATGGCCCGGGAAGTCCTCGACCTCGACCGCTTCAGCTGGATGTCCGCCTGGAATACCCTGCTCGTCAACCTGGACAGTTACCTCGGTGCCGGTGCCAGGAATTATGTCATCGGGAAAGCGGACAACGGCCGCTTCGTCCCGATTCCGGATGATGCAAACGAAGCGTTCGGCCGCTTCCCCTGGGTATCCTTGCCGAACCCCGGCGCCCCTTTCCCGACCGCCGGACAACTCGCCGCCCTGGACCCCTTCCTGGGGGCCGACGACCCGGAAAAACCGCTCCTGCAGGCCATTTTCGGCCAACCTACCTGGAGAAGGATGTACACGGCCCACTTGCGTACCCTCCTGACGGAAAGGGTCTCCGGCGGTTGGCTCAGCCAACGGGCCTACGAGCTGTCCGCCTTGGTGAACGGCCCCCTCCAGGCGGACAACCTCCATGCTTATTCCCCGCAAGAGGTTGCCGCCAACCTGACCGAAACCGTTCTCGACGCCTTTACGGGCGAACCGGCCTTCGGCCTGCTTCCCTTCCTGGCGCAACGGGCGGATTCCCTGCTCGCGCACCCGGCCTTGCAGGCTCCCCCGCCGATACTCTCCGCCTTCTCCTTCTCTCCCGCCCAACCCCAACCCGGTACGGCCCTGACCCTCACCTTGCCGGTGTCCGGCGCAGACCAGGTATGGCTCGGGTATCGCAGCCATATCAAGGAGATGTTCACCCTCGTCCTCATGACCGATGACGGCACCCAGGGCGACGGCCTCCCCGACGACGGCATATTCGGTGCCGTCATCCCGGCCGGAACCGGTGCCACCCAGTTTTATTTCTATGCGGAAAATCAGGCGGCCGGGGCTTTCTCCCCCGCCCGTGCGGAATTCGAATTCCATACGGTTCCCTCCACCGGAACCGTGGTCATCAACGAGTTCCTCGCTTCCAACCAGGAGACGGTCGCCGACCAGGATGGGGAATTCAACGACTGGATAGAATTGACCAATACCTCCGCGGAAACCATCGACCTCTCCGGTTGGTACCTCAGCGACAATGCGGACCTGCCCGCCAAATGGGCCTTCCCCAACGGTGTCTTCCTGGACCCGGGTTCCTACCTGGTCGTTTGGGCCGACGGGGATACCGACCAGGCCGGCCTCCATACCAACTTTTCCATCAGCGCCGCCGGTGAGGAACTCCTGCTCGTCCGGCCCGACCTTTCCGTGGCGGACCAGGTTTTCTTCGGCCCCCAGTCGCCCGATATCTCCATGGCCCGCTGTCCGGATGGTACCGGCACTTTCCAATTCGCCGCCCCCAGTTTCGCCGCCGACAATGGCAACGGCTGTACCACCGCCGCCTCATCGGCCGACGCGGACCGCTCCCATCCGTCCTTCTTTCCCAATCCGGCTTCCGACCGGCTGACCATCGGTGTCCCGGGCAACCGAACCCTGCCGGTCCAGGTATGTACGGCCACCGGACGGACCGTCTTCCACGGTATCCTGCCGGCAGGATCCAGCGTCGATGTCTCGGCCTGGTCGCCCGGCCTTTACTTCCTGCGCATCGGGGACTATCCGCCGCAAAGGCTGGCCGTCATCCGCTGATTGCCTCGACCCACTGCCGATAAACTCATCTTCCGTACCTCAATCTTGCCACATCAGCAATTATACGACCTTGATTTTCAACTTTTGTCATCGTTCATACTTGCTGATGCGCTGCGCCCCGCGCCCTCAACATGTTTTTTCAGGGCGGCCGGCCTGTCCAAAAGGCGGGAATCACAGGTAAAAGCCTTAGGTTGTAAGCAGGTCAGGCTTTATGCAATCATGGGAACCTTGCAATCAAGATATTCGATTTGGTTCTTGCGGTGCGAAAGGTGAGCCAAAGGGGCCGGCAACCGGAATGGCTGCGTTCCGGCTCCTGCATATCCGTCGACGGATTGCGAAGGTGCCTATAAGATCATCGTATCGATAAAGGATTGCTTGTCGGGATAATCCGTGGTGTAATGCAAGCCGCGGCTCTCCCGCCGCATGGAGGCGGATCGGGTAATCAGATAGGCCATGGTCAGCAGGTTGCGCAATTCGCATAATTGGGGGGACAAGGTCGTGCGGTGGTACAGGTCCTCCGTCTCCCGGTACAGGAGGTATAGTCGATCCATCGCCCGCTTCAACCGGATGTTGGACCGGACGATGCCGACATAGTAACTCATGATGTCCTTCAGCTCCTTCAGGCTTTGGGTGATCAGTACCAATTCCTCCGGATCCGTCGTTCCACGGGCATCCCATTCCGGAATGCCCGGCACCATCGCACCGATGTCGTCCACCCGGCCGGATACGTCCAGGAAGATGCGGTGTGCAAAGACCATGGCTTCCAGCAGGGAATTGGAAGCCAACCGGTTGGCCCCGTGCAGGCCGGTACTGGTGCATTCCCCGGCGGCATACAGGTTTCCGATGGACGTACGCCCCATTTCGTCGGTCCGGATTCCGCCGCACAGGTAGTGGCAGGCCGGCGTCACCGGTATCATGTCCTGCATCGGATCGATGCCGATGTTCAGGCACTTTTCGTAGATGGTCGGGAAATGGGCGACAAACGCTTCCTTGTCCAGGTGGCGGGCATCCAGGTACATGTGTTCCACCCCCTGGAGTTTCATCTCCCGGTCGATGGCCCGGGCTACTATGTCGCGGGGAGCGAGGCTGCCCCGGCTGTCGTACTTCTCCATCAGCAGCTGCCCGGACGGGGTCTTCAGCGCCGCCCCGAAACCGCGGACAGCCTCGGACACCAGGAAGACCGGATTGTCGCCGGCCGGATGGTACAGGGCGGTCGGATGGAACTGGACGAATTCCATGTTCTCCACCCGGCCTTTCGCCCGGTATACCATGGCGATGCCGTCCCCGGTGGCTATGACCGGATTGGTCGTATTGCGGTACACCTGGCCGGCGCCGCCGGTCGCCAGCACGGTCACCCTCGACAACAAGGTGTCGATGGCCCCCGATCGCTTGTCCAAGGCATATGCCCCGTAGCAGGTGATGCCGGGCGTGACGCGGGTGACCGTGTGCCCCAGATGATGTTGGGTGATCAGGTCGATTGCAAAATAATGCTCCAGGATGGAAAGATTGGGACACTGCCCCGCCTGTTCCACCAGCGTACGCTGTATCTCCCAACCGGTCAGGTCCTTGTAGTGGAGGATCCTGTTTTCACTATGTCCCCCTTCCCGCCCCAGGTCGTATGCGCCGCCTTCCCGGGTCTTGTCGAAACGGGCTCCCCAATCGATGATCTCCCGCACCCGCTCCGGCCCTTCCCGCACCACCAGCTCCACGATCCGGGCATCGCACAGGCCGTCTCCCGCCGTCAGGGTGTCCCGGATATGCTTTTCGAAACTGTCGGTCTCCCGATCCCAGACCGCCGCCACCCCGCCTTGCGCATAACGGGTGTTGGATTCCGCCTCCACGGTCTTGGTCAATACCGTGACCCGAAGGTCCGGGCGGGCCCGGGCCATCTTGATGGCAAAAGTCAGGCCCCCGATGCCGGCCCCCAAAACCAGGATGTCTGTTTGTGTCATAAGCCGTTGCGAATCGATCCGATTACCGGTGGTGTCCAACCAACCGTGTGAGAAAAAAACTCCCCGACCCATCACACCGGGCTCCATCCGGGGTCCTGCCCGGGCGGGAGCGGCCATGATGCGGCATCCGTCATGACCCCATGACCCGCAGCAGCGCACCCAACCGGGTGAAGGCCTGCTTCCACTCGGTATCCTTGCCGACCCAACCCGCCGACTGGAGCTCCGTCAGCACCTTGTAATACAGGTTCTGGCTTTTCCACAACTCCGGATGGACACCCAGCAGGTTCAGCGATTCCATCACGCCGATCAGGTTCTGCAGGTGCCTGGGGTCGCTTTCCGTCCAGTCCATCTGCTTCAGTTCGTGGAAAATACGCTCCCCGGCCTGTAGCTTCAGGCGCTGCATGTCCGTGATGTATACGTTCCAACGGGTAAATTCGCTCACGATGAACTGCAATTCGCGGACCAGCAGCCTGGGAGCCTCGAAGTATTGGTGCAACTGCCGGTTGATGACGAATTGCGTGATTCCCTTCCATCCCTCCGGTACCGGGATGTCACTCTTCGCCATCCCGCTCATCAGTTGGTAATTGTCCTCGTAATAGTCCCGGATGACGGATTCCACCGGGGGGAAACTGCGTTCCAGGATCTGCTGGTAGATTTTCCGCTTCTCATCCTTGAACAGGTGCTTGAAGGAAAATTTCTCCGGACCGAATCCCTGCAACAGGTTGATGACGTCGCCCAGGTTCACGTTGCGGAAGGAATCCACCAACTCCCCGTGCAGCTGGTCGAACCGGGTCCGGCTCATTTCCAGCGATATGCTGCCGATCATGTTCTGCTGCCCCAGGTACAGGACGGCAAAACTGAAGTATTTTTCCGATTGGGTCAGGTTGGATACCACCGTGGTCCGGCCGATGGCCAAGCGCTGGAACCCCGCCGGAATCCGCTCGAACACTTCGTTGACCACCTTGTAGTGCAGGAAACTGTCCGTCTCCTCATAGTCGTTGAATATACAGGAGGCGGCATAATGCATCCCCACACCGGTCAAGGTCATCTGGCTGGGCAACACATGCTCCCGGAAACTGTCCCCCGCATTCCGGTACACATTGCTGGGAATCGCCTCCAGCCGTTGCAAGAAGGAGGAAAGCAGGCTGTTCCCGCTGGTGTTGTAGTAATGGTAGGTCGCCCGCAGGGCGTACTGCATCACCTGGTTGGTCTCGATACCTGACACCTCGGAAAAAAACCAGGCGCAGCTGGTATACATCAACATGGCATGCCGTTGCATCTCCAGGAGCCGCAACAGCCGGATTCGTTCCTGCTGTCCGAGCGGCCGGAGTGTATGGCGCGCCAGGAAGCGCTCCACATTGGCCTCCGAACGGTCCAATATCACCGAAATGTAATCGTTGCGCGCCGCCCACACGTCGGCGACCATTCCGCCCGCTTCCTTTTCGTAAAACGGCAGCATCGTGTCGCGCAACCAATCCAGGCTGGCACGCAAAGGGCCTCGCCAGGCCTGGTTCCAGCCCGGCTGGCCACCGGTATGGCAACCGCAGTCGGACCGCCATCGCTCTACCCCGTGGACACAGCTCCAGGAGCTGTTCTCATGGATCATGACCTCGTGTTCCGGCGGAAAAAGGGAAAGGTACTCCCCGTAATTGGTCACCCTGGCCTTGCCGGACCGCCCGATGGAGTCGAGGCAGTAAGCCAGGGCCATTTCCCCCCATTGGTGGTGATGCCCGTAACTTTCCCCGTCCGTGGCAATGTGGGCCAACTCCGGCCGACCTGTCCCATCGAACGATCCCAACATCCGCTCGGCGAACCGCTGCCCATTGTTCAACAAGCCCTGGAAGGCCACGTCCTTGGCCGTGTTCCCGTCGTAAAAAAACAGGGCGACCTGCTTTCCGGAGGGCAGCTTGCAAAGGTAGGGCCGGGTCGTGTCGATGTTATCCGATACCGGTGTCCAACTACCGGTACCCAAAGGCCGGAAGGCCCTGGCCTGCCGGGGTGCCAATACCGTGAAGGCGATACCGGCGTCCGCCAGGACCTCCAGGGTCGCCGTATCGACCGCCGTCTCCGGCATCCACATACCCTCCGGCCTGCGACCGAACCGGTGCTCGAAATCCGCAATACCCCAAAGCACCTGGGTCCGCTTGTCCCGCTCGTTGGCCAGCGGCATGATCAGGTGATTGTATGCCTGCGCCATGGCACTCCCATGCCCCCCGAAGCGCTGCACGCTCTCCGCATCCGCTTCCTGGATAGACCGGTAGGTCGCCGGGTCGGCTTCCTCCATCCAGGACAACAGGGTGGGTCCGAAATTGAAGCTGATATGGCCGTAGTTGTTGATGATCCTCTTGATGTGCCCCTCCCCGTTCAAAATCCTCGCCGCCGCATTCGGCGCATAACATTCGAAATTGATCCGCTCGTTCCAATCGTGGAACGGGGCCGCGCTGTCCTGTAATTCGATGATCTCTATCCAGGCACTCTCCCGCGGCGGCTGGTAAAAGTGGCCGTGTATACAGACATACTTGTTGGTCGGCATATGACAATGGTTTGGGGGTATCGTTCCCCCGACAAAAAAAACAAACATGCACAATTTTTCCCAATCCCCTTATCTCCGCTCCCTTGTTGATCAAAATCAAGGCCTTTTTTCGGAGGCCGTATTACTGGGCGGTATCTTTTCCCAAAAATTGCCCTATCCCGTATCTTTACGGTTGGAATCCTCCGAACCTTCACCCTCGCCTCCGGTCCAGCCCACCGGACGGCCTTCAACCGTCGCCATGAAAAAAATATTGGTGCTTCTGGCAGCCGCCAGCCTCTCGCAATGTACCCCGAAGGAATTCTCGGCCATCCTGTTGGATGAAACCGAGTACCGCGACCTCGACACCCTCGTGGTCAGCGCCGCCCGCCCGTCCTCGACCGACGGTCCAGCCCCTTCGGCGGAGCTTTCCCCCCCGACCCCCTACCAGGCCAGTGCCCGCCGCGACGCCGACCTCCTCCATACCCGCCTGGAGGTAAGCTTCGACTGGCAAAAGGAACAAGTGCTGGGAAAGGCGGTCCTTACCCTGAAACCTTACTTCCACCCCGTCCGACAGGTCGTCCTGGATGCCAAAGGTTTCGACCTGCATCGCATTGCCCTCGCCGGCCGACCGGATACGCTCCCCTTTTCCTACGATGGTGAAAAAATCACCATCCTGCTGGACAAATCCTATTCCCGCGGATCCTCCTTCGATATCGCCATCGATTATACCGCGACCCCCGTCGCTTCCGGCGGCAGCGACGCCATCTCCTCCGACAGGGGCCTCTTCTTCATCAACCCGACCGGTCGGATTCCCGGTAAACCCCGGCAAATCTGGACCCAGGGCGAAACGGAAAACAACTCCCGCTGGTTCCCCACCATCGACAAACCGAACGAACGCGCCACCCACGATATCTTCGTCACCGTCGAAAAAGGTTTCAAGACCCTTTCCAACGGACTGCTCGTCGATTCCCGCGACCATCCCGACGGTACCCGCACCGACCATTGGAACATGTCCCTGCCCCACGCCCCTTACCTGGTCATGCTCGCCATCGGGGAATTCGCCGTCGTCACCGACACCTGGAACGACATCCCCGTCGAATATTTCATGGAACCCCGCTACGAACCCTACGCCCGGGATATCTTCCCCCATACCCCCGAAATGCTGCAACTTTTCTCCGACCTGCTGGATGTCCCGTACCCCTGGCAGAAATATGCACAGGTCGTGGTCCGGGATTATGTCTCCGGCGCCATGGAAAACACCACCGCCGTCATCTTCGGGGAATTCATGAACGGTACGGACCGGGAACTGGTCGACAACCTCCAGAATGAAAAAATCATCGCCCACGAAATGTTCCACCATTGGTTCGGTGATTACGTCACTTGTGAAAGCTGGGCCAACCTGACCCTGAACGAAGGATTCGCCAACTACAGCGAATACCTATGGCTGGAACACAAGTACGGCCGGGCGGAAGCCGATTTCCACCGCCTGCAGGAACTCAGCGGTTATCTCGAATCCGCCAATGCGCAAGGTATTCACCCCCTCATCCATTTCGGCTATGCGGAGAAGGAGGATATGTTCGACGCGCACAGCTACAACAAGGGAGGACTGGTCCTGCACATGCTACGGGAATATGTCGGTGAGGAGGCTTTCTTCGCCGCCTTGGGCAAATACCTGCGCGACAATGCTTTCTCCGATGTCGAAGCCCACGAACTGCGGCTGGCGTTCGAAGAGGTGACCGGTGAAGACCTCAACTGGTTCTTCAACCAATGGTATTTCCGGGAAGGTCATCCCGTCCTGGACGTCGATTACGACTACGATGAAATCAACCGCGAGGTCCTGCTGACGGTCGTCCAAACCCAAGACCCGGCTGCGATGCCCGGTGTATTCGAATTGCCGGTCAAGATCGCCCTTCATTCCGGCCCTTCGGTCTCCACGCACGCCATCCGGATCGACCGGCGCGTCCAGGAATTCCGGCTGCCCGCCGATACCGATCCGGACCTCATCCTTTTTGATGCCCCCGGTGTCCTGCTGGCCGAAATCAACGAAGCCAAAAGCCGGTCGGAATACGCTTTCCAGTTCCGACATGCCAACGGGTTCCTCCATCGGCTGAAGGCTTTCCAAGCACTCATGGACGGCCCGGACGACGCTTACCGGACGGAAGCCGTCAGCTTGGCGTTGTCGGACGATTTCTGGCTGCTGCGGTTGCTGGCCCTCGAACAGGTTCCCATGGACCAACCGGAATCGGTCCGTGCGGTGGCGGACCTGATGGAAAATGACCCGCATTCCGCCGTCCGCCAATTGGCCGTCGAGCAGGTCGCCACCCTGGAAGACTTGTCGTTCGCTCCCCGGATGGCGGCCATCGTCCGGCAGGACCCCGCCGCCAAGGTGGCCGGTGCCGCCCTCCTCGCCCTGCAAGCGCTGGATGAGTCCACCGCACTCGAAATTGCCGGGGAGCAACGGGAGGATGATACCGAGCGTACCATCCTGACCCTCTCCACCCTGTATGCCCAAACGGAAAACCCCCTGTACCTGACTTACTTCGAGGAAAAATTCGACAAGGTCCACGGATATGCCCGCTACGAGTTCCTGCAACACTATACCTCCCTCGCCACCCACGGCGGCGTCGCCGATATCAGCCGGGCCGGCCAACGACTCAAAAGCATCGCCATGGATGCCGACCTGCCTTTCTGGATGCGCTACCAAGCTACCCGCGGCATCAACGAATTGCATGCCGTCCTCCAGTACCGCACGGCATCCGCTTCCGGGGAGGCCCGGTCCATGCTCCTGCAAAGCGACAAGGAACTCCTGGGCTTCCTCGCCGATATCAAGTTGTGGGAAACGGACGAGCGACTCCGCAACGCTTACCAAGGTTTTCCGAATCCGGCCGCAAAACCCTGACCGGTCGCACCACAACCATACCCCAAGGCTGGCTGAAACATACTTCGGAAGCAAAAGTTCCTGAAGCGAACTTCCGACGGGCGCCTGTTCCCTCGCCCCGGGACAGGCGCCCGCCCGCTCGTCCCACCACCGGCCGCGGCAAGAAAATTTGCCCCGCCACGGCCGCCCCCCAGCACCTATTTCCGGTCCACATCCATCCGGAGCAATACGCTGATCATCAATGTAAAACCCAACAAGGAGGAGCCCCCCTTGCTCAAAAAAGGCAGCGGGATACCGATGATCGGCATCAATCCCATCGTCATGCCGATGTTGATGAAGACATGAAGAAACAGGATGCTCGCCACCCCATAGGCATACAATCGGTTGAAATCCGACCGCTGCCGCTCCGCCACCACGATGATCCGCCAAATCAACAAGGTGAACAATCCGATGATCGACAAGCTGCCGATGAACCCTTGTTCTTCCCCAATGGCGCAAAAGATGAAATCGGTGATCTGTTCCGGTACGAAGTTTCCCTGTGTGAAATTACCGGACAGATAACCTTTCCCGCTGAACCCTCCGGAACTGATCGCCATCTTGGAATGGTACAGGTTGTACCCCGCTCCGCGCAGGTCGACATTCGAAGGCCGGAGCCATACCTCTATCCGTTCCTGCTGGTGCTTCTTCAGGTTGTGAAAAACGAAGTTGGCCGCAAAAGCCAACAGACTGCCCACACTGAACAGGGCCGCCATCGCATAAGCCAGCCGCTGCTGCTTCTGGAACCAATGGTACAGGCACAAGACCAGGACCACCGATGCCGCCGCCCCTACCACATACCACTCATATCCGTTCCGAATCGCGAAATAGGCCGGTACCGCCATCAGCAATACCCCGCCCAGCCAATACAGCCGCCGCTTCATGTACCAACCGAGGAAAAGCGACGCCACACCGGCCAGACCGATCATGATGTGCGCGGCCGGATTGACCAGCCCCAACAAGAGGATCGTTCCCGCCATGAACCCAATCACGAAGACCGTACCCGGAAATCCCTCCCGGTACAAGACCACGAAAAAGGCCAGGAACACCAATGCCGAACCCGCATCCGGCTGCAACAGGATCAGGACCATCGGCACGGCAAAGAATCCAATGGCGGACATCCTGGACCAAATGGTCTTGAAATTGTTCGCATAGGCACTCAGGTAACTCGCCAACGCTATCGCCGTCCCGAACTTCGCAAATTCCGATGGCTGCAAGGTCACGCCCCCCCCGAAATCGTACCAGGAGGTCGCCCCCTTGATGGTCTTGCCGAACACCAACACCCCCGCCAACGCCACCAGGCTCAACACATAGATGATGTTCGCGAAGGTCCGCCAAAACTTTCCCTCGATGACATATGCCACGACAAATACCACCAAGGATATCACGACCCAGACCAATTGCTTCCCCACCGGTGTTTCCATGAAATCAAAGAAATCCCCGCCGTAGTTGCCCTGGCCGTACCCGACCGTGAATATCATCGCCCAACCGATCCCTACCAGGGCCAGATACAGGGAAAGGATGACGATATCGATGCTGTTTTGTCCTCTTTTTGCCATTTTTCCGGAGCAAGTCAGTCTATGTATTCCACTTTCCGAAGGAATCGGAACCCGGCCGTCACCTCAAAGGTCAGGTTGCGGATGGTCCGCTCCGGAATGGTCCGGTTCTGCCCGGTGAACGGATCCCGGACATTCGCAATGGCCGGTTGCCGGTATTGCCAGGAGAGGTCCGGGTTCAGCGTGAACTCCAATACGGCACCGACCAGTTCGGCAAAGGAAAACTCCCAGCCGCCGCCCAGGCACAATCCGTAGTTCAGCTTCCGCACGAAATAGTTGTCCGGAAAAAAGAAACTGTTGTTGAGCTCGTTGATCCGCTTGTATTCGTCCAGGTTGGTGGTCAAGGTGTAATCTCCCCGAAGTCCGAACAGGTAATAGCCTTTGGTGATGGCCCCGAAATCAAATTTGCGCTTTGCCCCGAGGGTCAAGGAAAGGTTGTGGAAGACAAACTGCTGGGCCGGCGGCCGGAAGATGTCCCCGTTGATCGGATTGAAGAAATTCCGGTTGCGCAGCGCACTTCCCTTGGCGTGATACCCCAACTGGCTGAACAACGCATATTGCGCCGTTTCGTCGCCACTCTCCACAAAGGCGACCCCATGGTACTTGACCAATGGGTCCTGGTCGAACCCGTTCCATTT
The DNA here is from genome assembly GCA_964573725.1 of uncultured Saprospiraceae bacterium. Lineage (GTDB taxonomy): Bacteria > Bacteroidota > Bacteroidia > Chitinophagales > Saprospiraceae > UBA6168. The sequence goes on from CAZNLJ010000004.1 coordinate 125,616, forward strand.
CTGGATACCCATGGTCATGCCTCCCTTGATGCCGAAAGCGGTGGTCTGCGCTCCTGTCAGCACCGGACCACAGACCAGCAGCCATATCGCCCACCCGGTCCATGTGTTCATTTGCCTCGTCATATTGTTATTTTTTTCAAAAATACGTAGGTATCACCGAATTCGGGCAACAAAAAAGTGCCGCCGCCGGAACGAACCGCTCCCCGGCAAGCTGTCGGGTCCTATTCTCCGCCGGAACCGAGAATTCCCTCCCGATGTTTTTGTTTTTCAACAGCTATATCTGAAATTGGCTCCCGGGAATTTCCCGATCCTCCCGGCCTCGGGCATCCTTCCTCCCTGCCGGGAACCTAAACCTATGCCGTCATGATGAAAATTTTGCTGTTGGGTAACGGCGGGCGGGAACATGCCTTCGCCTGGAAGCTCAGCCAAAGTCCGCTTTGCGCCCAACTCTACATCGCACCCGGAAATGCAGGGACCGCCGCCTGCGGCACCAATGTCCCCCTGGATATCGAAGACAATGCCGCCATCCACGATTTCGTCATGGATCACGCCATCGACATGGTGGTCGTCGGACCGGAAGCCCCCCTGGTCAACGGCGTATGGAACTACATGCATCGCATGCGCTCCACCGCACATGTCCGGGTCTTCGGCCCTTCCCTGCAGGGCGCCCGCCTCGAAGGCAGCAAGAGCTACGCCAAGAAATTCATGCAGGAATTCGGTATCCCGACCGCTTCCTACCGCGAGTTCTTCGCCGCCAAACCCGAACTGGCCATGAACTTCATCCGCAAGAAGGCCAGTCTGCCAATTGTCCTGAAAGCCGACGGACTGGCCGCCGGAAAAGGTGTCGTCATTTGTGCCGACCGGGAAACCGCCCTCGAGGAAGCCGCCCGGATGCTCGGGGGCCGGTTCGGGGACGCCAGCCGGAAACTGGTCGTGGAATCCTTCCTCTCCGGTACGGAATTCAGCGTGTTCGTCCTGACCGACGGCCAATCCTACAAGATCCTCCCCGTCGCCAAGGATTACAAGCGCATCGGGGAAGGCGACACCGGTCCGAACACCGGCGGAATGGGAGCCGTCTCCCCGCCGCCTTTCGTCGACCGCACCCTCATGGAAAAAGTGGAGGAACGCATTGTGAAACCCACCATCCTCGGCTTGCAACAACGCGGTATCCGCTACCACGGCATCCTTTTCATCGGACTGATCAAAGTCGGTGACGACCCCTTTGTCATCGAATACAACTGCCGCATGGGGGATCCTGAAACGGAAGTGGTCCTGCCCCGGATCCAAAACGACCTCGTCGCCCTGCTCTCCGCTACCCTCGACGGCTCCCTGTCTTCCGTGGAACTCGCCATCGACCCGCGCACCGCCTCCACCATCATCCTCGCATCGGAGGGTTATCCGGGACCCTATCCCAAGGACCGGCCGATCTCCGGCCTGGAACTGGCCACCGACGGTCTCGTCTTCCACGCCGGCACAAAGCGCCGGGACGGACAGGTGCTGACCAACGGCGGACGGGTGCTGGCCGTCACCGCGCTCCACCAATCGCTGGCACAGGCACTGGCCGATGCCCGACAACTGGCGGAAACCATCGCCTTCGAAGGAAAATACTATCGGAAGGACATCGGCTTCGACTTGCGCTGACCCTCCTTCTTCCCTTCCAATCCGGGAATGCATATGCTTACGTCCTTCCATGCCCACGGAAAACTCCTCCTGACCGCGGAATACTTCGTCCTCGACGGGGCCCTCGCCCTTGCGGTCCCCCTCCGACGGGGCCAATCGCTCACGCTGTCCGCCACGCATACCGACTACCCTTTTCCCGTGCTCCGGTGGGAAAGCCTCGACTTGGATGGGAAACCTTGGTTCGATGCGGTCTTCCGCACCGATGGTTTCGAACGCTTGTCCGCCTCCGATGCCGATACCGCAAGAAGGCTGCAGGATATCCTCTCCACCGCCGCCGACCTGAATCCCGCCTTCGTCCCCGCCGTACCTGGTTCCCGCGACATACTCGCCCGTACCCGACTGGATTTCCCCCGGGAATGGGGACTCGGCACCAGCTCCACCCTGGTCAGCCTGGTGGCCCGCTGGGCACAAACGGATCCCTTCTCCTTGCTGGCCCCCACTTTCGGCGGTTCCGGCTACGACCTGGCCTGCGCCACCGCTGAAAATCCCATCTTCTACCGGCTGCGGAACGGATCGCCCGTCGTGGTTCCCGCCCCTTTTTTCCCTCCGTTCTCCCGGCAGCTTTCCTTTGTCTATCTAGGCCAAAAACAGGACAGCCGGGAAGGTATCCGCCGCTACCGGGAACGTACCGCCTCCCGGAACGTCGACCGCCGACGCATCGACCGTATCAGCGAACTGACTTCCGCCCTCGCGCATGCCGATTCCTTGGATTCCTTCGGCCTCCTGTTGCAGGAACATGAAACGATTGTCTCCGAAACCATCGGCCTGCCTACCCTCCGCGATCGTCTTTTCCCGGATTTCGACGGCTTCGTGAAATCCCTCGGCGCCTGGGGCGGCGATTTCGCCCTCGTCGCCAGCCGCCGACCGCTGGCCGATACCAAGGATTTTTTCAACGAAAAAGGTTTCCCGGTGTTTTTCCCTTATCACGACCTCGTGCGGGGTTGAATCCGGCACCGGTATGTCCCGAGGGCGACCCCACCCGGTTGCCCCGACCGAAATACCGGTCCGCAAGCCGCCCCGGATAGCCTCGTCTTCATGTAAACCGCTTTTCCGTCATGCCCACTACCTGGCACGAAGCCTCCGTCGTCCGACTGTCCGACCTCGCACCAAACACCCGGCTCTTCCGGCTGAAAGTCCTCCAGGCCGAGCCGTTCCTTTTCCTGCCGGGCCAGTTCATCACCTTCGACCTTCCCATCGGCGAGAAAAGACGGGACCGCTGGCGCAGCTATTCCATCGCAAATGCGCCGGACGAAACCAATGTCCTCGAACTGTGCATCGTACGCGTGGAAGGAGGTAAGGCTTCCTCCTTCCTGTTCGACCGGGTCGGTCCGGGATCCGTCCTCCGCTTCAAAGGCCCGGATGGCCGATTCCTGCTTCCCGACCCTGCCCTGCCGACCGCCCGCAACCTGGTCATGGTCTGCACCGGTACCGGAATCGCTCCTTTTCGAAGCATGCTGCTGCACCTGCTTCGAACCGGTTCCTCCTATCGGCAGGTCCACTTGATTTTCGGAACCAGGACCGCCGACGGCATCCTCTTCCGCGATGAACTGGAAGGATGGGCCGCAGAACTGCCCGGCTTCCGCTTTTCCGTCTGCCTGTCCAGGGAACGGCCACCGCTTCCGCTGCTTTCCGGAGGGGAATGCCACCCGGGTTATGTGCATGCCGCTTACCGGGACCGGTATGCCGGCCCGCAGCCGGATACCACCTTTTACCTCTGCGGTTGGTCCGCCATGGTCGACCAGGCTACCGAAACGCTGTCCTTGGGAATGGGCTACCCAACCAACCAGGTACGGGTGGAATTGTACGGGTGATGAACTTCCACCCGCCATTTGTGTTATTTTTGCATCCGTTATTCCAAAGGTTCACCTAAAAGAAAATTATTGTCATGGATTACACCGGCACCGCTCCTTCCATCGTATTGTTTACGGAACAAACCCCCAACCCAGAGTCCCTGAAATTCGTCTCCAACCGGATCATTTACCGCGGCACCGCGGATTTCAAAGCGGAAAGCACGGCCCGGGAGTGGTCCCCGCTTGCCGCCGGTCTCTTTGGACTGCCCTACGTCAAAGGCGTGTATATCACCAATAACTTCGTCACCATCACCAAGGAATTCAATTACGAATGGGCGGATATCATGCTCCCGCTCAAGGAGCATATCCGGCTGTTCCTGGAGGCCGGTGCGGATACGGCCGTCCGCGATGGCTACGCGGAAACCATGCGGGAACTGGAAGCCAACCGCATAGCGGAACAGTTTTCGGGTGAAGCGGGCGCCGTCGCCCTTCGCATCAAGGAACTGATCGACACCTATGTCAAACCGGCCGTGGAAATGGACGGCGGCAACATCGAGTTCAAGGCCTGGGACAATGGCACCGTCTATGTCACCATGCAGGGGTCCTGCTCCGGGTGCCCTTCCTCCACCGTCACGCTAAAGGCGGGTATCGAAGGCATGTTGAAGAGGATGGTGCCCGAGGTGAAGGAAGTGGTCCAGGAAATGGAATAAGACGGACCGGCTCTCCCCCGCAGGAGGGTCATATCCCCGCCATACCGCCTACCGCTCGTCCCGATGCCCTTTGAGTTGTTCCAAGGCTTGCCGATACCGGAACACCGGACGCTGGGTGTATGCCTTCCGGAGACACCGGACGGCGGCATCCATGTGCCGCCTCTCGCCTGTCCACCGGTAAAGCTCCCGATGGATGCGGCCCAGGTCCCATAATTGGGACCGGAATGGCAACAACCGAAGCAAGGCCTCCGTAGCCGCCGCCGTCTTCCCGGACGCCGCCGCCACTTTTCCCGCCAGCAGGTCCACCTCGAATCGCAAGTCGCCGTGATTCAACTCCTCCGACAGTTTCCGGCTCTCGGGCAGGTATGCCGCCGCAGCGGCGGTTTCCCCGGCCGCCAACAAGGCTGCGGCCTTCTCCACCAGGTTGTATCCCAACAACAACTTGTTATGGATGCTGCGCGTCACGGCGATGGCCTCATCGTAATAGCCGACCGCCCGATGGGGGTCTCCCTCCATATGGGCCAGGTCTCCCATCACGTTCAGGGCCTTCGCCGCTCCCTTGGCATATGACAAACTCCGGCTCATTTCCAGGGCTACCTCCAAATGCCTGCGGGCTTCCTCGAACATACCCAATTCCGCGTACAACTCCCCCAACAAGCCCTGGGCAATCGCCTGGCCTTGCCGGTCCCCCAATTCCTCCGTCAAGACCAAATCCCGCTCAAAATGCCGCCGGGCCTGGTCCATGTCCCCCTTTCGCTGCCAAATGGCACCGATACACCCGATGGCGATGGCGGTAAGTTGCTTGTCACCCAGCTCCTCACTCAAGGCCAATCCTTTTTCGTAACATTTCAGGGCTGCATCGTAATCGCCTTTTTCCGCATGTACAATACCCAGGTTCGTCGATAACACCGCCATACCCTGTCTGTCCTGAACCTGGCCACACAATTCCAGGTATCTTTCCAACCATCGGATCCCTTCGTCGTATTTGCCCAGGTTCATATAGGTCAGCCCCAGGTTGGCGACAATCTGCGCGTTCGAGGAAATGTGCCCGAACTCCCCGGATAGCTGGATGCTTCGGGTAAAATACAATTTCGCCTCCTCATAGGATCCCTGCCGGAAGTGCAGGGTGCCGAGGTATCCGAATACCTTTGCTTGGCCACGGCCGTCCTGGATGGAACGGAACAATACGGCCGCTTCATCCAGGTACCGACGGGCTTCCTGATGCTTTCCCCGCAATATCAGCATGTAACCCAGGCTGCTGTTGGCCATTCCCAGCAGTTTTTCATCCCCTACCTGTCCAGCCTGTCGCAATGCCCGCCGATTGGCAGCCTCACAGGCTTCCCATTCACCGGTCAGCTGCCAAACCCCGGCTTGCTTCAGCAATATCCGGCAATGGGAGGCCATATCTCCCCGGTCCTCCAAAATGTCTCCCAACCTCCCGTAAAAAGAGAGGGCCTGGTTGTTTTGGTACCGGTCCCTGGCGTGATCCGCCGCCTTCTCCAGGTATCGTTCGGTCTGCCCGATATCTCCCGCATGCTCGTAATGAAACAGCAGGTCCACATAATGCTCCGCCAAATGGTCCCGGTACAGGTTCTCGATGGCCCGGGCTATCAAGCGGTGCAAGGTCCGCAACTGGGTGTCCAACTGCATATCATACACGGCTTCCCGTAGCAACGCATGCCGGAAGATATATCGCAACTCATTGACGGCTTGCCATATTTGTGCCCGTTCCGCCACCTGGACCTGCTCCTTCAACACCAGGGCCGAGTCTCCGTCCGTTGCCGTCGGAACCGTTTCGTAATCCTGCATGACCGCTGACAGTACCGGCAGGTCGAATTCCCGCCCGATGACGGCCGCCGCCTTGACGGTCTCTTTCACCAGGGCGGACAACCGGTCGATCCTGGCCGTCAACACCGATTGGATACCATGGCTGATCCGGACTTGGTGGTCCGTCAAGGTCCAGCCGGCTTCCGTACGCTGCAAATGCCCACTCTCCATGAGGTACTCCAACACCTGCTCCACATAAAACGGATTGCCGCCGGTGGTCCGCCACAGGACGTCCGTCAGGTCCCGCTGTACGGTGCCGCCCAGCCGCTCTTCGGAGAAAGACCGCACCGCATGCCGGTCCAACAAGTTCAGCTCCAACTCCAATAATGGGTAGGTGTGCTTCGACAAGACTTCCCGTGCCATCGGCGAGACCCTGTTGCCCTCGTCGTCGTACCGGGTCGTCACCAGGAAAAGTACGGGGTAATGCCGTACTTGGCCCGCCAACTCATGGAGAAAATCGAGGGAACTCTCATCCGTCCAATGCCCGTCTTCCAAGAAAACGATGACCGGTCGGCTGATGGCGGCGGAAAGGAAAAAATTGGTCAGGGCAGCCATCGTATTCCGATGGCGCCCCCGTGCATCCAAGCGGTCCCACAAGGAATCGCCGACCTGCAAACCGACCAGGGTCGCAAGTATCGTCCGTGTCCGCACCAGCTCCCGCCGGAAGGTTTCCCACTCCGCCCGGTCGACCGCATCCATGGCGGACAACATGGCGGAAAATACCTGCTCGAACTGGCGGAGGTTTTGCTCGGAAGTGTTTTCCGTCCGTTGCCCGAAATGGTTGCGCAGCAGGTATAGGAACGGATTGAACGGCTTGCGCAGGATTTGGTCGCTTTGACAGGAAAACCAATGCACCTGCTCCCGACCTTCCAACAAACGCCGGTACTCATGCACCAACCGCGTCTTTCCGGCTCCCGCCTCCCCGTATACCACCGCCACCCCGGCATGTGTCCCCCGGATGACCCGTTGCGTAAATTCCATCAAGGCCGTCAATTCCGCATCCCGTCCGACCATCCCGCCTTCGAAGACATGGAATGGCTCCGTTTCAAGACCTGACAACCCGTACGTAGGGATCGCACCCCGAATTCCTTTGTAGAAAATGGCCCCTTTGCTGTAAAACCTGTATTCCCGGTTACGCTGTACCGCCTCATCGACCAAGATCTCACCCGTTTCCGCCTGCATCATCAACCGGGCCGCCAGGTTGACATGATGCCCTACCACCGCATACTGGAAACGCTCCGCTCCCCCGATGATTCCCGTATAGGTCATCCCTTCCGTTACGCCGGCCCGAAAGATCACCGCTCCCCCCCATGCTTGCCGGATGGCCGTCAGGAAGCCCAAGGCCCTCGCCACGTTGTTCTCGTAGGAGACCGGGGCACCAAAAAAAATCACCATCACCCCCCCCTTGTCCCCGAAATCTATTTCCTTGAAATACCCGGAATAATTGCGCACCTCCTCCAACACGCCGGTCGCAAAGCCATCGAGGGCCTCATGGGTATCCAATCCGCTGAACGATAAGAAAACGGAAACCACGGTCCGGAACTCTCCTTTCGGGTAGTGCCCTGTCAATTCCGCCGGAAGGAAGACCGACAACACCTCCGGCAGCTGTCCGGAGCCTTCCCCGGGTGTCCCCATCCCGGCCGGTTCCTGCTCCGCCCGGCCTGTCACCCGGAAATATCCCGGTTCCGGCAATTTTGACCACCCGTAGTGTTCCCCGCCTGCCATCCGGTCGCGGAATGCCGTATCCGCCACCACCGCTTGCTGGCTTGCCTGTAATTGGGCGGCCGCACTGCCCAGGATGGCCGCCCCCCGGAAATAATACGCGGCCCCCGCTTCCCCGCCGACAATGCCCCATTCGGTCTCCCCATACGATAAACCCACCTTCACCCGGATTTCAAACGGGATGTCAGGATCCCGGGAGACCGAATCCAACAGGTCCGGCAACCGCAAGGCATGCGACAGGACGGAATCCGCCGTGCAACCGCCGGCAACGGGAAAAATGGCCGTAAATGAATCGCCGGCAAAATGCGGTATGAAGCCCCCCTGGCGGTATACTTCGCGGACCATCGGTCCGAATATGCCGTTCAACAGGGCGGACAAACGCTCCGCCCCGACCCGTCCTTCCGCCATGAGGTGCGCCGTCAGCTTGGTAAAGCCGGACATGTCCACGAACAAGGCGTAGGCATGGAACCCGCCCTGCCGTTCACCCGACAGGTACCGGTCATGTATGAATTGTGGAATCAGGTTCTTCACGGCGCTTGGTTCTGTCTCCTCCGGCAGGTCGTCCGGTGTACGGTATGCGGGCGGCCTTCCTTACAACAACCAAGGTACGAACTGAAAGGCCAATACCAGCAAAACGACGAGAAAATGGATGGATTCCGCCCACTGCCGACTCAACCGGGAGAACGATAAGGCCAGGAATATGCCCAACGCAGGGGCCAGCATCAGGAAATGCTCAAAGGTGATGTTCTCCTGGAACGGTATCATGACGGCCGTCGCAATCAAGGTCCAGTATAAGATGGATATCTTCTTCTGCACCTGGATGTTCTTCCGGTACAGATAACTGCCGCTGCCCAACAGGACCAGCAGGATCAGCGACAGGAAGATGCCCAGTTTCACATAACCGTCCCAACTGTTCAACGGAATGTTGTATTCAAAAAAACCCAGGTTCCGCCAAAACTGCGTCTCCAGGAAGTAATCCGTGTCACCGGCAAGGAAAAAGTAGGTCCATCCGAAAAAATAGGGGAGGATGCCGCCGGTCAAAATGACCAGGATCTCCTGGAGGTTCAAGGTCCGCAGGATGACGAGCGCCGCCAACAATACCAACAGGAAACCCAGGAACGGAAAATAGAACATACCCGCCACCCCGGTCCAGAAACCGGCATTGAAGATCCGGTCGACACAGGATGTCACCTTGTAGGTCCGGTATATTTCATACAAAGCCACCAGAAAAAAGGTATTTCCCAACAGCACAGGTGAGAGATATAGAAAATCCGGTATCAGACTGGTCATCAGGATATAGAAGAGCCCGGGGAATTGGTTGACCTCCACCGCCAGCCGGTTCTCCGCCGCAATCAGGTTCACCATGAACGCCTGGACCAACAACAACAGCATCGCCAGGAGCTGCGACGGTACCCGCTGTGAACCGATCCACGCATATACCGCCTCACTCAGCACACCATGGCCGGAAGGCAACCATTCGAACGGCGCACTGAATACGGCGAATCGCAGCAACAGGATGTAGAATATCAGCAGGACGCTGTAGTAAAGCTGGTTCGTTCGGAAAAATGACAGCACAATTCGTATTCTTTTTTCGATGTGGCCGCATCCGGCGGATATGGCCCCTCCTTATTTTGCCAAATGTACTAATAAACAGGTGTATCCGAACCGCACCGCTCCGGTTTCTCGCTGCGGATTCCGCATCGTCATTCGCAGCCCGGATTCCGTCCGCCTCCCGCCCGAATAAAAATTACCGCCGATTTATGGAAACAAGGCCCGTTTTCACTCTATTTGTCAAAGACGATTGAGCAAGCCTATTTAACTCCGCGCTTCAGTCCTTCCCTTTCGTTGATAACGGACTCGTTACGCGCTCATAATCCTGATTACCTTTTGTCCCCAAAAAAATACCAGCGGCCGGTTTTTCCGGCCTCCAGTCCCTCCACTATATTGCTTGGTAAACCCCGGAGGGCTTTTAACTCCAAGGGGGCAGGTCACCACGGACCTTCCCCCTTTTTTCTTTCGGTGCTTGCCCGAACGTTCCGCCTTCGGCTACACATCCGCGCCTGGGGCCGCCCCGAATCCCCCGCACAGGAATTACATCAAGGCACCTCCACCTTGTTGAGAATCCGGTTGATGATCTCGTCCCGCTCGACATTTTCCGCCTCCGCCTCGTAAGTCAGCCCGATACGGTGACGCAACACATCGTGGCAAATGCCCCTGACATCCTCCGGAATGATGTAACCGCGCCGATGGAGGAACGCCACCGCCTTCGCCGCCATGGCCAGGCTGATGGTCGCCCGGGGTGATGCGCCGTATTTCAGGTAATGCTCCATGGACCCCAATCCGAATTCCCTGGGTTGCCGGGTGGCAAAAACAAGCTGAAGGATATACCGCTCAATTTTTTCGTCCATATAGACGGACCGCACCGACCGCTGCGCCCGGAGAATGTCCGCCGGCTGTACCACCGGCCTGATTTCCCCGTAGGTTTCCATGCCCAGATTGCGGCGCATGATTTCCAACTCCTCCTCCTGGGTGGGATAGCCTACCGTCACCTTGAGCATGAACCGGTCGGTCTGCGCCTCCGGCAATGGATAGGTGCCTTCCTGGTCGATGGGATTCTGGGTCGCCAACACCAGGAAGGGATCTTCCAACCGGAAGGTCTCGCCCCCGATGGTCACCTGGCGCTCCTGCATGGCCTCCAACAGGGAGGACTGCACTTTTGCCGGCGCCCGGTTGATTTCATCCGCCAGGATGAAATTGGCGAAAACAGGCCCCTTGTGAACGGCAAACCTCGTCGTGGCCGGATTGTAGACCATCGTGCCGATGATGTCCGCCGGCAACAGGTCCGGCGTGAACTGTATACGGTGGAATGTGGCGTGCACCGCACCGGCCAGCGTCTTGATCGCCAGTGTCTTGGCCAGCCCGGGCAAACCCTCCAACAGGATATGGCCTTTCGTGAGCAATCCTACCATCAGTCGCTCCACCATCCGGCGCTGACCGACAATGACTTGGGAGGTCTCCCGCATCAACTGGTCCACAAAGGCGCTGTCGTGGTGGATCTGCTCGTTTAGTGACGCTATGTCCCGCGAATGCATAATTGGTTGTTGGTTGTTTTGGATGAGCGGCCGCACGACCTGCCGGTGCAACCCCCGGAAAGCGCTCCCGGTCCTTCGCAAAAATAGGGAGTTGGGAAAGAAAACTACATTTGTCCGCCAATTTTTGCAGCACGGCCCCAACACCCGTGCCGAAAGTCACCGCCCTTCCTCCTCCATCAGCTCCAAGCCTTGTTCGATTCCCTTTTCCAGGGCAGGGACCCCGCGTTCCATCCACCTTGGTCGCGACGCATCCAACAGGTAATGGTCGAAAAACTGACTCATCCGCAGCTGGAAGTCTTTCCGGTTCTGTAATTTCAGCGGCCAATGCGGCTCCCCGTTGTAGTTCAGCATCCACGCCGGCTTCCCCAAGCGCCGCAAAGCGACGAAATACTCGATACCCTGATACCAGGGCACATGCCCGTCACTGTCGTTGTGCATGATGAGGACAGGGGTGTTCATCTTGTCCAGGCTGAACAAGGGGGAATTCTCGTAATACCGCATCGGATACTCCCATATGCTGCCGCCGATCCGGCTTTGTGTATGCTCGTACTGGAACTGCCGCGTCAAACCGGTCTCCCACCGGATGCCGCCGTAGGCGGAATACATGTTGACGACCGGCGCTCCTATTTCCGCACAACGGAACAGGTCCGTACGCGTCAACAGGTATGCACCCTGGTAACCGCCCCAACTGTGTCCCTGCAATCCGATCCGGTCCTTGTCGATGAATCCCTTGTCGATCAGGGATACGACCCCGGATACGACCGCCTGCAGGCAACTTTCCCCCGGATAGCCGTCCCGATAAGTGATGTCGGGGTTGAATATCACATACCCCTTGCTGGCATAATGGCTGTAATTGATGGAGGAACGCCCGGGTACCGGCATCCGGTGGTCATGCAGCCCGTCGCTGCTGCGTTCGTAGAAATTCACCACCATCGGATACTTCCTGCGCGGGTCGAACCCGTCCGGCTTTACCAATAATCCGGTCATCTCCTCCCCTGTCAGGGCCGTCCAGGTGTACAACTCGATGGTACCCCACCGGTAATCCGCCTGCTGCGGGTTGGCATCGCTCACCCGCCGGATGTCCTGGAACGTAAAGTCCGTATACAACAGGTCCGGAAATGTCCGGAAATTTTCCCGGGTGAACAGGATGCGGTCCGCCTCCCTGGCCTTCAACGGCCGGGCGGTGTAGTCGTAGGCTCCTCCCACCACCTGTATGGGCCTCCCGGCTCCCAATACCAGGAACCCATACCCGCTGCCCTTCGTCCGGTCGTCAAATGTCCGCAGGAACAACCGTTGGCCGGGCCGGACGAACCGCTCATCCGGGTCAAGTCGGACATACCGGTGTACGATTCGGTCACGCCGTCCCATGGTCAGGTTGACGGCAGGCTCGCGGCCGGCGGGATCTATCCGCCAAATGTCGTACCGGTCATATACCAACAGGTGCCGGTCCGCCTCCTCCCACGCAGCCACGCCGTAGGCATTGGGATAGTCCGGTACATCGTTCCGCTCGTCGTAAAACGGATGGTCCGCATTGTCCGTCACCTGCCGCAGGACGCCCGTGGGTTCATGATACGTGAACCAGGCACTGTCCGGTTCGCTGTACCAATAGATATAGGTCCCGCCGGGGGAAATGCGGGGCGTGCCGCGGACGCCTTTCGCGACTTCCGTCCGCATACCGGTCCGTAAGTCCACCGCCCATAGGTCCCGCCGTACCGTCCCTTCCCAAGAGATCAAAGGTCCGTAGGGTGCTTCCGTATATCCGATTGCCAGTTCCGCATTCTGGTCCGCTTCGTATCGGATCTCCGGCATTCCGGAATCCGCCAATGGGACAAAGCGGTTTTCGGCCACCCGCCAGACGACATCGTAGGCGCGCTTCCGCTCTCGCTCCACCAATACTTTTTGTTGGGTGTGCAACAGGGCATCGGAAGTATGCCATACTTCCACCTGCACCACCTCTTCGGGCAACAGGCTCGTATCCGCCACGATCGGCGGTGGCGCCGTTCCGAAATACAACTTGCCGCCATCCTTGCTGAACACCGGCCGGGTATGTTCGCTGACCAACCAACCGGCATCCAGGAACGCCGCACCCGTATCCGCCAGCACCCTGGCGGAATCCATCCCCTCCCGCCAATAACAGAGCCCAAAGGCAGGCACCTGCGCGCCCGTCGTGTCGAAACTGGCCAGCCAGGCCGCCTGCCCCCCTTGCTCATCCATGCTCAACTGCCGGTACTTGCCGCGCTGCCGCCACATGGGCCGGAGCTGCCGCACCCCGGTATCATACAGGTAGGTTCCTTCCAACAGGGTGGAATCGTTCCCGGTGCTGGTCAACAGGATCCGGGGGCCGGCCTCCGCCAACCGATACGCCAACACGTACGGGACCACCTCTTCCCATCCTGTCGCCAACTCGCGCAACACCAGTCGGGTTCCGTTATCCCGGTTTTCCTTCTTGGCTTTCTTCCGCCCCGCGGGCCTGGTCTCCGCCACCGACGGTTCCTCCACCTGGACCAAGGTGTCCGGCACTTCCGATACGGTGCTGTCGCGGACCTTTTCCGGCACCGGCTCCTTGACCGCTTCCTTGTGTATCACCACCCATCCCGCCCACTTTTCCGGAACGGCGAACGTCTTTACATCCGGTACCTTCTCCAAACGGCCATCGGACAAGGAGAGGATGCCGAGGCTGTCCTTGGGAAGGTCTTCCTGCTTGACCTTGCGACGCCGCTGCGCCTTGAGGGTGTCCGCCGGCGGCTGGATCCGGAAAACCAGGTACCGGCTGTCGCTGCTGAATACCGGGGCGCTGCCCCGCGGATATTCCGAGGTCCGGCCGGTGGCGGCTGTCCACACCTGCAGGATGTCGTCGCCTTCTTCCGGATGAAGGCTCCAGGCGGCCCAGTTGCCGTCGGGGGAAAGAACCGGACTCTCTATCCGCTTCCAACTGACCATTTCCGCCATGCCGATCGGTTTTCCGCCGGCAGGCTGTGCGACCGAAAGGTCCGGCAGGATGCAGGCCAGCCCGCTGAACAGATAAATGGCTAATGCTCGGAAGTTGCTTCTCATTTTTTTCTGTGTTTTGGTGTATGCCTTGAATTTCACCTTTTTTGCCGGATTCGCTCGTCTTGCCTCCGCCCACCGGTCGTGCGGAAAATGGATCCGCACAAAAGCCTGTCCGCCCCGGTCATTCGCCCTCGTCCGCCGCCGTACCCCGGTAGTGCGCCTGCAATTCAGGCTGCCGGATGATCGATACGCCTTCCATTTGCCGCAAATCCGGGGGGACTTCCACCCCGTCCAGCACGATTACCCGCTTCCCGGCTGCCGACCATCCTCGTATCCGTTCCACCGGCGGCAGCCCTTCGTAGGCCGTGCAATCGTGGTAAAACATGAGTTCTATCGGACAAGGTACGTTGAACAACAGGGAATTCGGCGGTATTTCCATCTTTTTGAGTATGCCGGCCACTTTCCGTGGTGCTTCCCGGGCTTGAAAAGGTTTCAGCCGCTCCAATCCGTAACGGATACCCAATACCGGCAAGACGGCGGCAACCAGGAAGTATGCCCACCGGCGTACCCCGTAGACCTGTGCATTTCCGACCGATGCCATCGCCTCGGTAAATCTGCCCAACAACAGGAAATAAGCGGGAAAAGCGATAAGTTGGTATCCCGGCATCTTGGTTTCCGCCATCGAAAAAACCACTAAAGGTAGGGCTATCCAAACCGTAACCAATTCCAGGCTCCGGTCCCGCCCCCGGACCAACCGAATCCCCAACCAGGCCATGGCCAGGTAGATCCCTTCGTTCACCGTGATGCGGATCTTGTCGAGGTAGTACCACCACGGTTTTCCGTGCCGCTCCAAACCCTCCGAGATATGCCGCAGGTTGTAGGCCGTCTCCCAGATATATTCCAGCGGAAACTGCCGCCAGGCATACCATTGCCACGGTAAGGCGACCAGGACGGCCACCCCTCCCAACAAAAGGGCGTCCCGCACGACGGCGGCCCGACTTCCGGCCGCCCAGCCCCTCCATACCAACCAAACAGGCACTACCACCAGCGCGGCCAACCATTTGGTGAGTATGGCCAATCCCATGGCTATCCCGGCCAGGAACAGGTCCGCACGTCGAGGCCGCTTCCCGGCGGGCGACCGTACCGACAGGTATACCGCCGCCTCCACCAGGAACAGGAAAATCGTATCGATGTGGTCCGTCGTGACTCGCCCCGCCGCCGTCTCCAGGACCAGCCCGTTGACCGCATGGTATCCGGCCGCCAGCCAGGCGGCCCGCGCCGGGAATATCCGCTTCCCGATCCGGTAGGTGAGCCAGACACTCCCGACGGATGCCAACAGGGAGGGCACCCGCAGGACGAATGTGCCGATGCCCAACAGGGAAAGACTTCCCGCCATCATCCACAGGGCAAAGGGCTGCTTGTGCAGCCAGACCTCGTTTGCCGTCCAGTTCCGGTAATCGTACGGCAATACCGGCGCTTGGTACAGCCGCGGAGCCAAGGGTGCGTCCATCAGGTGACGGGCTACCAGCGCATGATACCGCTCGTCCCAGCAATGCAGCAAGGGGTCCATCGCTCCATACACCCGCCAGACCAAGGCCAACAACATCAATCCCGCCATCAGCCTTTGTTCCTGATGCCGCCGGTACCATCGGGGTAACGCGACGAAGAGACCGGCGGTCAGGCCGGCCCAGAGGATATCTGCCAATTGGTCTGCCGTCATCTTCCTCCTGCCTGATTCCTATCCGTTGCCCTTGTCCGCTACCCGGCACCTTCCTCCCGCATCACCTGCTCAAGGCTCACTTCCTGCAACGCTTTCAGGGTCTGCTCCCGCACCCGGACCATCGCCTGGCGGAGCCGACAGGCCTCAACCGCATCACAATCCTCGCAAGGCTGGTAAAACATCAGCGAGGCACAACGGAGCAGGGCAATCGGCCCCTCGAACAAACGGTGAATGTCCGCCAGGTTGATATCCCCCGCCGGCCTGGCAAGCCGGTATCCACCCCCCGCTCCCTGCACGCTGTCCACCATCCGGTGTCGCTTCAATTCCAATAAGATCGCTTCCAGGAATTTCCGGGGCACCCGCGCCCGCAGGGAAATGTCCTTCGTCCGCATGAGGCCGCCGTCTTCCGCGAGGCATACCAGGGCCTTGATCGCATATTTCGCTTTGTGGGTCATCATACCGGTTGGGGATTGTCCTTGAAACGGCCGCCTTATTCCTTCGCCCGGGAATCCATCAGGATGGTGACCGGCCCGTCGTTCGTCAGGCTGACCTTCATGTCCGCCCCGAATTCCCCCGTCGATACCCGAAGCCGGGTTTCCTCCCGTAACGCGTCGACGAAGGCCTCGTACAGAGGGACCGCCTTCTCCGGCCTGGCCGCCCGGATGAATGAGGGCCGGTTGCCTTTCCGCGTGCCGGCATATAAGGTGAACTGGCTGACCACCAGCATTTCCCCCCGGATGTCGCGGATACTCAGGTTCATGAGTCCCTCCGAATCGCCGAATATCCGCAACTGGCCGATTTTCCTGCTCAACCACTCGATGTCCGCCCGCTCGTCCGCATCCTCGATACCCAATAATATCAACAGTCCCGGCCCGATGGATGCCCGGACCGTCCCTTCGATTGCGACGGATGCACTGGTTACCCGCTGGATGACGACACGCATGGCAATGACTTGTTTTCAGGAGACGCCGGTTCGGCCCGGCAATCGGTGCCGGTCCGCCAATTACGCCGCGTCTATGGGCAAAGATAGCGCAGGAGACGCAATATCAGGGGTGAAGGAGATTTTTCTTACCTTCCGCAAATCATCGGGAATCGAACGGATGTTTGGAACTTATTGGGCGGAAGATTACTTTTGCCCCGTAAACAGACCATCACTGAAAAATAAGCGCATCATGTCCGATCATATCGAAAACGAAGGTAAGAAAGGTACGTTCGTCATGTGGTTTTTCATCTATTTCACCTTGTTTGTCCTTCTGCTGATTTATTTGTACCGCTATAACCTGCGGATGGAGTTCTGACCTCCATAAAAGGTTCCGACCGATCCTTTCAAGCGGTTCTCGCAGCACCCGCTTCCCGACGAAGCCTCCCCGACCCGGATACCGGTTGCCCATGCCGGCGGGTCGACACCGGCAAGGATGCGGACAGCCGCCCGGTCATGCATCCTGTCCGCCCCGCCGCTCCTTTCCCGGCACAGTCCGGTTCCGTAAATAATGGCTCCCTCAAGGACATTGGCACGGAACCGAACGACATCCGGCGACCAACCGCATCAACAGGAACAAAAGCGGTATGGCCCGGACCCATAAGCACAATTTCGCATATTTCATCGGCATTCCTTTTTTTCTTTGGATGCACGAATATAGCGATTGCCCCGGTCCGGACGAAGGATTGTCCGGAAATCCATGACGGCACCCGGGCCGGATCCCACCCGACTTAAACCCAACGATCGCTTGACCACCGGCAGGACCATATTGGTGACGGCACTTAATTGGGGACTGGGCCACGCCAGCCGCTGCGTACCTGTCGTCCGGGAATTGCAGCGCCAAGGTGCCAAGGTGATACTCGCTTCGGATGGCGGCGCCCTGGATTTGCTCCACGACGCCTTCCCCGACACGCAAGCCGTCGGGCTTCCTTCTTACGGCATCCGCTATCCCCACCGGAACATGATCGCTTGCATGGCCCCCCAATTGCCGGGTATCCTGCGCGCCATCGGGCAGGAATGGCTCGCCACACAGGCCATCGTCCGACGGTATCAGGTCCACGGGATCATCTCCGACCACCGCTACGGCTGCTTCCGGCGACAAATCCCTTCCGTCTTCCTGTCCCACCAGCTGCAACCCATCATTCCGGTTCCCGGTATCGGGGCTTCCCTCCGTTTTATCCACCATCAGCTCATCCGGAGATTCAACCTTTGCTGGATTCCGGACCTACCGGGACCCGACGCGCTCGCCGGCGACCTGGCCAAACCGATCACCGCCCATCCCTTCCGCCATATCGGGCCGCTCTCCCGGATGCAGACCGGCTCCGCCGACCCGGCCTTCGATGTCATCATGGTGCTCTCCGGACCGGAACCCCAACGTTCCATCCTGGAAAGGGAACTCCTCCGCAGTGCCGGGCAACTGAAAGGGCGGTCCCTGCTGGTACGCGGACTACCCGGACCAGCACCGGCAGCACCGCAGGATGTGCCGGAC
Source organism: uncultured Saprospiraceae bacterium (assembly GCA_964573725.1). Classification (GTDB taxonomy): domain Bacteria; phylum Bacteroidota; class Bacteroidia; order Chitinophagales; family Saprospiraceae; genus UBA6168. The sequence goes on from CAZNLJ010000004.1 coordinate 143,616, forward strand.
CAGGTGCAGGTTGTCCCTTTCCTGGGTGCGACAGCCCTGAACGGGGCGATCCTGTCCAGCCGGCTTTTTGTAGGACGCGCCGGCTACAGCACCATCATGGACCTCGCCGTGCTCCGGAAAACAGCGCTGCTCATCCCGACACCCGGACAAACCGAACAGGAATTCCTCGCGGCACGGCTGCAACAAAAGGGCTGTTTCCTGACCCAAACCCAGGGAAATGTAGACCTCGCCGCGGCCCTGGCTACCGCCGACACACCCCGCGGTTGGCCCTCCGGACCATCGGGCAATCATCCCCACTTAGCCGAAGCGGTCCACGCCTTCCTATCCGGTTGCTGAACCATCGAACACCTTCCCGGTCGCAGTACCGCGAACACTCGCCGACGTTTTCCTATTTTTGTACGGGTCACCACCCCCCTTCCCGCCTGGCCGGTCCGGCAGCCGGGAAGCGGATATCCCCTTTGTGCCCAAGTGAACAGGCCTATGTCAGCCATACTCGATACTTCCGTCGTATACTTGAAAGGCGTCGGTACCGCCAAAGCGGACTTGCTGAAAAAAGAACTGGACATCGAAACCTTCGGTGACCTGCTGCATGCCTATCCGTTTCGATATGTGGACAAAACCAGATTCCACACCATCGGCTCCCTGCAGGCGGAAAGCGGGGAGGTTCAACTGAAAGGCATCCTCCGTAGCCTGGACCTGGTCGGCCAGGGCGGCAAAAGGAGATTGGTCGGCCGGTTGCGGGACGAAACCGGCGTCATCGAACTCATCTGGTTCCAAGGCATTTTCTGGCTGGAGAAAAACCTCACCGTCGGAAAACCCTATGTCGTCTTCGGTCGGGTCGGCAGCTTCAACGGTTTCCTCAACCTCTCCCACCCGGAAATGGAGGAGGTGACCGCCGCCAATTCGGAAGCCGCCCGCTCCTTCGCCCCGGTGTATTCCAGTACCGACAAACTCCAGTCGAAAGGCCTCGATGCCAAAGGTCGGCGCAAACTGATGGAAACATTGCTGGAACGCATTTCCGATGCGGACCTGCCGGAAAATCTGCCGGACTACCTGCTCCGGCAACTGCGGCTCCCCCCTCGGCATCAAGCCCTCCGGCAAATCCATTTCCCCCTCGACCAAACCAGCCTCGACAGTGCCACCCAAAGGCTCGTCTTCGAAGAGTTGTTCTTTCTCCAGCTTCGGCTGCTGCAAAACCGGGCCGCCCGGAAATCCAGCCTGAAAGGATATGTATTCCCCGCCCTCGGTACTTTCTTCCACCGGTTCTATCAGGAAAAAATGCCCTTCGAACTCACCCATGCCCAAAAAAGGGTGGTCCGGGAAATACGGTCGGACCTCGGCATGGGTGTCCAGATGAACCGCCTGGTGCAAGGCGATGTGGGCAGCGGCAAAACGGTCGTGGCACTCCTTTCCATGCTCATGGCACTCGACAACGACTTCCAGGCCTGCCTGATGGCCCCAACGGAAATCCTCGCCCAACAGCATTTCACCAATATTTGTGAACTGGTGGACGGTCTCGGCATCACCGTGGGTTTCCTCTCCGGAACCGTCAAGGGTAATAAAAGGAAAGCGCTGCTTGAATCCCTCCGGTCCGGTGACATCCACCTTCTCATCGGTACCCATGCCCTGATCGAAGACTGGGTCGTGTTCCGGCAGCTCGGCCTCGCCGTCATCGACGAACAACATCGCTTCGGCGTGGCACAACGGGCTTCGCTGTGGAAGAAAAGCAAACCCCTTCCGCCCCATATCCTCGTCATGACCGCCACACCCATTCCCCGCACCCTCGCCATGACCTTGTACGGGGACCTCGACACTTCCGTCATCGATGAACTCCCACCCGGTCGGAAACCCATCCTGACCGTCCACCGTACCGAAGCGCAACGCCTGCGGGTCGTCGGCTTCATGCGGGAGGAAATCGCCAAGGGCAGGCAGGTGTACGTTGTCTATCCCCTCATCGAGGAAAGTGAAAAGTTGGACCTGAACAACCTCATGGCAGGTTATGAGGCAATCGAAAGGGAGTTCCCACGCCCCCGATATCAAATCAGCATCGTCCACGGACGCATGAAAGCAGCGGACAAGGATTTCGAGATGCAACGGTTTGTCAACGGGGAAACGCAGATCATGGTGGCCACCACGGTCATCGAAGTAGGGGTGAACGTCCCGAATGCCAGCGTCATGGTCATTGAAAATACGGAACGGTTCGGATTGTCGCAGTTGCACCAGCTGAGGGGTAGGGTAGGGCGCGGTGCCGAGCAGAGTTTTTGTATCCTGATGACGGATTACCGGTTGAGCCAGGATGCCCGGGAACGAATCGATACCATGGTGCGTACCAACGACGGATTCGAAATCGCGGAGGCCGACCTGCGCCTGCGTGGCCCCGGAAATATCGAAGGTACCCAACAAAGCGGCCTGTTGAACCTGCGGATCGCCGACCTCGGCAAACACGCCGAGGTCCTCCGCTCCGCCAGGAACATCGCCCGTCTGATCCTCGAACAGGACCCGACCCTCGAAAATCCGCACCACTTGCCCCTCCTTACCTATCTCCGACAGGAACGCGCCCGCACAAAGGACTGGGGAAGGATCAGTTGAATGGATTCCGGCGGACCACTTTCAATCCTGCCCACCGGACACTTCCGGCCGCGGCGCCTTATATAACGGAACCGTAGAACAAGGCTCTCCGAACATGATACTGGCCGCCACCGGCAATAATTTGGCCGTCAAGGCCATATAGGCCGCCGGAGGCACAGGCTTGTGACTGCATCCCTTGATGACCACCCGCTGGCCGCTGTATGGTCCCGCATCCAGCGCTGCGAGCCGATCCAGGAAAAGGTGCTGGACCAGCGCCGCCGCCGTCCCTTGGTATACCTCGATGGCAAATGGTGCCGCATGGACCGTCACCAACATGTATGCCCACAAGGGAATGACGGCATCCGCGGAACACCGGACCGCCAGGTGGCACCCCCGGTACCGGCTCCAGTCATGGTCTTTCATGGCCTGCCGGAAATCCTTTTCCTTCAATATCAACCCCATGAACAGGTAATCCTTCAGGTCGAACTCGACCACCTCGCCCGCTGGGTAGAATTCCTCGAGATTGATGGTGACCAATCCGCTGTTCGCCACCCGGTTGACCAAAGGTTTGTCTGATGTCGTCATGCTAAGTCGTTGTTTGTTATCTCCGCCGCCCCGCTCCGGGCACTATTCCCCCTCGGATGCATCCAGGGATGCCCGCGCTCCGATTTCCTGCACCGGCTCCTTGAAATCCTTCGGTTTCGGGAGGTCCTCCAGGCTGTTCAACCCGAAGTAATCCATGAAGCGGACACTGGTTCCGTACAACAAGGGCCTGCCCGGACCGTCGCTCCTGCCGACGATGGACACAAGCTCCCGCTCCAGCAGCTTCTGCAGGGTGTAGTCGCAGCTGACACCCCGGATGAGCTCCAAATCCGCCTTGGATACCGGCTGCTTGTAAGCGATGATGGATAAGGTCTCCACCGCCGCTTGTGACAACCGCTTCTTGGTCGTCTGCCGCAACCAGGCACCTACGACCGGATGGTAGGCTCCCTTGGTCATGAACTGAAGGCCGCCGGCGATCTCCACGATTTCCATGGCATATTCCCCTCCCGCATACTTCTCCCGGAGCACCTGCACCGCCGCCGCCACCTCGTCGGGAGAGATGTCGGCCGAGTAGGCTTCGCGCAGGCAAGCCTCGATGTCCGCCGGACTGACCGGCGTGTCCGTGGCAAATATCAATGCCTCGATAGAAAGTGTCAGTTGTTCCAATTCAAACAATTTTTTGTCCGGCCGGTTTGCCGCCCTATTCCGAAGACTCCCGGACCGATCCTTACAAATCCCGGCCTGCCGACGCCGGGAGGTGCATGCCGGCGCGTCCGGGACCCACCCGCACGACAAATGTAGGAATAACCCGGCGCATGGGAAGCCATCATGCTTCGGAACTGTCGCAGGCTCCTGCCTGATATCCGTCCCTGCACATGCCCTTTCCGCTTCAAAAACTATCCAAAATAATGACGGCGATACAATATTGCCGACAGCCTGTCAGTTATCTATCCGATAAGAATACCGTTGTCACCAACCGCCTTCCTATACATGAAACAACATTACACGTCATTGGATTTGGTCCGGCATCTTTACGGGGAAGGATCCCCTTCCGAATCGGCCCGACTCCGTTCCGCCCTGACCGAAAATCCGCTCCTGCAGGAGGAATTCCGCGAATTGCAACAGGCCTACCGGCAAATTCCCGGAGGCATGTTCAACGCAAAACCGTCCTCCCTACAGAAGATATTGCATTACAGCGCTTCCACCGCGCTGTGCCAATCCAAATGAACGAGACGTCCCGGCGGTATCCGCTGCGTGCCGGCAATCCGCCGGATGCCCCGAAACAACCGGACCCTTCGGCAGCCTGGTCCAGGGCCCTTCCCCGGAAGCTGGTCGCGGCGGACCTTCGCCGGAGCGTCCCGGCGGTGACCACCCGCTGAAAAACACGTACCGCCTGGCTGCTGCCGGTAGCCGTCGTCCTATTGCAACCGGAATAAACGGAATCGAGGCACCTGCTTGCCTCCGCCCACCCATTCATGCCGTCCGCATCCGGTGACTTCCCATCCGAATATCCACCGTCCCATCGGTCCCGACCTGGCTGCATCGGTTGCATCCCGGTAGCCAACCGGCATGGATCCGGTCGGCCAATGCACATGGCCTGCCTCCCAAAATGAATTTTACACAAAAATTGTTGTTTTTCATTTTTTGTTTAAAACATTTTATTTTATGTTTGCATCAGCATCTAATATTTAGCCACTTCAAACTCCAGCGGATATGTTTCAAGACAGAGATTCGAAAATCAAGGCCCTCAACCTGGCAATAGACCGGATAGACAAGACTTTTGGCAAAGGGACTGTCATGCGGTTGGGCGACAAACAGGTATTGGACATCGAATGTATTTCAACGGGTTCGTTGGGATTGGACCTCGCCCTCGGCGTAGGCGGGTTCCCCCGCGGCCGAATCATTGAAATCTACGGGCCGGAATCCTCCGGTAAGACGACACTTGCCATCCACGCCATCGCGGAATGTCAACGTTCCGGCGGGATCGCCGCTTTCATCGACGCGGAACACGCCTTTGACCGGTCCTATGCGGAAGCCTTGGGGGTGGAGACGGAGAGTCTCCTGATTTCCCAACCCGACAACGGGGAACAGGCCCTGGAAATCGCTGAGAACCTGATCCGCTCCGGTGCCATCGACATCATTGTCATCGATTCCGTAGCCGCCCTGGTTCCCCGAAGTGAAATCGAAGGGGAAATGGGGGATGCCAAGGTCGGCCTGCAAGCGCGCCTGATGTCCCAAGCCATGCGTAAGCTGACCGCCGCAATCGGCCGCACCCACTGCACCTGTATTTTCATCAACCAGCTCCGTGAAAAAATCGGTGTCATGTTCGGAAATCCCGAAACCACCACCGGTGGGAATGCACTCAAATTCTACGCCTCCATCCGCGTGGATATCCGCCGCAACGGACAAGCCATCAAGGATAAGGAAGGTAACGTGGTGGGCAATCACGTAAAAGTGAAAATTGTCAAGAACAAGGTGGCCCCCCCGTTCCGAACCGCTGAATTCGACATCATGTACGGGGAAGGAATTTCCAAGTCCGGGGAAATCGTCGATATGGGTGTAGACTTCGATATCATCACCAAAAGCGGTGCCTGGTATAGCTACGATGGCGCCAAAATCGCACAAGGCCGGGACGCCGCCAAACAATTCATTACCGATAATCCGGAGGTGGCGACAGAAATCGAACAAAAAATAAAGGCCAAATTGTCTTCCGCCAAGGTTCGCGCCGCTTCCACCCCATCGGACGAAGACGATTCGGGCAGCGGCTTCGGCGACGATGAATAAGCCCTATTCATCCTCCCATCAGACACGATGCCGACCGGATTGCTCCGCTTTGCTTCGATCATCCTAATTCCGACGACAGCGCTGCCCCTCGGGTTCCCATACCCTTCGGACAGCGCTGTCCTTTCCTCGCTCCACCGACTGTTTCTTTATCTCGTCGACAATTTACCTCCCCCTCAAATGGGGTACCACCCGCCATTCATGTCCATCTCCTCCGACTCATGACAACCGGAATACCTTCCGCACACCGCCTTGCATGTGCTTGAAAACCCTCCCGCCTATCCGTTGAAATTCTCCCCACTATCGACTCACCCGCCCTGCATGCTCCATCATGCCAGCGGAATAAGGATTGCCGCATCCGACTTTCAGGCTGGAACCATCCTGTCATGCGTTGTACTTTTAGTGCCGGAGATGTGTCACTATCGCCCTTCCCTCCTCTTCCCCAAGTCTCCCCACCATACTCCGCGCAGGTGACAACGCCTTAATCAACCCCGGCGGTGCTGCATGTAATACTTTCAATCACACGGAAAAAAAATCCACTAATTGGTCAAATGTACCTAATTCGCGGACCCCTCCCCACTACAAGCCGGTCAAATTCTCCCGGCACCGACTCATCCCTGAACATACACCACATACTTTTCCCGGAAATAAGCCAGGTCGAACCAATCGCTTATCGCGTAAATCTCCGAATACTCCCCCCGCGGCAAAGCTTTGATTTCCGCCTGGACATTCCCCCCTTTCAGCGCGATAAGCCCGTTGGGCAGTACATGCCGATGCTGCTCCTTCAACAGCCGGTGCGACCATTGCCGCAATTGTTCCAAAGGTGCGACGGCACGGGAAACGGCAAAATCATAGACCCGGCCCCGGATGGTCTCCACCCGATCGGCTGTGGCACGGACATTCGTCAGGGACAATTGCCCCGCAATATCCTGTACAACCTTGATCTTCTTCATGGTACCATCTACCAAATGAAAAGACACTTCCGGGAAGAAAATCGCCAGGGGGATACCCGGGAATCCTCCTCCCGTCCCGATATCGAGGACCTGTGCCCCCGGCTGGAAATGCAGCAGCTTGGCAATCGCCAGTGCGTGTAACACATGATGCTCATACAACTGGTCGATATCTTTCCTCGATATCAGATTGATTTTCCCGTTCCAGGTCCGGTACAAATCCTCCAAGGCGGCAAAACGCTCCAGTTGCATCCCGTCCAACGCAGGAAAATAAGTCGTCAACGCTTCGTATGTCATCATGTCGTGATAAGGCGTGTATCGATAAACGCAAATTGATTATCCAAAATTCGCTTTTTTTCTAATATTGCACGGAAGGAGATATTTTCACCAGGAACCCGAAGCCGGAAACTGGCGCTTTCGACGACCTGTTCTCGGCAAAAGAACCCGCCCTACTTCACCTGCATGGCTTTCAAAGTACTGGTCATCAGCAACTATCGCGATACGATCGGGGTTCGGCCCGAAGCGGAGCTGTTCATTCGAATCCAACAGGCCGGTGTCCTGGTGACCATCATGACTTTTCCCGATGCCCCATATGCTGCCCGTTTCCGCGCCGCCGGCATCCGGGTCATCCCCTTCCACCCGACTAAGAAATTCGATTTACGAGCCATCCGAACCATCCGCCAGGAATTGATCGACGGTCGTTATGATTATCTGCACCTGTTCAATGGCCCGGTAATCCGCAACGGCTTGCCGGCCGCCGTCGGCCTCCCTGTCAAGGTCATCCTCTACCGGGGCTATACCGGCCACATTCACTGGCTCGACCCGACCGCCTACCTGAAGTACCTCCACCCCAGGGTGGACCGCATCATTTGTATCGCTCCGGCCATCACCGAATTGTTCCGCCGGCAACCTACTTTTCGTGCGGACAAGGCCGTCACCATTCCTAAGGGACACGACCCTGCCTGGTATCAGGACGTTCTACCGAACAGGGCGCTTATCCGCGAAACCTGGCAGGTGCCCGACGAAGCCTTCCTGGTCGTCTGTGTTGCCAACAACCGCAGGATGAAAGGCATTCCCGTCCTGCTTGAAGCCACCCATGCCCTGCCAGCCGCCCGCCCTATCCACTTCCTGCTGATCGGCCACAAGATGGACCACCCTACCCAAAGGAAAGCCGTGGAAGAAAGTCCGTTCCGCGACCGCATTCACCTGGCAGGATTCCGCACGGACGCCCTATCCCTGCTCGCCGCCGCAGATGCCTTCGTCTTGCCCTCCCTATATGGTGAAGCCACGACGAAAGCCCTGTTGGAAGCCATGTCGCTCGGCGTCCCTCCCATCATAACCGACATTCCGGGAAACCGGGGCGTCGTCTCGGATGGCGAGACCGGACGGGTGGTGCCGCCCGGGGATGCCGCCGCGCTGGCGGCCGCAATTTGGCAACTGGAAAACAACCGTGCGCTGGCGCGGCGTTGGGGGCAGGCGGCCCGGGATTCCGTCCGCAAGGATTTCCACATCCAACGTACGGAAAAGGCCCTGTTGTCCTTGTATAAGGAGCTGCGGCTCCAAGAAACCGATTCGTCCCAAGCGAACCGTTGACGACACGTTCAAGTCGGGAAAACCGCCACGCACTTCAGTTCGATGGCGATGGGAGAAGGCAGGGAGACCACCCCGACGGTCGTACGGCAAGGTTGTGTCGAGGGATCCGGGAAATACTGGGCATATATCTCGTTGTAAATATGGAAATCCCGCTGCATGTCGGTGAGAAAAACCGTAACGTCCACCAAATCCTCCCAAGAAGCGCCTGCCGCCGCCAACACCTGGCGGACATTTCGGAACACCGCGTGACACTGCGCGGAAAAATCAAAGGCCGTGTACAGCCCGTGGGCATTCCGTTGCAACCCGGGCACCTCGTTGGTCTGCGGATCGCGGGGACCGATACCGGACAAGAACAACAGGTTCCCTACCCGACGGGCATGCGGATAACTTCCCATGGAACGGGGAGCGGCAGCCGCATCGACGACCAGCGGTCTTCCTTCGGCAGCGGCGTCGGAATTTGCCGGGTACTTGTTTGTCGATTCCGGATCCACGCTCAGAAGGCTATCCATTTTTGTTCGCTCTTGCCGGAGGCAATGACCTTTTCGATGAACCGCATCCCCCTGACCCCATCGTGTACCGTCGGGAAATCCTGGTAAACCGCCGCCGGTTCCTGCCCCGATAGCCGGGCCCGGACACATCGGGCAAAATTCCGGTAAATATTCGCAAACGCTTCCAGGTAACCTTCCGGATGCCCCGCCGGGATACGGGTATGCGCACCGGCTTCCGGGGACAAGCGGTGCCCGCCTGTCCGGAGCACCTCCATCGGCTTGTCCAGCCATTTCACATACAAGCTGTTCGGTGCCATCTGCGACCACTGCAAACCGGCCTTCGTCCCATATATCCGGATATTGAGGTTGTTCTCCTCGCCGGCGGAAATCTGGCTTGCGTGCAGGATACCCTTGGCACCGTTTTCGAACCGCAACAGGACGTTCCCGTCGTCATCGAGCCGACGCCCTTCCACGAAAGTGCTGATATCCGCGCAAAGTGCCGATATCTGCAAGCCCGTCATGTACTCCGCCAGATTCTCCGCGTGTGTGCCGATATCACCCATCGCCCCGGCAATCCCCGATTGGGAGGGATCCGTGCGCCAACCTGCCTGCTTGCTGCCGGAATCCTCCACCTTGGTGGTCAGCCATCCTTGGGGATACTCCACCACGACCTTCCTGACCTCCCCGATTTCACCGTTCCGGATCATGGCACGCGCATGCTTCACCAGCGGATATCCGGTGTAGTTGTGCGTCAACGCAAAGAATAATCCCGTTTGCTCCACCAAGTCCGCCAGGTGCTCCGCTTCCGCCATGTCGAAGCAGAGCGGCTTGTCGCAAACGACATGGAAACCGTTCTCCAAGGCCATCCGCGCAGGTCCGTAGTGCACGTGATTGGGCGTGACGATCGCCACAAAATCCATCCGCTCCCCCTCCGGCAAGGCTTTCTCCTTTTCGATCATCTCCTGATAGCTCCCGTAGACCCGATCGGCAGGAAGAAAGAGATCTTCCCCGGACAGGCGGGATTTCTCCGGATCGGAGCTGAAGGCACCACATACCAATGCGATTTCCCCATCCAGGGCGGCAGCCATCCGGTGGACGGCACCAATGAAAGCGCCCCGTCCCCCACCGACCATTCCCATGCGTATTTTTCGGTTCATGACATGTTATGTTTTTGGACATGGATAGCTCCGTATCGGACCCGGCAGCCCATCCCATGCTGCGGCTTAAAGTTTACGGATCTTGATGTTGCGGAAACGTATCGCGTGACCGTGGTCCTGCAGCCCGATGTGACCTTCCGACATACGGGCATAGTTGGGGTATTCCTTGAACTTCGACCGGTTGAGCTGCTCGGTCCATTCTGCGGAACCGACCTCATAATCCAGGCAGCGCCGGCCGTTCAACCAATGCTCCACCTTGCCGTCCTGATGAACGATGCGGGCGGTATTCCAGGTCCCGACCGGTTCCATGTATTGGGCGACCGAAGCCTCCATGTCGTAATTGTCCCCGGTCCGATGGGTATCCATATCGAAGTCCTTCAACAAGGTGGCATAAACCGCCTCGTCGATCAGCTGGTATTCCGGTGCATTGTTCCAAATGGAACGGTCCGGTTCCTCCCATACGAAGTAGAAAATCCCCCCGTTGGCGGAATCCGACAGGAGAAAATCCACGGACAGTTCGAAATTGCCGAACTTCTCCCGCGTAATGATATCCCCACCAAAATCCTCCGGCCTCGGGTCGGGCGGATGAAGCACAACGAGTTCGCCGTTTTCGACGGTCCAACCGGCGGCGGGCATGGATGGACGATTGTAGCCGCGCCATGCGTCGACGGACTGGCCGTCGAACAGCAGCTGCCATCCGGCTTCCGCTTCCGCAGGGCTCAACCGGTTCTGGGTGGTATCGGTAACGACGGCGGTCTCACCGCCCGTTTCGGCGGAAGGGGCGTCGCAAGCCAGGCCCACCATGGAAACCGCAAGAAGCAGGGTGGAAAAATGTTTCATGCAAGTCGATTTTTCGTTGATGAATCGGATCCGGTCCGGCCTTCACACCGTCAGCAGGTCTTTTTCCTTACTTTCGATGGTTTGGTCGATTTTCCGGGTATAATCGTTGACCAGCTGCTGGACTTCCTGTTCTTTTTGACGGCCCGTGTCTTCCGGGAAACCGTCTTTGACCGCTTTCTTAATGTGGTCCAAGGCCTTATGCCTGGCGGAACGGAGACTGATTTTCGCTTCCTCCCCCAGATGGCGGGCCTGTTTCACCAAATCCTTCCGGCGCTCTTCGGTCAACGGCGGAATGGACAGGCGGATCACCTCCCCGTCGTTCATCGGCGTGATACCCAAATTGGCTTCGAAAATCGCCCTTTCGATCGGTGCCAGCAAGGATTTCTCCCAAGGCTGGATGACGATGGTCCGGGCATCCGCCGTGGCGACGCTCGCCACTTGGTTGACCGGTGTCATTTGGCCGTAATAATTGACGGCAATATCAATGAGCAGGGAAGCGGAAGCCTTTCCGGTCCTGATTTTCGTCAACTCGAAACGAAGGTGTTCAAGGGCAGCCTCCATGGAGCCGGCTGCTGCATCCATGACGGAGCCAATCTCTTCTGATAGCATAAGGCACTGTTATGGGTGAAAAATATGGGGCCGACCTGCCGGAACAGACGGTCGGAGGTTCGGGATAGCCCCGGTTAAAAATTATAGACGACCTCCCCGTTGCGGATATCGATATCGTTGGAATCCTTCATGCGCTGGATGATGCGGTCGATGTTGCCATGCAGGGAGAGTTCCTGGCTGTGCAAAAGTATGTAATTTTTCAAAGTGGCAATTTGTTCCGGCCGGTTCCCGGAACGGATGAGCCGCTTGACGGTCTCCTCGGCCGTGCGGGTGATGATCTCATCATCCACCAGCACCGGGACGCCGTCGTCGTCATCCCGGAAAGCGTGGAAATCCGTATATCCCCCCGGTTCCTGATGTCCGTCCTTGTCCAGGTTGAACTCCCGGAACACGGGACCCTCTTCCTTCTTACGCCGTACCCGCAGGCAATTCCGACCGGAGGCGTTGATGAAATTCACCAGGGGGTCGAAGGCCGGGTCGTTGGAAATGACGGCGAATTCCACGTCCCGCTCCACCTTTTGGTGCAACCGACCCATTACGAAAGCGATGTAATAGTTGAGCCGGCTGTCCTTCGCATGGCCGGCTACGATCCAACGGAGGCTTTTGCCCGCCCGTTGCAATTGCCGGACCATCGACAAGGGAATTTCCTCCTGTTTCTCATCTATGAAAACAAAGATCCGGGAAGCGACTTTCTCCAGCTTCTTGAACTTGATCTGAACAAGGTTCTCGTAATCTATGAAGACGTACCGTCTGTTTTGCGTATTCATGTTTCAAATGCTGGCGATGCCCGGCCCGAGGGTATTCCCAAACGGACAACCGGGAAGCGAAGGTAATGAATTCGGACGTATCTGCACGTCGTTTCCCACCCTTGTTTTTTTTCAGGTATCCTGTCTTTCACCCGGTTCGGCCTGCCGAACCGGCACCGGTCCGGAACGCCGGCGGACGACCTGCACCAAACGGCCTATGGGTCGATGTGCAACGGAACCCCAAGCGGTGGCTAAAATATATAAGTTGTGAAATATATAAAAGATTCCGGATAAAATTGTCGTTCTCTTCAAACCGGCACGACGGCGGGTAGCCAGGAAAGGAAAAGCCTGACCGGTTTCCGATATTTAGGGCAATTCCTTATTTTGGTCTCGCCGGAAATGGTATGGATTTCCTGCGCGTCGGGGAAGCCCGGCCTGCTTGCCGTACCCGGTATCCCCGAAATCGCTGAATGCTCATGAAAAGATATCTCCCGGTTCCCATCCTCACCCTTTGGGTGCTCACGTACTTGCCGGCGCAACAGAACGTCACACACCTCGACTACATCGCGCGCTACAAACAGCTCGCCATGGAGGAAATGGGGCGTGCCGGTGTGCCCGCCAGCATCAAGATGGCGCAGGCCCTCCTGGAATCTGCAGCCGGCCAAAGCGAACTGGCCCGGAAGGCCAACAATCATTTCGGAATCAAATGCGGCGGGGACTGGAGCGGAAAAACCTTCCAACACAAGGACGATGACACCGATGTATACGGGAACCTGATCAACTCCTGTTTCCGAAAATTCAAGACCCCGGAGGAGTCGTGGGTGGCACACTCCGAATTCCTACGCAACCCCCGCAGCGCCAACCGGTACGGCCCCTTGTTCGAGCTGGACCCCTTCGATTACAAGGCCTGGGCCAAAGGTCTCGTCAAGGCATCCTATGCCACCGACAGGCGGTATGCGGACAAACTCATCGAACTCATCGAGCGTTACCGGCTCGACGAACTCGACCGGCTGGCCGCCCTGCCCGGTTCCGACCGACCGGCCTCCCCCCTCGCCGGCCTCCGCCTCCAATTGGTAAACGACGTAAAGGTCATCCTCGCAGATTCCGGCCTGACCGTGGACCAACTTTCCCTGCGCGCGGAAATCCCCCTTCGCCGCCTTTCCCGCTACAACGAGTGGCTGCCGGCACCCGCCGATCCGCTGCCGGTGGACTACCGCGTCTTCCTTCAGCCCAAACGGTCCCGCTACCGGGGCTCCAAGAAATGGCACTATGTCCGGGAAGGGGAAACCTTGCTGGAGCTGTCCCAACTGTACGGCGTCAAACGGTCGGCCTTGCAAAGACGGAACCGCATCGGAGAAAACGAACGCCCCAAGGCCAACCAACGGATCAAGCTGAAGGGCCTCCGCGTGCGCGCCGACCACAAACCTCTAGTCGTCCCGACAGACCCGAACCTGGAACCTGCACCGGTGGTTCCGACCGCCGCCGACCGCCCCGCCGCGGTGGACTCCCCCGCCCCCCGGACGGAACAAGCCCCTCCCACGGCGGAAGACCCTGTTTTCCATACCGTCGCGAAAGGGGATACCCTCTATGGGATTGCCCGCCGTTACGGCATCACCGTCGACCACCTCGTCCGCACCAACGGCCTCGACGGCACCCTGATCCGCCCGGGGCAGGTTCTTCGCATCAAATAACCCCCCGCATGGTCGTCGCCGTGAATACCCGCCTGCTGCTGCCCGGCAAATTGGAAGGCATCGGCCGCTACATGCACGAGGTCCTGCAACGCATCACCCGGCAGCATCCCGCCGACCGGTTTGTCTTTTTCTTCGACCGGCCTTTCGACCCGGCATTCGTATATGCCGACAATGTCACACCCGTGGTACTGCACCCGCCGGCCAGACATCCGCTGCTTTTCCTTTGGTGGTTCGAATTGGCCTTGCCGAATGCGTTGGCCCGACTACGGCCGGACGTATTCCTGTCCATGGACAACTTCCTGTCCCTCCGCACTTCCATCCCGACGCTGCTGGTCACCCACGACCTGGCCCCCCTCCACTTTCCGGAGCAATTGACCCGCTGGCAACGCTGGTACTACCTGCATTTCCTCGAAAGGTTCAACCGCAGGGCGGACGCCATCCTCGCCGTCAGCGCTTTCACCCGCTCGGATATCCTGGAACGATTCCGGCTGCCGCCAGAAAAAGTGGCGGTGGCAGGAAATGCCTGCCGGGCGGATTTCCGCCCCCTCCCCGATTCCGACATCCGGGATATCCGCCGCCGCCATGCCGACGGATATCCTTATTTCTTTTATGTCGGTGCCATCCACCCACGGAAAAACGTTCACCGGCTCATCGCCGCCTTCGACCGGTTCAAGACGGATACCGCATCCCCCACCCGGCTTCTCATCGCGGGTCGTGTCGCCTGGCGGGCGGATGCCGTCCGCTCCGCCTGGGAATCCTCCCCCTACCGGGATCATATCCGCTTGCTGGGATATGTGCCGGATCATGAACTGCCCGCCCTCACCGCCGCCGCTTTCGCCAGCGTCTATGTCTCCGTTTTCGAAGGTTTCGGTGTCCCTATCATCGAGGCGATGCAGGCCGGCGTACCGGTCGTCACGTCCGACACCACCTCCATGCCGGAAGTCGCCGGCGATGCCGCCATCCTGGTTTCCCCTGAAAATGTGCCGGACATCGCGGCGGCCATGACCTCGCTCTGGAAGGATGAATCGCTCCGCAGCTCCCTTGTGGACAAGGGATTCCGGCAAGCCGCCTCCTTCCGATGGGAAACGACGGCCGCCCGGGTGTATGCTTCCCTCCAAAAACTGTCTCCCCCCTGATCGCATGCAGCAACCGGCCGCACTTTCTCCCCGACAAGCCGCGCCACCCATCCGGAACAGGCCCGGTTGTACGGCTTTTCCTGCGGTTACAAGGGATTCCGCCGCCATTTTTACCCGGTGCATCGTATTTTTGTAAAGACAGGGTCGGTCGAACGGCTATTTCCGCCCCGCCCGCCCTCCGCTTTCGGTAAATTCATCCAGGCAGGATTCCCGGGGGAACATGGCACGCTCCTCCCGGATCCACCCGGATAAAACATACGGCCATGGGCTTATTCAGCTTTTTCAAACCTCCCAAACCGGTAGGATTCGAATACCACCCGCGATTCTATGACCCTAAGAAGGAAGCGTTCCGGGAACGGCTCGCCGAAGCCCGCGAAAAATCGGAAACCGTCCAACCGGAGGCACTGAAAAACAGGATCCGCTCCGGCTTGCAACGGAAACAGGCCGCCCTGCCTGACCGCCACTACCGCAAACGGCAGGCCTACCGCTCCAACCTGCTCCTGTTGGTGGTCATTATCGTCCTGGTCGCCTTGACCTTCGCGGCGATTGAAATATATTTGCCGAGAATCATTCAAATTTTCGAATAAACCATGGCGGATATCATCCAGCTCTTACCGGAAGCCATCGCCAACCAGATCGCTGCCGGTGAGGTCGTACAACGCCCCGCCTCTGTCGTCAAGGAATTGGCGGAGAATGCCATCGATGCCGGTGCCACCAGCGTCAAGATCATCATCAAGGATGCCGGCAAATCACTCATACAGGTCATTGACAACGGCAGCGGTATGTCCGCCGCCGATGCCCGCATGTGCTTCGAACGGCATGCCACTTCCAAGATCCGGGAAGCCCGGGACCTGTTCGCCATCCGGACCATGGGCTTCCGGGGGGAAGCCATGGCTTCCATCGCCGCCGTCGCCCAAGTGGAAATGCGTACCCGCCTCCACAAGAACGAACTCGGCACCCGTATCGCCGTGGAAGCCTCCCACCTCACCGCCCAGGAACCCTGCCCTTGCGCCCCGGGAACCAACACCTCTGTCCGCAACCTTTTCTTCAATGTTCCGGCCCGCCGCAATTTCTTGAAATCCAATGCAATCGAGATGCGGCACATCCTGGATGAGTTCCAGCGGGTCGCCCTGGCCAATGTGGATGTCTTCTTCTCCCTCCACCACAATGGAAATGAGATCTTCCACCTCCCCGCCTCCAACCTGCGCCAACGCATCGTGGGCGTCTTCGGTAATGCCTTCAATCCCAAATTGGTACCCGTCGAAGAGGAAACGGATGTCATGGCCATCGGCGGCTTCATCGGAAAACCGGAGTTCGCCCGGAAAACCCGCGGGGAACAAATGTTCTTCGTCAATCACCGCTTCATCAAGAGCGGATACCTGCACCATGCGGTCATGACCGCCTACGAGGACCTGCTGCCGCCCGATTCCTTTCCTTTCTATGTGCTCTTCCTCGAAATCGACCCCTCCCGCATCGATATCAACGTCCACCCCACCAAACAGGAAATAAAATTCGACGACGAACGGCTTGTCTACGATTACCTCCGCGTCGCCGTCCGCCATGCCCTCGGACAACACAACATCACCCCTACCCTGGATTTTGACCAGGAACGGAGTTTCGTCGCCATCCCGCCCCTCCAACCGGGTAACGCGCAACCCGGGTCCCCCGCCGGCCCGTCCATCCTGCCCGGCGACGCCCGCCCATCCGCCGGCAACTCCTGGCAGCGGGATCCCCTCGCTTCCCGCGACCGCACCAACCTCCAGCATTGGCAACGCCTGTTCGTCGATGCAGCCGATGAGGAGAAGGAAAACCAAGCCGAACCGGCCCCGGCAAACACCCCACCCCCCATTACCATCGAAAGCGAATGGTCCTCCTCCTCCGGACAGGAGGAGACGCCGACCTTGTTTTCCCAATCCCAGAAGGACCCCTACCAAATCCACGGCACCTATATTGTCAGCCATATCAAATCCGGCTTCCTCCTCATCGACCAACAAGCCGCCCACGAAAGGATCCTCTTCGAACGGTTCCTCGCCGCCATGCAGGACGGCCAGCCGGTCCGCCAACAGGAACTCTTTCCCCAAACCGTCTCCCTGCCTACCGCCGATGCCGCTATCCTGACGGAAATCCTACCCGATATCAACGCCCTCGGCTTTGATATGGAAGCTTTCGGCAAGGATACCTTCATCGTCCGGGGTATCCCGGCGGAAATGGCCGGCAAATTCGATGCTGCCAAATCGGTGGATCATCTCCTGGAACAATTCAAGGAAGACCGGTCGCTCAAATTGGACCATGCGGAACGCCTCGCACGCTCCATGGCCCGCAGCGCCGCCATCAAACGCGGCCAAGCTCTTTCCGCCAGGGAAATGCAGGAACTGATTGACCAGTTGTTCGCCTGCGCCATGCCCTTCAAAAGCCCCCGCGGCAGGCATTGCTTCCTTACGTTCGAAATCGAGGAACTGGAGGGCCGGTTCAAAGGCTGATACCGCCCCGGCAACGGTCCTTCCTGCTTGGATATCGCCCTTTTTTTTCGTAACCTTGCTACGCGCTCTTCACCTCCGGTATCGGCTGTGTAACTCCCCTCGCTCCCGGTAGCCTGGTCGTTCACTGGTCCGCCGCCGGCCATCACCCTGCACTATGTCCCATCCCTTCCCTTCCTTGTTCAGCCCCCTGGACCTCGGGTTCACCATCCTCCCCAACCGGGTCATGATGGGCAGCATGCATACGGGCCTGGAAGAGACCAAAGGTGGGTTCGAACGGCTGGCCGCCTATTTTGCCGCCCGGGCGAAAGGTGGCGTGGGCCTGATGGTCACCGGCGGGATATCGCCCGACCGAAGGGGACAAGTCGCCCCCTTCTCCGCCCGGCTCACCTCCGGCCGCGATGTCGCCAAACACAAACTCATCACCCAGGCCGTCCACGCGGAAGGTGGCAAGATTTGCCTCCAGATCCTGCATGCGGGACGGTACGCCTACCACCCCTTCGCCGTGGCACCCTCCGCCGTGCGGTCCCCGATCTCTCCTTTCACTCCCTGGCCCCTCAGCCATCGTGGCGTCCGCAGGACCATCCGGCATTTCATCCGCTGTGCGGAACTCGCCCGAGCCGCCGGCTATGACGGCGTGGAAGTCATGGGCAGCGAAGGCTACCTGATCAATGAGTTCCTGTCCGCCCGGACCAATAGACGGAAAGATCGGTGGGGCGGCGACTTCCAGCACCGCAAACAGTTTCCCCTCGAAATCGTATCCGGTATCCGACAGGCCACCGGACAGGATTTCCTCCTCATCTACCGCCTCTCCATGCTGGACCTGGTGGAGGAAGGCAGCAATTGGGAGGAGGTCGTGGAACTGGCCCGCGATATCGAATCCGCCGGCGCCACCTTGATCAATACCGGCATCGGATGGCATGAGGCCCGAATTCCCACCATCGCCACCCTCGTCCCCAGGGCCGCTTTTTCCTGGGTGACCCAACGATTGAAACAGGCTGTCTCCATCCCCCTGATTGCTTCCAACCGCATAAATATGCCTGCGGAAGCGGAGGAAATCCTCCGCAACGGCCATGCGGACATGGTCAGCATGGCCCGCCCTTTCCTCGCCGATCCCGACTGGGTGCAAAAAGCGAAAACCAATCGCCCTGCCTCCATCAATACCTGCATCGCCTGCAACCAAGCCTGCCTGGACCTGACTTTCCGGGGTAAGACCGCCACCTGCCTGGTCAATCCGCAAGCCTGCCATGAAACGGAATTCCAGCTCCGCCCAGCCCGCCACCCCCGCCGCATCGCGGTCGTAGGCGCAGGGCCGGCCGGTCTGGCGGCCGCCACCACCGCCGCCAAACGTGGCCACCTGGTGCACCTCTTCGAAGCCGGTCCCCATATCGGCGGCCAGTTCAACCTCGCCAAGACCATCCCCGGAAAAGAGGAATTCTCCGAAACGATCCGCTATTTTCACCACCTGGTCCTCGAGACCGGTGTCCAGTTGCACCTGCAGCAGCGGGTCAACGCCCGCTTCCTCCTCGACCATGACTTCGACGAGATCATCCTCGCCACCGGTTGCCTGCCCCGCTCCGCACAAATCCCGGGCGATGACCTGCCGATGGTCTGCAGCTATCAGGACGTGCTGACGGGCAAGGTGTCTCCGGGGCCTGCCGTCGCCATCGTCGGTGCCGGTGGCATCGGCTTCGATGTGGCGACCTTCCTGACTCATTCCGCCGACACGCTGCCCCCCGTCCCCTCCTTCCTGAAAACCTGGGGCGTCGATACGGCGGTCGCCCGACGCGGTGGCCTCACCCAGCCCATGCCCCCGCCACCCGCCCGACAGGTCTGGCTGCTGAAACGCTCTCCTGGAAAACATGGCGACAAACTGGGTAAGACGACCGGCTGGATCCACCGGAGCCAACTCCGGACCATGGGGGTCCGGTTCCTTTCCGATGTGGCGTACCAACGGGTGGATGCCCAAGGCCTGCATATCTTTCACGAAGGTACCCACCAGCTGTTGCCCGTGGACCATGTCGTCATCTGCGCCGGACAGGAGTCGGAGAAATCCCTCCTGGCACCGCTGGAAGCGGCAGGAAAGAAAGTCCGCCTCATAGGCGGGGCCCGCCGGGCTGCGGAACTGGATGCCATGGAAGCCATCCGCTCCGGTACCCTTGCCGGTATGGAATTATGAAAAATGTACGGAAACAAGATTTGCCGGCCAAGACCTGCCCGGTCTGCCTAAGGCCCTTCCACTGGCGGAAAAAGTGGGAAAAAAATTGGGACATGGTTCGGTTCTGCAGCGACCGGTGCCGCCTCACGGCACATCGTCCCAAACGGAACCGCACCGGCGATACGCCCGCTAATCCCGGTATCGACTCGTAAGTTCGGCGTAGCTGTCTATCCGGCGGTCCCGGAAAAACGGCCAGATACGCCGGACCGCCTCGGTCCGCTGCCGGTCGATGTCCACCACCATAACCGCTTCCGTATCGTCTGGCGCCAGGGCCAAAAGTTCTCCCTGCGGCCCGGCGACGAAGCTGTGCCCCCAAAACCGGATGCCCCCGGTCTGACCGGACGGATCCGCCTCCCATCCGACCCGGTTGACGGAAATCACCGGCAACCCGTTGGCCACGGCATGCGCCCGTTGCGATATTTCCCAGGCCGCCTGCTGGCGGGCCTTTTCCACCGGGGTATCGGCGGACTCCCAACCGATGGCCGTCGGATATATCAATAACTCCGCCCCCCGCAAAGCCATCAGGCGGGCCGCCTCCGGATACCATTGGTCCCAACAGACCAGGACCCCCAGCCTGCCCACACTCGTCCGGATCGGCTCGAAACCCAAGTCCCCCGGTGTAAAGTAGAATTTCTCGTAATAGGCCGGATCGTCCGGTATATGCATCTTCCGGTACTTCCCGGCTATCGTCCCATCCCGCTCCATCACCACCGCCGTGTTGTGGTACAAGCCGGGCGCGCGACGCTCAAACAGGGAGATGACCAATACAAGCCCTAAGGATGCCGCCAAACGCCCGAAGAAATCCGTCGAAGGCCCGGGTATCGACTCCGCCAGGTCAAAGACCTCCGGATCTTCCGTCTGACAGAAATAAGGCGTATTGTGCAACTCCTGCAAGACCACCAGCGAAGCCCCCTCCCCGGCACAGCTCCGTACGGCCGCCGCCAACTTGTCCATGTTCTCCGCCTTGTCGGCCGTGTTGGCTTGCTGCACGATGCCGACGCGAAGCTTGTTCATATTTTCCATCTCTCCTTTTGTTCTTTGTTTGCGATGCGTGGGATCGGGCCGACGCAGACCTTCCCCGGCTATATCCGACCCCTTGCCGGCTTTCAGTACAACTGCATGGTCACACAATGGAGCGACCCATGCTGCCGGATGAGGGGCAGGCAATCGATGACCCACACCTCCCGCCCCGGAAACACTTCCCGGAGCCGCTCCCGCGCCACCTCATCCAGTGGGGTTCCATAACCCGGCAACAGGATGGCGCCATTGATTATCAAAAAGTTGGCATAGGTAGCCGGAAGCCGGTGCCCTTCCTCGTCGTACACGGCCGCCGCCATCGGCAAAGGCACCAACCGATAAGGCGACCCGTCCGCCCGCCGGAATTCCTGCAGTTCCGATTCCATCTGCCGGAGTGCCTCGTAATGCGTATCCGACGGATCCTCACCTTGCACGTAGGCAATGGTCCCTTCGTCACAAAAACGGGCCAAGGTGTCGATATGACTGTCGGTGTCGTCTCCGGCGAGATGGCCGTGATGCAGCCATAATATCCGCCTGGCCCCGAGATGGGCCCCCAGGTATGCTTCGATTTCCTCCCGGGTACTCGCCCCGTTCCGGTTGGGTGACAGCAGGCAAGCTGCCGTCGTCAGCAGGGTTCCGCAGCCGTCCGATTCGATACTCCCTCCTTCCAACACGAAATTAAGGTGATTGACATACCGCTGCGCCGATGGAAAACATGCCAGCTCATACAAGGACCGGGTGAGCAGATTGTCCTTGTCCGCCGCAAATTTCAACCCCCAACCGTTGAACTTGAAATCCAATAACCGGATTTCCCCTTCCACGGATACGGTCAAAGGGCCGTGGTCCCTTGCCCAGGTGTCGTTGGTCGGCAATTCGACGAACCGGACCCGAGGCAGGATCTCCGCCGGCAACCAAGGCCTCACCTGATCCGCCTCCCGGCATACGATGAGCACGGACTCGTACCGGGCGATGACCCGGGCGATATCGGAGAAACAACGGCAGGCTTCGTCCAGGTAAGGGGCCCAATCGGTTCCGGCATGCGGCCAGGTGAGCAGGACCGCCCGCTGCCGGAACCATTCCGGCAACATGACAACGGATGGCGTAGCTGTATTCATCGGACAAAATTAGGGGCTGCCGGGAAAAGACGTAAACCTAATCGCAATACCTTTCCTTTCCTGGCATATCATCCCCGGACACCCGCTTTTCCCGGCCCCCGATGCAGGCGGCAAGGTCCCCTGTCCGGCAGCCGCGGTACGTCCCGCAGCTCCTCCTCCCGCGAATCCGGCTCCCGGACATTAACCCTGCCTTCGCCGGATTCGTGTCCCGATACCGCTCCGATACGGCGCCCGAAGATTACCCGCTCCTCGCCAGGATGGCGGGATGGACAATCCCCTTCGCCGACCTTTCTCCCGGCGGGCCGGCAGCCGGGAAGGCCCGGCTGGGCGACCGGGTCGCCTTGCGCCAACAGGAAGCGGCACGTCATTGTGCCGCCGACCGGTCGGGTGCCCGGAACACGCCGACACCGGAGAGACACAAGGCGCCTTTTCCCGCCAATTCCACTTTCAACCGGCGGGTGGTGGTATCCGCCAACCGGAGAATCCGCTTGTAGCCGACGGTGGTACCCTCGTGCAGCACGGACCAGTTCCCGTCGGGACCGGCGGCGGACACCCGGAACGTGGTGACCCTTTGCCCAAGCGGTATGAATTCCCGGAGCAGCACCCGGTTCAGGGTCACCGGCTCGTCCCATTCCAGTTCTACACTGGCAGCGGCGACCGAATCCGGCGTCGCCCAATAGGTATGCTTATCCTGATCCAGGAGCATGGCCGGGAGATGCTGCCCGTCCCGGGTCGCGGAGGCCGACACCTGCGCACCCGTCGCCAAATCGACGGCGAAATCCGCCCGGATGGCTTCCCCGAAAGCCGACAACCGGCTGGCATCCGCCTCATGGACCAATCCCCTGGTGTCGACCGGAAGATTGAGCAACAGGACCCCGTTGCGGCCGACGGACCGGTAGTAGATGTCCAACAGGTGGTCCAGGGTCTTGACGGCGGTGTCCTGCTCCGGATGGTAATACCACCCGGGGCGGATACTGACATCACATTCCGCCGGCACCCAATGGGTTCCGTCCGGATGCCCGGCGGTCAACTCCTGGTAATTGGGGGAACCGGGATAGAACTCGTCCCGTCGCAAAGGGCTCCAGTTGGTTTCGTCGGCATAGCCGTTTTCGTTCCCCACCCAACGTACATCGGGACCGGCGTCGCTGAATATCACCGCCTGCGGCTGCAACTCGCGGACCAGCGCAATGGTGGTCGGCCAGTCGTAATAGGTCTTCCGGTCCACCGTCCGCTCCTCATCCGCACCTCCGTACCAACCGGTCCCCCCGTTCGCGCCATCGAACCATACTTCGAAAATTTCCCCGTAATTGGTGAGCAGTTCCCGCAACTGCCCCCTGAAATAATCCAGGTACGCCGGGGTCCCGTAATCCGGGTGGTTGCGGTCCCAGGGGGATAGGTAGATTCCCATCTTCAACCCATACTCCCGGCAGGCATCGGCCAATTCCCGGACCACATCCCCCTGCCCGTCCTTCCAAGGGGAGTTCTTGACGGAATGTTCCGTCAGGGAACTGGGCCACAGACAAAATCCGTCGTGATGCTTGGCCGTGAGGATGATGCCTTTCATGCCCGCTTCCTTGCAGACCCTGGCCCATTGGCGACAATCCAGTTCCGTGGGCTGGAATTGCTCCGGCCGCTCCGCGCCGGTTCCCCATTCCATGTTGGTGAACGTGTTCATGTTGAAATGCACGAACGCGTTGAACTCCATCTCCTGCCAGTCCACCTGGGCGGGGGAAGGCAGGGGGGGAACCGGTTCGACCGGTGGGGAGGACGTGCAGGCAAGCAAGCACAAGAGGGACAGCAAGGGCAGATAGGTTGTTTTTTTCGACATGATCATTTTTTTTGAATAGACCTTGGTATGGTGGCCGGACCGGACCCGGACCTTCCGACACGAATGGATGAATCCCGGATAACCCAGGCAGTCGCTTGCCTGCCTGGCAAACAGGATGCAGAGGCTTTCCGCCGGTTGGACCGCCGGTAAGCGTTCGGCGGGTGGCGAAGGACAGCCTGTTCATTTCGCCGGGCTGGTCCAGGGGTTGTCCCGGATCCTGAACCGCCATTCCCAGCCGGCGCATTCACCGGCATAGGCGACCCCGACCCGCGGACCGGCAAGCACCGCGTCATCCGGCAGGCGGACACCCCGGTCCTCCAACCATAGCCCCCCATCCGGTCCGAATAGGCGGGCACCGTACTGCCGGCCATCGATGCCAAGCGCCTGGGTCAACAGTCCGGGCCCCGCCGTCAGCCGCCGCTCCACCCGGTCGAGCCCCCGGCGGTACTGCATCAGCGGCAGGTTGTCGGTCGGTTCGATGGCCCGGACCAGGACGGCATGCGGTTCCCCTTCCCCACCCGTGACGACATTGAACAGCTGGTATATCCCGTAACAGAGATACACATAGGCATGACCACCCGGACCGAACATGACCTCCGTCCGCTTCGTCCGCTTATTTCCCCAGGCATGGCATGCCCGGTCGTCCGGACCGCGGTAGGCTTCCGTTTCCACGATCATTCCGCCGCACACGGCGCCTCCAAGGGCGCTGACCAGGAACTTCCCCAGCAGGTCGCGGGCGATATCCACCACGTTCGAGGCCTGGAAATAGCCGGCGGGAAGCCGGTTGATGTGCGAAGGATGTTGCATCGGCAGTCGATTGGCCCCGGGAATCCGGGTCGGCCGCTGGAAAAGGGAGGGCCGGCATCAGACGAACAATTGCATTTCTTCCTGCCGCCGGAGGTAATAATCCACATTTTCCGTGACCACGATATCCAGGGGGAGGTATTGCTTCCTTTCCACCTCCTCCTTTTTTACCAGGTGGTTGAAGAGGCTCGTCACCCCGAGGAACCCTTGCTGGACGGGGTTCTGGTTGATCAAAAAATCGATGTCCTGGTCCCGCAGAAAGGCCAGGTTGTCCGGAATGAGGTCGAAACCGACCAGCTTGACCTGCTTACGTCGCTCCGGCTCCATGCAGCGGACAGCCTTGTAAGCCCGGGAATTGGTGAAGAAAATACCTTTCAAGGCAGGGTGTTCGCAGAAAAGGTCCTGGAGAAAAGCCGACATTTTTCCGGTGTCGTCGAACTCCTCCATATCTTTTTTCACAATATGGATCTGCTCTGCCGGGAAACGGGCGAAATAATCCCGAAACCCTTTCTCCTTGTCGATGAGGTGCATGGCATTGTAACTGCCGACCTCCAGGTTGACGAGCAGGACCGTATCGCCCCGGTTCAGGCCGAAGTGCAACAGGCGGGCGGCCAACACACCGCTCTGGTAGCTGTCCTGCCCGATGTAACACAAGGAATCGGCATTCTCGATATGGGTATTGATCATGACGTTGGGGATATGCCGTTCCCGGCATTCCTGCAGCAGCATCTTGCTCTCGCGGTGGAAAACCGGGGCGAAAAGAATCCCGTCCGGCGAATCATCCAGGATCTTGTGGGCTTGTTCCATGAACTGGTCCGGGTCGAACAACCCGAAGAAGCAGGCTTGCCGGACCACGCCGTAATGCCTGACCGCCTGGAAAGCCCGCTCGATGCCGAGGTCCGGCTGTGCCCAATACGGGTCCGAATGGAATTCGGGCATCAGGGTCGCAATACGCCGGGTACGGTTGTAGGCGAGCGTGCTGGCGATGATGTTCGGCTCATACCCCAGGCTGGCCATCACCTCGAGGACCCTTTGCTTGACCAATGCGGAAACACTGCCCCTGTTGTGGAGGACCCTGTCGACCGTACCGGCGGAGACGCCGGCCTTCTCGGCAATGTCTTTGATCCGTATTCGCTTCGTCATCTTTTGAAAACCATGGCCAGGAAAATGGCATCCCAAACTGCCGGAGTCTGTCGCCGACGGCGGCGCTAAATTTAGGATTATTTCGTTTCGGACCGGCGGATAAAAAATTTATTTTTTATGTGTGCGCACACGGCCTACCGGAATATTCTTAGATTTGGGCATCCTAATTTTCTTTGTCACCGCGACAATCCCGGGTTCCGGCAGGTCGGGTGACGGGACCGGCTTTCCTTTTCCCTGCCCGGAAAAACCAGGGTTCCGGTCGGGTCCGGGCATGCGGAAGGCCTTTGGACATCAAGTTTATGACGGCTCCCGGAACGGGAAACCACCCTGCAGGATGGTTTTCCGTTCCGGTCCTTACGACGTACACGGGTGAAAGAACTTGCTTTGGGCATAGACATCGGGGGGACCTCCACCAAATTCGCGTTGGTGGACATGGACGGCCGGATTGTGACCCGCCGCTCGTTCCCCACGACGGAACAAGCGGACGAGCACGCTTTCCTGGATACCCTGTTGGCGGTCGTCGCGGAATTGGCCGACCAGTACGCGATTTCCGGCATCGGTGCGGGTGCTCCGAGCGTAAACGAACGCAATGGCACCATCGAGCACGCAGCCAACCTGCCCTTCCGCGACGTCTTCCCGTTCGTCGAGCTGGTGTCCGAGCGGACAGGACTGCCGGTATTCCTGGTCAAGGACAGCAATGCCTCCACCTTGGGGGAAATGCGGTACGGGACGGCCGACGGCAGGCGGCATTTCGTCCTGCTGACCCTGGGAACCGGGCTGGGCTGCGGTGTCGTCTCGGGCGGTGTCCTGCTGCAAGGGGCCCAAGGCCATGCCGGTGAAGCCGGTCACATCTGCGTCGAAAGCGGAGGCCGCACCTGTGGTTGCGGCCGTTCGGGCTGTTTGGAAACCTATGTCTCCGCCACCGGCCTGAAAAGGACCGTATTCGAGATGCTCGGACAATCCCTCGCCGCCAGCAGCCTGCGCGCCATCTCCTATGACCGCATGACCTCCCGCGACATCTTCGATGCCGCAGCGGCAGGCGACCCGATCGCCACGGCGGCGTTCGAGAAGACAGGGGACATCCTGGGCCGGGCCCTGGCGGATATGGCCGCCTGGTTCGAACCGGAGGTATTCGTCCTCTCCGGTGGTCTCGCTTCCGCAGGGGACATGCTGTTCGCCCCGACCATCCGCAGCCTGGAACGTCATGCATTGGCTTTCCATCGGGGAAAACTGAACGTGCTGCCCTCTTCCCTCGGGGAAAATGATGCAGCCTTGCTGGGCGCAGCGGCCCTCGTCTGGGCCGGCGGGCTCCACCTGCCGGTTCCCGCTCCCCCTAAACCGCCATCATCCTAAATCCATCGGTCATGCTCAACGCTTCCACCATGAATGACGCCCATCCGCAAGGCGCGCTGCGCTTCCAATTCAAGACTTTTGAAAAACTACCGGTCAAGATCTACGATGACTCGAAAGAGGCATCCATCCATGTCGCCCGCAGCATTGCCCTGGCCATCCGCCAAAAACAACAGGACGGGGAAAAATTCGTCCTCGGGCTCGCCACCGGCTCCTCGCCCATCCAAGTCTATCGGGAACTTGTCCGCCTGCATCGTGAAGAAGGGCTGAGCTTCTACAATGTATTCACCTTCAACCTCGACGAATACTACCCCATGCCCAAGGAAGCCCCCCAGAGCTACTGGCGGTTCATGCACGAACACCTCTTCGACCATATCGACATCCCCAAAGCGCACATCCACATCCCGGACGGCAACATTCCCATGGAGGAGGTGCAATCCTACTGCGAATGGTATGAGAAACAGATTGACATCCACGGCGGCATCGATATGCAACTGTTGGGAATCGGACGGACCGGACATATCGGCTTCAACGAACCGGGTTCCTGGGAAACCTCCACCACCCGGATGGTCAGACTGGACATCCTTACCCGCCGGGACGCCATCAAGGATTTCGTATTCGAGGAGAATGTGCCGACCAGGGCCATCACCATGGGAATCGCCAGTATCATGAAGGCCCGCACCATCTTCCTGCTCGTCTGGGGACAGCACAAGGCGCCCATCCTCGCCCAGGCAGTGGAAGGGGAGATTTCCTTGTCCTATCCCGCTTCCTTCCTCCAAAAGCACAAGAACATCCGGGTCCTGCTGGATAAGGCCGCCGCCGAACGGCTCACCCGCGTCACGGCGCCCTGGCTGTGCGGAATGGTCAACTGGACGGAAAACCTGGCCTGCCAGGCCGTTGTCTGGGTATCCCAACAAACCGGTAAGCCCATCCTGAAACTTACCAACGAAGACTACAACGAACATGGCCTGAGCGAACTCATGCTCCTCGAAAACGGGGCATACGACCTCAACATAAAAATTTTCAATCGATTACAACAAACCATCACGGGTTGGCCCGGCGGAAAACCGCACGCGGACGACAAAACGAGGCCCGAAAGGGCGGTACCGGCCCGCAAACGTTGCCTCATCTTTTCTCCGCACCCGGATGACGACGTCATCTCCATGGGGGGCACCTTCATGCGCCTGGCCGACCAGGGCCATGATGTCCATGTGGCCTACCAGACCAGCGGCAATATCGCCGTCCACGACCACGATGCCCGCCGATTCGCCGAGTTCCTCGCCGACTACAGCCAGGTCCAAGGCTTCCACAACGAGGAAATAGAGAAGAAATACAGGAAGGTCATCAAGTTCCTCAACCAGAAAAAACAAGGCGAAGCCGATATCGCGGAAGTCCGCTCCATCAAAGGCCTCATCCGACGGGGGGAAGCCCGGGCAGGCGCCCGGTACAGCGGACTGGACGACGGGCACATCCATTTCCTCGACATGCCTTTCTACGAGACGGGAAAGGTCCGCAAAGGGGATGTCAGCCAAGCGGATATCGACATCGTGGCCGGCCTGCTGGAAAAAATCCAACCGCACCAGGTATATGCCGCCGGTGACCTCGCCGACCCCCATGGCACCCACCGCGTTTGCCTCGATGCCATCTTCGCCGCTTTCCACCAACTCAAGGACCAACCTTGGATGAAGGATTGCTGGCTCTGGCTCTACCGGGGTGCCTGGCACGAATTCCTCATCCATGAAATAGATATGGCCATCCCGATGTCTCCGGACCAGGTGCAGCGCAAACAGAAAGCCATTTTCATGCACCAATCGCAAAAGGACAGCGCCCCCTTCCCCGGCGAGGACCGCCGGGAGTTCTACCAACGCGCCAAGGACCGGAACAAGGCCACCGCAGAATTGTATCGCCGGCTCGGCCTGGCGGAATACGAAGCCATGGAAGCGTTCGCCCGTTGGCATTTCGAATGGCAACAATAGGCTGGGTGGTTCCCGTCCACTTCCCGCTTCCGATCCATCGGATTTTTTGTACGTTCTTTTGGTTCAACCAACTTGGACAGGTTTAGTTAGAGGGAAAGGCAGGAATGCCTTTCCTTTTTTTTTACTGAAATTTAATCGCATCTTGCAGCAGTGCCGGGGGTTCCCTACTTTGGGCACCGGGTAGTACGGGTGTCGGTTCCTCACGGCTGTCCGCCGCCGGTCCAGCCACTTTTTCCGGGCGGCCCGCCCCTTGCGGCAATCCTTCCTACAGGTGCCGCCTTCCCGATCGACGAACAACCATTACTTTCAAAACAAACGAAAATGCAATTATCAACCTTGGACTGGTCCTTCATTGCGGCCTTCTTCGTCCTCTCCCTGGTCATCGGCCTGGTCGTCAGCAAACGGGCGGGCAAGAGCGCCTCCGAATATTTCCTGTCCGGCCGCTCCATGCCCTGGTGGCTGCTCGGCTTCTCCATGGTCGCCACCACCTTCAGTGCGGACACCCCCAACCTCGTGACCGATATCGTCCGCAAAAACGGCGTCAGCGGCAACTGGCAATGGTGGGCCTTCCTGCTGACCGGCATGCTGACCGTTTTCGTCTATGCCAAGCTGTGGCGCCGGTCCGGGGTGCTGACCGACCTGGAGTTTTATGAACTGCGCTATTCCGGAAAAGCCGCCGCTTTCCTGCGCGGATTCCGCGCACTCTATCTGGGCGTCTTCTTCAACGTCATGATCATGGCGACCGTCTCCCTTGCCGCCATCAAGATCGGCGGGGTCCTCTTGGGCTTGTCTCCTGTCCAGACCATCCTCATCGCCTCCCTCGTCACCGTGGTCTATACTTCCCTGGGGGGACTGACCGGTGTCATCTGGACGGATTTCTTCCAGTTCATCGTCGCAATGATCGGGGTCGTCGGCGCCGCCGTCGTCGTCGTCAACCTGCCGGAAATCGGAGGCTTGTCCAATCTGCTGCAACATCCCAACGTAAGCCCCAAGCTCTCCGTGCTGCCGGATTTCAATGATATGAACGCCCTGTTGCCTTTCCTGATCCTTCCCTTGGCCGTGCAATGGTGGAGCGTCTGGTATCCCGGTGCGGAGCCCGGCGGGGGAGGCTACATCGCCCAACGCATGCTGTCCGCCAAAACCGAGACACATGCCATCACCGCCACGCTGTTCTTCAATTTCGTCCATTATGCGTTGCGGCCCTGGCCCTGGATCCTGGTCGCCCTGGCCTCGCTGGTCATTTACCCGGACATCGCTTCCCTGCGTACCGCCTTTCCCGACTTGCCGGAAAATGTCATCAACGACGACCTCGCGTATCCGGCGATGATGACCTTCCTGCCTTCCGGATTGCTGGGCCTGGTCGTCGCCGCCCTGATCGCCGCCTACATGTCCACCATCGCCACCCACCTGAACTGGGGTGCCAGCTATGTGGTCAACGATTTCTACAAGCGTTTCATCCGACCGGATGCAGATGAAAAAACACTGGTCAACGTCGGCCGGATATCCACGGTCTTCCTCATGGTTTTCTCCGCCCTCGTGGCCCTGGCCTTGTCCAATGCCCTGCAAGCGTTCAACATCCTCCTGCAAATCGGCGCCGGAACGGGGCTGATCTTCATCCTCCGCTGGTTCTGGTGGCGCATCAATGCCTGGAGCGAACTGTCCGCCATGGTCATTTCCTTTGTCGTAGCCTGTTATTTCGAATTCTTCGCCACCGGACTCGAAACCCATATCAAGCTGATTTCCGGCGTGGCCATCACTTCCGCAGGCTGGATCCTCGTCACCTTCCTCACGCAGCCGACCGCCCAGGCGACCTTGCTCCGGTTCTACCGGCTCATCAAGCCACACCCCGCCGGCTGGCAGCCGGTCATCCAGAAAGGTATCCACACGGGTGACATCCATGCCGGTGAGGTCGTCGCCGGAAAGCTACCCCTGGAAATCGTCTGTATGGTCACGGGTTGTTTCCTCGTCTACGGCGCCCTTTTCGGACTGGGCTTCTTCCTCTACGGCGAAACCACCAAGGCTTTCATCGGCTTCGCCATCGCCACCTTGTCCGGCTTCATCCTGATCCGCGCCTGGAACCAGGTCAAAGGCAACAGCGCCGCCTGATCCGACGCCGGTACCGGCCAAGGATATCCGCCGACGGAAAAGCGCCCTGCTGTCGCGACAGCAGGGCGCTTTTTCGTCGTGCCTTCCCATTTCGTCCCGCCGCCACAAGTGGGGCGCATCAGGACACGAGCTTGTGTTCAGCTTTGCCGGAACGGCTGGCCCGGCAAGGCAGCACGGAAGCCATCGCCCGCGGGGCACCGCTCATCTTCCGCACCTCAACCCTGCAAAACAATCAATTACAAAAGATTGATTTTCTGTTATCCATAGTTATTGAACCTGCCGATGTGCCACGCCCCGACG
>CAZNLJ010000005.1:0-161188 GCA_964573725.1 uncultured Saprospiraceae bacterium
CACCACCGCCGCATCGGTCGACAATGGTTCCGCAGATGCGTGCGGGATCGCGAGCATGACTTTAAATCCGAATACCTTCTACTGCGCCGAATTAGGCGCAAATTCCGTCACCTTGACGGTCACGGACAGTTCCGGAAACACCGGCACCTGCACCGCGACGGTCACGGTATTGGATAAGCGAAAGCCCACTTTGGTATGTAAGGATACTACCCTCGTTTTATGGAGTTCAACCACGCTTGATCCTTCCTCCGTATGGAATACGCTGGAATCCTATGATAACTGTGGCACTATTGAACTTATCAGTGTTACGCCGAATCAATTCGATTGTGGAGACTCAGGCCCGAATACCGTCCTATTGACGGCCTCGGATGGACATGGGAACACACAGTCCTGTCAGTCCGTCGTTTCGGTGGTCGTGCCTACCCTGACCATCTATTCGACGCCGGAAAACTGTGGCGAATCCGATGGGATCATCTCCATGGTGGTCCAGGGAGGCCCGCCCGGTGGACAATGGGGGTATTCCATCGATGGTGGAGAGAGTTATCAATATGTTCCCCTATTTCCCAATCTGGCAGCAGGTAACTACGATTGTATCGTGACGCTCTTCGGCGGTGACGGATGCACCCTTCCGCCGGTTTCGGAAGTGGTCGGTACGGTGACTGCCGAGTCGGTGACCTGGACCGGCGCAGGGGATGGCTTGAAATGGAACGATGGTAAAAACTGGGATTCCGGCTTTCCTCCCTATTCCTGTCAGGATGTCGTTGTACCGGAAGGCTTCACGATACTGATATCCGCCGGGGTGCATGCCGTGGGCCGTACGTTGACTGTTGCGGAGGGGAGTGCGGTTACCATGGAGCCACAGGCGATGATGTCCGTTGTCCCTTACTGATGATGCAAAGGATAAAAACAGTCACGTGATACTCAGGTTATCTATGATCGGGAACGATGTCCAGGGTATTTACCTGCACCCCGACTAACTTCAAGACTTCAAATCAGGTAATTCGCCAGCAGGAACAGGACCAGGAAAATCCAGAGACCGTCCAGGAAATGCCAGTAGATCGAAAGCAGCCGCAGCCGCAGCCGTTTTTCCGGATCGGAAAAGTAAACCAGTACCGTCACCGGTTCCTGCATCTGTTTCCGGGCGGCCCGTAGGAACAGCCACAGGAAGGGGATGCCGGCCACCACGTGCAGGAAATGTAGGATGGACAATAAATACAGGTAAGCGGCTGAATTATCCGATTGCATCAGGATGTTCTGTCGGAACAATTGGCCCCAAGCCAGGATCTGCAGGGCCAGGAAGCCGACCGACAACCACATGGTGGCCCGAAGCGCCCGTTGGTATCCCAAGGTGTCATCCGTTCGGTAGCAACGGTTGGCGACCATCATCCGATGACTGCTGGCCAATAACACCAAGGTGTTGAATCCGAACAACAGCGGGATACGGATGCCGGCCACCCCGCTCTGCACCCTGGTGTAGATGAAAGCGGCGGACAGCGCGATGAAAAGGGCCGTGATCGCAAACAAGGAGAGGAACAACATGACGTTGTAAGGATGGAATGCGAAATTGTCGTATTCGCTGTATGGCTTTTCCTCCTGTGGTGTTGGCATGGCAATCGGGTGAGTTGTAATCCGCAGCCGGTTGCGCCGGCTGTCATGGCGACGGGATCATCCGGTCTGCCCGGTGTGCTGTCCCGGTCTGTTACAACAACCGAGGGAGGGACTGGTTCAAGCCATCCGGAAGTTTGCCCTTGCCTGCCCTTGCCGCCTTTGACCGTTTCCGGTTCCGACGGATTTCCCTACTTTCGCAGGACGGCCACCGAATTGGGTCCTCGACCGGCTTCGCAAACACCGACACATGACCGCTGTGCCGGCGATGGGATTTCCTGGGGGTCGCACCACTGTTCCGACATGAAAAAGTGTTTATCCTGTCAGCTTCCCTTGGCACCGGCAGCGGATTCCTGTCCTTTCTGCGGCACCCGGGTGATGGAGGAAACAGTCTGTTGCCCCGCTTGTGGTTCCGAAAACCGCTTGCAAGATTCCGCCTGCCGGCATTGTGGCCTCCAATTGTTCCGGGATTCGAACGCATCCGGCCGATTCGACCACATCTTCGGTAACGAACACCGGAAGGCTGCGGAGCGGGAATTGAAGGACCGTTTCCTCCTGGCATTCGAACGGCGGCTTTCGGAAGAAGTACTTCCTGCCCGCCGGGCTTCCTTTTCCGATCGATTCCAAAAAAGTCCGTTCCAGCGACAGGTGGATTTGCGAATCGGACAATTGGCGGAAATGACGCTGGACAGCGAAGGCTCCGACCCCCACCGTAACCGGCTCCTGCAGGCGGCATTCGAGGACTTGCTGGATTTTTTCTTCATCCTGCACTGCCAAGACCTGAACGAGGTGACCTATCCGGAAAAAATGTTGCGTTGGCAGGGCTTGGCATCGGATGAAATCCGGCTTTCGGAAATGGTGGCCGATTACCTGGATTTCGGGGTGGAATTCGACAAGGTGTTCACCGACTTCATTTCGATGCCGGCGGACAAGATGAAGAATGCCGCAAAGGGATTCCTGTTTCCCAAGCCCAAGGAAACCATTTTCTTTATCGCCAATTTGTCCCTTTTGGGGAATTTCCGGGACGGTTACGCCATGACGGACCAATGCCTGTATTGGAAGATGCCGATGGAAAATAGCCAACGTGTATACTACCGGAACCTGGAGGAAATCCGACGGCATGAGGGGGGATGGATAACGGTCAACGGTATTTTCTTCAACGCCGGGACAGGCATCAACCTGAAGATGATCCGGCTGTTGAAGCGCCTCCGCTTGTTGTTTGCCCAACCATGAAGGCGGCAGGAACGAGGCTACCCCTACCCTTCCGTAGCGGCCGGCGCCTGGTACGGGATTTTTTTGCCGGAAAGGATGCGGCGGTACCGTTCCGGGTGAAGTCGGATATCCAGCAGCAGCAGGTCCAGGTTCCGGATGGTCTCCGATAGATGGGTCGCAAGCTCCTTGTCCTGCAGGAGTTTGGACAGGGCACCTTCGCCGGACTGCAACTGCGTCAGGACGCTTCCGAGTTGGGCTACCGTCTTTTCCGAAGTCTCCAGGGTGCTGGTCAATTGCCGGATACCGGTCCGGGTCTCCAGGGCGATACCCTTTACATCTGCCGCCCGAAGGTCCTCACTGAGCCGGGCCGTATTGTCAAGGATGACCTTGATCTGCTGGTTGCTTTCCTCCAGGGTCTTGGTAATCGAGGCGACGGATGCGAGACTTTTCTCCACCGATCCCGACGACCGCAGGGTCAGCTGGTCCAGGCGTTCGGTCGTCGACCGGAGGTTGGCCAGGGTCGCCTGGATATCATCCATGCCTTGGCGGAGGTCCGGGTTCTCTCCCACCCGGTAGGCCAGGGTGTCGAACAACTTCTGCAGGCCGCTATTTAGTTCCTTCATATAAACGGCCACCTCGTCGGGTGTGGCAAAGGAAGCCAACATCCCTTTCATGACCCCTTTGATACGGGCGCCGTCCTGCAAACAACCGCCCCCGTCGCAGGTTCCCTGGAAGACCAGGTTGATGGTGGTGCCGCCCATCAGGCTGTTGGTGATGATTTCGGCGACGGCATCGACCGGAAGCTTGATCGATTTGTCAAGGTGCATCTCCACGACGATGGTGTTCAGGTCGCCCGGCTCCTGTTGGAAATCCGCCACCAAGCCGACCTCCAGGCCGTTGATGTAGATGGGAGTGGATACCCGGAGTCCGTCCACCCGGTCAAATACGGCGAAAAGGGTGTTCTTTTCGCTGAGGATATTGAATCCCCGTAGGTACTTGTAGCCCCAAATCGCCAGGGCGACAGTCAGGATGGTGAAGATGGCGATTTTTGTTTCTTTACGCATGAGGAAGGGTGAAGGTGAAGATTAATTGCTGCGGCGGCCGTTGCGGTAAGTGACGATGAAGGCATCATGGAACCCGGCCGACCGCACTTGCTCTTTTACCCGGCGGGCTTCTTTTTCGGTGGCTAAATTACAAACCTGGTATTTATAGTAGTTATCTTCCTGCCGAACTTCTACCAAATTAGTCAGCCGGGACCATTTCTCCCCCGTTTGCCTGACCTCGACGGGAGAGGCGAGCAACTGCACGCGGTACTCCAGGGCGTCGGCTGTTCCTTGCCCGGTCGGCTCGGTCCTGCTTCCTTTGTCCGGAAAGCTTGTCAATACCGGTCGGGGAGTTGAGGGCGCCGCGGTACCGGTGCCGGCCGGTACTTCCGCATCGGCCACCGGTACATCGGCCTGTTGCCCGCTGAGCGGGAGCAGCCGGAGCTCCGCCTGCGCCGGACTACCCTCCAGCGCTTGCTTGTAGCGGTCGAAAGCCAGCAACAGCGCATTTGCCAGTTCCCGTTGACCGTCGTCACTGGCCAGATAGGCCTCTTCCTTCCGGTTGCTCAGGTAGCCGGTCTCCACTAACACACTCGGCATCGTCGCATGCCGCAGGACCAGGAACCCGGCTTGCCGAACCCCTCTGTCGCCACGCCCGCCCGCTGCGGCTGCGGCCTGTACCTGCTCGGCAAACCGGATACTGTTGTCCAAAAAGACATTCTGGAACATGGACAGGACGATGTGCGCCTCGGGGGAGTTGGGGTCGTATCCGTAGGTCTCCTCGTAATTGTCCTCCAGCAGAATGGCTTCGTTTTCCCTCTTGGCCACCTCCAGGTTGGCTTCCGTGGCGTGCAGGCCCAATACGTAAGTCTCCATCCCTTGGATGTGGCCGGCCTTCGGGATGAAGTTGCAATGGATGGATACGAACAGGTCCGCTTGCTCCCGGGTGGCCATCGCCGCCCGCTCATGCAAGGGAATGAACACATCCTTCGTCCGGGTCATCAATACCCGCAGGTCCGGATAGTTGTTCCGCAGGTTGGTGGCGAAGTACTGCGCAATGGACAACACCAGCTTTTTTTCCTTGGAATAGGCGCCCGAACAACCGGGGTCATGTCCGCCGTGCCCCGGGTCGATGACTATCGTCCGAAGCATGCTTCCGGGCACTACATCGGCAACCCGCTTTCCGTCCTGCGGCAAGATCGAATCGACCCCGGCCTCCGGCCGATTACCTTCGGATGTGTTTCTTGGCTCCGCTTTTATATTTTTGCCGGTATGAACGGATTTTGCCCATCCACCGGCGCTCCCGATGGAATACGTAACCAGAATCAACGTTATGCAAACAAATGCCCGATTCCTCATGAGCAGTGGTATTGATGGGCCAGCTTGTCGACGTATTTCGCCGTAACCGGTTATTTGATAGGTTCTTACAGGGTAGCGACAACCCCCTTTCCCAACCGGAACCAAGCGGCCGGCTCTTTCCGGCACTAACTTCCTTCAGCACCTTGAACACAAAGTTAAATATAATTATTTCATTGTTAGTGCTTTCTATGGGAAATGCCCGAGCACAACCTGTCCCGGGCATCCTGGCCGAGGGCCGGCCTTCCGGCCCGGATACCTTGCCGCCTCCGGCACCGGGTTCCATCAATTGGGACAGCATCGCCATCTCCCCGGATGCCATCACCGCCGAACTCGATGCCACCGCCCAGGATTCCTCCTTCCTCGATATCGTGCACAAGCAACTCCATCTTTGGGGGGATGCCACCCTGAAGTACGAGGGACTGACCATCAAGGCCGCTTATATCCTGGTGGATTGGCAGCGCAATGTGTTCATCGCAGAAGGCCGCCAAGTCCTCAACCAACTGGTCGGGAAACCTACCTTCGAACAGGGCAGCCAGCAGTTTTCCGCCCATCGGATCGAATATAATTTCAAGACCTACAAAGGGGTCTATACCCAGGCCCAATCCATGCAACAGGGCCTGAACGTCGTGGGTGAAAAAGGAAAATTCATCGGCGCCGGGGAGGATTCCACCCGCTCGAACATCATTTACAGCAAGAACGCCATCTTCTCCACCTGCGACCTGGAACATCCCCATTTCGGTATCCGCAGCAGCAAACAGAAAATCGTACAGGACAAGGTCGCCGTGGTCGGCCCCTGCAATCTCGTCATCGGGGATATCCCCACCCCCCTGTGGTTTCCTTTCGGCTTCTTCCCCCTGAAACAGGGGAAACGGACGGGCCTTATCTTTCCCCGCAATTATGAGTATTCCGAGGCCTGGGGATTCGGACTGGAAAACCTGGGCTGGTATTTTCCCATGAACGACCACTGGGACCTGAGCGTGACCGGCGATGTCTATCTCAAAGGGACGTTCCGTGTCCATACCCGCTCGAATTACCGGCAACGCTACAAGTACAACGGCTCCGCCAACCTCAGCATGGCCTATCTCCGAACGGAGGACGCCACCGGCAAGCCCCGCTTCTCCCCCTCCTTCATCGTGAACTGGTCCCATAATCAGGATGCCAAGGCGCATCCTTACCGGACCTTCGGAGGAAGCATAAACCTCCAGACCAGCGATTACCAACGCAGCAACCAAACGGACGCCAATGCCCGCTTCCAAAACTCACTCAACTCCAACATGAGCTTCCGGCAACGTTTCGACAAGCCTTTCGACCTCAGCCTCAGCTTCAACCACTCCCAAAACACCAGCACCCGGGATGTCAACATCAGCTTCCCCACCTTCAATTTCCAAACTCAAAACCTCTACCCCTTCAAACGGAAAGTCAAGACGGGTGGTGAGAAATGGTATGAACGCATTCAGATGCGTTATACCGCCGAAGCCAGGAACCAATTCACCGCCAAGGACTCGACGCTATTTACCCGCCAAACCCTACGGGATGCCAAGTACGGCGCGCGGCACAATGTGAACACCTCCACCAGTTTCACCCTGCTCAAGTATTTCACCTTCTCCCCCTCCGCCAATTACAAGGAGGTCTGGTATTTCAAGTCGGTCGAAAAATCCCTGGACCCCACCGTCGTCGTCGATACCAGTGTCATCGTCAGCCCCGACGGGGAACAACAGGTGGTCTATGATACGGTGCAGAACGGCCGGGTGGTGACCATGGAGGATGTCGGCTTCAAGCCCTTCCGGGAATACAATGCCGGCATGAGCATGAGCACGAAGGTCTTCGGCACCCTGCTTTTCAAGCGCGGTCCCTTGCGCGGCCTGCGGCATGTCATCACCCCGACCTTCGGATTCAGCTTCACGCCGGATTATACCAATCCGGACTGGGGCTATTTCAAGACCGTCCGCAAAGACCTCTCCTCCGACGAGGAACTCCGATACAATATTTTCGAAAACAACCAGCTGGCCGGTTACGGGACTCCCTCCACCGCAGGCCGGCAAATGAACCTGAACTATGGCTTCGGCAACCTTTTCGAGGCCAAGGTCTTCTCCCGCCGGGATTCCACCCTCAAGAACGTCCGCCTCCTCAACGGGGTCTCCGTCAGCGGGAACTATAATTTCGCTGCGGATTCCCTGAACTTCAGCCAAACGAACATCACCGGCAACACCAATCTCTTCAACGGGATCTCCTCTTTCCGGTTCGGGATCGTGCTGGATCCCTATGCCATCAACCCCAATACCGGCAGCCGCATCAACCGGTTCCATTACCAGGATTCCGGCAAACCGCTCCGGGTGGCCGGCTGGAACTCCACCATCACCACCAATATCACCGTCTCCCGGCTCCGCGACCTGATCAACGGGGTCAATACCGACCAACAGGTCGGCAACCGTCCGTCCGCCGATGACCCGGACCGGTCCGGCGATGCCGCCGAAGCGGATTTCCTCAGCCTCTTCGAAAACTTCTCCATCAGCCACAACCTCACCGTCCAACAACGCTATGATACCAAGAGCCAATCGGACACCATCCTCATCAGCACCCACTCCATCGCTTCCCAAGGCAGCATCAAGCTGACCCGCAACTGGTATATCTCCGTCGGGAACTTCGGTTATGATTTCACCTCGCGGCGGATCACCTACCCGGATTTCAGCTTTTCCCGCGACTTGCACTGCTGGGAAATGGGCGTAAGCTGGCAGCCCTTTTTCAATACCTACAGCTTCTACATCCGGGTCAAGCCGGGCAAGCTGGATTTCATCAACATCCCGTACCGGAAAGGTATCCAGGACGGCCGGCGGCGGTAATGCGCTTCCGGCTTCCCAAGCTCCGTCCCGCACAAAAACGGGGTGCGGAATCACTCCGCACCCCGTTCCATCGACCTTCCCCCGTTGCGCGGCCGCGTCTATTGTGCAGGCCGAAGGATGCCCGACGGCGCGAACTTCCAGTTGAGCAGCTTGTGGAAGTCGTATTGCTCCGGATGGGCGAGCATGCCCTGCACTTTCCCGTAATCCTGTTCGGTGAGCACGTGCAGGTCGCTGAGGATCAGCTGGGAAAATTCCGATTTGATATTGACCAAGCGGGGCGGGATCTTCCCGCTTTCATCCTCGATGTCCTTCATGAACAGCGGTACGATTTCCCCGGCGGCGTTGGTGGAGACGATGCAGCCCCGCAGGCCGTGTTCGAAAAGTTTCCGAACCCCCATGCCCAGGATGGTGCAGAGCGTCAGGTCGAAGGCGACCGGTCGGGTGCAGCGTACCTCATAGCCCAGTTCCACCGGCCGGCTCTTGATGTCGATGCCGAGTTCCTTGAGTTTGCGCTGGACCAGGACATTGATGATGTGCGCCTTGCTGACGTTGCCAAGCTCCGGATGACCGTGCGCGTCATAGGTGAAACTGATTCCGGAGTTCTTGATCTCGTCCTCGTCGAGGATGTGGAAAATCCCTTCGCTGACAATGGCCACCCCATGCTCGATGCCGTTCAGTTTGCGCTTGACCATGGAGGAGATGATCAGGTTGGTGATCTTCTCCAGGGTGACCTTGGTGCTGTCGAACATCTCCGGGATGATGATCATCGGGAAATGGCAGCTGGCCCCGATTTCGAAGGCGAGATGGCCGGCGGACCGGCCCATGGAGGAAATGACGAACCAGGTCTTGCTGGTGCGGGCATCCTCATAGATGGTATTGCTGATGCGCACCCCTTCATCCTTGGCGGAATTGAAACCGAAGGTGGGCATCATGTCTGGCAAGGGCAGGTCGTTGTCAATGGTTTTCGGAACGTGGATATTCTGGATGTTGATGTCTTGGGAAGCCAGCCATTTCGTCAGCCGGTTGCTGGTGGATGCGGTATCGTCGCCGCCGATGGTGACCAGCAGGACCACGTTGTTCTCCACGAAGAACCTGGCGGAAAATTCATGGTCCTTCGGCTTGTAGCGGCTCATCCGCAGGGCGGAGCCTCCCCGTGGAAAAATGAGGTCCGCAAACTGGAAATCCATTTCCACGGTTTCCGCACGGCCGTCGAACAAGTGCTGGTAGCCGTCATGGATACCGAGCACCCGGTACCCGTCCCGGAGGAACACTTTGGAAATGGTGCTGATGACCGTGTTGATGCCCGGGGCTGGTCCCCCCGCGCACAAAATGGCGATAGACTGTTGCATGGTGTTGATGTTTTTTTTTAAACAAGCGGTAAAATTAGCGGGCCGCCGGCAATAGGAGGATTCCTTTTTCCTACTTTTTTACCGCGATGGGTTGCTTTTTTTACGGGTCGGCTTTCCTTCCCTGCGGGAACCTCGCTACTTTCGGACCGTAAAAAAAAAGGCAGTCGGTCGGAAATGAAGACCCTGGCTTGTTTCTTCAAAAAAAAACATCCGATGAAAAAGGCATCCTGGCCGGGCCGTCGCCCGGAAATACGCCCGCCCGGTCCTCACCCGGGACAAATCAAGCCCGCCACGCTGCTTCTGGCCTTGTGGGGTATCCTTTCGGTCCTGAACCCCGTCGGCCTGTCCGGCCAGTCGGCCGACCCCCTGGAGGGACGCGTGGATGCGGTCCTGGACAAGGTGGTCGAATGGCGGAGGGATTTCCACCGGTTCCCGGAGTTGTCCAACCGGGAATACAAGACGGCGGAAAAGGTGGCCGAACATCTCCGGTCCTTGGGCATGGAAGTCCGTACCGGCATCGCCCATACCGGGGTTGCAGGTGTGCTCCGGGGGGGCAAACCCGGCCCGGTCGTGGCCCTTCGCGCCGACATGGACGCGTTGCCGGTCGTGGAACGGGTTCCGCTGCCTTTCGCCTCCCGGGAGCGTTCCGAGTACCTGGGACAGGAAGTGGGGGTGATGCACGCCTGCGGACACGACGCCCATACCGCCATCCTCATGGGGGTTGCGGAAGTGCTCGTCGGGATGCGTCAGGAGTTGGCAGGGACGGTCCTTTTCATCTTCCAGCCGGCGGAGGAAGGGGCTCCGCCCGGGGAGGAAGGCGGGGCCAAGCTGATGCTGAAAGAAGGCTTGTTCGACGATCCGCGGCCGGAAGTCGTCTTCGGCCTTCATGTCAGCTCGGACCTGGAGGTGGGGAAGATCCGGTACAAACCCGGCGGATTGATGGCGGCTTCGGACATGTTCACCATCCGGATCCTGGGCAAACAATCGCATGGCTCCCGTCCCTGGTCCGGCGTCGATCCGATCGTCACCGCAGCCCAGGTCATCCTCGGACTGCAGACCATCGTCAGCCGGCAGGTGGAACTGACCAAGGAACCGGCCGTCATCACTGTCGGAAAAATCCAGGCGGGCGTCCGCAACAACATCATCCCGGAAACTGCGGAACTGGTCGGCACCATCCGGACCCTGGATACCGCCATGCAGCGGGACATCCATGCACGGATCCGTCGGACGGTGTCGCACATTGCGGAAAGCCAAGGTGCGCAGGCGGAAGTGGATATCAAGATCGGTTACCCGGTCACCTACAACAATCCCGCGCTGACGGCCCAAATGCTACCGACCCTCTTTTCCGTCGCCGGGGAGGAAAATGTCATCGTCAACCGGCCCTCCACCGGTGCGGAGGATTTCTCCTTCTACGCCAGGGAGGTGCCCGGTTTGTTCTTCTTCCTCGGCGGTATGCCGGCGGGACAGGATCCGCTGGACGCAGCTCCGCACCACACGCCCGATTTTTTCATCGACGAAAGCGGTTTCCGGACCGGTCTGCTGGCCCTTTCCCGGCTGGTCCTCGATTACGCCGCCGCCGCCGAATAGGGCGGAAGCCTGCGTGACCCGGGTCACGCAGGCCACGCTGGAGAAGCATTTACTTTGCCGGGCTTTCATTTCTTCAATACGCAACTTTACATCAACCCAATATCTGATATGGCTGAAAAAATTCACAAATGTATCATCATCGGGTCCGGACCTGCCGGCTATACGGCTGCCGTGTACGCAGCACGCGCCAATATGTCCCCCATCCTCTTCACCGGGCCGGAACCGGGCGGACAACTCATCACCACCACGGATGTCGAGAACTTTCCCGGCTATCCCCAAGGGATCGGCGGTCCGGAAATGATGGAGGAGTTCCGGCAGCAAGCGGAACGGTTCGGTACGGATATCCGGTATGAACGGATTGAGCGGGTGGATTTCGACACCCGACAGGACTTCCATGCGGTCTTTACGGAAAGCGGCGAGCGGCTCGATGCCTACACCGTCATCATTTCCACCGGCGCCAGCGCAAAATACCTGGGACTTCCCTCCGAAAAGCGTTTGCTCAACAACGGGGTCAGCGCCTGCGCCGTCTGCGACGGTTTCTTCTTCCGGGGCAAGGAGGTCGCCGTGGTGGGTGGCGGGGATACGGCCGCCGAGGAGGCGACCTACCTGGCCAAATTATGCCCGAAGGTACACCTGATCGTGCGCCGCGACGAACTTCGTGCCTCCCAGATCATGCAGGAACGGGTTTTCAATACCCCGAACATCACCGTCCATTGGAATACGGAGACGGTGGAAGTGCTCGGGGAGGATAAGGTCAACGGGGCGCTGGTTCGCAACAACCGGACCGGTGAAACCACCACCCTGCCCGTGGAGGGATTCTTCGTCGCCATCGGTCACCAACCGAATACGGGTATTTTCCGGGATTTCATTTCCATGGATGAGGCGGGCTACATCGTGACGGTGCCGGGAAGCAGCCGGACCAATGTCGCCGGTGTCTTTGCCAGCGGGGATGCCCAGGACAAGGTCTACCGGCAGGCTATCACGGCCGCCGGCACGGGCTGTATGGCGGCACTGGATGCGGAGCGCTACCTCGTGGCCAAGGGCCTGGGTTGAGGTGGCCGGCGGGCGGATCGTCCGTACGGGATCGGATAAAAAAACAAACCTGCCGCGCAGGTTTGTTTTTTTTATGATTACTTTTGAATCAAGGTGCCCGGAGTACCGACGGTTCTCCGGTCTCCTTACATCGACCGCCTTCCTTGTCTCATCTGCCAAGTATAGCATTTCTATGGAATATACCGCCATTCTCCGCCGGGCCGACCTTCGTCCGGCCTTCCGGGCCCTCCTCCTTTTTTTCGCGCTTCAGCCGTGCGCCACACCGCTGTCGGCCCAGGTTGCCCGGGTGGACGAACTGACCGGCCAGGTGCTGCCGAAAGTCATTTCCTGGCGCCGGGATTTCCACCAAAACCCGGAACTGTCCAACCGGGAATTCCGGACCGCCGCCGTGGTC
This sequence comes from uncultured Saprospiraceae bacterium, assembly GCA_964573725.1. GTDB lineage: Bacteria > Bacteroidota > Bacteroidia > Chitinophagales > Saprospiraceae > UBA6168. The sequence goes on from CAZNLJ010000005.1 coordinate 12,443, forward strand.
GCCGCCCATCTCCGTTCCTTGGGGATGCAGGTGGATACCGGCATCGCCCATACGGGGGTCGCCGCCTTACTCACCGGCGGCCGTCCCGGTCCGAGGGTGGCACTCCGGGCGGACATGGATGCGCTGCCGGTAACCGAACGGGTGGATTTGCCTTTCGCTTCAAAGGTTCAGGGCACTTACCTGGGACAGGATGTCGGGGTCATGCACGCCTGCGGCCACGATGCCCACACGGCCATCCTCATGGGGGTGGCGGAGGTGTTGGCGGCGATGCGACTGGATATTCCCGGCTCGGTGCTCTTCATTTTCCAGCCGGCCGAGGAAGGGGCCCCACCGGGGGAACAGGGCGGCGCGGAGCTGATGCTGGCGGAAGGCTTGTTCGATAAGTACCGCCCGGAAGTGGTGTTCGGCCTCCATATCACGGCCGACCTCGAGGCGGGGCATATCCGATACAAGCCGGGTAGCCTGCTGGCCGCCGCGGATAAATTTTCCATCCGGGTGACCGGCCGGCAGTCCCATGGCTCCCGGCCCTGGTCCGGGGTGGACCCCATCGTCACCGCCTCCCAAATCGTGCTGGGCCTCCAGACCATCATCAGCCGCCAAGTCGAGCTGACCCTGGAGCCGGCGGTCCTGACGGTCGGCAAACTGACCGCAGGGGTCCGGAACAACATCATCCCCGAAACGGCGGAGATGGTCGGAACCATCCGGACGTTCCACCCGGGTATGCAGGAGGATATCCATGCGCGGATCCGGCGGACCGCCGTTTCCATCGCGGAAAGCCAGGGCGCTACGGCGGAGGTGGTCATCGACCGGCAATATCCGGTCACGGTCAATGACGCGAAACTGACGGCCCGCATGCTGCCGGCCCTGTTCGCCGCAGCGGGGGAGGAACGGGTGCAGGTGACCCGCCCGGTGACCTGGGCGGAGGATTTCTCCTTTTATGCCAACGCAGTACCCGGGCTTTTCTTCTTCCTGGGCGGAATGCCCCCCGGCGCAGACCCCTTGCAGGTACCTTCCCATCACACGCCCGACTTTTTTATCGACGAAAGTGGTTTTGATGAAGGGGTGCGCGCGCTCTCCCTCCTTGCCCTGCAATATCTCGAAGGCAAGTAGGGCAATATTCCGGCCGGTCGGCCGATCCGTATCCTGGCTGATAGAAAAGGATGTGTGTCCCGCCTCCCTGTTCCTTCATCCTTCGGCGAGGGCCGAAAATAGCCGGCCGACGGTTTTTTCCGTAGCACCGGCGTGCCGCACTACCGGAAGGGGACGAAAAAAGGAAGTCGCGCCTGCACACCCTTACCCTGCTCCACCAAGCCCAGCAGCTGTTCATAGTAAGGAAAGAAAGCGCCGAGTTCCCGGCTAAGGCGGCTGTTGCGCACCCCATCCTCCTCCTGTCCCGTCATTTTCTCCAGCAATTCCTGGATGGGATCTTTTTGCTGCGGATATTGCATCAGCCGATAGGTGGAGATACCGGCGAGCTCCGCGGCCATGTCCACCGCTACCGGCAGGTTGCCGATCGTATCCACGAGACCCAGGGCGACGGCGCGTTCCCCGGTCCAGACCCGGCCTTGCGCAATCGCATGGACGCTGTCCACCGGCATGCCGCGCCCTTCCGAAACCCGGCGCAGGAAGATGTCATAAACCTCCAGGGTGCTTTGCTGCATCAGGGATTGCTCGGTCGTCGACAATTCCAGGAAGGGCGTGATGCCGGTGCTGTTGGCCGCTGTCTTCACCGTATCCCAATGAATGCCCAACTTGTCCTCCATCAGGTTGGAAACGTTCGGTATCAGGGAGAAAACCCCGATGGATCCGGTCAGGGTATTGGGGGCGGCGACGATCTTGTCCGCCAGGCAGGAAATGTAATACCCGCCGGAAGCGGCGTAGTCGCCCATGGACACCACCACGGGTTTGCCGGCCTTGCGCAACAGGGAGACCTCGCGGGCGATGTTCTCGGAAGCCATGGCGCTACCGCCCGGCGAGTTGACGCGGAGTACGACCGCCTTGACCTTTTCATCCTTCCGCAGCTGGCTGAGCAAACGGACGTATTGTCCGTCCATGATGCTGCCTTTGCCACCTTCCCCGTCGAGGATGTTTCCTTCCGCGTATACCAAGGCGATCCGTTCCTTCCCTTCCCCGATCTTGGCCTTCCGGACGTTCGAGAAATACGCTTCCATGCCGATGGTCTGAAGTTTATCCTTCTCCTCCAGGCCTTGGTGGGACCGCAGGTCTTCCAATACCTCGTCCCGATAGGCGATCCGGTCCACCAATCCGTACCCGAGGGCATCCTCGGCATTGCGGATGGCCAGGTCGTCCGCCAGCTTGCGGAGTGTTTCCGCCGAAGTGCCTCTTTCACCGGCGATTGTCGAAAGAAAATGGCGGAAGACCGGCTCGAGGTATTCCCGGATCTGCCGGCGGTTCTGCTCGCTGAGTCCGGTCAGGCGGTAAGGTTCCGTCGCCCCTTTGAAATCGCCGGCATAAAAGACCTGTACCCGGATACCGGCCTTGTCCAGCATTTCCTTGAAAAAAGGAATCACGGCTGCGAATCCGACGAGGTCTACCGTTCCCATCGGGTTGAGATAAACCGTGTCGGCGACGGAAGCCAGGAAATAGGCCCCTTGGCTGTAGCTTTTCGCATAGGCCAGGACCGGTTTCCCGGATGCCTTGAAATCGGAAAGCGCCTCCCGAAGGACCTCCGCCGTGCTCATGCCGGCCTGTATGCCGGCAGGGTCCAGGTCCAGGAAGATGCCTGCGACCTTCTCATCCTTGGACGCTTCCTCCAGGCAGCGGACCATATCCTGCAAGCCGACGTTCTCCCGGGTCGAAAAGGAAAGGGGATCCAAATCGGAATTTCCCGTCTGCTCCGGAATGGGCTGGTCGAAACGGAGGTGCAGCCAACTGCCCGATTCCACTTTGGCCGGCTGGTCCCCGCTACCGGCCAATCCCACCAAGAGCAGGAAACCGAAAAATCCGAAGAGGGCAAGAGCCAGGGCGACTCCGAGGCAGGAGGAAAATACATTTCTGAGGAAAGGACTCATGAGGATATGTTTGACTGGTCTTTGTTACCTGCGGTCCGCCGAATCGGCAAGACCGGTCCGACCGGCGATTGGCCATGCGGAACATCCGGGCATTCGGCTCGTCGCCGGTGCTTTATTTAATTTTGCAATAATAGCCAGCTATCCCGGCAATGCCGCAATTTTTAGATGAAGGGAATCAAAATTCGGTCCATCGGCCGATATATCCGTCCGGTCTGAAAGGTATGGCCGGCAAGGTCCGGGACAGGCCGCCGAGTCGGCCTGTCCGGATGCCCAGGCACCCGGCTCGCCCCCTGCGGTCCGGGGCGGTGGACGTATCTGTCAGGAAATGTGTAAAAAATGAACAGCCAGCATACAATCCGAACGATTTGTGAATGGCAATGACTTGTTTTCCATACCTTTGATTTGATTTGACCTGATGATCGGAATCCCTGCCCGCCTGCCTTCTGGGCTGGATTTCACCAAACGTGTCCGTATGACCAACCTTCCACGTCCGATGAAATGGTTCATCTGCGTTTTCCGCCTTTCCCGTACAGGCCTGCCGATTCTGTTGGGGCTCATTTCCCTTCGGGCGCAAGCCCAGATGGAAGTGACGGATGCGACCACGCCACCCTATACGCCGGAGAACCTCATCACCAACATTTTCTTGGGGGACGGGGTGGAGGTACTGAATGTCACCTACGAGGGGGATCCCCTCGCGGTGGGTTATTTCAAGAATGCCGACAACGCCACCGGCATCGACCGGGGAATCATCCTGACCTCCGGACGGGCCGCCTCCTCCAATGCCAACTGCAGCGGACAGCTTGGTGCGAACTGCAACGGCGGACAGTTCGCCTCGAACGATGTCAACAGCACCGTCGGCGACCCGGACCTCCAGGCGATCGCTTCCGGCGGACTCAATGATGTCGCCAAATATACCATCACGTTCGTGCCGACGGCCGATACGCTGCGATTCAAGTATGTCTTCGCCTCCGAGGAGTACCCCGAATGGGCCTGCAGCTCCTTCAACGATGTGTTCGGGTTCTTCATCAGCGGCCCGGGCATCAGCGGCCCGTTTTCCAACAACGGGAAGAACATCGCCATCATTCCCGGTACCAACATCCCCGTCACCATCAATAACATCCACCCGCAAAACGGAGGCAGCTGCCCGCCGGCTTTCGTCGAGTTCTACAACGACAACACCAACACCAGCGTGCAGCCGGTCTACGACGGCTACCTGCAGGTCTTCACGGCCGAAGCCGTCGTGATTCCTTGCGAAACCTACACCATCAAGCTGGCCGTGGCGGATGTCGGCGACAACGCCTACGACACGGGTGTCTTCCTGGAAGCCAAGAGTTTCGGTACCGGTTCCATCAAGGTCGAAACAAAGACCGTCAGCCTGGACGGTACGGTGACGGAGGGTTGCGCCACCGGCAGCATCACCTTCCGGCTGCCGAATCCGGCCGAATCGGATTTCCCGATCGACTTCACCTTGTTGGGCACGGCCGAAAACGGGGTGGATTACGAAACCATTCCGACGGACCTTTTCATCCCGCAAGGGGACAGCGTACTGGAAATCACGGTTACCGGTATCGAGGATTTCCTGCCGGAGGGCACCGAAACCATCGGCTTCGACGTGCAGCGCGACATATGCAACCGGGACACGTTCTGGTTGTTCATCCGGGACAATCAGATTCTCCCACCGGGACTGCCGGCGGATACATCCTTTTGTACCGGCGACACCCTGGTCCTCGACGCCACCTTGCCGATTCCCTTGCCCGCCCCGCAGACGTTCACCAACGATACGGATTATCCGGTTTCCCATACCGGTCCCACCTACTCCTCCATCGTCGTGGCCGGTGTCCAACCGATCCACCTCGGGGAAGGGGTCATCCGCTCGGTTTGTGTCAATATCGACCACAAGTGGGTGGACGACCTGGACCTCTTCCTGATTGCTCCCGGTGGACAGTTCATCGAGCTGAGTTCGGACAACGGGTCGAACTGCGACCATTACGACCAGGTCTGCTTCAGTCCGACCGCCACCGCCTCGATCCTGGACGGGCAACCCTGGACGCCCTGCGGATCCGGTGTACCGGCTCCTTTCTCCAATGGGACTTTCCAGCCGGAGGGCATCTGGTCGGACCTTTGGGACGGAACCTTCCCCACCAACGGTACCTGGCAGCTGCTGGTCATCGATGACCAGACCGGATTCAGCGGCACCTTGCTCGACTGGAGCATCACCTTCGAACCCTTGTACCAACTCTATTACCGCTGGGATCCGGATACCGGCCTCAGCTGTGCTGATTGTCCGGCGCCGCTGGTCAGCCCGGACACGACCACCACCTACATCGTCACCGCCTGGGATACCTACGGCTGTGCCGTCTACGATACGGTGACGGTACAGGTGGATACGAGCCTGCCGGCTCCGGTGGTCACCTGCGGCCCCATCACCGACCAGAGCATCACCTTCGAGTGGGAACCGGTCGACCAAGCCCAGACTTATTTCATCAACCTGGGAAATGGCAATTGGGTCCTGCCGAACAACGGCCCCTTGTCCCATACCGTCAACGGCCTGCTGCTGAACCAAAGTGTCACCATCGAGGTGGTCGCGGAAGGTGCGTGTCCCGGCGCCGTGGGGACGGTCACTTGTCAGACACCGGACTGCGACGCACCGGTCCTGACGGCGGATGTGGTCACGGACGCGACCTGCTCGGGATTTTCCGACGGATCCGTCCAACTGTCCGCAACCGGCGGTGCCGGCGGTTACCTCTTCCAATGGGATACGCTCTCCAATTCGGACGGATTTTTCGGCGGACTCCCGCCGGGCAGCTACACGGTGACGGTGGTGGATGCCTGGGGTTGTCCGAATGTGCTGCCGGTCGATATCGGCGTCGCCAATCCCCTGCTGTTGGAAGGGCTTGTCGTCGATTCGGTCGCCTGCTTCGGACAGGCGGGCGGATCGGTAACGGTTTCCGTATCCGGCGGTACATCCCCTTACCAATTCACGTGGCCCGGCAATGCGACGGATACCATCCTGGGCGGCTTGCCCGCCGGAAATTATCTGGCTACCGTCACCGATGCCAACGGCTGTTCGGATACGGCCGGCGTGCTGCTGCCGGAGCCGCCCCTCTTGGCCCTTACTTCGGTCACGACAGACCTTACATGCGCCGATGCGACGGATGGGTCGGCCTCCGTCCAGGTTTCCGGGGGAACCGGTCCCTACCTGGTCCAATGGGATGCCGCCGCAGGCCAGGTGGCCGCTCCGATGGTGACAGGGCTGCCGGCCGGCTCCTTTGCCGTCACCGTCACCGATGCCAACGGATGCCAACAGTCGGACACCATGACCATCCTGTCGCCGGATCCCATCGTCCTGGATTTGACCGGCCAGGATCCGCTGTGTGCAAATTCCACGGACGGTATTGCGTCCGTCTCCGTCGGCGGCGGAACGGGAACCATCTCTTACGCATGGAGCTCCGGCAGCAGCGCGCCCGTCGTCCAGCAGTTGCCGGCCGGGACATACGCGGTGACCGCAACCGACCAGTCCGGTTGCGCCGCGGTGGATTCCGTCACCTTGACCGCACCGACCGCCATGTATATTTTCATGGAGGCGGAGGCCATCTCTTGCCCGGGTGCATCGGACGGGGCCGTGGTCCACTATGTCGAATACGGCCAGCCCCCTTATACTTATTCTTGGAGCAACGGCATGTCCAGTATCTATATCACCGACCTTCCCGCCGGCAACTATTGCATGACGGTCACGGATGCAAACGGCTGTACCGCCTCGGAGTGCTCCGTGGTGTTCTACCCGGGTCCTACCGCACAGGTGTCGCTGGTCGTCACCCCGGCCGGTTGCCACGGCGGTACGGAAGGTGCCATCGACCTCACGGTGACAGGGGGGGGGCTCGGAAACTACAGTTACAGTTGGTCCAACGGCGAAACGACACAGGACTTGTCCGGCCTCGCTGCCGGAAATTACAGCGTTGTCGTCACGTACGCCCTCGGATGCCAGGTATCCGCCTCCGCCCTGATAACCGAGCCGCCTCCTTTGGAACTGAGCTTGACCGCGGAGGCGGTCTCTTGTTTCGGCGGGAACGACGGAGCGGTGCAACCGACGGTTTCCGGCGGGTCCGCTTCCTATGCCTATGCCTGGACCGGACCGCCCGGTTTCGTTTCCGACCAGGCCGTCCTGACGGAAATCCCCGCAAGCTGGTATATCCTTACGGTGGAGGATACGGATGGTTGTACAATCACGGACAGCCTGGAAGTGACCCAACCGGCGACCGCCTTGTCCGTCGACATCGACCCACCGGATTCGATCTGCTTCCAGTCTGCTACGGGCACCCTCACCGCCGATGCTACCGGTGGAACATTCCCCTATGTCTTCCAATGGGACAATGGCGTCACCGGCTCCGGGCTGTCCGGCCTTCCGGCCGGCAGTTATCAAGTGACGGTGAGTGATGCCGAAGGATGCACGGCCGCCGCCACGGCGGTTGTTCCCGAACAAGGACCGGTCCATGTCGTCCTTAGCCAGGTTTCCGCCAGTTGCCACGGCCTCGAGGATGGTTCGGTGACCGTGGAACAGGTTTCCGCCGGCAATGTGCCCTTACCCTTCTCCGCTCTTACCCTGAATTGGAGCAACGGCCAGGAAAATGTGGCGACCCTGACCGGTTTGGCCGGTGGGACTACCTATGCCGTCACCGTCACGGATACCCGCGGTTGTACCGGTTCCGATGCTATCCTGGTCGGTGATCCCGACCTGCTGGTCTTGCAACCCTTGTCCGTGACCGACCTGACTTGCCAAGGCTTGGACGATGGTGCCGCCACCGTCCAGGCGGGCGGCGGTACCCTACCCTACCAGTTCAACTGGGGCGGCACCGCAGCCGGACAAACCGGAGCTTCCGCCGAAAACCTGGCGGCCGGACCGCTGACCGTCACCGTCACCGATGCCAACGGATGCCAGGCAGACCTTTCGCTGTCCATTTCCTCGCCGACGGCCTTGGTGGCGACGGTGGATAAATCGGATGTAAGCTGCCATGACGCGTCGGACGGCAACTTGTCCCTCACCATTTCCGGTGGATTCCCACCGTACGGCATACTGTGGTCCAACGGTGCCGAGACGCCGGTTCTGGCCGGCCTGCCGGCCGACACCTACGGCTACCAAATTTCCGACAGCCGCGGTTGCTTCCTGCAGGATAGTGCCATAATCCTCCAACCGTTGCCGATCGACGCTTCCGTCACAATCCGACCGGTCTCCTGCACGGATAAACAGGACGGAAGCATATCCGTGGAATTGACCGGTGGCGCCCCACCTTTCCGGTACAGCCTCGATGGCGCGGACTATTCCGCAAGCCCCGTCTTCATCGCTTTGGGCAGCGGGCTGTACGACCTGTTCATCCGGGACAGCAAGGGATGTGAACAGCTGGTCACCGATATCGAGTTGTTGAACCCGGACCCCCTGGTGGTGGACCTGGGCCCCGACACCATTGTGGCGTACGGGACGAACCACCAACTCGTTCCTTTTGTGAGCAGCTTCGGAACGGGTATTTCCCTGACCTACGACTGGTACTCCAACAATCCGCAGGTGCCGCCTTCCGCTACCTACACCTCCACCGCCAATTTCCTGGCGACCAGCCCGACAAATGTCACCCTCACGGTCACCGATGCCTTCGGTTGCAAGGCCAGTGACCAGGTGAACATCTTTGTCGTGGAGAACCGGTTTGTGATTGTCCCCACAGGTTTCGCGCCCGCAGCCGGCGGAAACACCGCCAACGACCTGTTGCATGTCCACGGGAACAGCAGGATGGTCGACAAGATCGACCTGTTCCAGGTATTCGACCGCTGGGGGGAACGCTTGTACGAGGCGGCGGATTTCGCCATCAACGACCTGTCGGTCGGCTGGGACGGTACCTTCCGGGGCAAGGAGATGCCGGCCGGCGTGTATGCCTGGGTGGTCGAGGTCTCCTTCGTCGACGGCCGGAAGGAATTGTATAAGGGAAGCACGACACTGGTACGCTGACATCACCGGCCTGGCCGGAGGTCCCGGGATTTCACATTTTTTTGAAAAAAATATCCATGATACGTCCATACTTCCTTCTTATTGCACTGACCCTGTGCATCTTGGACCGACCGGTCGTTGCCCAGGTCATCATCAATGAGTTCAGCGCCGCCAACAGGAACGGAATAGCCGATAACTACGGGGAGCGGGAGGACTGGATCGAACTCTTCAACGCCGGCACCACCCCGGTTGACCTGGGCGGATATTTCCTGTCCGATCAAGTCTCCAATCCGGACAAATGGCCGTTCCCGGCAGGGGTTGACATTGCGCCGGGGGAATACCTGTTGGTATTTGCCTCGGACCGCGACGAGCTTAGCCCCGGCGGAGCGGTCCATGCCGGTTTCAAAATCACCCAGACCAAACAGGAATACATTGCCCTGTTCAGTCCCCAACAGGTATTGCTCGACGCTTTCCAAATCGTACAGCCGAATCAAGTGGACCACTCGACCGGGAGAGTCACGGATGCCGCCCCCGAATGGGGTGTTTTCCCCGTCCCAACCCCGGGCGGTCCGAATGCGGGCGCTTTCGGCGGCTATGCCCCGACACCGGCTGCCAGCCATGCCGCCGGGTTTCATCCCGGACCGATTCAGGTACAGCTCACGGTCCCCGAGGGAACCATCGTCCGCTATACGCTCGACGGGTCGGAACCAGCCGCCGGATCACCGGCCTACAATTCGCCGCTGACCATTTCGGAGACCACCGTCCTGAAATCCAGGGCTTATCCGTCAGACCCCGCCTTTCTTCCGGGCTTTACCGATGTCAACACTTACTTCATCGGTACCGGTCATGGTATCCCGGTCATTTCGATTGCGGGAAACGGGGTGCCAGCCTTGCTGGACGGCAGCCAAACCTCGCCCCCCGGCAGCTTCGAAATATTCCGGGACGGTAGCCGGGTAGATTTCGCCTACGGGGAATTCAACAAGCATGGCAACGATTCCTGGGCTTATCCCCAACGGGGGGTGGACTATATCACCCGCGACCAAATGGGATACGCCAGTTCCATCTCCGATGCGATTTTCCCGACCAAGGACCGCGACAATTACCAACGCCTCATCCTGAAAGCCGCCGCCAACGACAACTACAACTTCAGCAGCGGAGGGGCCCACATCCGCGATGCCTATGTCCATACCCTGTCGCAACGGGCCGGCCTCGAACTGGATGAAAGGACCTATGAACCTTGTATCCTGTACGTCAACGGCGCCTATTGGGGCGTCTATGAAATCCGGGAAAAGGTCGACGATCCCGATTACACCCGTCACTATTACGACCAGGGCGAAAAATGGATCGATTACATCAAGACCTGGGGCGGCACCTGGGAAGAATACGGTAGCCGTGCCGATTGGGATGTGCTGCACGATTTCATCCTGACGGAGGACATGAGCCAGGATGCGAATTACGAATACGTGCAGGAACAGCTCAACGTCCTGAGTCTCATCGATTACATGATCATCAACACCCATGTGGTCTGCAAGGACTGGCTGAATTGGAACACCGCCTGGTGGCGGGGCCGGAAACCCGAGGGCGGGGCCCGGCAATGGCGCTATACCTTGTGGGATATGGACGCATCCTTCGGGCACTATGTCAACTATACGGGTATCCCCAATGATTCCCCCACCGCCCTCCCTTGTTTTGCCGAGAACCTGAGCAGCGATTTCGAAGGGCATGGGGACCTGGTCACCGCCTTGCTGGCGAACGAGACCTTCCATTCCCTGTATGTCAACCGCTATGCAGACCTGAACAACACTTACCTGGGATGTGATTATATGGTCGCCCTCCTGGATTCCCTGGTGGACAATATCAGTCCGGAGATGCAAGGGCAATTCGACAAATGGGGAGGTTCCATGGCATCCTGGCAATCCAATGTGCAGCAGCTGCGCAACTTCATCCTGGCTCGTTGCGAGTTCCTGGATCCCGGTATCGTGGACTGTTATGACGTGGAGGGGCCCTATCCGGTGCACGTCCAGGTCAAACCGGCCAACACACAGAACAAGGTAAGGGTCAATACCTTGGTGCCGGGTGCTTTTCCGTTTACAGGGGATTATTTCAGCGGCACCCAGTTGTCGTTCGAATCGCTTCCGGAAGCCGGATGGGAACTCGACCATTGGGAAGTGGCCAACCATATCTTCGCCCCGGATGCATTTGCGGACGCCATCCAGTTCGGGCTCTCCCCGGGTATCGGCGGTGATACCGTAACGGCCTATTTCCGACCATCGATCCCCTGTGCCAATGCGGGCGGGCTGGTGCTTGATTCGACCTTGTCCTCCGTCACCCTGGCGTGGGAAGGCCCCGCCAACGCCATCAGTTATGAGGTCGGTTACCGCTTGTCGGGAAGTGCCGACGATTGGCAGACCGTTTCCGTCTCCGGTACGTCCCACCAGATCGGCGGCCTCGACGAGTGCACGCCGTATGAAGTGAGGATCCGTTCCATTTGTGATTTTGGACTCGGCCAATATCAATACAGGACCTTTTACACCGCTTGTCTCAACGACCTGGCGGAAGGGCAGCGGCCTGTCCCGGAATGGAGCGTCTACCCGAATCCTTTCCGGGAGGCGTGCACGGTGGATGTCCTGGTGAGCCGGAGAACGGAGATTGCAGTGGAAGTGGTCACACCGGAAGGCCGGCAGGTGTGGCGGCAGGTCCCCGCCATCTATTCACCCGGACAGCACCGCATCCCGGTCCGACTGGGCGCAAATTGGCCGGCCGGCATTTATTTTGTCCGGTTGCAAACCGGGTCGGAGCGACAGGTCCGCCGGGTGGTGCGAACAAACTGACCGCAGATCTTTCCGCTGCCCGGTCCATAGATAGCCGTTTAAGCTGTATCTTTGATAGCCTTCATAAAAACCGAATGAGCATGACAGTAAAAAATTGTTTCCGGAAAGTGATGTGCATCCTGGCCTTGACGGGATTTTCCCTGATGGTGAAGGCACAGAAATACAGCAACGAGTTCCTGTCCATCGGGGTCGGTGCGGCGGCACAAGGCATGGGCAATGCGGTGGTGGCGGGTGTGTCGGATGTGACGGCCGGTTACTGGAACCCGGCCGGTCTGGGTCGGATTGCGCCGGACAAGGGCCTGCAGGTGGCTGCCATGCATGCCGAGTGGTTTGCCGGCGCCGGGAAGTTCGATTATCTCGGCGTCACCCTACCTTTGGGCCAGGACGGCCGTTCCCGCCGGATGGCCTTGTCCATGGTCCGGTTCGGGATTGACAACATTCCCAATACCTTGAGTTTGTATGAAAGCGACGGAACCGTCAACTACGACAATATCGTCGCCTTTTCTGCGGCGGATTACGCATTCCTGGGAAGTTATGCGCAGCGCATCAACCGGGATGGCGAACATCCCCTGTACCTGGGTATGAATACCAAGGTGATCCGCCGCATCATCGGGACTTTCGCGGATTCCTGGGGATTCGGATTGGATGCCGCCTTGCAATACGAAAGGAAGCGGTGGCAGTTCGGACTGGTATTGCGGGATGTCACCTCCACCTTCAACGCCTGGCGGGTGACCTTGTCCGAACAGGATAAGACGGTGCTGTTGGCCACCGGGAACGAGCTACCGGATATCAACTCCCTGGAAGTGACCAGGCCCCAGGTGTCGGCGGGGGCGGCCTATTCCTTTTCGATCCGGCAATTCCGCTTGCTGGCGGAGCTGGATCTGGTGGCGACGACGGACGGGAAGCGGAATACCCTGCTGTCCGGGAATCCCGTGAGCATCGATCCCGCGCTTGGACTGTCGCTGGATTACCGCTCTTTCCTGGTGCTGCGGGCTGGGCTGGGCCAGGTCCAGCGGGAGCTGGATTTCGACCGGCGTGAATTCCTCACGGCACGGCCTACCATCGGGGTCGGGGTCCAATTGCGCCGGTTACGGGTGGATTATGCCTTTTCGGATCCGGGGGACAGCCGGAACCGTTACGCCCATGTGGTGTCCTTGATGCTCAATCTGCCACCGAAGGATCGGGATTTGCGCGAAAGTGACTGACCGGGGAATCGGCGGCGGGGGGAATGGCAGGACCGGCAGGTGGCCGGTTCATATTTTCCGATGGAAACGCAGCAGGTGTCCCTCCGCACGTTCATCATAGATTTCCAGGATAAGGGCCCTTTTCTGACGATTGTCGGCAGGGAACAGGATTTTCACCGGGTTGTGGACATATCCGTTGTCCTCGAAGAGCAGGAGCTGCTTGTTACGCACGGAAACCCTGAAATGGTTCAGTTCCTGGAGGTCGGCGGGCAAGGGGACATCCCCATATCCTTCCTCCAGCAGGAACTGCCGGATCATGTCCAGGCTATGGAGCCTGCTGGCGCCGGCGAAAACCGACCGGTAAACATAACCATCCGAATGTCCGCCCAGATAAGTGCTGCCTGCCTTGGGAAAATCCGTACGAAGCGCCATTGTCCTCGATGAAAATGAACGGCCGGCGGGAGATGAAAGGGCCGGTCCGGGAAACCCGGGGGCAGGTCCTGCCGGGGGGGCATTGACAACCATCGCGCCGGCGAAGACCTGCCGGCAGGGATTACTTTTTCACCCTTCGGGTCTTGAAAAGCTCCACCACTTCCTTTTCCTTAAGGAAATTGAGGTCGACAAAAGTCGTGGAAACGAATTTCTTGATATCCTGGTAATCTTTTCCCCGTTTATCCGTGAAATGGGCCATCAGGCGATGCACATAAGACATCGAGAGGGCTTTCAGCCGCTGGTTGAATTGTTCGTTGGCGAAAATCTTGATGTAAACGGTGAAAATCTTTGCCAATTCGAAGAGTTCGTGGTAGTCGGTCTCCTCCAGGTTCGACAACAATTGTTTGAAATATTTGAAGATGGTGAGACGAAGACATTCGTTGACCACGGAGAGTCCGGCTTGCCGGTTGTAGAAATCCTTGATGCTTTCCAAGGTTTCCTCCTGCATATAGCCCCGTTGGTGGATGGCGTCCGTCAGCCGGTAATAGTCGGAGAGAATGTCCGGGACGGATTTGTCCAGGGCTGCGGAAACCTGCAGGTCGGCGGCTCGGTCCAGGGAAACCCGGTCACTGTTGTGGTAGGTGGCCAGCAGGTCGAACCACTTGTCTGCGAAGGCAGGGGATTCGAGGCGCATCGCGTGGAGAGCGGTGGAGAGGCGCTCGGCGTGGTCGGGCGACGCCTGGATGAAGTTCGCGTAAAGGAAAACGATCTCAATCAGTTCCTCCTGGTCGCGGAACTGGTTGTTTTCGATCATTTCGCTCAGGAAGGGCAGCAGGCTGGAATTGTTGAGTTTCCGTTCGATTCGATAGATGAGGAACTCCCGGAGGGCGGCGGTCTTTACTTTCAGGTCGCCCAGGGTGGTAGGGAACTCGGCGGTCATGTAGTTGAAGTGCCGGAACTGCTTGAGGAATGTTTCGTACCCTTGGGCCCGACCTTCCGGCGTGCGGTACTTATCCAGTTTCTGGCTTTGTAGGAAGCTTCGGATCCGTTTGTTATCGACGGAGGCAATCAGGTTGGTGATCCAGATATCGCTGCTCAGGGCGAATCCGATCTGGATGCTTTGTCCGGTGCGTTTCTTGAGGATCTCGAAGTTGGGCGAGTGGCAGATGGCCAGGAGGATATCCTTGAAATGGTCTTGGGGAAGCGTGTACTTGAAATCGGCCTGGAAGGAGCCGCGCAACACGGAGTAGCCGAGAATACGGGGCAGGAACAGGCCTTCGAACGCCTCGTTGAGGAGCACCTTGTCAAAGGCGGTGATCTGCAGGGGATTTTCGGCCGCCACTTTTTCGTAGAGCTGGTCGATTTCGGGTTCGTAGGTTTCCCGCAATTGTTCGTAGTATTCCTCTTCTTCCTCGGAGAGGTACAGGGCAAGTTCCTCCGAATCCTGGACGGCGGCCGCGATCTGGCTGAGTTTGTCGAGATAAGTTTGGTCGAGTGGCAACATAAATGGTCGTATTTGTAAAAGAACCTGGCAGCGCATCTGAGCCCTGCCAGGTTCTTTCCTGGGAAAAACCGGTTATGAACGCCGACGGCGCAAGAAACGGCCTTTCCTGAAGCAAAGTTAACTTGCTGTGGAGATATAACAAAGTGGAAGTCAAATGATTTTTAGGGCAAAGCGGGTTTTGGTGCGGGCGGCCTGCCGGCCGGTGGCGTCCGGGAGGATGTTTCAGGGGGTCGGCTTGCTGAAAAAAGCACAGAGGATACCGCTGGCGACGGCGGCGTTGAGGGATTCGGCACCGCCGTCCGGTCCTTTGGGAATCCGCAGGCGATGGTCGGCGCGTTGCAGGATTTCCGGCGAGACGCCGGCGCTCTCATTACCGATGACCAGCAGGGCGGCGGCGGGCAAGACCTGGGTGTAGAGGTCCTCCCCCATCATAGCCGCGGCAAAGACCGGGAGGGCGGGCAAGGCCTGCCGGACGGAGTCGAAAGAGGCCGGGTAAAAGGGGACGCGCAGGAAGGCCCCCATGGAAGCCTGCACCACCTTGGGATTGGTCAGCTCGACCGTATCCGGGGTACAACAGACGGCGGACAGGCCGAACCAATCGGCGATCCGCAGGATGGCCCCCAGGTTGCCGGGGTCGCGGATGCCGTCGAGGTACAGGTACAGCCCTTGCGGCCGGAGTCGTTCGGGCATATGCACAGCCGGCAGGTCCATCACGAGGAGGACTTGGTTGGGCGTGGTCAAGGCGGAAATACGGGACAATTCGCGGGCATCCACCACAAAAACGGCGGCATCCTGCCCCTTCAAAAGCTCCGCATGCCGGTCGATCCATTCCTGCTCGGCATAGACCTCGACAACACCCGAAGCCGGGCGCTCCAAGGCCTCCCTCGCTATTTTCGTACCTTCCGCAATGAATTTTTGGTATTTTTGACGGAATTTGCGCTGGTGGAGGCTTTTGACGTATTTGATCTGGTTGCTGGAAATTGCCATGAGACCGCATCGATGTTAGAACCTGGATCCGCAGCTTCCGGCCGGGCAGACCGGCCCGGTCGAACCGGACCGCCCGCAAAGGTAGGAGGTAATCCCGAATTTCCCGACACCGCGACCGCTTGTGCATCGCAACCCCGGCCGGAGCCTGCCGGGGGCTTCCCGATGGTTCAACCGGCCCGGCCATGCTCATACCGCCGTCCCCATGTTTTTCAACATCCTCCGCCGACACTTCGCAGGAAATGGGGTCTTGTCCGTTCTCCTGCTGTTGGCAAGCCTGCAGGCTTGTCGTGTCGGAAAATTTATCGACCCATCGGCCGGCGAACGGTTCCTCGCCCAGAACGCGATCGATATTTCCGGGGATACTCCCATGAAAAGACGGGCAAGGCTAAACCTGCGCGATGAGCTGGACGACCTCTACCGCCAACAGCCCAACCGAAGGCTGTTCTACGGCGTCCCGAGACACTATTTCCACTATGCCGCCCAGGATACGGTCGGTCGCTCCCGCCTCTCCCGATTCATCCGCCGATACCTGGGCAAGACCTGGGGGGAAGACCCCGTGCTGCTTGATACGGTACTGACCGCGGAAACCGCGGACAACATGACCTACTACCTCAGGAACCGCGGATATTTCCTGTCGGAGGTCGAATGGGCAATCACATCCGCCTCCGCTTCCCCCTATAAGGCGAAAGTGTCCTACCGGGTGAAACCCGGCCCCTTGTATTCCATCGATAGCGTGGCATTCATTTCCCGGGATACGGCGGTCGCCGCCCTAATGCAGGAAGCTGTCGCCAACACTTTCCTCAAGAAAGGCAATCCGGTCGATGTCAAGTTGTACGACCAGGAAGTGGCGCGTTTGACCCGTTTCCTCCGCAACAACGGATACGCATATTTTTATCCGCAGTACATCAGTCCGCTGCGGGCGGTCGACAGCTCGGATACCCACCGGACGGTCGGCCTGCAGCTCGAGATACTCCTGCCGCCCGGAAAGGACCGGCACGAACAGTATACCGTCGGCAACATCTATGTCTATCCCAATTACGAACCGGTCGGCCAGTCATTGGGACGCCCGGATACGCTTATCGACGGGCTTTTTTTCGCTTCCGCCGGCAAACCGTTTTGGGTCAAGCCGAAGACCCTGGCCAATTCGTTCCACTTCCGCTCCGGGCAGTTGTTCAGCCAGGAAAAAGTGGACAATTCCGAGCGGCAGCTGAGTGCATTGGGTGTTTTCCTGCCCTTGGTCATCAATTATTACCGGGACACCCTGTCGGAGGGATTGCTCAACTTCCATGTCCCGCTGTCCGCCGCCCGAAAATGGGAGGTCGGTTATGATTTCGACCTCAATACCACGGAGCGACGGGGCATCGTCGGCAACCAGAACCTCATCGGCCTCAATTTCAGTCCGACGCTGCGCAACCGGAATTTCCTGCGCGGGGCGGAACTGATGGTCGGCAACCTCAATTTCGGTATCGAACTGGCCTTGTTCAGCGGGGGCGGCAGCTTTGTCAATGCCCTCGATTTCCAGCTGCAGAACGACCTGCATTTCCCGCGTTTCGTCGACTACCTGAGGCTTTGGAAGGGCCTCGACCGCTCCGGTATCCTGGGGGAAACGTTCTACGACCGACTTCGGCAACGGACCACCACCCGTCTTTCCGCCGGATTCAACTCCCTGACCCTGCTCAACAATTACCAGCTTCAGTTCTTCAATACCGCTTACGGCTATGACATCCCCGTGTCCCTCCATCACCGGGTCCTGCTCAACCATTTCGGGGTGGATCTCGTCATTCCGACCATCCAGCCCAATTCCAGCTTCGATTCCCTGTTGACGAAAGTCCCCTCGCTGCAGAACAGCTTCAGCAAGCAGTTCATCTCCGGACTCCTGTTCCGCGATGTCAGCTTCATCTATTCCCATGCCCCCCAGTTTTCCCGGTCCGCCTGGTATTTCCGTGGCTATTTCGACCTTTCCGGCCTCGAGGTCATGGGGGCCAACAAGCTGTATGAGCTGATCCGGGGAAGACCTTCCCCCTGGAACCTGTTCTCGGTGGATTTTTCCCACTATGCCAAATTGGAACTCGACGGCAGGCATATCCTATCCCTCGGCAAAAGGCAGTCCTTCGTCACCCGGCTCAACCTGGGTGCCGCCCTTCCTTTCCACTACTCGGAACAAGTGCCCTACGTCAAGCAGTTCTATGTCGGAGGCCCCTACAGTATCCGGGGTTGGTATGCCCGGGAACTGGGCCCGGGGCTCTTCGTGGACCCGATCACCCAGGCCGCCAACAACCGGCCGCTCTTTTACCAATCCGGCAACTACAAGATCGAATTCAATCTGGAATACCGTTTCTTCCTTTCCCGTCCTTTGGGTCTGTTCAACTTGTATGGTGCCCTTTTCCTGGACGGGGGCAACGTCTGGACCCATCGCCGGGACCCCGCCCGCCCCGGTTCCCATTTCGCCATGCAACGGCAAAAGGACGAAAACGGAACGGTCGTGCAGGATGCCTTCTATCGGGAAATCGCGCTTGCCAGCGGCTTCGGGACACGTTGGGACTTCACGTATTTCGTCCTGCGGCTCGACCTCGGCACCCCTGTCCGCAACAACTTTCCCGACCCCCGTCGCGGCTTGTCCTATTGGAAAGACTTTTCCGATTGGACGGTCCGCGATATCCGCTACCAGCTGGCCTTGGGTTATCCTTTCTGACTTCCGGCCCATGCGCTCCCCTTCCTTTCGACAAATATGACGGATACCGGACATGTATCCGCGCTCAATTGTCGTTCATTTGTAGTAGCTTTGTCCCCACTACCCACTTGAGCGCGCCCGTTCGGGAAGCAGAACCGGTATGGCGGATTGCGCCGCAATCCGTTCCCCGACCCGACCACCCCTCACCCGCTTGCATCATCCGCTTCCGTTGCCCGTCATCGTCGGTCCCGGCCCGATCCGGCCAAAAACCTTCCGGCGTCCTTCGGTAACGGGCCGGGATCGATACACGGTATTCCAGTATCCTATGCCTTCCAAGTCCTTCCATTGCGTATTCCTGACAGCCGGAATGCTGACCATTTCCGCCTTGGCCGTCCAGGCACAGTTCACCGTTTCCATCACCGTACAGGGCGGTTCCGCCACCACCACCTGTACCGACGCGTTCGGGTCTCCGGATCCCGCCTGGAGCGTCGACATCAACGGCGAAGGCTGGGTGACCTACCCCGCCCTGGGCTTTTGTTACGAGGACTTCCCCAATGTCCAGTTCCAAGCCACCTACGATTGCTTTGCGGATGTACCGGCTTCCATCCCGGTCTGTTTCCGGGCTTTTGAGAATGACGCCAGCATTTTCAATCCCTGCAGTCCGGTGACTTCCTGCAACGAGGAGATCTGTGTGGATGTGCCGCTGCCCCTGCAGGGGGCCGCGGACCTGACCATCGCCCTCCCTGCGGGGCTGACGTCCGGCGGGGAGGTGCAGTTGACCGTCGAAACGGCCGGGGTGCCTTTCGGCATCAACGACCTGGTCTGCCAGGCCATCGATTTCGGGGTGCTGCCAACCGGTGCCACGGTCGGTCCGGGCGACACCAGCATTTTCAATAACATTTGCGCCACCAACCTCGGGGATCCCGACCCCGGCACCTTCGGTAATTTCTGGGTCAACAACATGGGGGTCTGGTTCTCTTTCACCACCGGCGGCACCGTGGGTTCGCAGATCTACCTGCAAGCCGTCTCCGACCCGTCCGGCACAGGCGACGGCATCAACCTGCAGGTGGGGGTGTTCGGTTCCGACAACAATGCTTGCGATGGGAATTTCACATTCCTCGCGCAGAACCATGATCCAGCCGACTGGGACGAGTTCGTCGTCCTGGGTTGCCCCGAACCGAACACCACCTACTTCGTGCTGGTGGATGGGGTCACGGATTCCGCCGATGAACTCGACGGTTTCTTCGGGTTGAGCATCACCGATCCGGACATACCGGAAGCTGCCGAATTCAAGTGCGATGCCGAAACGCTCGGGGTCGTCCCACCGGACGGCTCGGTCTCGACGGTATCCTTCCGGTCCAACCGTTGCTCCGGCAACCAGGATGCGGAATCAGCCTCCGCTTTCGGTGTGCAACGCTCGGTCTGGTTCTCGTTTGTCGCCCCGCCTTCCGGACACATCCTCGTCGCCGCCGTCAGCGATACCATCGTGGATCCCATCGGCTTGCAAATCGCCCTCTATGCCGCGGACGATGATTCCTGCTCCGGTTCCTTTACCGAAGTGGCCAGTCAACATACGGCCGCCGATCTCGACGAGTACATGGAAGTGCATTGCCTGGACCCGGGCCGTCCCTACTTCCTGCAGGTGGACGGCGCCGTCAGCCAATTGAATGCCGGGAATTTCATCATCACCGTATCGGATGCCGGCAACGAAACACCGCTGTATAACCAGACGGTCGTGCTCTGTGCCGGGGACAGCCTCTTCGTCGGGCCGGTGGTGCATTCGGTGTCGGGCATCTATTCGGATACCCTGGCCCTGCCCGGTGGTTGCGACAGCATCGTCGTGTCCGACCTGACGATCCTCCCGCCGCTGCAACTGAACCTGTCCATCCTCCAACAAGGTATCGGTCCCGGCAATATGGCCGGTTCGGCACAGGTGTCTCCTGCCGGCGGGGCGGGAACTTATGCCGTAAGCTGGTCCGACGGCAGCCAGGGCGCGGTCGCTTCCGGCCTCGTGGGCGGACTGCCGTACTGTACCACGGTGTCGGATGGAAACGGGTGTTCGGCGGATACCTGCTGGACCATGCCATTCGCCGTTGCCATCCAACCGCAAGTGGCCGTGGTGGAGCCGACATGTTCCGGATATGGCGACGGTTCGGTCTCCCTGCTCTTGTCCGGTGGTGTGCCGCCCTATCTTTTCGTGATCAATTCGACGGCCGGAACCTTCTCGAACGCCGGTACCATCCCCTCGGACGGAACCTGGACCGAAATTGCCGCCGGCATACCGGCCGGGACCTACGAGCTCCAGGTGACCGACGCTTTTTTCGATACGACTTTTTCCGTGGTGGTGGGGGAACCGGATCCCCTGCTGCTGACCGACGTGGTCGTGGAGGACGCATCCTGCTTCGGTTCTTGTGACGGTTCGTTGACCGTCACGGCGAGTGGTGGCACCGGAATGCTGAACTATGCCTGGTCGAACGGCGAAAACGCTCCTTTCCTGAGCAGCCTTTGTGCCGGCGCTTACACACTCTCCCTGTCGGATGCGAATGCTTGCTCGGTCGATTACAACCTGGCGATAGCCTCCCCGGCCGAGTTCCTGGTCCAGGCTTCCCTGATACAACCGGTCTCCTGCATCGGTGGCAGCGACGGCATATTGACGGTGACCACCAACGGCATACCGGTGGCCAGCCAATGGAGCAACGGCCAGGCCGGAGACACGCTCACCGGGCTGCCGCAGGGTAATTACGCGGTGACGGTGACGAATGCGGACGGATGTACCGGGGTAGGCCTTTCCGTCGTGCCCGAGCCTGATCTACCGGTGACGGCGGCTGTCGTCCTGGTGTCGCCGGTAGTTTGTCACGGGGAAGCCTCGGGTGCCGTCTCCGGATCCGCTGCCGGTCCTGCCGGTCCTTTCGGATTCGTCTGGGAAAACGGGTCGACAGCACCTACCCGGAGCGGTCTTGTTGCCGGCGCATACACGCTGACGGTTTCCAATTCGCTGGGCTGTACGGGTACCGCCGGCATATTGGTCCCGGAACCAGCCCCCATCACCGCCGTCGCCTCAACCAATACCATCACCTGTTTCGACCCTCCGGATGCCGGCGTGATTCATGTCGATCTGGTCGAGGGGGGATGGCCACCCTACCGCTATGGGCGGAATGGGTTGTTTTTTTCATCGGATCCCTTGTTGACGGGATATACGGCGGGCCTCCAGTCTTTTCAAATACAGGATTCCCTGGGATGCATCCGGTCCTTCCCGGCGATGATAGAAGGAACCGTGGATATCTTGTTGGATCCCGGACCACCGGTTCGATTGGACTTGGGTGAACAGGCACAATTGGCGGTCTCGGTCAATCAACCGAACCTGACAATCGGTTGGAACCCCGCCGACTTTCTTTCCTGTACGGATTGCCCGGATCCGATCGTCTTCCCCACGGGGGATAGGGTGTATACAATCACGGCCACCGATGATTTCGGATGTTCCGCGAACACGACCCTTTCGGTTAGCGTCCTCAAGCGGCGCCGGCTCTTTATTCCCAACGTATTCAGTCCCAATGGCGACGGACTTAATGACACTTTCGAACCCTATCCTGGCAAGGATGTGGCCGCCATCCTGGGATTCGATATCTTCGACCGTCAGGGCAACCAGGTCTTCCGCTTGGCAAATGAACTTGACAATACAGCCGGTACGGCTTGGTGGGACGGCCGATTCCGCGGCAAGGACCTGCCGGCCGGTGTCTACACCTGGACAGGGCGCGTCCGCTTCATCGATGGTGCGGTGGAAATCATTCGTGGGGAGGTGACCTTGTTGCGGTAGGTCTTGCGGAAACCGGGTGTCACCTGGCCTTGACCGACCAGGTGAAGTGCATGGTGACCACCAAGGTGCCTGTGGCGTCCAAGCCATCCGTTCGAAGCGTAAATACTTGGGGCTCACCGGATGCCACGGCTTTTCGTACGGATTCCATGGCCTTATCGCCTTCCAGGCAGGTGAATGTGGTCCGTCCTTTCGCTTTCTTGATAAATTCGGATTCCTGCCGGATGACCAGCATGGAGACCGGGGCGACACAGCGTTCCGCCAAGGCGACCAAGATTCCGGTGGAGAGTTCACCGGCACCGCAGAGGGCTGCGAAGTAAATGGAACGGAAAGGATTGGTTGTCCGCCAGGAATAGGGAATGGACACAACCGCGCGTTCGGGGGATAGGGAGGAGACACTGAGCCCCCACCAAAAGGCACTGGGCAGCTGCGTCAGAAAAAAAAGGCGGACCTTCCAAGGATTGAGGATGTCGCGCATGAATCTGCGACCTTTGTTCGGAACCAGGAAGTCTTGTTTTTCGATGGCAATGCGGGATTAAAAAAAGAATGTAGATTGTTTCATTTTCGCTTGGGAGCGGTTGTTTTCCTTTTGGCGGGATGTATTGTGTTTATACGTTTGGTAGCTGCCCATCGAGGCATAAAAGAAAAGGCAAATATATGCTTTATTCCGAGTGTGCAAAATTTTTTCAAGAAAAAGCCGGCGGCCGGGAAGCATGTTTCGAAAAGACGGGCAAGAGGCGCCATGCGGTAACCATCATCGCGCCTTTTCAGCCATCGGTACGGAACCGGAAATCCGGAGTGAGCCCGACAACAACAAGGTGTTCACTTTCAGCAGGGCCGCAACGGACAGGCAGTCGGTGATCACGCCGTCCAGCACCATTTGGACAGCTTCCGAGAGGGGTAATTTCCGGATGCGCAGCGCTTCCGTTTCTTCCGGAGCGGGTGCCCCGAACCGGAGCCCGGTCGCCAAGTAGATATATCCGGTCTCGTCCGTCACGGAATTGGAGAGGTGGACCACTCCGAGGTCCGTCCATCGGCTTGCGGAAATCCCTGTCTCCTCCGCCAATTCCCGTTGTGCAGCCGCCAGGGGCGGTTCATCCGGCGGGGCCCCGCCCTCCGGTATTTCCCAGCTATAGGCCTCCAGGGTGTATCGGTATTGGCCGACGAGCCAGGTGTAACCTTCCTCATCCACCGGAACCACGGCCACCGCCCGGTTCTTGAAGTGCACTACCCCGTATATACCCGGATTTCCGGCGGGGTTGACGACTTCCCGGTGGCTGAGCCGTATCCAAGGGTTTTCGTATCGCAGTTCCTGGGAAAGGGTGGTCCAAGGATTTTCCATCTATTGCGGTGATTTATTTGTCTGGGCGCCAAGGAAGAAATCCGCCGGACGCCGGTTCAAGTGCCTTGCCGGATTTTTCGGTTGCTGAGGGTGAAGGCAGGAGACCAGCCGAGGAAAGGATGATAGCGGTTGCCCAGGTCCAGGACGACTTGTGTGGCCAGCCGATATCCGATGCTGATGCCTGGTTGCAAGGGCGCCCCCGTCAAACCTAATTTCAGGTCCGTCCGCTCATCCAGGCGATATACGACGCCGCAGGACCAGGTGGCTCCGGTCTCCGGCGATATCCGCCCGGCGAGAAACAGCTGCAATTGGGGCGCCGCCTGCCAATGCAAACCCTGGGAAAAGCTGCTGGCGTAACCGGCTCCGGTGCCTTTGGCCGATGAAAAGGAGTTTTGTCGGACGATATGCAGACCGAAGGTCCACTTGGGCAAGATACGCCCCAGTAATCCTATTTCCCAGCCGGGTACGCGCCGTCTGGCGGAAGTGGGAAACCGGCGGTCCAGGTACAGGAGTTTGATGCCGCCATGGAAATGCTTTCCCAGGCTCCTGGACAACCAAATGCCCAGCTGCTGCTCCGCAAAACCCCGATAGCCGTGTCGTTCGTAGTGGGAAGCCATGTGCAGCCGACCGACCGGTTTGCCGACGGCCAGCTTGACGCTGTATAATCCGCCGACATTGTAGGGTTTCGCCGCAGCCAGCATCCAGGCGCTTCCAGGGTCTGTCTGCAGGGCGGCCGGATTACCGTGCAAAGGGTTCAGGAGCGCCGCCACCGGGTTGGTTGCACCCGCACCAGGGCTGATTCCGTCCGATAGGTGGTATTGCGCAAATCCTTGGGTCATCCCGCCCAGCAGGATGACCGGCATGATGATCTTTTTCATCGGTTTTGGTTGATTGAGGCGGAACAGTATGGCCGGGAGTAGGGTCACTCCCGTATCTTACCATTCCTTTTGACAAATATAAACAGGATTCCGACAGGTTGGGGAAGGAACCGACCAGTCCGGGAAACAAACAGGTGGAACTCCCGGCAGGCCGGATGGATTCGTAGGATTAATCCGCGCAATGATTATTTTTGCAGCGAACCAATCCGGCTCCACGCCGCCATGGCTACTGAACAAATGAGCAAACCTTTCATCATCGGGATCACCGGAGGCAGCGGCTCCGGAAAAACCTCCCTCATCAAGGCGTTACGCGGCCAATTTCCGCCGGATCAGGTCTGCATCGTCTCCCAGGACGATTTCTACAAACCCAGGGACCAACAAGATGTCGATGCGCAAGGGGTCCGGAATTTCGACCGTCCGGATTCCATCGACAAAAGGGCCATGCTCCGCGACATTACGGACCTGATGGCGGGTAAGACCGTCGAACGGCTGGAATACACCTTCAATAATGCCGGGAAAGATCCTTCGGTCATCCGCATGGTGCCCGCTCCCGTCATTATCGTGGAAGGTATATTCGTGTTCCATTACAAGAAAGTAAGAAACCTGCTGGACCTGAAGGTCTTCCTCCATGCCAAGGAAAACCTGAAGGTCATCCGTCGCATCAAGCGGGACCAGGTGGAACGCAACTACCCCTTGGATGACGTACTCTACCGGTACGAGAACCACGTCCTGCCCACTTTCGAACGCTATATCCAGCCTTACATGGACAAGGCGGACCTCATCATCAACAACAACCGCGATTTCCAAATGGGATTGACGGTGCTGTCCGGTTTCATCCGCGCACACTTGACCCGGGACGGCGACTCCTGAGGCTTGCCTTGCCAATCCGCTTTTTCCTACAGGATATCCTCCGGAAGGACGGCCGCATCCGGCGGTGCCGGAAGTCCTTGCAAGAACGCTTCCCGGATTTCCTGCATGTCCCGGAACTGGAGGATGACCCTGGACAGGAGGGATTCCCCGACCAACCGCGCCACATCCTGAAAGTCCTGCAGTCCTTCCTGCTCCCGGAACTTGTACGTTTGCTCGAAGAATCCGGTCTCGAACTTGACGGACAGCCTGTTGTCCATCCGGAAGACGGTTATTTTCAAGGTGGGATGCGGGATGTGTCCGATGATTCGCATATCATTAGGTTTGCAATTGTACAAAGGCCGACAAGGCGGCTGCCGGCATCAGGCGGTCCGGTTTTCCGATGGTACGAGGCCCTGTTGCCGACGGATCAATTCGGATAATACCCGATAGGTCGGTTCCAGGTGGGGATGCTGGTCGAGGAGATAGGCAAGATGCCGGTCCATGGTGCTAGTGTCCCCACGGGCGGCGGGTCCGGTCTGTATGTCTACCGGGCGTGCACCTTGCCTGATTTTTTCGATGGTCGCATCGAGCAGGGGCTCCAGCAGGGAAAAAGGTATTTGACGGGCGGAAAGGATACCGCTTGCCGCCTCTGCGAGCGCATTTACGAAGTTGTTGACAAGGACGGCCGACAGGTGCAAGGCCAGGCGTTGACTTTCGTCCAGCCGAATGCAGCGGGAGGACAAGCGTTTCCCCAGGAGTTCCAAGTATGTGCCGGTCGCTTCGTCCGAACCTTGTACAATGATGGGTATGGACCGGAAATCGACCGGCTCTTTTCCGGAAAAGGTCTGCAGAGGGTACAACACCCCCGCGCGCGGAAAGTATCGCTGCAGGATTCCGAGCCCGGTGGCGCCGGACGTATGGATGAAGCGTTGTCCGGAAAATTGGGGCAGGCGGTACAGCTGCCGGGCGAGCGCTTCGATGGCCTGGTCCGGTACCGCGAGGATGATGGCCCCTACCCCGCCCGCCAACAGTTCGGGCTTGGCGCAGTAGGTTGCTCCCAGGCGCTGCGCCAAATCCCGGGCGGGCGATTCGCTCCGGCTGCAGACCTGTCGGATTTCGATGCCGGAAGCCATCAACCCATGCCCCAGCTGCCAGGCCAGTTTTCCGGCACCGACCAGGCTGATATGGTGGGGTGAGCCCGTCATGTCGCAGGCGTATCGGAGCCCAAGGAAACCGGGGTAGGCTTCCGCCGACGCATGCGGCGGATCCAACCTGTTGTCAGGCCCGCCATCATCAGGACCGTACCCAACCAAAAGAAGTTGATACCGGGGAACAGGATGGCCTCCAATACGATGTAATCCGTCCGATAGGATTTCCGGGCGATCTCCACGGGCAGGCGGAGTGGGGAATCAAGTTCGTTTCCGGTGGCTATCATGGCCGTGAAGGTCTCCGTGGCAGGATCTATGTTGGACAGGTACAGATGGGTCCCCGTTTCCGGATGGGCATCCTTGGCGGGCAGGATGCGACCATCCCGAATCAGGAATATGGGTTCGAGGGTCCCCTTGCGGGAAGGGTCATCCTTCGGTTGTACCTCAAAAATGGCACCGATGGCGATATCCCCTTCCTGGGTCTCCAAGGTGGGGGACTTGTTGATACCGACGAAAGTGATATCCGTTTCCCCGACCCGGACCTGTTGTCCGGCGGTGAAAGTATGGGGCGTGTATACACGCCGCTCCTCTTCCTCCAGCAATTTGAACAAGGCGGTTTCCGGTAGCCTCACCTTCATGGACAATTCGTTGAGCTGTACCGGCATGGATCCCCAAAGTTTGTCCCGCAGGTAAATGACGGGAGTCGCGTAGTATACGCTGTCGTCCTTGCGGAATCCAAGTGTGACACCGACGGCGAAATCCCCGGCTTTTTCGGTGTAATCCGGATGGCTGGGCCGGTAATCTACGCCGGCGAGGAAAGTTTCGGTGGAAAGGAAAGCGGAGTCGCCGGGTCCCGTCACCACCGTATCGAGGATGGCCAGCGGGGATGTTCCGATTTCAAACAGGTCATACCGGAGCTTGTCCTCTTCCTCTTGTGCGAATTTGAAATCGGCTTCCTTTCGCGGCAAAGTGGCGATATGGGTGAAGATGTCCTTATCCAGGTACCGACGGGTATCGGGGTTGTAGGCGACGACCTCCGTCACCTCGTTGTTGTATACGGCGGAGGGGTAGACCGTGAACGAATCCAGCAGGCCGCCCGCTTCATCCAGTTCCTCGTAGTCGACCTGGAAACGCCGCAGGTTCCCTTCCAGGGTATCACCGCGGTAGGTCACCCGATAGCCGTTCATGAAGAGCGGGCTGTCCTTGAACAGCAACACGTTTTTCCGGACCATCTCCTCATCGAGCAATCCGGCCTGCACCATGGGGTTGTGGGAGATGTTCCGTTTGTTCAGGCCGGAAGCGATGATACCGACCAACATCAATCCGAACCCGACATGCGACAGGACGGACGCCAGTTGGGAGGCCATTCCTTTTTTCATCGACATCAGGAAATAGACATTCGCCAATACCCCGAAAATGCCGGCGAAAGCGACCAAGGTATTCCTGAAATGGAAGAAATCAATCCAGCGGGATAACAGGGCAGTAAGTACGGCGGATGCCAATGCCAGACCGGCCGTTTTCTGGAGGAACCAGGACCGCCGGGCCGTCCAGTTGGGTTCCCGGTACCGAAGGAACAGTCCGATACCGGAGAGTATGCCGATGAAGATACCGGGAAAGGTCTGGAAATCATTGTGATGTGCCACGGGATCCGTCAGGGTGAACCCGGCGAATTCCGGCCGGAACACCTGGATGAGCTTATTGAAGACCGGTAGGGAGGTCGACAGGGTGAGCAGGACTGCGGAGAATAGCAATACCAATGAGCCGACCATCATCCAGAACTCCCGGGAAGGCAGGGCCTCCTCCTTTTCGACAGTGGGTATGAGCCGGTAACGACTGTACAAATTGCCGAAAGCAAGCAGGGTCAAGGTGCCGATGAACAGGAGCAATTGGTTTTCCAGACCCATCTCGGTGAAGGCATGGACGGAAGTGCTGCCCAGTACGCCGCTGCGGGTCAGGAACGTGGAATAAAGCACCAGGAGGAAGGTCAACAGGTACAGGAACAGGGTGCTGCGCAAGGCCCGCCCGGTGTGTTGTGCGACCAGCTGGGTATGGATACCCGCCACCAGGGTGATCCACGGCACCAGGGATGTGTTTTCCACCGGGTCCCATGCCCAATATCCTCCGAAACTGAGGGCTTCGTATGCCCAGGCACCGCCCATCAGGATGCCGGTGCCCAGGATGGCCCCGCTGAACAAGGCCCAGGGAAACGCCGGTCGCATCCATTCCTTGTAGGCACCCGTCCACAGGCCGGCCATGGCGAAACAAAACGGGACGACCGTCGAGGCGAATCCCAGGAACAAGGTCGGCGGATGGATGACCATCCAGTAATTCTGCAGCAAAGGGTTCAACCCGTTGCCTTTGAGCAGGCTGACATAGTCGGCGTTGTTGAACAGCGGGATATCCATGGTGTCCCGAAGCAACAGGAAGGGACTGCTGCCGACTTTGAAGGTGTCGGTGAGGTAGACACCCAACAACATCGACAGGATGAAAGCCTCCACCAGCGACAGCAGGGAAAGGACAGGCGCCTCCCACCGCTTGGCCGTACCCATCAGCACCAATCCGAGGACGACATGCCAGAATGCCCACAATAGGAAACTACCCTCCTGCTCCTGCCAGAAGGCGGAAAAAATGTACTTGAACGGCAAGTCGTCCGATATCACCTTCTGGGCGTAGGCATATTCGTATCGCTTCTCGACCAACAGAAAGAAAAGGATGCCGATGACGGACAGGACCGATACGGCATGCAGCGAGAACCCGATACGCCCCAGCCGGAGCCAGGCACGGTGCGGGGCCGGATCCGGACGCCGGACGGCCAGGAGGTATGCTGCCGCCGCAAACAGGCTGCTGACAAAAGCCAGCACGACCGACAGGTGACCCAGCACCCCCGGCCACCGCAACTCCCCGATGTACTGGATTTCTTCCATTTATCTTGTGTTCATTGCTTGAGGTAGCTGTCCGCCGAATTGTATTTCGAAGGACATTTGAGCAGGATTTCACGCGCCAGGAACACTTCCCCGTCCATGCTGCCTGTCACCACCACCTGCTCGGAGCGTTCGAAATCCTGCGGTTTGGCGGCATTCAGCACCACCTCCCGTTCCTCACCGCTGTTGTCCTTCATGTGGAACCGACATGCGTTCGGGTCCACGGCAGGGTCGTATACAATGGCTTTGTCCAGGGACAGTTTCCCGGCGATCTTCACCTCCCGGCCGTTCTCCCTTGCATCCTGGAAATCGGAGTAGGTGCTGACGTCGCCGGCCGCATTCGTCAACATGCCGATGGCCGCCAATAACAGGATGGAAGCGGCGATATAAATTTTTTTCATGGTCGTGGTTGTGGTAAATGGTGATACACACGCACAGGAACTTGGGACGCTATGTCCGGTAACCGGAACACGCAGGTTGCTTTCCCGGTTGCCGCCCGCCGCAAAATTAGCGACTTGCCGGTCTCCTGCCCAACATTTTTAAGCATTCTCTCCGGAACTTAATCCGGTTTCCCTTTCCGGACCCTGCGGATCCGGTGTGCAGGCTGGCAGGACTCCGATTTTCAAACTTCTAACAAATTGTTTTTATTTTTGTTTTTTTTTCTTCGTGCAATACCTTGTTTCTCAAAGCGATGATTTTTCCGCCGCACAACCTGGGGGAAAGTCGCCGCTGCCAGCCCGTACAAACTCGTGCAGATACATTTACTTTGCGGGCAAAAAACTGCCAGCCATGACGTACGCACCGATTGTATCCGAGGCCCTCGAACTCCCGGTCCACAAGGTCGAGAGGACCATCCAACTGCTGGAGGAAGGGGCTACCATCCCGTTCATCGCCCGCTACCGGAAGGAGATGACAGGTTCGCTGGATGAAGTGGCCATCGCCGACATCCATCAGGAATTGAAACGCGTCAAGGAACTGGACAAGCGGAGGGAGACCATCCTCAAGACCATCGAGGAGCAAGGGAAGCTCACCGATGCCCTCCGGGAACGGATCGGGCAATGTTGGGACGGAACGGAACTGGAGGACATTTACCTGCCGTACAAGCCCAAGAGAAAAACCCGGGCGACCATGGCCCGGGAGAAAGGATTGGAACCCCTGGCGACGGCACTCTTCCGGCAGGAATCCGGTTCGGTGGACCGCCTGGTGGGGCCGTTCCTCAATGACCAGGTGGCGGATGCCGAGGCGGCGCTGCAAGGTGCCCGGGACATTATCGCGGAATGGGTCTCCGAAGATGAAGCCGCCCGCATGCATGTCCGGCATGCCTTTTCCGGCGGGGCGGTCCTGACTTGTCGGGTCGCCCGCGGCAAGGAGGCGGAAGCGGCCAAGTATCGGGATTATTTCGAATACGCCGAACGATTGAAGGATTGCCCTTCCCATCGCTTGCTGGCCATGCGCCGGGGAGAGGAGGAAGGCTTGTTGCGGGTATCGATTGCGCCGGATGCGGAGACCGTCTTGTACCGGCTGGAAAAAAATTTCGTGAAAGGCAGGGGGGAATCGGCCGATCAGGTCCGGCAGGCCGTTACGGACAGCTACGAACGGCTGTTGGCGCCCTCCATCGAAACGGAATACCGCAACCTGGCCAAGGAAAAGGCGGACGAGGAATCCATCCGGGTGTTCGTCGAAAATCTCCGGCAGTTGCTGCTCACCGCCCCGCTGGGTCAAAAAAAGGTGCTGAGCATCGACCCCGGTTTCCGCACCGGTTGCAAGCTTGCCGTCCTGAACCAGAACGGGGATTTCCTACAGCATACCACCATTTATCCCCATCCGCCGCAGCACGCTTCGGACGCGGCGCGTCGCACGCTCCTGGATTGGGTCGACCGGTTCGAAGTCGAGGCCATCGCCATCGGAAACGGGACTGCCGGCCGGGAAACCTTCGATTTCTGTACCCAAATACCCTTCCCACGGCCGGTCTCCCTGTTCCTCGTCAATGAGGCCGGCGCTTCGATCTACTCCGCCTCGGAGGTTGCCCGGGAGGAGTTTCCGGACCAGGATGTCACGGTCCGTGGGGCGGTTTCCATCGGTCGCCGACTGATGGATCCGCTCGCCGAACTTGTCAAGATCGATCCGAAGAGCATCGGCGTCGGGCAGTATCAGCACGACGTGAACCAAACCCGCCTGAAGGAGAGCCTCGACCGCACCGTGGAAAGCTGCGTGAACCAGGTCGGTGTCAACCTCAATACGGCGAGCAAACACCTGCTGACCTATGTGTCCGGCCTGGGGCCCTCCCTCGCACAGCACATTGTTTCCTACCGGCGGGAAAACGGGCCCTTCCATTCCCGCCTGCAATTGAGGAAAGTGCCCCGCATGGGCGACAAATCTTTCGAGCAATGTGCCGGCTTCCTCCGCATCCGGGAAGGGGAACATCCGCTGGACAATACCGCGGTCCACCCGGAAAGCTACCATGTGGTGGAGAGCATGGCCAGGGACCAGGGCGTGACGGTCGCAGACCTCATCCGGGACCGCACGCTCCGGAACAACATCGACCTGTCCAGGTATGTGACGGAGAAAACCGGTATGCCGACGCTGACCGACATCCTGAAGGAGTTGGATAAGCCGGGCTTGGATCCCCGGGGGGAAGCCAAACCGGTGGAGTTCGGAAATGTGCGCAGCATGGAGGATTTGCGGGAAGGAATGGTGCTGCCGGGTATCGTGACGAATATCACCAACTTCGGGGCTTTTGTGGATATCGGGGTCAAACAGGACGGCTTGGTCCACGTCTCGCAGCTGGCCAACCGTTTTGTCCGGAATCCTGCCGAGGTCGTCAAATTGAACCAACAGGTTCGTGTCCGCGTCGTCGAGGTGGACCTGTCCCGCAAGCGTATTCATTTGTCGATGAAGGAGGTTTGACGTAACTTTACCCAAGGGCCTGCTTGCCGACAGGTGGTCAAGGGCAAGGGGGAAGCACACATTCTTTAAGGAACGCTTTGCCGGTCAGGCGCTCGCCGGAATCCGGGGACGGCTGGCGGCGGCATCTAAAGGTCTGACAATGACAACCAGCAGACTGAATCAGTTGATGGCTTTTCATGCCGACCAGCCGGGAGATCCTTTTCTCTTGTTTGCCCTGGCCAAGGAACACGAGAAGATGGGCGACGATGCGACGGCTCTCCAACAGTTCCTCCGGCTGAAGGAACAGCATCCGGATTATGTCGGCCTCTACTACCACCTTGGGAAATTGTACGAGCGGGCCGGCAGTTCCGAGGATGCCTTCAATGTTTATCGGGAGGGCATGGATGTGGCCAGGATGGTACACGACCAACACGCCTTCAACGAATTGGCCGCTGCGAAGCTTGCCTTGGAGCCGGATGAATAAGAGGTGATTGGCGTTACGGAAGCAACACGATTTGCTGCAGCCGTTGCCCGGCAGGGCCGGTTTCCGTCCGCAACCAGTAGCTTCCCGGTGGCAGGCCCGCCAGGGAGAGGAAGGCATCCTGCCCGTTCAGCTCAGCGGACAGCAGCAAACGGCCCAGTCGGTCAAAGACCTGGACGGGGCCGTGGTATCCCGGCAGGCTGACCGGCCCGTGCGTCGGATTCGGACGGCATGCAAGGCCGTCGGCGGTCGGCACCGTTCGCCATCCGGTGGACAACGGTTGGTAAATGCGGGCGAAAACGCCCCACCCGTCTCCGTCTTCCTGCTGGCTATCCCATGCGACGGCGATTCCCGGTGCCGTCGAAGCGGCAATGGCGGGCATTCGTTGGTCGTTCGCGGTCTGGATATTGACAGGAAACGGTATGCCGGCCCCCTGAGCCGATCCGTCGAAATACCGGGCGACAATCCCGTCGTCATCCCCATCTTCCTGTCGGCTGGTCCAGGCAATGGCGAATCCTCCCTGTTGGTCGGAGGCGATGTCCGGATCGGATTGCTGACCGCCGGTATATGTATTGACCTGGAAGGTTTCCACAGCGGCTGTTCCTGAGGCACCGTACCGTTTGGCTAATATGTTCGTCGGTGCGGATGCGGTGGGGGAAAGGGCCCAGGTGATGACGAAACCGCCGTTCCCGATGAAGGAAACGGCCGGGCGGTAATGGTAGGAACCGTCCGCGCTCACCTTGAAATCCGGGCCCTGGGGGGTCCCGTTGCTTTGGAATTTGCGGGCGTAGATGCCGGTTCCGCCGCCTTGCTGGCTCAACCAGGTCAGGATGAAATTTCCTTCCGCATCCATGGATACGTCCGGGTAGAGCTGGTGCCCGGCGGTGATGGTGTTTACGACGAATTCTCCGCCCTCCTTCTGTCCGTTGCCGGCCAACCGTTGGCCGATGATGCCGCGGCCGTCCCCGTCCTGGTAAGCGCTGGTCCAGGTGACGACGGATTCCCCGGTAGGGCGCATGGCGATCCGCGGATTGTTCTGAATGCCGAAACCGAAGGAACTGACCTTGAATTCGCCCCCGGAGGGAGTGCCGTCCGCTTGGAATCGCCGGGCGTAGATACCGCCGCCCGCATTGCCGAAACCTCCCCATACCACCGTAAAGTTTCCTTCCTGGTCCGCAGCGACCGCCGGTGTTTCCTGCTCTTCCGCCGTGTTTTCGTTGACGCGGAATTCCGCACCGACGGGCATGCCGTCCGCATCGTAGCATTGTCCGAATATGCCGTTGATATGCCCGTCCTGTCCGTAGCTGTCCCAAACCACCACCATGCCGCCGGTTGCGAACAGGGCGACGCTGGCATCCGACTGGTTGCCCGCCGTATAGGTGTTGCAAGGGATGACCGGGCCAGCTTGCCAGTCCTGGGCCCACAAGCGGAAAGACAGTACCGTCAAGGTCAGGACCGGGATCCATCGGCCGGTGGTTTCCGTGAATTCACGAACTTGCATCTTGGTTGGTTTAGGAAAGGAAAGCCCGACAGGATGACGCTTTCTTGTCGGGACAAGTGGAATTCGGCATGAATAAAGTTCCGGGCGTACGCCGGGTTCGGCCGACGCAGCAAACCTTCTCAGGTAATAAATGAAATATTCGGAAAATAGTTTTGCAAAACCGGATTCTTGCCGAATGGATGCCGCTCGTCAGCTATCGGGGGAATTGTCCGGAGAAGACCAGGGTCGCCGGTCCGCCCAACCGGATGTCGCGGTAGGTTCCGTCCGGGAGGGCCCGCAGCCGCACGGTCAGCTCCCCGCCTTTGGTCCGGATGGGCAAGGTCTTCGGCTCCCCGGTCTTCCTGGTATCGTGCCGGTGCATCCAGGCCACGGCGGCAGCGGTCACCCCGGTGCCGCAGGACAAGGTTTCATTTTCGACGCCTCGTTCGTAAGTGGCGACGAAAAGGGCCCCGTCGGGTGTTTGCTCCACAAAATTGACATTGATGCCATGGTCCCGGAACCGCGCCCCATACCGGATGGCGCTGCCTTCTTCCACCACATCGAAATCGGCAAGGCCGGTCCGGAATTCCACACAATGTGGCGATCCGGTATCGACCAGGATTCGACCCTCCCAAGCTTCCGGTCCATGGACATCGGCCATCCCCAGTTCCACCCATCCGGTGGCGGAATCGATCCTGGCCGTGTGTGGCCCGTCCGCCGCCAGGAACCTGCATTCCGCTCCTACGACGCCGAGCCGATGCGCAAAACTGGCGATGCAGCGCCCCCCGTTCCCGCACAGGGTACTCCTCCGACCGTCGGCATTGAAATAGACCATCTCGAAATCATGACCCTCGACCGATTGCAGCAGCATGAGGCCATCCGCGCCTATGCCGAACCGGCGGTCGCAGAGAAGGGCAACCAGCGGGGCGTCCCATGACAAGGAGTCGTCCGGCTCCCTGTGGTCGATAAGAATGAAGTCGTTTCCCGTGCCCTGGTATTTGAAGAATTCGATGGTTCGCATGGTTCGTTTAGCAGAAAGGTCAATGTATTCCGCGAACCGGCAAGCCGAAGGAGACCATCCCATCCGTATTCAGCGGGTCGACGGCAGGCATGGGATCAGGATTTTGCCGCCCGGGAGGAAGCGAGCGGCAAACCGACGGTCAGCCGGTAGGGTTGGCAGGGCAGGAAAGCCACTTATCCGCCCGGCAGCAGCTTGCGGGCCACTTCCAGTTGTTTGGTACCGGGCCGATGGAAATAAAAACCTTCCCCGGTCTTGACGCCCAGCTTACCGGCGTGGACCATGTTGACGAGCAGCGGGCACGGGGCGTATTTCGGTTGGCCCAATCCTTCGTGCAGCACCCGGAGAATAGCTAGACAGACATCCAGGCCGATGAAATCAGCCAGTTGGAGGGGACCCATCGGGTGAGCCATGCCCAATTTCATGACCGTATCGATTTCCTCCACACCGGCAACGCCTTCGAAAAGCGTGTAGACCGCTTCGTTGATCATCGGCATCAGGATGCGATTCGCCACAAACCCCGGGTAATCGTTGGCTTCGACTGGTACCTTGGCGAGCCGCAGGGTCAGGTCCGTGACCCGGGCGGCGGTATCGTCGCTGGTGGCATAGCCCCGGATGACCTCCACGAGTTTCATCACCGGTACCGGGTTCATGAAGTGCATGCCGATGACCTGGGTCGGCCGGGTCGTGGCGGCCGCAAGCCGGGTGATGGAGAGGGAGGAGGTGTTGGAGGCCAGGATGGCACCGGGAGGTGCCCACCGGTCGAGGTCCGCGAAGAGCTGTAGTTTGACCGGCAGGTTTTCCGTCGCGGCTTCCACGACCAGGTCGGCATCCGAGACGGCGGCGGCAAGGTCATTGACGGTCCGAAGCCGGCCCAGCGCATCCGATTTATCCTTTTCGGTCAGGCTGCCTTTGCGTATCATCCGGTCCAGGTTGCCTTGGATGGTGGCCAGGGCCTGGTCCAAGGCCTCCTGCCGGATATCCGCCAGGCTGACGGAGAATCCGGCGACGGCGAACACGTGGGCGATTCCATTGCCCATGGTGCCGGCACCGACGACTGCAATCTTTTCCATAGCTGAATTGGATTGATTTGGTTCAGGTATAAGGTTTCGGAAAGCATGAAGGCCTACCGGAAGAGATTCCATGCCTGTTCATCCGGTGGGTCGCCATCGATGGTAACCGGTTCTTTCTTGACCGGGTGCTCGAAAGAGAGCGACTGGCAGTGCAGGTTGATGGAACCGTCCCGGTTGGGTTTGGGATAGCCGTATTTGACATCCCCGCGGATAGGGCATCCGATTTTTGCCAATTGTGCGCGGATCTGGTGGGGCCGTCCGGTATGCAGTTCGATTTCAAGCAGGAAAAACTGACCGATCTCACCGATCAGTTGGTAGCTCAATTCCGCCTTGCGGGCATCTTTCGAGCGGCTGCTCGGCTGGTCGAATACCTTGACGATGTTCTTTGCGGGGTCCTTGAGGATGTAATGGGTCAGGCTGCCCGACAGTTCATCCGGCCTTCGGCCGACGATGGCGCGATAGGTCTTCCGCACCTGACGCTCCGCGAACAGGCGGTTCATGCGTTCCAGGGCCTTGCTTGTCCGGGCGAACACCGTGACTCCGCTCGCCGGCCGGTCCAACCGGTGGATAACGCCCAGGAATACATCGCCCGGTTTCGCGTAGCGGTCCTTGATGTACAGTTTAACGAATTCACCGATGGGCGTATCTCCCGTATGGTCCCCCTGAACAAGCAGGCCCGGCGGCTTGTTTACGGCAATGAGATGGTTGTCTTCGAAGCGTATTTCCATAAGGGGTAAAAATACGACAAGTTTCCCTTCCCAGGGTATCCAATCTTTCCACCATCCGTCATCGAAAAAATCGATAGCCAATGAAACTGAGCCTCGGATTCTCTCCCTGTCCAAACGATACTTTCCTGTTCGATGCCTTGTTGAACGGGAAGGTCGACACCGAAGGGCTTACCTTCGAGCCTTATATGGAGGATGTGGAAACCCTCAACAAACGGGCATTCCGGGGAGAATTGGATGTCACCAAACTAAGTTACCATGCCCTGGCCATGGTGCTGCCGACCTATGCCCTGTTGGATGCCGGCAGTGCCTTGGGTCACAACTGCGGCCCCCTGCTCATTGCCCGGCACAAACTGACGGACCAGGACATCCTGGATGGTCCCATCGCGATCCCGGGGCGATACACCACCGCCAACTTCCTGTTGTCCCTGGCTTATCCGGATGCGCAAAACAAGCAGGAATTGGTGTTCTCCGCCATCGAACAGGCCGTTCTGGACGGGTCGGCGGCCGCCGGTCTCATTATTCACGAGAATCGGTTCACGTATGCCGAGAAAGGCCTGGTCAAATTGATGGACCTTGGGGAATTCTGGGAGCAATCCACCGGATTGCCCATTCCCCTGGGCGGAATCGCCATGCGCAGGGACCACCCCCCTACCCTGCTCCGCACCTTCAACCGGGTGCTGGAGCGCAGTGTGCGCTTCGCGCTGGAACATCCCCAGGGCGCCATGCCGTTCGTCCGGAATTACGCGCAGGAGATGGACGAGGAAGTCATGAACAGCCATATATCCTTATATGTAAACGACTATTCCGTAAACCTCGGGGAAACAGGGCGCAAGGCCGTGCTTCGCCTGTTCGATGTCGCCATGGCCAAAGGGGTCGTCCCTTACCATGACTATGATATTTTTATACATTAAGCTTTGCTGTAATTTTTGGCACAGATATTGCCATAAATCATCATGTGTAAGTTTTGGTTAAAGAATTGTAAGATTCGTTTAGGCCCGGAGAAAGTATCCGGGCTTTTTTTTTGCCTACCCGCGTGCATGCCGGCCATCCTGCTCGGGCGGACGGGACGAAACGGGTCCTTTTCGACAGGAAACGGTTATCTTTGGAAACGGCCGCAGCACCTTGTCGCATCCTCGCCGGCATCCGGCCATCACTTCCAGCAACAGCATCTTATGTTACCGACCGCATCGAACGAGACCGAAACCACAATCCGACGGGGACAAATCGTCGACCTGCACCACCGGACCATCCGGTCCGGCGAGGTCACCATCCGGTCCGGCCGCATCGAATCCATCCGATACGGGGGAACCGGCGGCGACGGATTCATCCTGCCCGGATTCATCGATGCGCATGTCCACATCGAAAGTTCGATGTTGGTCCCTTCCGCTTTTGCGCGGCTGGCGGTATTGCACGGGACGGTCGCGACCGTTTCCGATCCCCACGAAATCGCCAATGTGCTGGGTATGGAGGGGGTCCGCTTCATGCAGCGGAACGGGCGCCAGGTACCATTCCATTTTTTCTTCGGCGCACCTTCCTGTGTACCGGCAACCGACTTCGAGACGGCCGGTGCGGCGTTGGATGAAGCGGCGGTCGCCCAACTGTTGGACGATCCGGACATTGCTTACCTGTCCGAAATGATGAACTATCCGGGCGTGCTTTCCGGTGACCCTTCCGTGTCGGCAAAAATCGAGGCGGCGGTCCGGCGGGGCAAACCCGTGGACGGTCATGCGCCGGGATTGCGGGGGGAAGCGGCCCGCCGGTATTTTTCGGCCGGGATTTCCACCGATCATGAATGTTTCAGCTACGAGGAGGGCCGGGAGAAGGCGGCCATGGGTGTCAGGATATTGATCCGGGAAGGGAGTGCTGCCCGTAACTTCGAGGCATTGATCCCCTTGCTGCGGGAATATCCCGACCAGGTGATGTTCTGTAGCGACGACAAGCACCCGGACGACCTGGTGGCGGGGCACATCAACACCCTGGTGGCACGGGCCGTCGGGGAGGGATACGATTTGTTCGACGTGTTGCATGCCGCCTGCCTGGCACCTATCCGGCATTATCACCTGCCGGTCGGCCAGCTGCGCCCCGGTGATCCGGCGGACTTCATCGTAGTCGGCGACCTGGCGCGTTTCCCGGTTCTGGAAACCTGGGTTTCGGGCCGGTTGGTGGCCAAGCAAGGTGTTTCCATGATACCTGCGGTGCCGGTCATGCCGGTCAACCGGTTCGAGGCCGGACCGATCGGGGCGGCCGACCTGCAGGTAGCGGCGCCCCCCGGCGCTTCGGGTCGGTTGCCTGTCCGGGTCATCGGCGCCCGGGACGGACAGCTGGTCACCCGTTCGTTGGTCCGTTCCCTACCGGTTTCCGAAGGAGGGATCCAGCCGGATGCCGATCGGGACATCCTGCAAATTGCGGTTGTGAACCGCTACCGGACGGCTTCGCCGGCGCTCGGATTCATCGAAGGTTTCGGAATAAGAGGCGGTGCGATCGCCTCCTGCGTCGCGCACGACAGCCATAATATCGTGGCGGTGGGCGATGACCCGACATCGATAAGCCGGGCCATCAACCACCTTGTCCGGAACAAGGGGGGGATTTCCGCAGTTTCCCGGACCGGCGAAGAAAAAGGACTGCCCTTGCCGATCGCCGGAATCATGTCGGACGAGCCGGCGGAACAGGTTGCACGAATATACCAGGAACTGGATGCCTTTGCCCGGACCAAACTGGGCAGCACCCTGCGGGCACCCTACATGACCCTATCCTTTATGGCCTTGCTGGTGATTCCCTCCTTGAAGATGAGCGATGCCGGCTTATTCGACGGAGATGCCTTCCGCCTGGTAGCCATTCTTGGCGACGAAACGTAGGAATCTGGCTCAAAGGCAGGTATCCACGGTGTGATAAGGCAATCCGAAGGCATCCGCCACGCCCTGGTAAACGACCTTCCCGTGTACGATATTGAGGCCCTGCCGGAGGGCGGCATTGTCCCGGCACGCCTGGACCCATCCCTTTTCCGCCAATTGGATGGCATAGGGGAGCGTCGCATTGGTGAGCCCGATGGTGGACGTATAGGGGACGGCGCCCGGCATATTGGCGACGCAATAATGGAGGACATCGTCAATGGTGTAAATCGGGTCCTCGTGGGTAGTGGGACGGGTGGTTTCGAAACAGCCGCCCTGGTCCACGGCCACATCCACCATGACGGTACCTTTGCGCATATCCGACAGCATATCGCGGGTAATCAGATGCGGGGCCTTGGCACCGGGAATCAGGACAGCCCCGATGATGAGGTCGTGGTTGCGGATCAGGCGGCGGATATTGAGCTCGTTGGAATACATGGTCACCACATTGGCGGGCATGACGTCCGCAAGGTAGCGCAGTCGAGGCAGGTTCACATCCAGCAAGGTGACCTGGGCGCCGAGACCGGCGGCCATCTTTGCCGCCTGCGTGCCTACGATACCTCCACCGATGACCAGCACCTTGGCCGGTTGCACACCGGGCACCCCGCCGAGGAGGATGCCGATTCCGCCCATCGGTTTTTCCAGGTATTTCGCACCTTCCTGCACCGCCATGCGGCCGGCCACTTCGGACATCGGGATGAGCAGGGGAAGGCTCCGGTCCGGGAGTTCCACCGTTTCATAGGCGAGACAAACGGCACCGCTTTCGATCATGGCCTTGGTCAGCGGCTCGTGGGAGGCGAAGTGGAAATAGGTGAAGACCAGTTGGTTCTTTCGGATCAGCCCGTACTCGCGGGCAACAGGTTCCTTGACCTTCATGATCATCTCCCCTTTTTCGTAACAGGCTTCCGCCGAGTCGAGAATGGCGGCGCCGGCATCGACATAGTCCCCGTCCGGAAACCCGCTGTTATCTCCGGCACCTTGCTGGATGAATACCTGGTGGCCCCGTTTGGTCAGTTCCAGGGCGCCGGCCGGTGTCAGGGCCACCCTGTTCTCGTTGGTTTTGATTTCCTTTGGTACGGCGATGATCATAATGGTCTTACGTTTAGATGTGGTTGGATACCTTATCCTTTCGGGCAGGGCTTGGTTTCGGGTCGGCTGCAAAGATAGCTTGCCGACCCTACGCGCAGTGCTTTCCCGCTTGGAAAAATCTCAACATTCCGGTACCCGTACGGAAACGTGGACGGCAAGGCCGCCGTCGGCTGTCTCCTTGTACTTGTCGCTCATGTCCCGGGCGGTTTCCCACATGGTCTTGATGACATTGTCGAGGCTGACCTTGGCATTGCCGGGGTCGCTGGACAAGGCGATTTGCGCAGCGGTGATCGCCTTCATGGCTCCCATGGTATTGCGTTCTATGCAGGGGATCTGGACCAGGCCGCCCACCGGGTCGCAGGTGAGTCCCAGATGGTGTTCCATGCTGATTTCCGCTGCCATGAGGACCTGTTCGGCGGTCCCGCCCAGGCACTGGGTCAGTCCGGCGGCGGCCATGGCGGAGGAGACGCCGATTTCCGCCTGGCAGCCGCCCATGGCGGCGGAAATGGTGGACCCTTTCTTGAAAAGGCTGCCGATTTCCCCGGCCGTAAGCAGGAACCGGACGATGTCGTCTTCGGAATCGGTCTGGCAGAAGCAGGTCATGTACAGGATTACGGCAGGGATGACGCCGGCCGCCCCGTTGGTCGGGGCGGTGACGACCCGACCGAAGGAAGCGTTCTCCTCGTTGACGGCCAAGGCGAAACAACTGACCCAGCGGGTGACGTTGGTGAAGGAGGACCCGCTCATCCGGATGGTCCGCAGCCAACCCTTCATGGTGGTGTACTCGATGCCATCCAGCAGGTTCCGGTTTAGCTGGGCGGCCCGCCGCTGGACGGACAAGCCGCCGGGTAGCTGGCCTTCCGTATGGCACCCCTTGAAAATACAGGCCAACATGGTTTGCCAGATCTCCAACAATCCTTTCCGGATGCCTTCCTCGTCCCGCCAGGCCAACTCGTTCTCCAGGACGATGGACGGAATGCGCTTGCCGGTCAGGCGTACCCAGCGGAGCAGGTCGGCCTCCGAATCGATGGGAAAAGGCAGGGATACCTGTTCGAGGTCCGTAGCCGCCTCTCCGGCATGCCCTTCCTGGACTACAAATCCGCCGCCGATGGAATAATAGGTCTCCTCCACCGAAGTACCGTCCTCGAAAGTGGCCGAAAAGGTCAGGGCGTTCGGGTGGAAAGGCAGTTTTTCCGGCAGAAATAAGATGTCCCGCAGCGGATGGAAAGGGACAGGCCTCCGTTGGTCGCATAGCAGGAACTCTTCCCGGTACACCTGGGAAACATATTCATCGATGCGGGAAACATCGATGGTGGTGGGCAGGAATCCCTGCAATCCGAGTAGGACGGCGACATCCGTCCCATGCCCGCGGCCCGTCTTGGAAAGGGAGCCGTAAAGTCGTACCCGGACGGCGGTGATCCTGTCGGCACCGTAACGGTCCAGGAACTTCCTGGCGGCCATCCAGGGGCCCATGGTATGGGAGCTGGACGGGCCTACGCCGATCTTGAAAATATCGAACACACTGATGCGCTCCATAAATGTGGTTAGGGTGCTCAAGCAGGCTCATTTGGGGTCAT
This sequence comes from uncultured Saprospiraceae bacterium, assembly GCA_964573725.1. Taxonomy (GTDB): domain Bacteria; phylum Bacteroidota; class Bacteroidia; order Chitinophagales; family Saprospiraceae; genus UBA6168. Next base: position 55,224 of record CAZNLJ010000005.1, read on the forward strand.
GGGGCCTATGGGTATTCAGTCCCCGCTCCTGCGGAAACCGATGCCTTTTCGGTTGAAAATAAAATCCTCCGTTTCCAGACTGAACTGGATGACATCCTCCAGCAGTAGCACGTTGGAGGAGATGTTTTCCCGCTCATCCGGCGTGAGGGCGGCCAGCCGGAGATTCTGGTTCTTGATGGCTTCCGTCACGACCTGCCGGACGGTCCGCGCATTGCCGAAGTACTTATCCCGGTATTGGTGGATGAACCGGAAATAAGCGGCGAGGTGCTCTTCCGCCTCGGGTGCCGGGATGACGCCTTTCTCTTCCAGCATCAGCATGGCGATCCGGAGCAACTCGGACTGGGAATAATCCTCGAATTTAAGGATCTTGTCGAAGCGACTGCTCAGGCCGGGGTTGGTCTTGAGGAATGCCTCCATGTTGTCCGGATACCCGGCCACGAACACGAAGAAACGGCCCCGGCGGTCCTCCATCCGCTTGAGGATGGTCTGGATGGCCTCCTCCCCGAAATCATTACCGGAGGGATTTCGCTGCACCAAGGAATACGCCTCATCGATGAACAGGACCCCGCCCATGGCGGCTTCGATCTTTTCGGCGGTCTTGATGGCCGTTTGTCCCACAAACCCGGACACCAGGCCTTGCCGGTCCGTTTCGACCATATGGCCGCGTTCCAGGATACCGAGGGCCTTGTAGATCTTGGTCAGGATCCTGGCAACCGTCGTCTTGCCGGTCCCGGGGTTGCCGATGAGTACGGTATGGAGGAAGAAATTGTTGAGTACATCGCGGTTGGTTTCGCGGAAGTAGCGGACCAGGCGGACATGCTCGACAATCTGTTCCTTGACCTTTCCGAGGCCAACCAGGCGGTTGAGCTCGTCCATGGATTCCTGGAGCAGGTCTTCGTCGATGGGGATGTGCGGAAGTTCCCGATTGTGTTTGACATAGATACGGGCGATATCCTCCGGCAGCACGGTCCGCAACATTTCCTGTCCGGCTTCGCGGGGGTTCTCCATGTTCATGATGCGCAGGCCGAGCGCCACCTTCGATTTCTCGATCAGGTCATAGACGAACCGGGCATTGCCGAAGCTGCGGTCCCGGTCGCGATACGCATCCACAATGATTTCGTCCAATTTGGTCCGCGCTTCCGGGGCGAGGCCGACTTCCTTTTCCCGACAAGCGTAAGTGGCGATCTGGGACAACTCCTGCGGCAGGTAATCGACGAATTCGAAATAATGGCGGAAGCGCGATTTCAGCCCCGGGTTGCTGTCGAGGAACCTGTTCATCTCGCTGGGATATCCGGCGACGATGACGGCCATATCCCCGGGGCCGTCGCTCATTTCCTTGACCAGGATCTCGATGACCTCGCGGCCGAAGTCCTTGGTGTCCTCGTGGCTGCGGGCCAGGGAGTAGGCCTCGTCGATGAAAAGGACCCCTCCCCTCGCCTTCTCGATGGCTTCCTTGACCTTGGGGGCGGTCTGGCCGATGTACTCCCCGATCAGGTCCACCCGGTCGACCACATGGACATGCCCCCGGGACAGGATGCCCATTTTCCGGTAAAGCAGGCCCATCATCTTGGCTACACTGGTCTTTCCGGTACCGGGATTGCCGATGAACACGGAATGCAGGTTGACGGAATCCTTTTCCTGGAAACCCAGCTCCTTGCGAAGCTGCAGGAACTGGATATACTTGGCATGGTCCCGGATCTGCCGCTTGATATCCGTCAATCCGACGAGATGGTCCACGCGGGCCATGACTTCCTCAAAGCTTTCCTCCGTAGCTTCGGGAGCGGATATGCCCAGGGCCGGGTGGTTGTCCGATTGATAAAGGGACGGTACGCCTTCCCGGAAATCGTCGCCGACCTCGAACGGGATGGCGGCGATCAACCGGTCCATGAAGACGAGCTCGCATGTGTATTTCTCTTTCCGCCAGGAGCCTTTCACGTTGCTCCCCCACCCGGCGCTGACCTTGAGGAATTCGTCCTTTTGTTCGATTTTCTGCAGCCGTACCACCTGCCCTTTCAGTTCGCGCGCGTCGTTGTAGAATTTGACGAACAACTCACACTGCCAGATCTTTTCGAAGTGGATGTTCTTGAGCAGGATTTCCGCATAGATGTATTGGGTATCCAGCCCGTTGAAACGGGTGTAGTAGGTCCGTTCCTCCTCCATGACGTCGTCGTAGGCGCCTTCATAGAGCTTGAAGGACTGCAGCCGGATGTACGGATTCCCATGCTGGTAGGCATCGGGACCTGCATCCTCGATGTAAAAGTGGCGGGCGGCCACCTTTTCCCCCTCGATGTAGGCTTCCCAGAGGTAGGTCCCTTTCTTCCAAAAGGTACCCTCCGCCTTGTTCCCCCACCCTTCCCGGATATAGATGATGTTGTCGAACTTGCTGACTTTCCGTTTGAACGGCAGGACACAAAGTTCCTTCCTGGACTTGCGGAGGAGGTAACAATGCAGTTCCACCTCCACATCCCAATCCTCTATGTCGAAAAGTTTGTTGTAGAAGGATAATTCCGCATAGACATAGCTCGTCTCCCAGCGGTCGAACACCTGCCGGTATTTTTTCTTGTTGTCGGCCAGCCACTCCGTGGAGGCGTAGGTCTTCAACTCCCTGAACTTGTACTGCTTGAAATCGGGTTGCTTATCCATACGGTTCGGTCGTACCCCCGCCGGCCACAGCTGGCGGCCGGACGTGCTCCACAAAATTAGGTAAATAAATGGGTGAAAAAACATCGGCCGACCCAGGTCGGCAAAATATTCCCGGCGGGCTGAAATCGGTGCGGATTCGCCGCCGTTATTGACTTTCGGGCGGCGCAAACGGGCATGGCGCCGTCCTTTTATCCTGGGGAGGAATCCCGGAACTCGGTCCGTTCGATACAAAAAAGAACCCGACGGACGGGTAACGTGTAAAAAAGCCCGATATTCGCCCGGCGCGCGATATCTTTAGCCGGTATTATCCAATAAAGAAAACCACAGTTTGCCATGACACCGACACCTCCACAAAAAGACGCCACCCAATTGGTCCAATACTTCGGGCTGACGACCGGTATCATCCTGCTGGTCAGTTCCATCATCGGCAGCGGGGTCTACAAGAAAGTGGCACCGATGGCCTTGGACCTCCAATCGCCCGGGCTCATCCTCCTGGCCTGGTTGCTGGCCGGTTTGGTCACCCTGCTGGGTGTCCTGACGGTGGCGGAAATCGCCATGAAGATCCCGGTATCGGGCGGACCTTTTGCCTACCTGAAGGAAATGTACGGGGAGAAGGTCTCCTATTATTACGGCTGGGCGAGTTTCGCCTGTATCCAATCGGCATCGACAGCCTCCATCTCCTATGTGTCCGCCCAGTCGCTCAACGCGGTATTCCCCTTGCCGATGCTGGGCGGGGAATGGGAAACGTTCACCGTGCTCGGGATCTTCACCCCTTTCGCGAACCTGGGTGTCAAATTGACGGCGGTATTCGCCATCCTGTTACTGAGTTATATCAACAGCCGGGGTGTCCACCAGGGCGGCCGCGTCACCAACGTCATCACGGTCATCGTGTTGGTGAGTCTTTTCCTGATCGTAGCCGCAGGGTTGTCGGCCGGCACGGGTTCGCTGGCACATGTCACCACCCCCGCATCCAGCTATCCGCCGGCGGGTTTTTCCGAATCCGGCGGATTCATGAAAGCCATCTTCCTGGCCATGCTGGCGGCATTCTGGGGGTATGAAGGCTGGGTGAACGTCGGTTTCGTGGGGGATGAGATCCGGAATCCGAAGCGCAACATCCCCCGAATCCTGATCCTGGGCATGCTCATCATCACGGGCATCTACCTGTTGGTGAATTTCACCTATCTCTACGTCGTCCCGGCGGACACCATGTTGGATATCGCCCGGCAGGAGAACGCCATCGCCGCCGTGGAGGTCATCCGCCATTTCGCCGGCTACGAAGGGGCCTTCGCCATCTCCATCCTGATCATCATCACCACCCTCGGGTGTACCAACGCCACCATCCTGACTTCCGCCCGTATCTATTACGCCATGGCCAAGGAGGGCTTGTTCTTCCGGCAGGCGGCGGAAATCCATCCCCGTTTCCACACGCCGAACAAAGCCTTGTGGATCTTTGCGGCCTGGTCCTGCCTCCTTGTCTTTTCCGGCACTTTCGACCAGTTGACGGACATGCTGGTGTTCGCCCAATTCATCTTTTACGCATTGGTGGTGGCCGGCATCTTCCTCCTGCGCCGCCGGGACAACCGGACCGACGGCACGTACCGGACCCTGGGCTATCCCATCGTCCCGGTCCTTTACCTCCTTTTCTGTGTGGGCTTGCTGGCCAACACCCTGATGGAACGGCCGCGGGAGGCGGGCATCGGGCTGGCTTTGATTGCCTTGGGAACGCCGTTCTATTATTTCTTCAAGCGGCGGTGAGGGGGGGTGACGATTCTACCACCCACATACGGACGGCCATTCTTGCATGGGCAAAAAACAAGTCGGGCATTTTCGCCGGATTGGGTGAATCGGGCAGGTGAAGGATGATTGTTGTTTTTCCTGCTACTTCCTCTTTTTCTTGAGGCGCTTTATTCCGAAAGGCCCGTTAAAGTTCGAGGGACAAGGTTCCACCTTGGCCTCGAACACAGCTCCCGGCTCGACGGTGAACAGCGGTTGCAGGCTGATGCTTGTGTCGGAAATGAACAGCGTGACCAGCCCCGTCGTAATGGTGGTGTGGTTGGATACCATGGGGCCTTCCGATCGGTAAATGCCACCGGGGAGGTTGTGGTCAGAAATGACAAGATCAGCCGTGGCGAAGGTGGTATTGGTTATTATCAGGCTGTCACATCCAAAAGAATTTACCAAGGTATCAACGACCACTCCGGTCGTGCCCGTATCACAAACCATAATATTGAAATAGGTGGTGTCAACCGGGTGTACCGTGACCAACACCTCATCCGTATCCGTGCAGCCGATGGAATCCGTGACCTGCAGGGTATAAACAGTACTTGCCTGCGGATTTGCAAATGGCGTGGCGATTGTGCTGTTGCTCAATCCTGCGGACGGAGACCATACATAACCGACGCCACCGCCGGCCTGCAATTGGAGGTAATCGCCGATACAGACCGCCATATCATTGCCGGCATTTGCCACGGGCAGGGGGCGTACTACAAAAGCTGCCGTATCGGCTAGCGGTGAGGCTGTTGCGGCATCCCGGACCAACAGGAAGCAAGGGTCACAGGCCGGAAAGCCGGCTGTCAGCAGCCAATTCAAACCGCCGTCTTGTGCAGGCAGGTCATCTCCTATCAGTGAAAAGGGTTGTCCGGCACCGCCACTGGCAAATACATCCACGGCCATCAGTTGACTGGAAGACCAGCGCACTTGCAGACTGTCACCCGGGCAGTAGGCATTCTTGTCGAAGGATGTGATTCGGAGCGAGGGTGCCGCAGATACCGTGACCGTGAAATCGCCCTGTGATTTTGCCGGCTCCGTATTGCCGGTGTTGTCGGTCGCCAGGGTGAAGAACGCATACTGGCCCCCACTGGCCCCGACGAATACGGCAGTCGTATCCGACAATCCACCCTGCCACAAGTTGAAAGGACCGCTGTTCTCGGACACAAATATCGCGTATTCCCTGATGCCGGTGCCGCCCGGATCATCCTGGCCCGACCAGGAAAGATGTATTTGGAGGGAATCCAGGGAGGCGGGCAGGCTGTCCAGGTTGCTGACGGGTGCCACCGCGTCAACCAGATTCAGGTATTCGTTGGTGATGATGGCCTCGTTGACATCGAAGACGATGACGGCCTGTGCGGTAATGCTGTCGCCGGTGACAACGGAGTTCTTAGGTTTGACAGTAAAATTGACAAAGCCCTCGCCGCGGCGGGTGATGGTGTCGTTGACCGGAAGCATGCCGACCTCCGTACCAGTTGGAGCCAGTCCGGTGGCGGGGTCGATGGATTCGAACACCCAGAAAACCTTGCCGGCGTTCACATCAATACCGGCGGTAACATCCACGTATATGCCGAGAGAATCCCGCACATCAAGCCGCTGGTAGTAAAAAGTGGCGTTGGCGGGCACATCGAAGGCCATGTTGGCGAATCCGAAGCTGCCCAGCCTGACGGAAAACAAGTTAAGTTGGGGATCCAGTACATAGTCAATCGTTACTTTTTGAGCGGAGGCGGTAGCGAATTTAGGGTCGTTTTCAAAGCGGATCAGGTAGGGCATGACGTCTTTACCGGCTATCCAATGGTCGGGTCCGAAGCCTGCCGGGCCGGTGATATCGTTCGGGTCCCTGGAACATCGGATGGGGACGATGGCTATTGTGACGCTGCCTGCATCCCTGCAGCCAGCGGTGTCGGTGGCGGTACAGGTGTAAGTCCCGCTACCTGAAACCGTAATCGTGCCGTTTGGCCATGAATATTGGTAAGGCGGAGAACCTCCGCTGGCGCTGGCGGAGAGGGTGACCTCCGGAGGGCCGTCCTGGACGCAATATTGAAAACTACCCCCACCGTTGACACTGACCTTCAGGTCTGAGCCGTCATTGATCTCGATGCTTTCGGACGTTTGGCAGCCGGTTTTTTCATCGCGGGCCGTGACGGTATAGGAACCTGCACTGAGATTGGAAAAGCTGCCTGAGTTTTGGAATCCGCCCCCATTCAGGGAGTATTGAATGGAACCGCCGATACCTACGGAAGCGGTGATGCTCCCGTCCTTCTTTCCGCAGCCGCTTGCATCCTGTTTACTGAGCGTGAGTTGTCCGCGCACACAAATGGGCAAGGCGATTGTTGCGAATAGCAGGATGTATTTTGAGAATGTATGCATGACCAGATTATTAGCTTGAATGTTACAGGGTACAAGGGTGCTCTCCGGAATACCATCGGCACAGTTTGTCACAAGTCACAGGCATCACCGATGCCGTCTCCGTCGGAATCCAGCTGATTGGGATTGTAATGCAAGGGGCAGTTATCGATGGTATTTGGGATGCCGTCCCCATCGGCATCGACGTCGCAGGCATCGCCGTAAATGTCACCGTCAACATTTTCCTGACCAGGGTTGGCCATGAGGACGCAGTTGTCGATGGCATTGGGTACCCCGTCGTTGTCCGCATCCGGGTCGCAGGCATCGCCGAGGCCGTCGCCGTCCACGTCAGCCTGGTCATCGTTCTGAACCAGCGGGCAGTTATCGTTGGCATTGGGTACGTTGTCCCCATCCATATCCGGGTCGCAGGCATTGCCGAACCTGTCGCCGTCCGTATCCAGTTGGTCAGGATTGGCGACACTGACGCAGTTGTCACATAAGTTTCCGATTCCGTCTCCATCGTTGTCTGCTTGGTCCGCATTCGGGACGAGTTCGCAGTTGTCCGTCGTATTGGGCACCCCATCGTTATCGGCATCGGGATCGCAGGCATCTCCCAGGGCATCATTATCGGCATTGGCCTGGTCATTGGCCACGAGGGGACAGTTGTCGAAGGCATTCGGGATACCGTCGTTATCCCAGTCGTCATCGCAGGCATCGCCGATTCCGTCATTGTCCACATCCGCTTGGTCTGCATTCAGGCTATCGATACAGTTGTCACAGGCGTTGCCGATACCGTCACCATCGGTATCCGATTGGTCGGGATTTTGGGCGAGGGAACAGTTGTCGGAGGCATCGGGGATTCCGTCGTCGTCCGCATCGTCGTCATCGGCATTGGGAATGCCGTCGCCGTCCATGTCCGGGTCACAGTCATCACCGATACCGTCCTCATCCAAATCGGACTGGGTGGAATTGTAGACCGAGTTGCAATTGTCGCAAGGGTCGCCGAAACTGTCGCCATCCCCGTCCTCCTGTTGGCTATTCGGATGTAAGGGACAATTGTCGAAGGCATTCGGTACGCCGTCGCCGTCGATATCATCATCGCATGCATCCCCCAAGCCGTCATTGTCGTAATCAAGTTGGTCCGGGTTCGGGTATTCCGGGCAATTGTCGCAGGTATCGCCCAATCCGTCATCATCGAGATCGGATTGGTCGGTGTTGGCGATATCCGGGCAGTTGTCGCAGGCATCCCCTTCTCCGTCTGCATCGGTATCCGACTGGGTGGAATTGGCGATGCAGGGGCAGTTATCGGCAAGGTTGGCGGTTCCATCCGCATCCATATCGGGGGGGACCATGAGGCCGGTCGTTCCGAAGTTGTTCAGGAAGGTGTTGATATTGGAGCCGAGGGCCGCGGAGTCCTCCTTGACGCAAACAAACCACTCCCCGTTGAGCTCCACTACAAAATACGGGGCCATACTTTTTTCCCCATTGGTAAAATAGACATCGCATACCACCACATGACCCATTTCGAAGGCATACGTGAACTTAACGCTCAGTTGGTCTACCAAAGCGATGGAGGCCTGGAAATTGGCGGACAAGGTGCTGTCAGCAAAGAGTGCGGCAATGGTTGCCTGGTCGTCGGGCGGATACAGGCTAAGGACTGTTGTCACATCGCCGGTCTTGTAGGCGGCCAACATGGTACAAATTGTTTCGAACGGCGTGCTGCGTCCGTTGCAGGGGGTTCCGATCTCATTGTCGATCAACCCCGCGGCGGAATCCTGGAAGACCATGCCATCCACGTCATACAAGAAAAGGGAGTCACAGGCCAAGTGAGCCGGGTCCAGCGACATTGCCAGGGAGTCACGGATAGGGATGCCGATTTGAAAAGCCGATGGCAGGAAAACCGGAAAAGTGTCCGTCAAGACGACAGGACCAGGTGCCCCCGAGGCGGTCGCTTGCAGGGTGGAAACCGCCAGCATTATGGAAAGGCCGAATCGTAAGGAAATGGTTCTATTGTTTTTCATCTGATGATTCTTGATTTGGGGGGGCCGGGCCAATCGCCCCCATGAAAGAAAAGTTACAGGCATCTCTTGGGAACGAGGCCGACCTTGAATTTTTTACTGTACAGCGAAACGAACGTGACGCTTCCCTCCAGGTCTGCGGAAAAACAAATGGACGTAGGGTAACTTGCCTGACCGCTGGGCCAACAGAGTTCGAAATCCTGGTCCGCCGACACATTGCCCAACACAACGCCTTGAACGGTGAGAGCCCCGCTGCCGCAAGGTCCGATGCAACCTGCGATTCCGCCGCCAAAACTCCCTCCTATGCCGATCTTAAAGCAGGTATTCACTTGGTTGGTGCAGTCTATTTCTCCCGGCAGGGTGAGGGTTGCCTGACCGGAGACGCCGGCCTGCAAATTGACATTCAGGGAGGATGCACCCGGAACGCCGAGGAAGGGGAAGTAGCAGTTCAAACCGGCTGCAATGCCGCCGCTGACCCCATTGATTTTTACGATGTTCTTCACACACTCGGCCGCACCGTCCCCGCAACATTTCTTGCCGGCGGCAGCACTGGTGACCGGCAGGTCGAAGGTGCAGCTGATATCGGGGGCACAGCCGACACCGACCGCTGAGGTGACCAGATTCAGCTTTGCACCGATGGATTCCGCTGCATCACAGACCTTGCTGATCATGCCTACCTTGTTGATGTTGAATTGAGAATAGTTGGCGGAAACCTCAAAATCCTCATCAATGACCGTAATCTTGACCGTTTGCTCCGCCTCGGCTTCGTCGCAGGTGAACTTGACGACCACATCCTCCAGGCTGGTGGCGCCTTGCAGCGACGAAAACGGGGCCGTCGAAGGCGTGATGGTGATTTCCCCCTTCAGGTCGGGTGGCGTGGTCACGATATCGAAGTCGTTCAAGCTGAGCGCTTCCCCTTTTTTCCAGCAGCAGCGTTTGGGAGTGACGGTGATGCGTTGGATGCCCTCCACGGTGACCGTCACCTGGTCGGTCCATCTGTTGCTCAGGTCCTGGGCCACCACGGTGAGGGTATAGGTGGTGGTTTGGGAGGGCATTGCTGTAGGCATCGGCGATTCCGGGTCGCTCAATCCTGTGGCAGGCTCCCAGAAATAGCAAAAGGAACCATAGCCTGTCGCACCGATCGGCGTGGAGGCACCCGGGCATATCCGCTGGTCCGGACCGGCATCGGCCTGTCCGAATGCCTGTCCGAACGAAACGGTCGCCATAATGATTAGGAAACGATATTTCATATCCTGTATGATTTTGAGTGGGTCGACCGGGGAGGAATCCAATCATGATGCCTCCGGTGAGTCGCCGTGTTTATCAATCGAGGTCGGGCATCACAATCAGGAAACCGAGGGCTTCCGTGGCCCTGGCATAGACCGTGACGGTTCCTGCCGCCCCGGCCCGCAACAGTCCTGGCGGGGCGTCCGGTTCCGAAAGCGTTATTTCCAGTTCGACTAGGCCCATCGTCAGGCCATCGGGGTGCAGCGATACCGGCGCCCCTGCCATGCTGGTCAGGGTGACGACAGGGTCGAGCAGGTCGGAGTCGCCGGTGTTCTGGTATTCTAACCGGACGGCCACCACGTTGTTGGGTCGGGTATCGGGTGGATAGATGAGGTTAGTCGCAAGTTTGGGTTCGCTTCCGGGTACGATTCGGAAAGCATTTTCCAGGCTGGCGGTTTCACCGTTGGCTTTAAGGGCGGTGACATCATAAAGGCCGAGCGGGCGGTTGCGCAGGTCGAAAGTGGCGAATAACCGGGTCGGATCCACATAGTGCACGCCGGAGGGCGGCACGGCATTCCCGAAACGTTCGAGGATAACCGTCGTGGTGGAGTCGAACTTCGAACCCCTGACCTGTATGGTGGTATGGCCGTTGTTTCCGCCCTGGTTACCGGTGATGTCCAGGATTTCAAATTCCAGGATATCGGCCAGCAAGGTGATGTCCTGTTGGTCCGCAGCTGTGTTACTGCCGTAAACCAGGAGATAGTAGGTCCCGCCGGCAAGCGAAGGTACCAGCAGCTGCTGATTGCCGGAGAAAGGCGTGTCGTGCGCATAGTCATGGATGGCACGGGTCGGTGTCATCTCATGGCGCAGGTACAACTCGTTGATACCATGAAGCGAGTCGCCGACCAGGCTGATGAGCATGGTCTCCCCCTCCAGCCCGTCCGTCTCGATCCGATAATACACTTCCCGTTCATCCTGCAGGATATCGGGGGTCGGTGTATCAAAAGGAAGTTCCTGGACGACGACGCTGACCGGGTTGGCGGAAACGGTGGTGTTGTTCAGGTTGTTTCCCTCGAAAATGTTGTCAAGGATATCCGTGCGGACGATGACAAAGTAACTGCCCTCCTCCACGCCTCGGAGGTCTGCCAACAGGTTCCTGCCCAGCAATTCGCCGGGTGAGAGGTTGATGTTGGCGTCCAGGACACCCAGCAAGGCATCGTTGACATCCCAAACGTCGTCCTCGGAAAAGAATACGGCTTCTTTCATAACACCCAGAGCGGGGTTGGCCCCTTGGTTGCGAAGTGTCCAGCTGACGGCTATTTCTTCCCCGGCGGCGGCCATGGGTGGTGCGGCGACATTGAGCACCAACAGGTCGCTCGGCGGTGGCTGGATGACGAGCGTGCTGGCGGAAGCCGTGTTGTTGTTTTCCCCGTTATGCTCATAGATACCATCGTTGGCATCTGTCTTTGCGATGATTACCCGATTGCCGACCTGATTGACCGGGATGTTCAGGGCGATCGTATCCGTGTAGCTGGTACCATTTGCCAGTGGCGTGGTGCGCACCCTTGTCCCGATTACGGGATCGGTATTGTCAAGAACCAGGTCCGTACTCAGGTAGAACTTGTCTGTCCAGCTTTGTCCAGCGGTACTGGCATTGCCGTTGTTCTGGACGCTCCAATAGACGCTGACAGGCTGGCCGGCGAAGGCTTGGGGCGGAAGTGCCAAATTGGAGACGGCCAGGTCGGGGGAAGGTGCAAGGGTAATCACGATTGGCTGGATGGAACCGGTGCTGTCCGTCCCAGCCTTGACGTTATTGGCCAAGTTGCTGTCATTGTGTTGGGAATTGCGGTCTGTCCTGACAAGCAGGTGATAGGTGCCTGAAATACCATTGGGAAGACTGGCCGTCCTGTTGGCGGAATAGTTGCCGCCGGCGGCCAGTGGTCCGTTTTGCTGCCGATTTCCCAACAGAATATCCGAACCGGGATCGAATTGCTGGTCGGTGGAAAGGTAGATGCCGTCATTCCAGCTTGGAACGATGGTGCCGATCGCTGCCTGGTTGGTCACTTCCCAACCGATAAGGATATTGCTTCCCGAGTTGGCGGAAGCAGGCCCTTGGACGGCCGTCACGGCCAAGTCCACCGGCGGGTAGCCGGTTACGGTGATGGGGTTGCCGAGCAAGCGGTTATTGAGCTCCTGGGTGTGTTCATATACCTGGTTTTCCTGGTCCGCTTCCACGAAGAAATAATAGGTACCGGTGCTCAGGGCGACCGGCAGGTTGACGAGGAAACTTCGGATGTAGGAGGAATCCTGAAGAATAGGCTGGGAGATACCCTCCGTACGCAACAGGATAGCCGTGGCCGGGTTGAAGTTGCTGCTGCTCGACAGGTAGACCTTGTCCTTCCAGTTCATCCCCACAGCTGGACCGGTACCCCTGTTCATGACCGAATAGGCGACCGGCACGGCGCTGCCGGCTTCGCCTGCCAGCGCACCGACGAGGCTGACTGGTTCGAAGTCCGGGTAAGGTGAAAGGGTCACGGGTAATGGTATACCCGAAAGGTTGACATTGTTGCCCTCTAAGTTGTTTTCGTAAACCTGCAAGTCACCGTCCGTATGGACAAAGAGATAATACTGCCCGGAGATGCCGTTGGGCAGGGTGACGCTCGTCGAACGGTTGATGCTGTCTCCGGGCAACAAGGTCAAGTTGTTGGCGGGAAGACTGCCGAGCAGGGTCGGACTGCCTGCCAGACCACCGGATGCCGACAGGTAAATCCGGTCGCTCCAGCTCCTGTTGAGCAATTTGCCGGAACCTGTGTTCTTCACGAGCCAGGTAAGCGTCAGGGTGTCTCCGGAATTGGCGGCAGGAGGTGCCTGGATGTCGATGACCTGCAGGTCGGGCGTGAGGACTTCCGTGGCATGGCTTGCCCGAAGGCTGTTGTTGCCGTTGAAGGTGTGTTCGAATACCTTGTCGTGTACATCCGTCCATACATAGGCATAATGATTGCCGGTGATGCCGTCCGGCAGGTTGACAGACTTGGCTTGGGTATACCCTTCGCCCGGCTGCAAATTGATAGGAGCTGTAAAAGAGCCCAATGGCAATGCGGTCGAGAAATCCGTCAGGGAGGGGTTTGCGCTCAGGTAGATGCGGTCCGTCCAATACCCGGAGGCGATGGTTCCGCCGAGGTTCTCCACGGTCCAGGATACCGTCATGGGCTCCATGTTGCTTATGCCGGTTGGAGCGGAAGCTGCCGTAACCTGTAAATCCGGCGGTGGTGTCAGAATGATGTTGAATGCCGGACTACGACTGGTGTTGTTGTTTTCGTTGGCATGTTCGTATTCATTGTTATACAAATCCGTCTGGACGTAAATGTAATAGGTTCCGCTGATGCCTTGGGGCAGGTTGGCGGTCAGGTTGAAGGTGTATGTTTCATTGACACCCAGGATTCCATTGAATACGCGGTTTCCGAGCAAGGTGGCTGTGCTGGTGTTCAGTACATCCGGATTGGTGGAAAGCCAAAGGCGGTCCGTCCAGGCGCCGGACCGGGTGTCGCCGGTCCCCTGGTTTTTCACCGTGACGTTGAAGGTGACGGGGGTCCCGGAGAAGGCGTTGCCCGGCGGGATGATGAGCGAGGTGAACAAGTCCGGCGGGGGACTGAGTGTCACAGGAACAGCGGTACTGGCGGCGCTGTTGTTGTTTTCGTCCGATTCCGTGAGATATCCGTAACGGTCAGCAACGAGGAAGAGGTAATAGTTGCCGTTGATACCGTTGGGCAAGGTGAAGGTCGCCATATTGGAGTAACTGTCCGACACATTCAGTGCACTGAAATTGCCGACCGCTCCCAGGTAGGTGTCCGTTTGATAGTCGAGCACCTGGTCCACGGAAAGGTAAACCGCATCCGTCCAGGTGTTCATCTGGGTCGAGCCGGTGCCGATGTTTCCGACCTGCCAGTTGAGGGTGATGGCCTGGCCGGAAAAAGCGGATACGGGTGCCGTGACCACCGGTATGGTAAGGTCCGGTAAGTTCCTGATCTTGAATTGCTGAACCGGCCCTACGGATGTGCAATAGCTGCTTCTGGCGACCACTTGCCAAAGATAGCTCTGTCCGAACTGAAAGAAATTGTTGCCGTTGAAATAATAACTGATTTGGGAAATGCTGCCGGCGGTAGGCTGGGCAGGGGGATTCCCGCCCACCGGCCAGATGTACAAGTCATAAAGGGTCGCGTTGGCGGAAGGTGCCCATGAAAAGGTTAATGCACGTGGCAGGTTTTCGATACCATCCGCAGGTATCATGTTGGTCGGCAACCCGATCGGACCGGTATGGTCGACGAATGCGTACAGGGTGTCGTTGACAGCATTGGTATCGGCGGGAAAGGTCGTCCAGGCAGCGAATTCATACAGGCCGACGGCCGACAGGTCGGCTTTCGTGGCAAAGCTGAAATCGACTGTACCACCTTCCGGCACCACCAGCGAACCCCCATCTTCCGACACGGGCGTTGCGCCGTCCAGCGAATAGGCAACGGAAAAGCCGCTGAGCGGGGAGGAGCTGTAATTCTGGATCCGCACGGTAACCGTTTCGGAACCGGTCAAGGTGCAAGCGCTGCTCGGCGAAACCAAAAGGGTAATGCCCAGGTCATCCGGGAGGAAACTGATTTCATCGGCACCTACATCGGGATAGGAGGGGTTTCTGGCTTGCCCGTCTATATCCTGCGTGAGGTCGGCAATCGGAATGCCGATGCTATCCAGTTGTGTCTGCAGGATATGGAGATCCGTGTCCGTGAAGAACAACGGATCCACAGCCAGGGAGTTGGCATCCTTTCCGCTCAGCGTCCGCCAGGCCGCCAGGTTGCCCGCCGTATATCCCGACCAATGTCCGAGCACAGGTCCGCTGGTGTGGTAATCGTTGAAATCGCAGGTGCCGATCGGGGAAGCATTGTAGATGTAAGCGGCCGGACCTCCGCCGCTGTTGGCATAAATGTTATTGAGGAAGTTCAGGTTGCCGCCCGACCATGAGGTTCGCAAGGCCTGGCTGCCGGCATCCGTGTTATACAAATGGACGTTATTGTTATACAAGTTTTGGAAATTGGAGGAGAAGATATCTATGCCGTTGGCATAAACCGTCCCGCCGACCGACACGAAATTGTTGGCGGTCAGCCCGCGGGCGGGGGAAGTCCCGTCGCAGTAGTATAGCCGGATTCCCGTTCCCGCCAAGCCGGCCACCCGGTTGCCCAGCAAGCGTAGGGCATTGTCGCAGTTCTGCAGGTCCAATCCGATGAAGCTGCCGTAATTGCTGTTGGACGTAATGTGGTTCCCCTCCACCCTCGGCGCGTTCTGATGGAGCAGTTCAATCCCTTCGTAGTATGGGTTTATGATCTCATTGTGAAGGAACTGGTTACCTGACTCCAACAGGGAACCGGATTGCCCGGAGAAACGGATGGCCCGGCCGCCGTTTTCGAACCGGTTGTTCCGAATGGTATTGCCGTTGTCGAGGGAGGCGCTTTCGGAATGGACCGAGAAAATGCTGTTGAAGAAGGGTGCCAGGAAACGGCAATGTTCCACGATGTTCTCATTTGCGCCGTTGACAAGTTCAATCATGGAGTTGATGCAGCAGCCGGTGGTCTGGAAGGTCATCCCATGGAAGCTGATGTAATCCGCCCCGTTCAGTTGCACGATGTATTCCGGGCTGTAATTGCTCAGGTTCCGCAGCTGCACCAAGGTGCTGTCGCCGCTCTCCGAACGGAACTCGATGCGTTTGTCGGGTCCGGCACCGTTCACCTGGTTCAGGACAAACGTTTCGTCATAATTGCCATTGCGGACCAGGAAGGTCACGGCATCGAGCACCCCACCTTTGTTGAGGACATTGGCGGCGGATGTGAAATCGGAAAAATCGGGGAAGGCTCCGCCGAGGGTATAGGTTCCGCTGAGTGCGCTGTAGAGCGCTGTCACCGAGAAAGTGTCGTTGGCGGCGTTGTTGTCGACCACTCCGTTCGGGAACTGGCTGAAAGCCGTCAGGTTGTGCCCGGTACCGGCGGTGAAGTCATAGTGGCCGACGGGAAAGGTGTCGCGTTCACCCGGCAGCAGGGTTCCGCTCCAGAGGTAGGGTGCCTGCAGCAGGCCATTGGCGCGCCATTGCACCGTCGCGGTGCTGACCGGGTTGGCGCCGTTGTTCTTCAACACCACTTGCACTGGCTGCACCCCGGCTGGGAAGGGAATATCACTGCGGGGGGCGGCAATGTCCGCCACGGATATGTCATCGAATACGATGGGAGAGAACTCATCCGCCCCGATGTCGGGGGTGGTCGGATGCCGGGGCTCCCCGTCGAAATCCACCGTCACTTCCGGTACCGGGGTGCCGGTATTGTTCAGGTCCACCTCCGAGACATGCAGGTCGGTGTTCGACACGAAACCCGGGTCTATGCTGAAGGAGTTCGCATCCTGCCCGGACAGTGTCCGCCAGGCGGCGAGATCCACGGCCTGACTGCCGTTCCAGTTCCCCAAATTGGCCCCGGTACCTGTCAGCAGATCGTTTTGGTCGGACACCACCCCGCTGCCGCCGCTCTTGAAGATGGCGCGGCCTTTGTTGGCGGTGACGAATATGTTGTTGCGGATGTTCAGCTCCGAACCGGTGGATACATACAAACCGTAAGTGTTCGGATCGTCGGTACTGCGGTACAACACCGAATTGTGGTAGATATCGATACGGTCGCAGATGGAGATGAAAATTCCGAAACCGTCGTTGCCCGTGTTATTGCCCAGGGAAACGAAATTATTGGCGATGAGCCCCCGCTGGGCACCGGTGCCACCGTAGCAGTAAGTCAGATAGATGCCATGCCCGTCAGGGATCCCGGACAGCAGGTTGCCGGTGACCCGGATGGCATTATTGCAATTGTCCAAAAATATGGCTTCGTAACTGCTCTGGTCCCAGGTGGTGCTGACCGAATTGTCCGCCACTTCGCAAGCATCCTGATAAGCCAGGTAGATACCTCCACCGTATTGATTCGAGAACCTGTTTTCCCGGACGAGGGTACCGGTGCCGAGTTGGGAGGCGGAGCCTAAGTACCACAGGCCGTAAGATCCATAGAGAAATTTATTGCGTAGGAATTGGTTTTCGTGGTTTCCGGTGGAGGGGGTAAAGACCAAGGCGTAGTTGGTGCTGGTGGTACCGATGTTGCGCCCATGGATTTCATTCCCTTCGAAGATATTGTTGTCGGCGCCGTTGCTGAGATCCACGACCCGGGCGAAGCTGGAACCGCCGGCCCGGATGGTCAGTTGTCGGAAACGCAGCCAGTCGGCCCCGTTTAGCTGGAGGGTGAAGTTTGCGGTGGATACCGTGCTGGCGAATTCGAGTACGACGGCGGTACTGTCTCCCGATTCCGACTGGAAGGAGATGGTCCGGTCCTCCGAAGCGCCTTCAATGGCCGGTATACTGATTTGTTCGTTATAGGTGCCGTTGCGGACCAGGAAGCTTACGGGGCCGACGACCCCACCCCTGGTCAGGGCGGTAACGGCTTCCTGGAAGGAATCGAAATCCGGTGAGCTGCCGCCGATGGTGTAGATACCGGATAGCCCCGCATACAGGTTGTCAACCGCGGTCGTATCGTTAAGGTTGAGGGTGTCCGGAATGCCGTTGGGCAGGCTTGTCCAGGCCCGGATGGTGTACATTGTGTCCAGCTCGAAAGTGAAACTGCCCAGTTCCAGGGAATCTGAGGTGGTGCCGCTCGCCAAGCTGCCGGTCCAAGGCAAGGGTGGTTGTGGCTGTCCGTTCACCGACCATTCAAGGAGGACCGTCTCCAGGGTATCCAGGCCGTTGTTGACCAGGGTCACCTGCACCGGTTGCGAACCGGTGCCGAAAGGCATGACAGGCCGGTCGATGGATACCACACCGGCATCCTCCCGGCCGGTGTTGAATTCATCGGCACCAATATCGGGGTAGAGGGTATCACGGACCTGGCCATCTATGTCGACCGAAACTTCCGGCACCGGAAACGCTTTGCCATCGAGCGCAGCATACTGGGTGTGCAAATCCGTGTTGCTGATGAATAAGGGGTTGATGCTAAGCGAGTTGAGATCCCAGGCTGTCCCGGATTGCCAAGCCGGCAGGTCGGCATATCCGATTCCTGCCGACAGTCCCAAGACACCACCGGTGGTGTATAGGTCATTGTGGTCGGAAATAGTGATGGCGCCGGGTGTTTGGGTCACATAGGCGTAACCGCCGGTGGGACTGTATAGGATATTGTTGCGCAACCGGTTGCCGTTCCCGCCGATGTGAAAGAGAGCGGTACCGGTCGGACTGGAGGCATTTTGAAGGACACTGTTGTGGTAGATATCCTGATTTTCGCTGTAGTACAAGTATATGCCTTGTGTGGACTGCGTTCCGCCCACTTGGATAAAATTGTTGGCGGTCAGTCCACGGTCGCCGGTTGACCACGCATAACAATTATCCAAGGCGAGCCCGATGGTGCCTTGGTTCAGGAAAATCCGGTTGTGGGTAGTGCGCGGCCGGCCACGACACAGGTATAGCACCAAGCCGTTGTATGAGGAATAGTTGGAGTTGGTGGTGACCCGATTGCCATGGATGAGGGGCGACAGCAGGTAGCGCAAGGATATACCCCGCTCGTACTGATCCTCGAAGACATTGTTTTCCAGGATTGTACCGACCTCGTTGTTATATCCCAGAAATACCCCGTAAGTGCCGTGCCGGATGCGGTTGTTTCGAAGGACCAGGTGGTGGGCGCCCCCCCCATCGGAATAGACCACGGTTCGGTTGAAAGAACCGGTGGAGGTGGAGGGAACCCCCTGGAGCAGGTTGTTTTCGAACAGCAGGTGCTCGGCACCACCGTTGATGACCACGGCACGACCATAGGTGGGGCCTGTGGCCCGGATGGTCAGTTGCCGGAACCGAAGCCAGTCGGCGCCGTTCAGTAAGAGTGTGTAGTTCACGGAACTTAAGGTCGAAATAAAGGTCAGTTCCACCAGGGAACTATCGCCGGATTCCGATTGGAAGGTAATGGTCCGGGTGCTGTCTGCGCCGACGATAGGGTTGATGGCCACTTGTTCGTAATAGGTCCCGTTCCGAACTTGAAAGGTGACGGGGCCGGCGACACCGTAAGCATGAAGTGCGGAGACAGCGGTAGTGAAGTCCGGAAAGTCCGGTGCTGTTCCGCCGATGGTATAAATGCCGGATAAGGCCGGAATCAGATTGCCAGAGACCAGGGTGTCGTTTTCCGGGTTGCCGTCCGCCATCCCGTTGGGTTGGGCGGTCCATGTCCGGATTGTGTAGGTGGTGGCTGCCGACGCGGTGAACGATCCCGGTGTGACATCCACATACTCGCCGGAATACAAGCTGCCGGTCCAAGCCAGCATCGGCTGTTCCACTCCGTTCAATTCCCAATGAAGGTCGAAACTGGTGATGGTATCGGCTCCGTTGTTCTTGACGGTCACGGTGAAGTTCTGTGTACCGACGGGAAACGGTATGACGGGTTCCAAGATACCTGCCAGGGCCAGGTCCGCCGCCAAGGCGCTGAACTCGTAGGCCCCGATGTCCGGGATGGTGGCATCCCGAAGTATCCCCAGTATATCTGTGCCCACCGCCGAGATCGGCGTCGCCCCCCCGTCCAGTTCCACGGCGGTGGCCCGGAAGCTGACCGGAGGCTGGAAGGCTGGGTCCGCGGAAACAGAATTTGAATCCTGGGAGGAGAACGCTTGCCAGGCCGACAAGGTCGGATAGTCGTTGGAAACACCGTATGAGACCAAAACGCTGCCGGTGGTGTGGAGGTTGTTGTGGTCGGACAGGCTGAAAGGATTTCCGTAGGTCTGGATGGCATATCCCCCACCGCTGTGGTGGAGGTTGTTGTTTAGAAGCCGGAGGTTGTTGTTGTCGACACTGTATAATGCGCTACCCGGCAGGTAAGTGTTGGTGATGTGGACGGTGTTGTGTATCACGTCGATGAAAGAACCATATTCCATCCTGATGCCTCCCCCTGCCAGGTTGGTGCTCCCGCCGAGCAGGATGTAGTTGTTGGCGACCAGGAAAGGATCGGAAAGGCTGCCCGTCGGATAGTTTAGCAGAATTCCTTGGCCACCTGCCTGGGCGGCTTCGATCATGTTACCGGTAATCTTCCCACCGGCTATACTGCTTGTCAGGTAGATGCCGGTTTGCCAATAGGTCCCGTCGCTCTTGATCCGGTTGCCTCGGATGACGGGATGGTTCAGAGAGCTCAGATAGATGCCGTAGAAATACGGTTGTAGCACTTGGTTGTTTTCAAAAACCAATCCGGGCAGATTAGCCCCATACGTACCCAGGTAATAAAAACCGGAGGAACCGCCCGTTATGCGGTTGCCGAGGAAAGTGTTGTAGGCGTTCATTCCCGTCCCGCCACAATATACGGTAGCTCTTGCTGTGGAGGAGCTGGTGGTGTTCACACCGATCAGGTGATTGTTTTGCAAAATATTATGACCGGCGCCACCGATGAACTCCACCACTCTCGCATAGGTAGGATGGGTGGCTTGCAGCGTCATTCGGCGAAGCGTGACCCAATCGGCCCCATCGAACCGCCAGGTGAAGTTCTCGACGGAGGAAGTGGATGAAAAGGTAAGGGTAACCAAGGAACTGTCTCCGGATTCCGACTGGAAGATGACGGTGTTCAGGCTGTCTGCGCCGGTGATTTCGTGCAGGGCGATTTGTTCCGTATAGGTGCCGTTGCGAACGTTGAACACTACCGGACCACCCACTCCGCGCCGGTGCAGGTCCTCCACCGCCAGGCTGAAGTTCGGATAATCGGGGCTTGTTCCGCCGATAGTGTAGTTGCCGGCCATGGCAGCCACCAAACCGTTGGCAAGCAGGGAGTCGTTCGACGGATTCTCATCCGGTAGGTTGTTAGGCAATTCCGTGTAAGCGGTCAGTGCCACCGGCGTGGTGGTGAATGAAACACTGCCCAAGGTCACCGTATCCTTGGCACCGCGCCCCAAAGTTCCGGTCCAGGCGTAGGCAGGCTGCAGGATGCTGTCGATTGTCCATTGGATCGTGACACCGGACAGGGTGTCCGTACCGTTGTTCTTCAATACGACGGATACATCGGTCGCACCCATCTGCAAGGGAGGTTGAAGGCTGGCGAAGGACAAGAGCTGGGCGTCGAGGGTGTTCGCGACAAATTCGTCGGCTCCGATATCCGGGGCCAGTGGATTCCGGGGCTCCCCTTCGATATCCGTTCCGACGCTGGAGAGCGGCAAACCGCTTCCGTCCAGTTCCACCGCTTGTACCACATAACCGGTGGGGTCCGGAAACTGGGGATCGACATCTGAGGATGCGCCGTCCTGGGATGTGAGGGTCCGCCAGGCAGGCAGCGCGGCGACCGGTGACCCGCTCCACTCCCCCAGCTGGGGGCCTGTGGTGAAATAGTTGTTCCGGTCTGCTGTAAGCGGATCGTTGGCACGGACGGCAACCCCCCCGCCGAGGTTCACCACCAAGTTGTTATAGGATAGGATGTTACCGGAAGGAAAGATCTCCAGTGCTGAGCTTGCGGGATTGGTACAGGTCAGGGTGACGGTGTTGTGCGCAATGGTCTGGTAAGTGGATTCGAATGTGAAGATACCGGTGCCGGATAATCCGCCGACCTGGACATGATTGTTCGCAATCAGCAGGATACTGTCGCTTTTTCCATTGGAATAGTTCAGTCCGATGCCGAAGCCGCCGTTTTCGACCCGGATCCGGTTTGCTCCGATCTGTCCGCCGGATTGGCCTGCCGACAGGTAGATGCCGTAGAAATAGCCATATCCGGTGTTGCTTCGGATATCATTGCCCAACAGGTACGGATGGGCCTGTTGGTAGAGGTAGATGCCGAGGTAGTACTGGTTAAGGAATTGGTTTTCTGTAATGGTCGTACCATAGGTCTGCCCTCCGGTATTGAAATTCCCTTGCATTACGATACCGACGCTGCCGTTTTCCACCAGGTTATGCCGGAAGGTATTGTATGCATTGGTACCGTTTCCTTCGTCGTAGATTACCGCCCGGGAGTAGGAGGTACTGGTCGTGACAGTCGAGGTCAGCCGGCAACGCTCGATGATGTTCCGACTGGCACCACCCCGGAGTTCGACGACCCTGCCATATAAACTGTTGGTGGCGGCCATGCTCAGTTGCCGGAACACGACCCATTCGGCGCTGTCCAACCGGACGACATAGTTGTCGGTGGACGTTCCTGCGGAGTAGGACAAGACGGCCAGGCTGCTGTCTCCGGATTCCGATTTGAATGTGATGGTGTTCGTCTCACTGGCACCCGGAATCCTACCGATGCGCACCTGTTCGTCATAGGTTCCGTTCCTGACCTGTAAGGTAACCGGCCCGCAGACACCGTATTGTCCAAGCGCGTCTGCAGCGGATTGAAAATCCGGAAAATCGGGTGTCGTACCGCCAATGGTGTAGGTCCCTGCGAAACGGGTTCGGAAAGTCTGGAATAGCGTGTCGTTGGCAGGTATCGGATCCATCATCCCGTTCGGGGAGGAAGTCCACACTTTAATGGTATGGTTGGTGCCCGGTGGAAAGCTGCCGCTGCCAAGGGTCAGGGTAGCAGACGGGTTATTGCCCGCGCACCCACCCAGGGTATCGGTGTAAGTCAGGGCCGATTGAGCGATACCGTCCAGTTCCCAATGGATGTTCAGGCCTGTGATGGGGTTGGTGCCGAAGTTTCCGATTTCGGCTGTGATGTCATGTGTGCCGGTACATGTCAGGGAGTCCACCTGGACGTCCGAGACCCCGGCGTCGTTCTGGATGCCATTGGCTTGCACCGTCACCGTGAAACAGCAGGAGGCTGTGTTGCCGGCCAGATCGGTCATCTCGAAACAATTGGAGGTCACGCCCACCGGAAACTCGCCGCCGCTGGGAATGCCGGTCGTCAGTTGGGGAAGTGTCTCGGCACTTACCTGTTCGTAGGTAACGTAACCGTTGAATATCCTGGGACTGAAGACACTGCTGCTCCACAAGGTGTTGGTTGCCGCCCCCAAGCTGAGGGAAATGGATCCGTCGGTGTAAAATTGGTTGGTCCCGTCACCGTTTGTGTAAATATTAGCGGCGGTAAGCGTTCGCAGCGCAATACCACTGACGCCCGGCGGTAGGGTGATGTGGGTCAAGGCTGGGGTTATCGTTCCATTTCCGGGACTGGGACCGGAAAATGGACCGAGCGTTGCATCCGCCATTCCGGCTAATGTCCAGGCGCCCGGGTCGGAGGTCGCACCTACATAGGTTCCGCTTTTGACGTAGACCTCCACCATCGTGGCTTGGGAGATGTTCATGCCGAAAGTGGTGATGGTGATGTCATTGCCGGTGGAGTTATCCAAGTCAAAGAAGACTGCACCGCCGCTACTACCTCCGTTGCCACCGGAGGTCAAGGTCCATACGGTTCCGGTGTTGACACCGAGCGGGCAGTTGTCTGTTGCGGTGACCAGATAATCAACTACGGCCGAACATTGGCCGGTATCCTGCTGGACCGTGATGTTTGCGGGACAGGAAATGACCGGCGGTGTTTGGTCTGTTATTGTAACGGTTTGACCGGCGCTGCTTTGCACCCCACAATAGTTGGTGACGTACCAGGCGATGGAATGGATTCCTGCGGTCAATCCGGGAATGGTCGTCGCGCCGATCGGCAGGGTGTCGAGGGGTCCGCCGTCGACCTGATAGGACATAATGCCGCCGGCACAGGTTCCGCTGGTATCGGGGACTGGAATGGCCGCACTGACACAGCCGCTGCTTTCCGTCGGAAAGGTAAGGGCTGGCAACATGGAACCGGTGCCGAATGTACAAGCCGGGGCCGGTGTGCCGGCAAAAGTGATGCTCCAGGCTTGCAGGAAGCCTGTATCCCCCTCGAAAGCGTCGAAAATTCTCAACCGCCAAGTCCCATTGGCGATTCCTTGGGTGAAGCTGTTGGCCAAGGTATGGATACCTGCCGGCAAGGTGTCCGCCGGCGCACATATTGCCGTATCCACCCTGCCTTCCGGCCGAAAATAGCCTGTGAATGGTGCCTGGCCCTCATGGACGGATTGGGAAGCTGTATCCGTGAAAATAGTCTGTTGGTAGTTGTCTCCGGATCCGCCGTTACCGGAGGACAGCTCCAATATCTGTCCGGACGGTGATTCCAGGTATATGACCAGGTCACTCACCCAGGTATGTTGTAGGTCGAGGTTTACCGACGCTACCGTCACCTCTGTACCCAGCATACCGAGACAGGCGGTTTCCAATTCAAAAACAGTCCCACCGACATCCTGCGGCAGGATGTCGCAACCGCCCGAGCCCGAGCTGGGCACCAGGCTATTTGATGCCGTATTCAGGTTTGAACCGGGAAAAGTTTGACCATGGGTGTCAGGGACGAACAGCACAGCCGACAAGAACAAGAGGAATATGGCGCGACGAAAAGCGGGTAGGTGATTGTTTACCATGGCGGAGGACATTGTTAGCACTCGCCCGGCAGCGAAGACGCACCCTTTTGTTTTTGGAGTGACTTTTCAATCAGGAATGGTAAGGTAAATAAATACACCAATTATGGTTGCCCACTTAATCAGATGGGCTCTTTTCAGCCAATTGGGTATTTAATTCTGTATTTTCACTGAAGGAGATACGCAGCCCCAAAAATTTGGAATGCTATCAGATGCCGCATTGGCGGAGCAATACAATATGAAAATTTCTGTTGAGTTAAAGGTATGGAAACGCTTCCGATTATTCAAATACTCGACATAAATATTTTCAAACACAAGACATACCAGCCTTATCCGCCGTCCCCTCCAATCTCCATCACCGCCTGCACCGGGGCGGTCAACTGCCCTTCCGGCGCCACTTCCAGGGTGTGCCCGGCAGCCTCCCCACCGACCGGGATATCCACCGTGGCGCCGGCCGGGATGACCACCTCATGGCAGGGGGCGGGTACGGTGCCGATGCTCCAGTTGGCCGGATCTGTCCAGGAATGGCCGTCCCCTGCTCCGGTCCATAGCGCCGGCAGGGCCAGGTCCTGCACCTCGTCGACCTGCCCGTCGCAGTCATCGTCGCTGCCGTTGCCGCAGATTTCAGGGGCTCCGGGAAAGATGGTCGGGTCGTGGTCGTTGCAATCTCCGGCACTTGCGCCCGGGGCGCAAGCGTAGAACACCGAATCCACGCCGTCGAAATCAAGGTCGACCCAGGCCATCCGGTCCAACAGGGCCTGGTACTTGGGGGCCGTCGTCAGGTACGGGGGCGGCAGGTCGATGTCGGCCAGCACGCCCCAGGAGCCGTATACGCTCTCCTGTTGGCTGGCGAGGCTGAAATTGGCGAACAGCCTGCTACCCCACCCGCGCAGGGAATCGAGCATCTCCGTGTACAATTCGTAGATCCCCCCATCGTATTGGGCGTCCCACATGGCTTGCTGGTAGGCATACGGGACCCCGAAGACGTTACCCACGAAATGTTGCCCGCCTTCGTAGTTGACGGCCGCCTTTCCGAACAGGCGGATGTTCCGGTAATCCTGCAGCAAGGCCGGTTGGAATTCGATCCAATGGTGGCGGGCGTTCTGCAGGATATCGGCCGGGGTGCTGCCGGCGTGCAATACCGGGTTGCCGGTGGTGCCGTGGTCCAGTCCGAGATAACTGGTCGGCGAGGCATAGTCCCATTCCGAAGGGGGAAGTTGGGCCATGATCTGTTCGTTGAGGTAGTTGAAGCCGGCCTGCAGGCCGAGGACGCGTTTGACCCGGTCTTTCTCGGCACCGAAGACTGCATGCCAGACCCGGAACACGAAACCGGCTTTCTCCGCCATGGCCCGCCCGTAGTTGAGGTGGGCCGGTGCATTCGCGGTGTTGTAATGTGCCTGCTCGAAGATCCAGTTCCAGACTTCGTTGCTGTATTCCAGGTAAATGGTCAGTTGGGGATCCAGTTGGTCGCGAAACAGGGCGGCCATCGAGGCGACATAGCTGCTGTCCGCCGCATGGGGTACACAGATCCAAAGGTCTTTCCGGGTCAAGTTGGCCAGTTGTACCATGCTTTCGTACGGCACGCCCCGGTCGGATGCGTAGCTGAATTCCCCGGGACGGCTGCGGTCCGTCCAATGCACCGCCGGATTATTGTTGGTGGCCCCCCAATCCATGAAACGCAGCACGTCGAAAGGGCCGATCTTTTCCAGGAACCCTTGGTAGAAAGGCGCCGCCGTCAAGTCCTGACCTTCGTCCGCCAACCGGACCAGTCGGAAGTTTCGTACCGGATCCGCCGCTTCGGAATGGAGCAGGTTGAAGTAGATGTTTCCGTTGGTGGTCGCTTGGAGGACCAGGCGGCCCGGGGTTTCCGACAGCACGAGGACAGCACCGCCGAATTGTATTTCCCCGATGCCGTCATACAGGAATACGAAGGTTTCCCCGACCGGCATATTGGCACCTTCCGAAGACACGACGAAGCGGACCAGGTTCTGGACGCCGTTGTACAGTTGCGGAATCGGGCTCGGATATCCGTTGGTGTCGGTGGCGATGCCGGCGGCATTGCCGTTGTCCCAACAGTTGCAGGCCGGGTCGTAGGCGATGAACCGGGCCCGGACATGTTTGAAGACATTCCGGAAAGGGCGCTCCGGCGACCAATCGGCCAATCCGCCCAGGTTGGTGCCGATGGCCAGGGCACAAGCCGGCGGACTCCAACCCGCACAGGTACTGCTGTCCACCGACAGGTGCAGCTCGAAGGAATCCCGGCAACCGGTGGCACCTTCCCCGATGTAGGTGTAGCTGCCGGCCGGCAGGTCCTCCAGCCGGGCTCCGTAGGTCGGCGGCCAAACTTGTCCGCCCGCATCCCGGAGGGTCCAGGTCTCGGGTGCTTGATGGATGTCCAGGATGCCGTTGTGCGCAGTACAATCCGGTTCCCGGACCAGGGTGAAACTGCTCAGGCACGGGAAGGTGCCTTCCTCGTTGAGGACAAGGACCTGGGAAACCGCGCCGGCGGTCTGCCCGCCCGGGTCGCTCACCGTCAGGGTGACAGGCAGTGCTCCGACCGTTTGGTATACGTGGGAAACCACCGATCCCGTATCGGCGGGGGAACCGTCCCCGAAGTCCCAGACATATTGCAAGGCACCGCCCTCCGGGTCGTAGCTTCCGTCCGCCGAACAGGTGACCGTCAGCGGCGCCATGCCGGCGGACGGTGTCACCGTCAGCACCGCCACCGGCGGCAGGTCCACGGCCTGGCTGGTATCCGGGGTGACGCAAGCGTAACTTTCCGCCAGCCGGATCTCATCCGATGCGCCGTTACCGGCTGTGCTGCCCAGGTAAAGGCCGACGCTCCGGAAAGTCAGGGGGGATGGGGAAAACCGGCTCAGGGTCGGCGCCGGCATCGCGGACAATCCGGCCGGATCGGTCAGCAGGTAACAGTGGACGGTGGTCCCGCTTGCCTCGAAGACAAGACCGAGCACATACAATACCGGTATTTCCGGGACGACCCCCGAGGGGGTGGTCCACACGGAATCCCCGATGCGAAGTGACCAATATCGTTCGGATCCGCTTCCGGATGCCCCGTCGAAATAGCCGACCGCAACCTGGTCGTCCGCACAGGAATGACACCAGGGTATGGAGCTGTCGTGCAGGGTGGCGAAAACGGATTGGTTGTTATCCTGTGATTTTTCCAATAGGACACTGAACCAAAGGGTATCCCCGAATTGCGTGCCGATGGCGTCTTCGCCGGCCGCGACAAAATTGGAAAACGGGCCGCCGGCCGCGGCATCCAGTTGCCGACCCGCGCTCTGGTACAGCCGGCCGCCCGTCATATGCCGGCCCAGGCCGGCGAGCGCACCGAACGGCAGGGACAGGCTGTCCCCCGAAAGCTGGTAACCGGGCAACCCGGCGTCATCGTTCTGTACCCGCCAGTTTCCGGACCACCCCGTTCCACCGCCGGTTCCGTGCAAGGCCGTACCGCCTGTCGGAGCGTCAAACGGGTCATAGGCGAGATATTGGCAAACGGATTGTCCGAAGAGCGGCAGCGCCCACAGGGCGAGGAGCAGGGATACGGCTGTTCCGGAATGCCGGAGCCGGTTTGTGGCATACAGGTTGGGTCCCATCGGTTTTTTTTTTGAAAATACACAAATTCCATAAATGTGGAAAAAGTCCGATAAGATTTCCGACGCGAATCCCTGTCCGGCAAGGATAGGCCACAAGGGCCGTGGTTGGTTTGTTCGTCGTTTTGCAATATATTCGTAGGAGACGGCGGCCGCATTGCGTCGGCTGTCCCACAAGTTGGGAAGCATCGCCGTGTACAGCCTCATCCGCAATCAAAATCCATTTCCATTGGGACGTCACATCAAACTGATAAAGAGCGGCGCGGAATACTTTCGGGAGGCCGTCCGGGTCATGGATGCGGCCAAGACCGAGTTGCATGTGCAGACATATATCCTGACGGACGATGAGACCGGTGGACAGGTCGTCGCGGCGCTCCTGCGGGCGCGGGAACGGGGGGTGGAGATTTTCCTGTTGCTGGATGCCTTCGGTTCCGGAAGCCTGCCGCGTCCCTTGGTTGTCCGGCTGAAGGAAAACGGGATCCGCGTGCGGTTTTTCTCGCCCTTGTTCACGTACAAGGGACGCTTTTTCGGCCGACGGTTACACCACAAGGTCATCCTGGCGGACCGGGCGGTGGCCATCATCGGCGGAATCAATTTCAGCAACGCTTACAGTGGCTTCCATGGAGCCGTGCCTTGGTTGGACTTTGCCGTGGTGTTGCGGGGGGATGCGTGCCGCCCGGTGCATAAGATTTGTGCGGAGCTTTGGGGCAAGCTGCATCCGGTGAGCCGGTTCCCGTTCCGTCGGGAGCGGATACGGCCGGGAATACGGTTACGGACCGCGGTGATCCACAACGATTGGTTCCGATACCGCAACCAGGTGGATGCCCGGTACCGGACCATGCTCCGGGAAGCGAAGGACCAGATCCTGATCGTAGCCGGTTACTTCCTTCCCGGGTACCGATTCCGGCGTGCCTTGGAGGGGGCCGTCCGACGGGGTGTCAAGGTACGGATCATCCTGGCGGGCCAATCGGATGTGCGGATGTTGAAATCAGCCTCCCGTCACCTGTACGGAACCCTGTTGGGATGGGGTGTGGAGATTTACGAGTGGCAGGATTCGGTTCTGCATGCGAAGGCGATGATGGTGGACCATCGTTGGCTGACGCTGGGCTCTTTCAACCTGAATTATCTCAGCACCTACGGCAGCATAGAGACCAATATCGAGAGTACCGAGCCGGCCTTGCTGCGGGATTTTTCGAGGACCATGCAATCGGTGCTGGCGCGTTGCGGGAAAGTGACGGACCATGTGTTCCTGCAGCAGGACGGTTGGTGGCGGCGCCTGCAGGATGCCTTGTCGTATCGGCTGATGCGGCGGGCCTTGCTGCTGCTGACATTTTTTGCTTACAAGCGGAGGGGGGAAACCACTTTTCGGGAGTGACGGAAGCGGGACGGTGGCCAGCAGTGCCGGCGGGCACTGCTGGCTTGGACGCGGAAACCGGTCAGGAAAGCACCTCCTGGACGAGGCCGGCGGCTTCCTGCAACAGGATGGCGGACCGCACCTGGAGGCCGGAGTTGTCGATGATTTCCTTGGCGATATCGGCATTGGTACCTTGGAGTCGCACGATGATGGGGACATCGATATTGCCCATGTTGCGATAAGCATCCACGACCCCTTGCGCCACGCGGTCGCAGCGGACGATACCGCCGAAGATATTGATGAGGATGGCCTTGACGGCGGGGTCCTGCAGGATGATGCGGAAGGCCTGTTCCACACGGGCGGCATCCGCCGTTCCGCCGACATCGAGGAAATTGGCCGGTTCCCCACCGGAAAGCTTGATGATGTCCATCGTGGCCATGGCCAATCCGGCGCCGTTGACCATGCACCCGACGTTGCCGTCGAGTTTGACGTAATTGAGGTCGAACTCCTTGGCCTGCACTTCCGTCGGGTCTTCCTCGTCCTTGTCGCGCATGGCGGCCAGGTCGGGGTGGCGGTAGAGGGCGTTTTCATCGAGGGACACTTTGCAGTCCACCGCGACAATCCGGTCATCCGGGGTTTTCAGGCAGGGATTGATTTCGAAGAGGGTTGCGTCGGCCCCGATGAAAGCTTGGTACAGGCTGTCGATGAAGCGCACCATGTGCTTGAAGGCTGCGCCGCCGAGACCGAGGTTGAAGGCGATTTTCCGGCATTGGAAGGCTTGTAGGCCGAGCGTCGGGTGCACATATTCCTTGTGGACCAGATGCGGTGTCTCCTCGGCCACCTTTTCGATGTCCATGCCGCCTTCCGTCGAGTAAATGATGACGTTGCACTTGCGTTCCCGGTCCATGAGTATGGAGACGTAATACTCCTTGCAGGCGCTGAAATCGGGACGGTAGCTGTCCTCCGCCACCAGGACCTTGCGGACCAGTTTGCCGGGACCTTCCATCCCGCCGGGTGTCTGGGGCGTACGGAGCATCATGCCGAGGATATTACCGGCATGCAACTTCAGTTCGTCGAGGTTCTTGGCCAGTTTGACCCCACCGCCTTTCCCGCGGCCACCGGCATGTATCTGTGCTTT
Source organism: uncultured Saprospiraceae bacterium (assembly GCA_964573725.1). Classification (GTDB taxonomy): domain Bacteria; phylum Bacteroidota; class Bacteroidia; order Chitinophagales; family Saprospiraceae; genus UBA6168. The sequence goes on from CAZNLJ010000005.1 coordinate 85,743, forward strand.
GACCACGGTGAATTCAGTTCCCGTTTGCGCCCGAATCTGGTTCCAACCCGCCACGGCTTCCTCGACGCTGTCCGCGACGAAGCCTTCCTGGATGGCGACCCCATATTTTTTCAGCAAGGATTTACCCTGGTATTCATGAAGGTTCATACGATGGATGATATTAGTTTACGTTGGCCGCAAATATACGTTAATCCGGCGGGTGCGACGGGCGCACCGGTTTAAAAATTGAAGGTCAGTCCGACGCTGGGCATGATGGGCAGTTGGTTGACCCGTTGGTTTCGAACCCGGTCAAAATAGAAGATATTGTCCCGATTGTAGAGGTTGGTGGCGCTCGCCACTGCCTCCAGGCTGGTATGTTTGGAAAACTTGAAGGTCCGTTTGATGGAAACATCGAACCGGTGGTAGGCGGGGAGCCTGCCTCCGTTCCGTTTGCCGTCCAACACGATGCCGAGGTTACCGTTTCCGGTCAGGGGGTCCTGGTCGAGTCCTTCCTGGAAGCTGAAGTTGTTGTAGAAGCCCTGGGACAGGGTAAAAGGAAAGCCGGATCCCAGGTTCCAGCGGGCGGCGGCCTCCCAGTCCTTGTTTTCACCGAACCGGTAGGTGGTCAGGAAGTTGATGTTGTGCCGACGGTCGAAAATGGTGGGGTATACTTGCAGTCCGTCGTTCCGGTTGACATAGGCATGTGAATAGGTGCTCCAAACGTAGAGTGGGCCTTTCTCGTATCGGAGGGTGAAGTCGATCCCGTAGGCATCCCCGGTTTCGGTCACGAAATTGGGGTCCGAGGGGTCCAGTTTGTTCCGATTTATTTGGATCAGCTGGGTGAAGCGCTTGTAATAAGGTTCCACATTGAGTTCGATGTGGTTGGTCAGGTCGATTTCCACCCCTGCCACGGCATGGATGGCCTTCTGGAGCCGATGCGGGGCGGCCTCCCTGCTGTTGGGCAAGGTCACCCTTTCCTCCGGACCGGTCAGGAACCCGACGAACAGGTTGACGACATCCAATTCGTTGACGCTGCTGATGAGATTCTGCGAATAATATCCCGCCGCCGCCTTGAAGCGGAGCCTGTCGGTAGCATTGAACTTTGCACCGAACCGCGGTTCCATGTTGGAGGCAGCCTGGGAGGGATAGAATTGTGCCCGGAAGCTGGGTTCGACGATCCAATCGCCCAGTTTGTATTTCAATTTGATGAATCCGGCGAGTTCCGTGGTGAAGCTGTTCTGTCGGATCGTATTGCCCACGAAATTGCGGAACTCGAAACGGGTGTCCATCCCGTTTATTTCGAAGCCGTATTTCACTTCGTTCCGGAGACCGTAGTAGGTGAAATCCAGCAATACGTTGTAGTTGCTGATGCTGCTGGTGCGGGGAATGCCGTCCGCATCGAGCAGTTCGATATCATAGGCCGAATAGGCGGTGGTTCCGCCGATGACGAGGTTGGAGTTGAGGGGGATCAGGGTGAAGTTGGCACCTCCGCCGGTGGTGTTCCACTGGAGGCTGGCGACACCGGCATAATCCACCCGGTCGCGGAAGTTGAAACCGAAAAGGTTGAGCTTGCTCCCGTTGGCGGCGACGAAGGAGAGCTTCCCGTACAGGTCGGTGAAATTGAACGGCAGCCGGTTCAACTGGTCCGGTGATACGGAGGTGTCCCCGGTAGCCCGGTAGAAGGAGGTGTCCACCGCATAGCTGTATAGCAGGGGACTGGTTTCGTTGATGTAGGAGTGTTTGCCGGTGAACAGGAAGGATGTGCTTCCGCCGCCTTCCCGGAATTTGCGGATCGGTCCTTCCAGGACAGCCTTGGCCTGGAATGGATTGGCACTGACCAAGCCCCCGTAGCGGGTCTTGTTCCCTTCCCGGGTACGCAGGTCTATGACCGCGGACATACGCCCGCCGTACTCCGCATTGAAACCGGCCGTGAGCACATCCGCCGAACGGATGGTCTCCGTCTCGAATACGGAGAAGAAACCGATGCTGTGGAAAGGATTGAAAATCGTCATGCCGTCCAGCATGATGCGGTTCTGGACGGGCGATCCCCCGCGGATGTATATCTGTCCGCCCTGGTCACCTGTGGAGATGATGCCGGGTAAGACCGGCAGGTATTGCGCGATATCCGCTTGTCCGCCGGTCCCGGGCAGGGACTTGATCTGATTGGCGGTGATGGTGACCTTGGAGATCTGGATATCGGACCGGGCTTTTTCCCGTCGGGCGGAAAGCTCCACCGTACCCAGGGAAATGCCGCTTTGTTTCATGGTCATCCGCTGGTTGACGATGCCGCCGTCGATAATGGTGACCGCCGCCGCAACACTGTCATAACCCAGGTAGGTCGCGACGACCACGTAGTTGCCCGGCGGCACATTACCGATGCTGAAGAAGCCTTCCTCGTCCGTATTGGTACCGATGGTGGTTCCCTGGAGTTGGATGGTACCGAACAGGATGGGTTCGCCGGTATCCCGATCGTATACGTTCCCCCGGACCGTTCCGCCTTTTTGTGCAAAGGTCAGCAAGGAGAAGAGGAGGAACAGCAGGGTGATAAGGAATCGCCCGGAACTGCGATCCGGGCATGAGGCGGTAGAAAAGGCGTACATGAATGGCAGGTAATTTTTATTTCCTAAACTTTTGTTTCGGCATCCGAGTCAGGCCCGGGCACAGTTACCCAGGCCGAAAAATTCCGGTACGGGCAGCGGTTGTCGAAGTTCCCCGGTATGGACTGGCCTGCCCGGTCGGGTACCGGACCATCCGCGGGCGTCCCGCGTCCGGTCAGTGGTCATGCCCGCCGGGTCCGTGGACATGCCCGTGGGCCAATTCACTTTCCGTCGCCTCGCGGATCGTATCCACCTTGACCGTAAAATAGAGGTCCACACCGGCCATGGGATGATTGAAGTCGATGGTGACACTGTCCTTGTTGATTTCCAGGACCACCCCGGTCAACCGGTTGCCGTGGCTGTCGGACATGGGGATGGTATTTCCGATGACCAGCATGTCCTCGGCCAGCTGGCCGTCCACCATGAAGGCATCGAGCGGCAGGTCCACCACCCTTTCCATCTCCCGCAGCCCGTAGGCCTCGTCGCTCGGGATCCCGAAGGCTACCTCGTCACCGACCGTCTTTCCGGCCAGGTTCTCCTCGAAAGCGGGCAACAACTGACCCGCCCCGAACAGGAAGACCAAAGGTTCGCTACCGAAGGTCTCTTCCACCAAGTCCCCTTCCGGGTCGCTTTCCTGCAGCCGGTAGTGCACGGAAACGACCTTGTTTTTTCCAATAATCATGGCATCGGATTTACGATGAGGGGAGGATGTCCAGGCCTTTCGGAACAGCGGCGGGCAGGATGCGGTATTCGCGGCAGCACATGCGCCTTCTCTCATCCGTTTTTGATCGGGGGTAAAAGTAAGAATAAATGCGTTGCCGGCATACCGGGCCGTCAATTAATGCGGATCGGTACCGCTTGGATGCCGGCCGGAAATCCCGATGTTGTCGTTCGGATTACAACCGGTTCGGCCGGGCTGTTCAACGGCCGCACAGGGATCCGATGGCCTCCACCAGGGTGTCCAGCTCCGAGCGGGTCGTATACACGTTCGGGGTAATCCGGACCCCGTGTATGTTTTCCCAATCTATGGCGACGGTATGGATCTTGTACCGGTCGAAAAGCCGGCTGCTGACCTCCGCCGGTGTCTTGCCGGCCACCTGCAACAGGGCGATGGCACAGGATGCCGAAGCGTCCAGCGGACTGCCGAAAGACACCTCCGGCCATTCCGCCACCCGGGAGGTCCAATACGTCTTCAGGTATTGGAGCCGTTCCATCTTCCGCGCGCCGCCGATCAGCTCGTGGAACAGGATGGCCTGTCCGATTCCCTGTTCGATTGCGAAGGAACGGGTTCCCAGGTTTTCGAACTTCCGGATATCCCCGCTCTTGGGATCGGGAGCGGCCAGGAGCGGGTACAAGGAGGCGATTTTTTCCTGACGGACATAAAGCAGCCCGGTCCCGAAGGGAGCACAAAGCCATTTGTGCAGGCTCGTCCCAAAGTAGTCGCAATTGAGTTCGGGAATGGAATACGTGATGTGGGCAAAAGTATGGGCGGCATCCACCAGCACCTCGATGCCCCGGGCTTTCGCGGCATCCGCAATCCGACGGACCGGCAACAGTTGCCCGTTCCAGTTGATCATGTGGGTGATATGCACCACTTTCGTACGGGCGCCGAACGCGGCCAGGTAGTGTTCCGCCAGGGTGTCCGGCGTCTCCGCCGGCAAGGGCAGGTCGACCCATCTCAAGACGATGCCGTCCCGCATCTCCCGTTGTTTCCAGGCGTTGATCATATTCGGATAATCCTGGCGGGACAACACGACCTCGTCCCCCCGTTCCAGCGGCAGACCGAATATCACGGTTTCCAAGGCTTCCGAGGAATTGCGCTGGATGGCCAGTTCCTCCGGCGAACACCCCGCCAGGGCCGCCAATTGCCTGCGCAGCGGCTCCCGTCCCTGGTCCAGGACGCGCCACATGTAATAACTGGGCGCTTCGTTGCTGAGGGCATGGAAGCGTTCCACGGCCTCCTGCACCGCCTTGGGCTGGGGACTGACTCCGCCGTTGTTGAGGTTCACCATCGTCGGGGAGACGGTGTACGCTTGCCGGACCTGGTGCCAGAAATCCTCAGAAACCGGCGGATGATCGGACGAACCGGCCGGTTCCTGTGCTGGACCGAGCTGCGGCAGCCCGGGAAAGGACGGCATGGACAGCAGCGTTCCGCCGGCCGTTGTTCCGGCCAGGGTGGCGATTTCTTTCAGGAAACTTCTTCGGGACATTTTCTTGCTTGATTGTGGTAACTGCGTCCAAAAAACTTATTTCTTACCCTATCCGAACCGCTCGAGGCCGGTGGGTCAGGGGCCTGCCGCAGGCAATGCTGCGGGATGGGTTACGAATCCCCCGCGCCGGTTTGCCCGGATAAAGAAAACAGGGGATCGTACCGCGACGACAAGCCGGAAACCTGAGGTCGACGGCTGCCTATTTTCCGACAGCCGTTCCGGCGGGAACCGCAAAGCCAGGGTCAAGGTACAAAAAACGCCGGACTGTATTGCACAGTCCGGCGTTTCCGCATTCCGATGGTCGACGGAATATCAGCGGGCCACCACGAATTTACGGGTGATGGTCCCATCGGCGGTAGCCACACGGACCAGGTAGGTACCCGGAGCGAGGTGGGACACATTGTACTGGCGGGTATCCTGGAAGGCTTGCTTGATCTCGTCGATCTGGATGACCCGGCCGTTCAGGTCGGCGAGGGTGACGTTTGCCAAAGTCGGTGCGTCGAGTGCCAGCTGGACGTTCAGCACCTCGTTTGCCGGGTTCGGATAATAAGACAGCACCTTATCGGGCAAGGGACGTTCGTCGGTGGTATTGGCCAGGTCGATCGACAGGCGCAGCATGGCGGCCGGTTCCGGACCGAAGCCCCCGAGATACCAGCGTCCGTCCGCGCCGCTCCAGATCACCGTGGAGATCTTGAAGAAGTTGGCCTGGGGAATGGCTTCGCTGAAAGCGTGGAAAATCACGTTGTATTCCTCTTCATAGGAAGCCAACAGGAGATAACGGTTACCGGGTTTCAACACCACGCCGGGCAGCTCCGTGTCGAAGTCGACGAGGGAGGTGGTCTGGGTGTTGAAATTGGCGGCGGCCGTAAAGGCGTGGTCGTTGATGGAACGAAGGATGAAGGCGGGATTGGAGATGAAATCGAGGTTGTTGTCGAAATTGCCCCAACCCGGTTCCACGGTGCTTTCGTCCACTTCCATGAGGATGATCTTGACGATGTTGTTGAGCAGGTTGCCGTCGGCGGAATTCTTGGCGGCAGCAAAGGTGGCGTTGGTGGCCATGTAGGTATCCACCCAGTCGTTGCTGGTGAAATAGAGGTTGCCGATCTGATAATTGGCAGCACCGCCGCCGGGCCGGTAGGCGATGGTCGGAGCGGCTTCCTTGGACCAGAGGTTGTCCGTTACCACGAAAGGCGCCGAATCACTGTTGTCGGCCAGGTCGGCATCGTCGGCATCTAGGCTGTACACGGAATAGACCAGTTCATAATCACCGACCGGAAGGTTGTTTCCGGGGACGAAGATATTTTCCGTTTGGATCAGCGAATCGGTGGTGCCGATGGCGAGTGTGGGGACGATGGTGCTGTCGGCGAACAGCACGTTTCCGTCCGAATCGAGGATTTCCGCCTTGACCACTACGTTTGTCAGCTCCGTGGTACCGAGGTTGGAAACCTCGGCGAAGAAACTCATCGTATCGGTCGTGATTTGGGAAGCCGGCTGGGCGAAGGAGGCCGGCGTGTAAAAGAATTGGCCGATCTTGGCGTTGACCGCCGGCGTCGGGTCGAAATCCAGCAATGCCACATCATCCACCTGCCAGCTGTAAGCGCAGCCGACATCGGAACCGCCGATGACGGTCGACTGGTCTGCGCGGAAGTGGAAAGCGAACCAGAAGGCGGGTTGGTTCGCCGCATAATCCGTCAGGTTCACCGTAACGAGCTGCGGGTTGATGTCCCCATTGGAGGACAGGTCGCCATAGTCGTTGTTTTCTGCGCCTTCGAAGACCGGGACGGCCGTCCAGGTGACGCTGTCCGTGCTCACCTCGATCCAGGTCATGTCATTGTAGCGCCGGTAGCGGTTATGGAACTGGAGTACGACCACATCCTTGTCGGAAAGGTCCAGGCCGGGGGACACCAACCAGGCATCCTGTTCGCCGCTGCAATTGAGGTCGGAATCAAAGATCATCCACCCGTCCGCCGCGGTGGCGGATGCCAGCGGACCGGTCGAGAAGCCACCGGCAGGACCGGTATTGGTCCAGGTCCAATTGGAGGAGGCGGACATGTCACCCGCCACTTCGATGGCGGTCCAGGTTGCCGGCAGGGAGTCTGCGAAGGATTCCGTCCAGAAGGGATCCTGGGCCTTCACCTGGGTAAGGAGCGCGATGGTCAACATCATCGCCGGGATTGTTTTTGTAAAAAATCTCATGTGTGCAAAAGTTAAGTGGATAAAGTGGCGGAAGACAGGCTATGACCGGCACCGGGTGCATGGACACCCGCCGCTGCGGACATTTCCGGTGGCATTCCGCCACCCTGGTTTCCGCTTCGGCAGTCGGAGGCCCTCCTTCCTTCCACAATCGGAATATGTGGTCAAAGATAAGGTAACAAAGCAGGTATTTTGGTTGCGTCGAAACGCCGGGACCAAATTTCTTACGATTCCGTCGATGGTGCCTGCCATTTTCGGGAAATGGCAGGCACCTGACAGAACCCGTCCGCCTCAATTTCCGCCGAAAGGCAGCATGCCGCCCATTTCAGATTCCAATTCGGCCATGGTGACCTTCCGGTATCCTTCCGGTATATCGAATGCACCGCCCGGCACTTCTCCGTCGATGGAATTGGCCACCAGCACCATGTTGAGACCATCCACCCCACCGGTTAAACGGATCTCCAGGGGGAACCCTTTCAATTCCGACTTTCCTTTACCCCGTTCCGCTCCGGGAATCGCGATTTTTTCCGTAATGTAATAGGTGATCGATATACCCTCGTCGGTGTGCAGGGTCGCCTTGTAACAAGGATACCCGGCGATATCCTTCCGGTCCTTCTTGTCGTACTCGATGTTCCCGCCGCTGAAGCCGAACAAAGGGTCCTGGTTTTGCTGCATGTCCGTTTCCGCCATGCCGATGATCTGATAGCGCTGCCCCAACATGTTCATCAACATGACCGGCTCGGCTTTCCCGTCGATGTCGACGATGGACTGGAAACCCATCATGCCCATCATCATGTTCATTTGGAAGGAGACATGGTCCTTGTCGAAGATGTATTCCAAGGACATGCTACCGGTTGCCAGCTGCGTCATGAAATCCTCCTCCTCCATTTCGTCGTGTTCCGCCTCGAAAGTGATCCGTCCCTGCTGAAGGCTCTTTTGTGCGGCCGATTGCCAGGAGGTGAACGCCAGGACAAGCATGGCCGCCGAAATTCGAAAAATTACCTTTTTCATAAAGATGGGTTGAATGGATCTTCACCGGTAGACTGAGCATCAATACCGCCAAAGATCTATGTATTTGATGAATATTTTGGATAGGTTCTCCGCATCGGAAATGGCTCGATGATAGACGCCCGTGAATTCGAACCCTTCCAGTTCCACAACTTTCTTCAATCCCCGATAGGTGTTCCATCCGCGGATCTCATGGTATTGCCGCCGGATGTTCAGGTGACGGTCCTCGAACCAGTCCGTTTCCAGGCGGTGCAGGTCGGCGTCCTGCAGGATCATCCGCCTGTCGAAGGACCCCCAGGAACAGTAGAGGCATTCCGTGTCTTCCTCCTCCGACTCCGCCCAGTCCCGGAAATCCTCCATTACCCGCGGGAAGGTATCCGCCCGATTGACGGAGACCTGGTCGATGGAGGTCAGGGACTTGCAGAAGTGGGACAGGGTGGGATGCAGGACCGGCCGGACGAAGCGGTTGAATGCGCCGGTCACCTCACCGTAAGGATTGATTCGGACTGCACCGATTTCAATGATTTCCTGTACCATATCCACCGGCATCGAATCCCAGCATGTTGCCTCCAGGTCGAAAACAATGAAGTTCATGTGTTGAATTCATGGGGTGGAGCGCCTGGGTTCAATTCGGCACGGCCGCCCGGACACGATTGATGAAGGCCTGTGCCGTCGAGGGTTCCACCGGTTGGATTTCGTATTGTTCGCCGTCCGCCATCTTGAATACTTTTTCCTTATCCTTCATGCTCAGCAGTTCGTCCATGAACCGGGTATTGTTGGAGACCACGCTCAGGATCCCTTGCTTGTAGCCGAAGAAATAATATTGTTGGCTGGGTGACTTGATGTAAAAGTACAAGCGGTCGTCCTCATTGGTAGGCATTTTCAGTTCCAGGTGGGCGGTGACGTTCATGCTCACCATTTCACCGCCGATGCTGGCGATGCCCAGCTTGTCGGTGGCGGAGACAAAGGACTGGTAATCCCGGTCCCAAAGCAGCGGGACGTTGTCAAACAGGACAGTATAGGGGTTGTACCGCTTCGGTATGTTGAGCGAACCGAGGTTGATCTCGTCGATGACGCTGCGCATGTCCTCGTTGGCCGGGAACATGTCGCTGACCACTTTCTTGTAAAACGACATGTTCTTGGCATAGACGATGGGGGTCGCCTCGAAGGTGCTGCTCTTGAAATCGGCCAGCATGATTTTCTCGAGGTTCTCCGGCAGGATCAGCTTGATGCCGACCATGGCCTGCATGTTCAGCTTCGATTCGAGGGAGCCGGCATCGAAGAGACTGTCCACCTCCATCCCCGGGAAATCCGTTTGCAGGAAACCGGCGGCATCGACATCGATATATTTGAGGGCGGAAGCGAATTCGAATTTCCCCTCCATCTCGATTTTTCCAGTCTTGTTGTTGAAGACCAATTGGTTGCCGGACAATGATTGGGGTGTGCCGAAAATCCGGCTGGAGTCGCTGAATATGAAGCGGTCGTTTTTCTCATCGTATTGCAAGGCGCCCTTGATGTGGATGATGGGGCGGTCCTTGCGGAAAAAGAGCGGCATCATCACCCGGGGATAGGCACTGGCGGTTTCCTTGCTGAGATACAAGCCGGTGTGCAGCTGCTCGCCTTCCATGTTGAGCGGGACATCATAGATGATGGTCAGGTTGTTCTTGTCGCCTTCGCAGTTGAAGGAAAACCAGTTCTGTTCGGGCAAGGTGGACGACTGCAACTGGCCGAAGCCTTTGAAGCGGAGGTTCGGCTTGTCGGAGCTCAGGCTGATGTTTCCCTGGAATTTGGTCTTGTGGTCGATGTAGAAATCACTGCTTTGGCCGATTTCCGCATTTGCCCTTGTAACGGACCGCTTTTCGCTGCGGGAGCCTTTGCCTACCCTACTGCCTATGATTTCCCCGAATTCAATCTCCTGTTTGTGGCGTCCGATGTTGTATTCGTAGAACCCGCTGGCCCGGTATTCCTTTTTGCCGAGTATCTGTACCGTGGCCTTGTTGATCACATGGTATTTGGAGATGGTATCTGCGACGATCCTGGCATTGTTCAGGGTCTTCATCTCCGCATTCGGCTGGATGTCCACATTTCCGCTATCCGGATAGACGTAGGCATCGGATGTGATGATGTAGGGGACACCACCGATCTTCAGCTGGTTGGTCCGAAGGTCGTAGAAGGCCGATTTACCCTGGAATGACAGGGAATCCTGGTCGGGATGGATGGAAAGGAAATTTCCCAGGTTCCCTTCGAGCGCCCGGAAGGTCACCGTCTCGTTCGCCATGTTCCAGTCGAATTCATTGAACGAGGTCTGGTATTGGTTGTATGGGAGGGTGGTGGTCAACAGGTTTGCATTGGCACTGAAATTACCCATCTGTTTGTCGAAATCCACGCTGCCGTTGAGGTTCTCGGTGGTGAGGGCGAGGGCATCGGCGTTGAAAGCCTTGATTTGAAGGTCCGTGGTATCCGCCTGGGCCGAAAAAGCCCCGAGGCTGAACAGATTGGACCGCATGCTCGCCTTGTCCCAATTCAACAAGCCGGAAGCCTTGAGACCGCCGGGGGTCAGGATAAGCATCCCCTGGATCTCGTGGATGCCTTGGTTGAACATTTCGAAAGGGGCCTGTTTGGAAAAAATATACATGCTGTCCTTGTAAGGTCGCCAATCGATGGTAACATCCGAACCACTTACTTGCGGCACCTCCACCTGGCCGGAACGGTCTTCTTTCAAATTGAAGTATTCCGCACTGCCCGTTGATTGTAGAGGCTTAAATATCAAATCTTTGGAATCGATGCTGGCGCTGAGGTAACTGAGGTTCCCCTTGCCCAGCAGACCAAGGTTGCTCAGTTCCAGCTCTCCTTTGTAGTTGCCTTTGTTCTTGTACACCGGGAATCCCTGGTCCGGGGTTTGCGTGATGAAGCCGAGGGAGGTGTCCTCCCGGATGATCAGTGTTTCCCGGAAGACGGGAAAGATATCGGCGGACAGGAACTGGCCTTTGAGCCGGATATCGTCCTTCGAGTACTTGTCCAGGCTGATGAAACTGAACGGGTCCAACTCGAAATAAAAGGACTTGCGGTCGTACGCCCCGCCCTGGATCCCCTGGTAGTCATAAAAGACGTAGCTGTTCTTCTTGCTTTCGAGGCTGGGGAAGATGGGGATGTTTTCCCTTCCGGACTTATTGGAGGGCGCATCGATCAGCAGGACGCCGTTCAGGTGTTCGATGCGTGAACCGATGGAATAAGCATTGGGGATGCCGAACTTGTCGGTGGTCCCGGTCGGCAGGTAGAGGTCCATGTAGCGGACGGAATCCAGCTGTATCTGGAAACTGTTGTAGTCGAAATGGAAATCCTTGCCTTGAAGGGTACTGAATCCGGCAAACAGGAGTCCGTCGATGTCCATATCGCGGTTCGGCTTCAACTTGACGAAATTGCCATAAGGTCGGATGATTACGCGTTGTGCGCGGCTGAGCTCCACCTGGCTGACCCCACTGATGCTGGTGGTATTGTCGCGCAGGTTGAAGATAGCGTTGGTTTCATCGGATTCGGATACGATCTTGATGATGTCGTAATCCACTTTCTTTTGGCTGGCATCCGCATAGTGGAAGATCTTGTCCTTGAGTTCCACCGTCTCGGTGGCGGCATTGTAGTTGATGAAACCCTTTGACACGAGGTCGTAGAGCAGGGAGGTGATGTTTTCGATGGAAAAATTGGGATTGAGCTTCCTGGCCAGCTGATTGGCATCAAGGACACGGTCCCCGACCTCTTGGGAGATCAATTTGAGCAGCGCAATCGGATTCGTGGTGGAGATGTTCTGCAAGCGGTAGTAGTCGGTTTCCTGGAAGTACTTCAAGGATTCGAAGGTAGCGGAGGTGGAGGACTTGGCGAATCCGAAATTCCGGCGTCCGATGTAGATACTGTCCTGGTCCAGCATGAAGTCGATCCGTTCCACATCCACGTTCACTTTTGCCAGCGAGAGGAAGAACGGGTTCCTGTCGTTGCCGCGTTTCCCGCGGGAGAGTTGCAGTTCCCGGGTCGGGATTTCGAAGCGGACGTTGACGGACGGATGATAGATGGAGTCCTGTCCGAAATAAAGGATCGACTCCACACTTTCCCCGATGATCCGTTCCTCTTGCTTGATGGTGAACAATTCCGCCTGTCCGTAATAGGAGACGATGTCCTTCTTGTTGCGCAACAGCAAGGTTGCCTTTTGGTCCGCCGTACCGAAGCCGTACACGGTGGTACCTTCCAACCTGAAACCGCCGATGAATTGGATACCCTCCCCGAAATTGGATATTTCCAAGAGGTTCTCCTTGCTTTGGAAACGGGGGTAGGATCCTTCCGTCGCTGCATTTTGAGAAACCAGCTTGTCACTGAAGATCCCTTCCACCGTCTTCTCCCCGAAATAGAGCGGGTAATGGAGGCGGGCATTATCCACGGTGTAGAGGCTTTTCTTCGTTTCCAGCTGGTATTCCCCCAGCTCCACATATACATCGGAATCCAGGTCGAGCCGTTCCCAGGAGACGAAGCCGCCGTTGCCCCGCCAAATCTGTTCCAGCGGGTAATAGATACCGCCGGTCCGTTGGATGACAATGGAATCGGCCCCCCGGATGGCGGTCAGGTCCAGTTCCCGGAAGCGGACGATCGGTGCCCGGTCGACATAATCCAACTGGAAATCCGCGCCCTTGATCAACCAGGAGGTGCCGAGGTCGGAATGGCGGATGGCTTTCTTTTCGAAGAAACCCGCACTGAAAACAAAGAATTCCTGCAATCCGGAGAACCTTCTGTTTTGAATATCGTCCAACAGGCTGTCCACTACATTGTTCCAGGTCGTGAACACCTCCGTACTAAGCTGGTATGTTTTCAGTAGGCAGAGCACATTGAAGTATTCGGAATAATAAGGCGATACAGGCACCCGTTGGTGCAACATATTGTTGCAGGTTCCGCGGATGTGCCCCAATTCCGCCTCACTGAACAGGCCACTGCCGGCATAGCGGTCGAATTTCTTGAAGTTGTCGATGGTCCTGGAATTTCTCGAGGCGGTGATATGGTCTCCGAGTTCCTTCAGGAATGCATTCCGGTTTTCCGAAAATTCCTCGAGCTTTTGTGCGGAAGCGGAGGATGCCGCTGCCACCCAGATCCATGCTGTCATGAGGATGCAAACCGCACGACCGAAATTATTGGAAAATTTTTTATCCATGTACCAACGTTTTTCCAGCACCGGTTCCTTGGCCGGTTGCAAGCCCTGCCCACCATTTCCGTTACGCTGTGGACACCTTCCTTTCACAAGGACTTTCCGAACCTGATCATGGCCCACCCGTTGAGTTGGCTGCGGGCGGTTTCATGAAGCCCGTATGGTTGGGCCGCCTCCACCAGCATGGCGCTGTCCGATGTCAGAAATCCCGAACAGAGCAAAACCCCTCCCGCTGTCAGGTTTTGCTGGAACCAGGGAAATCCGGCCAGGATGATGTGGCGGTTTATATTTGCCAGGATGACGTCGAAGCCGGTTGTATCGGCCACCGACAGGTCTCCGTCGCGCACCTCGACCCGATCGGCCTTGTTTTGCCGGATGTTGTCCAGGCTGTTGCGACAGGCTTCCGGATCATTGTCGATAGCCAGCACCCGACCGGCGCCCAGCCTGGAGGCTAGGATGGCCAGGATACCGGTGCCGCAGCCGTAGTCCAACACTTGTTTATCGATGAATCCGATATCCTGCATCGCCTCCATGACCATGGATGTGGTTTCGTGGTGACCGGTTCCGAATGCCATCCGGGGGTCGATGACCAATTCGTGCCGTACACCCTGTTGGGCAGGGTGAAAACTTGCCCGCACGGCACAAAAATCCCTGATGCGTACCGGGTGGAAGTTCGATTCCCAAACCTCATTCCAGTTCTGTCCGGGGATTAGGGTGATGTCGGGATTCAGACCGTGGGTGTCCGCCAATTCCCGGAGGTAGGTCCGCTCCGCCGTATCGAAGGATTCCTCCCGGATATATCCAGCGATCCCTCCGTCCTGTTCTTCGAAGGACTCGAACGCCCGTTCGGAAAGGAAGGCCAGCAGCACTTCCAGCAAGTCCGGCGGGGCGGTGATTTGGACGCGGTAGTAGTTCATAGGTTGCAATAATGGTTGTTCGCCCGGTGACGGGAACCAGGAAGCTGGTGATTGTCAAGCTCAGCGGGTGCCCGACAGCTGTCTGTAGGATACCGTAGCGGCGGCGTAGCCGACCGCATCGTCCAACCGGACTTCCGGTGCCGTCTGCTGCAGTCCCATCCGGATCATGGCCAGGTGGTGAACGGCGTGGTCGTGCGCAAACATCAGCTCCCGGCCGACCGTGGAATCCACGAATATCCGTTCCTTCGGCAACTGGCCGATGAAATCGGTCGCGACCCGGACACATAGGCTCATATCCGCCGGTCGGAGTTGTTCCAGGCATTCCGTCAGCAAGTCCGCCGCATAACGGGGTTGCGTCTCCGTGCGTAAATCCCGCTCCCTGGCTGTGTAGTCGATTTTTTGCTCCGGTATCCCGCGGGCCATGCAGCGGTAAAAATCGACGATGTGCCGGAAGTGCTGCCCCAGGGACGACCCGTTGAAGAGCGCCAACGGCGCGCAATAGATGTCCGGAGGTATCCGCTCGAGCAGATCCGTCAACTGCCGAATCATCCGTTCGTTCCCGTCGATACAGGTGTTGTCCATTTCGTCTTGTTTTCGAAGAAGGCGCGACGACCTTCGCGGTTCGGGTCAGTAACCTAGGGATTGCTTGGCAGGCATCTGTCAGGGTAACGTATCGAAACTTGCAAAATTATGCAAGCGGACATAATTTTCAACGCCCGGTCTTGCCCACCGAAACCGACGCCATATCCTTTCGGGATTCAGAGGATCTCCCCGAAGCGGGAAAGGTCCGCCTCGATTTGGCGACAGACGGATTCGAGGGTATGAAGGAACTGTTCCCGGGTTTGCCGGATCTTGTCCATTTCCTGCTCGATATGAGCGGCGGTTTCAGCCACCTCCGCCTCTGCCTTCCCGATTTTTTCCTCCAACTTCGCCATCTCTGCCCGCCATGCGGCCAATTCGGCGTTCCGTTCGTCCAGCTGCCGGCGTTTTGCCGCGATGCGTGTGTCCAGCTGCTGACGCAGTGCCGCCTGGAACCGGTCTTCCTCCCCCTCCAATATCGTCCGGTAATGCCGGGCGGTCTCCAACAGCTTCTCTTTCGACAGCCCGACCGTGGAAGCGGTAATGAAGGCGGTACGGACGGCGACATCCTGTGTGATGCCGGAGGCGACCAAGCGGGACAACGCCGCCTTGAACGAGAGGTATTCGAACCCTTCCCGTTGGTGTTGCCGCATGGCCGACACCAGAAAGGACAGGCTTTTTTCATCCAGGGCGGTCTCCTGGCCAAAAGCCTTCAACAGGTCTGATTCCATGGAAGCTTGCATTGCGGCTGCCTTCCCTTCGAAACGCAGCCTCTTTTTCAAATCGGATGAGACGATCACTTGCCGCAGTATGCCATGGCCCGGCCAGCGGGCTTCGGTTCGGAGGCCATCGGGACGTCCGGGACAAAGATAACAAACCCGGTGGTCCGCCTTACTGTTCATCGCCGAAATTCCCAGAAGGGATACGAGGCCACGCGGTGGACGATCTTTTCACTCCGGGCCGTCACCTTCGCCGTAATTTTCTATTTTGCAGCCTGGGAAAGACGAGCGGGCAGGCGGCCGTCCAGACCTGCCGCCGCCCGCCGGACGTTCCTTCAAAAACCACCACGCTTATGAATTGGAAGCATACCTTGCTGACGGCATTGGTGCCGCTCTGTTTTTTCTCGCCGGACAAGCTGGCGGCGCAAGACCGACCCGGACTTATGTTCCATGCCCCCGCCACCCTTTCCGACTGGCAGCCCTTGCCCGCGCTCTCCGGGGACCGGGACCAGACGCTGGGGCCTGCCTGGGACGGAACGCATATTTGCCTGCTCCGGGCGGCGCGTCTGCCGGACAAACGGACACAGCTGGAGCTGGCATCGGCGGGTATCCGGCTGCTGGCTTACCTCCCGCACCATGTCTACGTGGTGGCCTTGCCGGCCTCAACCGGCTGGGAAGGCCTCTCCCGTTCCGGTTTCACCGGTTTCCGCCGCATCACCCCCGGGATGAAGGTGCGACAGGAGCTACTCCGGCCCGAACTGCCGGCCTGGATCCGGTCGGGAGACCGCATCGAACTGATCCTGAAATACTACGCGCATCTCGACGCGTCATCGGTGCTCGCGGCCTGTGCCGCCGAGGGAGTCGATGTGTTGCGTCACAACGGAACCGACAATTTCCTGCGGATCTCCATCCCGGCTTCGCAGATCGGTCAACTCGCCGCCATGCCTTGGGTGGCTTTCCTGGATGCCGTACCCGAGCCGGATGTGCCGGATGATACCAACGGCCGCAACATCCATCGCGCCAATGCCATCGACGCCGCTTTTCCCGGCGGCCGGCACTACGATGGGTCCGGTGTCCACATCCTCGTGCGGGACGACGGGGCGGTGGGCCCCCACATCGATTTCAAGGGCCGTATCGACAACAGCCTCGTCGAACCGCAAAGCGGCAACCATGGTGACGGGGTCGGCGGTATCATGAGCGGCGCCGGCAACCTGGATCCGTACCAAAAAGGGATGGCGGCCGGCGCTTTCCTCCATGTCCTCAATTACGAAGCGGATTTCCTGGACGAAACCATGGACCTCCACACGCAACAGGGCGTCCTGGTGACGAATTCCTCCTACTCCAACGGTTGCAACACCGGGTATACCGCAATTACCGAAACCGTCGACCAACAACTGTACCTCTTCCCCACCCTGATGCACGTCTTTTCGGCAGGAAATTCCAACAACAACAACTGTGGATACGGAGCCGGAAACCAATGGGGCAACATCACCGGCGGCCACAAACAGGCCAAGAATTGCCTCACCACCGCGAATCTGGACGCCGATGGCAACCTGGCGAATTCCTCCAGCCGCGGTCCAGCCCACGATGGCCGGCTGAAGCCGGACATCTCCGCACACGGACAGGGCCAGGTATCTACCGATGAGGGGAATGCTTACCAGGTCTTCGGCGGCACCTCCGCCGCCGCACCGGGTATCGCCGGGGTCATGGCCCAATTGCACCAGGCTTACCGGGAACTGAACAACGGCGACACCGCCCCGGCGGCCCTGCTCAAGACCGTACTGCTGAACGGAGCCAACGACCTGGGCAATCCCGGTCCCGATTTTCGCTTCGGTTGGGGACATGTCAATGCCCTGCGGGCCGTCACCGCCCTGGAGGACCACCGGTATCTAGCAGCGACGGTACCCGCCGGAGACACCCTGGTACACCCGATCCAAATCCCCGCAGGTGTGAAAGAGGCCCGGGTGATGGTCTATTGGCACGATCCCGCCGCCTCCGTCCTCACCACCAAAGCCCTGGTCAACGACCTGGATATCCGCCTCGTGGCACCCGACGGGACGGTCCATCTTCCCTGGGTGCTCAATCCCAGCCCAAACGCCGATGCACTCAATGCCCCGGCATCGAAAGGAGTCGACACCCTCAACAATGTGGAGCAGGTGTCCATCCCGGACCCTGCCGCGGGCAGTTATTCGCTGGAGGTGGTCGGTACCGAAATCCCTTTCGGGGAACATAGCTACTGGGTGGTCTGGGAGTTCCTGGAACCTGGCCTGACCTTGACCCATCCTTTCGGCGGGGAAAGTTTCGGTCCCGCCGATACCGTCCGCATCCATTGGGATGGCGTCGGGCTGACGGACAGCATCCAGGTGGAATGGCTGGACGAGGACCAGGTGGCCGTATCCACCCTGTTCACCGTCCCCCCCGGCACCACCTATGTGGATTGGCCGGTCCCCGGCAACACGGCCGGCCTTTTTCACCTGAAGGTTTCCTCCGCCGCCTACGGCGACATGACCAGCGCACCCTTCCATATCCTCGCCCGCCCGACCGAGGTGGCGGTCACCACCGTCTGTCCGGATTCCATGAAGGTCGAATGGACACCCATCGATCCCTCCGCCGTAAACGCCCCGGTCAGTTATGAGGTCAATCTGCTGGGGGACAAGTACATGCAAGCCATCGACACTGTCGGTGCCCCGTTCGCTTGGGTCGCTCCCATCAACGGGAATCCTTACGAGGCACATTGGTTTTCCATCCGGACCCTGGCCGGCGGATCCCTCCGCAGCGAGCGGACGGTGGCCATTCCCTACCAGGGAGGACTATTGGATTGCCCGCAGCAGTTCGATGCCATGATCACCGCCATCGTCTCGCCTGCCGGGGGTGAGCTGGAGGCCTGCGAGGATACGGATTTCACCGTCCGCATCCAGCTGCAGAACGCCGGATCGGAGGCCCTGACAGATTTGCCCGTCGGTTTCCAACTGGATGACGAACCGCCGGTCCTCGAATTCCTGCCTGCCATCGATGCCGGTGAATCGTTGCTGTACACCTTCCAGTCGGGACTGACCGGCCTGGACGCCGGTGCGCATACCATCCGGGTGTTCACGGCGCTTCCGGGTGATGCGTTCCTGTGGAACGACTCGTTGCGGGGCGACTTCCAATTGGCCTTGTTTTCCGGACAACCTGCCGCCACCGATTACGCCGAAGGTTTCGAAAGCCAGGATTTTCCGCCGACGAACTATTCGGTGGGCAATCCCGACCAGGATATCACCTGGACCCGGAAAACGGCCATCGGACCCAGCGGTACCGCGACGGCCGCCGCTTATGTGAACAATTACGATTATTCCGCTTTCGGCCAGGAGGATATTTTGCGGAGCATCCCGGTGGACCTCAGCCAAGCCACCCTACCCTACCTTTCCTTTGATGTGGCCTATGCCTACTACAACGACGAATATTTCGACGGGCTGCGGGTGGAGATCTACGAGGATTGCGGATGGACTTCCGGCGGGGTTCTTTATGAAAAATACAAGCAGGAGTTGGCGACCGTAGGCGCACTCACCGGGTTGTTCACCCCCAATGCCGCAAACCAATGGCGAAAGGAAACCATCGACCTCTCCGCCTTTGCGGGGAAAACCGTCCAACTCCGGTTTGTCAATGTCTGCGGCTACGGGAATTCGCTGTATGTCGACAACATCCAATTGTTCGACTACCTGCCGCCGACGGCGGGTTTCCTGGCATCGGATTCCATCGTCTGCCAGAATGCCCCGGTCACTTTCACCAGCACCGCCACGGGTGGTGACCTGTCGTACGAATGGGATTTCGGCGTCGGCGCCGAGCCACCCGCTGCGTTTGGTGCAGGCCCGGTTACGGTCGTCTATTCCGTACCGGGTATCGCCAACCCAACCCTGACGGTCAGCAACAACCTCGGCTTCTCCACTTTGGAATCCCAGGTCGAAGTGGATCCCCTACCTGTCGCATCCTTCGATTATTCCTTATCCGGAACCAGCGTGTCCTTCCAGAACACTTCCCAAGCCGGTATGGCATTCCTGTGGGACCTCGGCGACGGCAACTTTTCCCTGAGCGAATCACCGCAGCACACCTACGCACAGCCCGGTGTCTACCAAGTGACGCTTTCCGTCACCAATCTTTGCGGGACCACCACCAGCTCGCAGGAAGTGGATGTCCTGGTGGGAACCTCCCAGGTATCCGCTCCGGTCGGAATTTCCTTCGACCTGAATCCAAACCCAAGTTCCGGAGCCATCCGGCTGGAGGTCCGGAGTGCGGTGGACAGGGAGGTGACCGTCCGGCTATTGTCCGTCACCGGGCAAGTCTTGCTACAACAAGCGGGAATTGTCCGGCAGGGCCTGCAGGTATGGACCCTGGGTGCGGAGGAATTGCCGGCGGGCGTCTATCTTGTCGAATTACAGTCCGCCGCGCAGCGGACCACCGAAAGATTGGTGTTGTACCGCTGATGAGCGCGTGCGCCGGAAACAGGCGCTTCCATTTCCAACAAAAAAAGGCGATTCCGTAGCACGGAATCGCCTTTTTTACGGCATACCCTTTCCGGGTCACTTGCCGGCCTTCAGTTGGATGACCAGGTCGAACTCGTCATAGATGGTGCGATCGCCCAGGTCGTCGAAGAAACTACCGCTGCCGAAACGCACATCATAGTCGGAACGGTCCAATTTCAGGGTGGCCGTCGCCGTCACCTGGCCGTCGGTTTCCTGGACCAGGGCATCGAACCTGACTTCCTTGGTGGTGTCTTTGATCGTCATGTTGCCGATGACCTTGTATTCTCCGGGCTTGCCGCGGGAGATGACCCGGGTCGTCTGGAACCGGGCGGTAGGATGCTTTTCCACACCGAAGAAATCATCGGATTTCAGGTGGCCTTCCAGTTTTTCCTTGCCGCCGCCCTGCAGGTCCTGCACCGAGATGGAGCCCATGTTTACGACGAAGTTACCGGCGGTGAACACCCCCTTGTCATCGAGTTCCAGGTTGCCGCTTTGCAGGCTGACGACCCCGTAGTGTTCGCCCGTCACCTTATAGCCTTTCCATTGGACCATGCTTTGTTGTACGTTGACATTGTAGGACCCACCCACCGGCGGATAGGTGAAGGATAGGGTGGCAATTACAACCAGGGCCATCCATGCCGCCGCGAACTTTTTTTGCTGAATCATTTGAGAGAAATTTAGGTAGTGAATGAAAAATAGATGTATATACATGTATTAACACGAAGCCATCGCTTTTGTTTCGGTCGGGCTAAAAAAAGGGGAACTTTCCGGGTCCACGGCGATTCAGCCCCGTAGCTTGTCGAGGAGGTCGCTGAGCAGGCCGGCTTCCGTCTCCGTCAGTTGGGATTGGAAACGCGCCGTATCTCCGGAAATGACGGAGGACGCTTCCTCCAACACTTGCCGGCCGCGCTCCGTGAGGGTGATTTCGGCGAATCGATGGTCCGCGGGACTGGTCTCCTTGTCGACCAGCCCCTTGTCGATCAGCTTGGCCACGAGTCGAGAGGCATTGGAGGATTTGTCGAGCATTCGCAATGTCAACTCCCGGATACACATCGGACGCTGGTAACCGCGTAGGATACGCAGCACATTGAACTGTTGGGTGGAAATCCCGAAAGGTTCGAGCAGCCCTTTGAGTCGGAGGTTGAGCCAGCTCGCGGTGAAAAGGATGTTGATATGGGCCTTTTGTTGGTTGTTGATGAATTTGTCCTGCCGTATTTCGTCTTCTATTCTCATGGCACCTGCTTTATGCGCAATTTTTGGAAAGTGTAAATTACCTGTTTTTTTGAGCGGAACAGGTTGGCAACCTAAATAAGCCGGAACGGAAAAAGTTCAGCAGACAGGCCCCATTGGTTCGAATTTTGAATATTTTAATGTGTTTTGCCAAACCGAAGCATCCGGACCTGTAATCCGGCGCAGGTCGGTGGCACGCAAGCCGTCGGGCATCCTCCCGGCCGGGGGGCGGACCGTCGGCGCCGACAGCCCGCCCATCGGACGGGAAGGCCGGCGGACAACCGTTACACGGTGTATTTCCGCAGAATTTCTGCGTCTTTGCTTTTGTCAATGTCGGGGACAATTCTTGAAATTAGCAGACCCGAATCAAACCAGGTGCGACCGGGCAGGCACCTCAACGATGCGCAGCCCTGATTCCCCTTGGTTCGACCAGTCCCTTCCGGTGGTACGGCTTTCTTGAACGGCAAGGCCATCGGATTCAAAATCTGACATCATGCTCAACAAATACAGCCGCAAGATTACGCAGGGTGACGAGCACCCCGGTGCACAGGCGATGCTCCACGCCATCGGGCTGACCACCGAAGACCTGGCCAAGCCCCAGGTCGGAATAGTCAGCACCGGCTGGGACGGCAACCCTTGCAACATGCACCTCAACGGGATTGCCGACCGCATCAAGGCTTCCGTAAACCGGGAGGACCTGGTCGGTTTGGTCTTCCACACCATCGGGGTGAGCGATGGCATTTCCATGGGTACGCCCGGTATGCGTTTTTCCCTGCCCTCCCGCGACATCATCGCAGATAGCATCGAGACCGTCGCATCCGCCCAATGGTACGACGGCATCGTCGCGGTGGTAGGCTGCGACAAGAACATGCCGGGTGCCATGATGGCGGTCGGTCGGCTGAACCGGCCCTCCCTGCTGGTGTACGGCGGCACCATCAGTCCTGGATGTCATGCCGGAAAGACACTGGACATCGTGTCCGTCTTCGAGGCCTACGGCCAAAATATTGCGGGCCGGTTGTCCGCAGAGGATTTCAAGGCCATCGTCCGCCATGCCTGCCCCGGACCGGGCGCCTGTGGCGGTATGTACACGGCCAACACGATGGCTTCCACCATGGAGGTCATGGGGATGTCCCTTCCGGGCAATGCCGCCATTCCGGCCGAACATCCGGACAAGGCGGCGGATGCCGACCGGATCGGTGCCGCCATGCGCAACCTGTTGGAGAAAGATATAAAGCCGCGGGACATCATGACCCGGGAAGCTTTCGAAAACGCGATTGCCCTCATCACGGTACTCGGCGGTTCCACCAATGCCGTCCTTCACTTGCTCGCCATCGCCAAATCGGTCGGCGTACCGTTGCATATCCGGGATTTCCAGCGGATTTCCGACAAGACCCCCTTCCTGGCGGACCTCAAGCCCAGCGGCAAATACGTCATGGAGGACCTCTTCCACATCGGTGGCATCCCCGGTGTCATGAAGCTTATGTTGGAAAACGGTTTCCTGCATGGCGACTGCCTCACGGTCACCGGCAACACGATTGCGGAGAACCTGTCCACACTTCCCGCCCTGTCAACCGGACAGGACATCATCCGTCCTTTCGACCGACCGATCAAGGAAACCGGCCATATCCAGATTCTTTTCGGGAACCTGGCCTCTGAGGGTGCCGTAGCCAAAATCACCGGCAAGGAGGGGCTCTCCTTCACCGGAAAAGCAAGGGTCTTTGATTCCGAGGATGCGGCCAATGCGGCGATATCCGCCCGGCAGGTACAGCCCGGGGATGTCGTGGTCATCCGGTACTGCGGCCCGAAGGGCGGTCCCGGCATGCCGGAGATGCTCAAACCTACCTCCGCAATCATGGGAGAGGGGCTCGGCAAATCGGTGGCGCTGATCACCGACGGCCGCTTCAGCGGCGGCACTCACGGTTTCGTGGTCGGGCACATCACCCCCGAAGCGGCGGACGGTGGACTCATCGCCTTGTTGCAAGACGGGGACATCGTCACCATCGATGCCAACCGGAACCTTCTGGAAGCGGACCTCGACCCCGCCGAAATCGAACGTCGTCGTGCCAGCTGGCAGGCGCCCGTCCGGCATTTGACCGGTATGCTCCGGAAGTATGCCCATGTGGTCTCCTCCGCCAGCGAAGGATGTGTGACGGACGAAGTCCCGAATTGAACCATCCGCCGCCGGACGGACCAAGAATCCATTTACCTAAAATAATCAACCATGGTGAAGTCACTCCATAACGACGCACAAGCGAATGCCCATGTCGCCGACACAACCCGAATCACCGGTGCGGAAGCCATTCTCCGTTGTCTGATTGCCGAAGGGGTCGACACCATCTTCGGCTACCCCGGTGGTGCCATCATGCCGGTATACGATGCGCTTTACCATTACCAGGACAGACTTCGGCACATCCTTCCCCGGCATGAGCAAGGGGCCATCCATGCGGCGGAAGGTTATGCCAGGGTGACGCGCAGGACCGGCGTATGCATGGCCACATCCGGACCGGGTGCCATGAACCTCGTCACCGGTCTTTCCGATGCCTTGCTGGATTCCACCCCCTTGGTCTGCATCACCGGCCAGGTGGCGGCCCACCTGCTGGGATCGGACGCCTTCCAGGAAACGGATGTCATCAATACGACCCTTCCCATCACCAAGTGGAACTACCAGGTCACCCGGGCCTCGGAAATTCCCGCGATCCTCGCCAAGGCATTCCACGTAGCAAACAGCGGACGGCCAGGTCCGGTCGTCATCGACATCACCAAGAACGCCCAGACCGAAATGATGGATTTCCGGTATGTCGGCAAGCAGCCGATCCGGAGTTACCACCCTACCCCGAAACCCCGTCAACATGACCTCCACGCCGCCGCCGCCCTCATCAATGCTGCGGAAAAGCCGTTCATCCTCGCCGGTCACGGCATCCAGATCTCCGGCGCGGAGGGTGCTTTCAAGGATTTCGTAGAAAAGACCGGCATCCCCTTCGGCTGTACCCTGCACGGTTTGTCCACCCTTCCCAACGACCATCCCCTGCACATGGGCATGTTGGGTATGCACGGTAACTATGGCCCCAATATCAAGCAGAACGAATGTGACGTTCTGATTGCCATCGGGATGCGCTTCGACGACCGGGTGACCGGCAATCTGTCCAAATATGCAAAGCAGGCCAAGGTCATCCATATTGAAATCGACAAGTCCGAAATCAACAAGAACGTTCCGGCGGACGTCGCCATCCTCTCGGATGCCAAGGATGCCCTCCTGAAGCTCCTACCCTTGGTGGCGGAGAAATCCTATCCGGAATGGATCGCCGGGTTCCAGGAATGCGACCGGATAGAAGCGGAAAAAGTCATCCGCCGCGACTTGTCCCCGCATCCCGGCGACCTGATAAACATGGGGCTGGTGGTCCGGGAGGTCTCGGACCAGACCCGGGGGACGGCCATCGTGGCCACCGACGTCGGGCAACACCAAATGGCCGCGGCCCGCTATTACCGGTTCGCAGGATCCAACCAGTGGGTCTCCTCCGGCGGCGCCGGCACCATGGGATACGGGTTGCCGGCGGCATTCGGTGCCAAGCTCGCCAAACCCGAACAGGCCGTCGTCGCATTCATCGGGGACGGCGGCTTCCAAATGACCCTACAGGAACTCGGGATGTGCGCGCAATGGCATGTCGGCGTCAAGATCATTCTGCTTGACAACAATTACCTGGGGATGGTCCGCCAATGGCAACAACTGTTCTTCGACAGGCGGTATTCATCGGTTGCGCTCCAAAACCCGGATTTCATCAAGATCGCGGAAGGATTCGGCGTTCCCGGCAAGACCATCCGGCAAGCCTCGGAATTGAAGGAGGCCGTCGCGGAAATGCTCGCCGCCCCTGGACCCTACCTGCTGCATGTCCGGGTGGTCCAGGAGGAAAACGTCTTCCCGATGGTGCCGGCCGGCTGCGGCGTGGATGAAATCATCCTAGAACCTCAACCGACACAAGCCTGACCCCTATCAAGTCCTATTGCTCCACCTATCCAACGTATCCTCGGCATGTCGAACATCAAGGAATATACCATCACCGTCTTTTCCGAAAATCAGACCGGCCTGTTGACACGGGTGACGTCCGTCTTCACCCGCCGCCACGTCAACATCGAAAGCCTGACCGTATCGAAGTCCTCCATGCCGGGAATCCACCGCTTCACCATCGTGGTCCATGTCACCCAACACATGGTGGAAACCCTGGTGGCACAACTGGACAAGCAGGTCGACGTACTCAAGGCCTTCTGTTACGAGCGGGACGAAATCGTTTTCCAGGAAATAGCGCTCTACAAGGTGCCCATGTCGGTATTCAGGGGTTCCTCCACCATAGAGACCTTGATCCGCAAGCACAACGCAAGGGTGTTGGATATCCAGGAGGAATTTCTCGTCCTCGAGAAATCAGGACACCAATCCGAGACGGAGGCCTTGCTGGAGGAATTACGCCAGCTGGGCATCTATGAGTTTGTCCGTTCCGGTCGCGTGGCGATCGTCAAACCGATGGAACGACTGAGCAGCTACCTGCAGTCGCTGACCGAGGAACATACCTCATGAAGCGGTTCCTCCGTCTTGAACCCTATACAGACAACACTACCTATCAAAACTTCATACAATGGCAACAATGAATTTCGGCGGCGTCGAGGAAAACGTCGTGACCAGGGAGGAATTCCCCTTGGCAAAAGCCAGGGAAATCCTGGCGCAGGAAACCATCGCAATCATCGGTTACGGGGTGCAGGGCCCTGGCCAGGCGCTCAATCTCGTTGACAACGGTTTCCATGTCATCGTCGGACAGCGGTATCCCTCCAAGAGTTGGGACAAGGCGGTCGCGGACGGGTTCGTACCGGGTGAGACCCTTTTCCCCATCGAAGAGGCCTGCCAACGGGGTACGATCATCCAGTACCTGCTGTCGGATGCCGCCCAAATCGCGCAATGGGATACCGTGCGGAAGTACCTCAGCCCCGGCAAGGCCCTTTACTTCTCGCACGGCTTCGCCATCACCTATAAGGACAGGACCGGGATTGTCCCCCCGGCCGACGTGGATGTCATCCTGGTCGCACCCAAAGGGTCCGGTACCAGCCTGCGCCGCATGTTCCTGGAAGGAAAAGGATTGAACTCCAGCTACGCCATTTTCCAGGATGCCACCGGAAAGGCCTTCGAAAGGGTCGTGGCCCTCGGGATCGGGATCGGTTCCGGCTATCTGTTCGAAACGACTTTCCAAAAGGAAGTCTACTCCGACCTGACCGGTGAACGCGGCACACTCATGGGTGCCATACAGGGAATCTTCGAGGCGCAGTACAACACCCTCCGCGGGCGGGGGCATTCGCCCAGTGAAGCGTTCAACGAAACCGTCGAGGAACTGACCCAAAGCCTGATGCCCCTGGTCGCCGAGAACGGGATGGATTGGATGTATGCCAATTGTTCGACCACCGCACAACGGGGTGCGCTGGATTGGAAGAACAGGTTCCGCGATGCGGTGGCACCGGTCTTCGAGGAACTGTATGACAGTGTGGCCGCCGGCAATGAGGCGCAGCGCTCCATCGACAGCAACAGCCAGCCCGATTACCGGACCAAACTGGAGGCGGAACTGAAGGAATTGCGGGAAAGTGAAATGTGGCGCACCGGGGTCGTTGTTCGCAGCCTCCGCCCGGAAAGGCAAGAAAAATAACTTTCCGTTCATACCAGGTAGGGGAGCCGTATGCCTGGACGCCTCCGTGGCGGAACAACCGTTCCGTTCTTGCGAGCCTCCTTCCGAGACAACCGGAAGGAGGTTTTTTTTCATTCCCATTCCAACCGCTGCTTCCCAGCCTGATCCGGCCGGCTTAGGCCGCCTCCGAATGGCGGGAATTTCTTTTCTTTGCCGGGTATGCAGACTGCGTCCGTGCTTTTCTGGGTCTCGTTGGGGGTCGCCGGCTATACTTATCTCGGGTATGGCTTGCTGCTGTATTGCCTGGTCCGGCTGCAGCGTGTGTTCACCCGGCGGAGGCTTCCGCCAAGCGGGGCGGAAGAAGCAGGTCCTCCCCGGCTGACCTTGGTCATCGCCGCCTATAACGAAGCCGACATCATCGGGGAAAAGCTCGACAATACGCTGGCATTGGATTACCCCGCCCACGCCTGGCAGGTCCTGGTGGTCACGGACGGTTCCACCGACGGGACGGACCGGCTGGTGGAGCGGTGGTCCCAGGCCGACCCAGGCTTCCGTCCATCCATCCGGTTGTTTCACCGACCGGAACGCCGCGGAAAAATGGCGGCGGTAGACCGGGTGCTTCCGTATGTGGATACGCCGCTCACCGTCTTCACGGATGCGAACACCTTGTTGAACCGGGCGGCACTGCTTCAATTGGCCAGCCGTTTCCGGGACCCGTCGACCGGTGTCGTCGCCGGAGAAAAACGGGTCCGCATGCAGGCGGAGGACGCGGCGCCGGCCCGCGGGGAAGGAGTCTATTGGCAATACGAATCGAAAATCAAGCGCTGGGAAGCGGAACTGCATTCCTGCAGCGGTGCCGTCGGGGAATTGTTCGCCATCCGGACCCACCTGTACCGTCGGCTTCCGCCGGACACCCTGACGGAGGATTTCGTCCTATCCATGTCCATCGCGATGGAGGGATACCGCATCGCATACGAACCGGCGGCCTATGCCGTGGAACATGCAAGTCCGGACATGCGGGAAGAGTACAAGCGGAAAGTCCGAATCGCCGCCGGCGGCCTGCAGTCCCTCTGGCGGTTGCGGGCATTGCTCAATCCGTTCCGATACGGGCTGCTGGCATTTCAGTTCGTTTCTCACCGGCTGTTCCGATGGGTATTGGCCCCCTTGGCCTTGCCGCTGCTATTCGTTTCCAACTTATGGTTGTTGGGGGGCGATGCCGTTTGGCCGCTTCCCATATGCTGTGCCCAGCTTGGGTTCTATCTGCTTGCATATCTGGGATTCCTGCGTCGGAATCACAAATCCGAAAATAAGGTTATCTTTATTCCATATTATTTCTGCTTCCTGAACTACGTCATGTATGCAGGAGCCTGGCGGTTGGCCCGGGGAAAACAGTCCGTCGTCTGGGAAAAGGCCCGCAGGGCCGGTACCAAATAAGTTCCCGGTCTGCACCGGGCCATCCGCAGCGGTTGCGCCCATCCATTCCCGTTATTCCTGGCGTAGGCAGGTCCTTTCCGTCCGGTTCAACCATATCTTATGAAAACCGCTTCCTTGCTGTGTCTGCTGTTGTCCATGCACGCCATCCGCCTGTTCGCGCAGCCATCGAACGACGATTGCAGCGGCTTGACCTATCTGGGGGAGGCACCCGTATGTCCGCTGACCGATACTTTCCACAATGTAGGCGCAACGGCCTCCATCGTCTTTTCCGATCCTTCCGACAACATACCTTCCTGTTTTACCGGCGGGACTACCGACCGGGACGTGTGGTTTTCCTTTACCACGCCGGCGGACGGAAGCGCGCCCGACCTGACCCTGCGGCTGCAAGCCGTGGATGGACAGCACGGGGGCATCCTACAGCCCCAAATGGCGGTATATCGGGGCGACTGTCTCCTGGATGAGCTGCAGGAACTGGGCTGTGTGTCGGCACAAGCCGGCGGGACCGAACTGGAACTGGACCTGCTGGGGCTGACGCCCGGCCTGCCGTATTTCATCCGGGTGAGCGATTGGTCCGCTTCCGCCACCCCCAACTGGGGAGATTTCCTGCTCTGTGTGGAAACGTTCGTACCGGTATACGTAATCGGGGAAGACGCGGGATCCACCGCCTGTGCCGGTACCCTGTACGACAGCGGTGGGGACGACGGCGACTACGGCAATAACCAATACCATACCTTCACCATTTGCCCGGACGAGTTTCATCAATGTATCCTGCTGGACATCCACACATTCGACCTGGAGTTCAGTTTCGACGTCCTGCAGGTCTACGCCGGGGAAACCGCTTCCGGGCTGCAGTTGGGCAGTTTCACCGGCAGCGGCGGCGGGGTGACCCTGCAATCCCATGCCAGCTGTGTGACCGTTCTTTTCGATAGCGACGGATCGGTGACCGGCAGCGGATTCGAGCTGTCCTGGACCTGTTCACCGGATACCTGCGACATCCCGCCGCCCGTATCCTGCGAGAACGCCGTACCGGTCGGTCCGCTGCCCTTCACCGCCGGGGGGCTGTCCACTTGCAATGCCGGCAACAACTACCAGGCGGGTCCATGCAATGCCGATGCCTGGATGGCGACGGAAGACTATGTGTTCGCCTACACCTCCAACGGCGGAGAGTGTATCGCGGTGTCCGTCACGGGATCGGCGGAAGGGACCGGTCTGGGCATTTTCGACGATTGTCCGGATGTCGCGGTGGCTTGCCTGGCGCAGGCCGGCGGCGGGGCGGGCACAGCCGACCCGGCGGTGAATGCGGTGTTCCTGGAATTTCCGGGTACCTACTATATTGTCGTGGACAATGCCGGCGCTTGCACGGATTTTCAACTGGCCGTGGAAAAGGTCGCATGTCCGGTGGTCTTCCCGTCCGCCGCCTATTGTGAGGATGCGCTCTCGCTCAACGGATGCGGGGAACTGCCGGCGGTGGTCAGCGTCGCGCCCGGCCAAGGGGATCCCACATTTCTTGTGGACGGAATCAACGACGGATGTTGGGGCGGATTCCCGACCAACTTCACCTGGTTCAGTTTCCAGGCACAGGCGGACGGGGAATTCGGGTTCATCATGCAGGCATCCGACCCGAACGAAGCTTCCGACATCGATTTCCAGGTGTGGGGACCGGTCATGGATCCGGCGGAACTATGCAGTTTCGCACAGCTGCACCAACCCGCGCGGAGTTCGTATGCCGCCGGCGCGGATCCCACCGGGATGGTCCCCATCCATCCGACGACCGGGGTTCCGGTGACGGACACCTGTGAAACGGCCACCGGGGATGATTTCGTCCTTCCCTTGCCGGTAATTGCCGGTGCGTATTACGTGGTGCTGATCAACGACTGGGGGAACCAGATTGTCAGCGGTGCCATTTCCATCGATTTCGGGGGAACCAGCCCGGGCGTCATGGATGCCTTACCCGTCGATTTCAGCATTTCCCCCGATACGGTAGTCTGTCCGGGCACCTCCGTCCAGCTGGCCGCCGCCGGCGGGGAAGTCTACCAATGGCTGCCGGAATCAGGTCTGAGTTGTGCCTATTGTCCCGCTCCGGTCGCGGTTGTCGACAGCAGCCAGGTCTATCAGGCGGTGAT
Source organism: uncultured Saprospiraceae bacterium (assembly GCA_964573725.1). GTDB lineage: Bacteria > Bacteroidota > Bacteroidia > Chitinophagales > Saprospiraceae > UBA6168. The sequence goes on from CAZNLJ010000005.1 coordinate 116,070, forward strand.
CCATACGGTCTGTCGGACGGATACCCTCGAGACCCTGGTCGGAATCCTGGAGGCGAGCGCCGGTCCGGATGCGACCGTCTGTACGGGCGAAACCTTCAGCATCCAGGGCGGGCCGGATTTTCCGGACATCGTCTACCAATGGACCGCACCGGCCGGTTTCCTGAGCTGCACCGATTGTCCGCAGCCGACGGTCACCGCCCTGCAGGCCGGTTCCTGGACAATCCAGGTCCAGGCCTCCCTGGGTGGATGTTCCTATACCGACCTGATGTTCCTGGAGGTCACACCCGGCCAGGCTCCTGTCTTTGAAGTTTCCGGGGACTGGTCGGTTTGCCTCGGGGACACCGTACAGATCGGCTCGGACGATTCGGCTGCGGATTGGTCCGTTTCCTGGTACGAACAGGGGAGCACCCAGGTCTTTTCCCAACAGTCCAATCCTTCCGTTTCGCCGCTGACGAGCCAAACCTACTATGTCTGGGTGCAAAGTCCGGAATGCCAGGCCGGTACGGTGGACAGTGTGACCGTCAACGTCCATGCGGTACCCCAGATCGCGCTGTTGCCGGATACGGTCTTGTGTCAGGGGGACGGCCTCCCCTTGTCGCTCCTGCCGCCGGAGCCCGGGGTCAGCTATTCCTGGTCACCGAGCACCTACCTGGACCTTCCCGGACAATTGAATACCCTGGCGACGCCCATGGACCCGGTCCAATATGTACTCACGGCGGACCACAACGGATGCAGCCGCCAAGACAGTGTTTTCCTGGGGGTGATTCCGGTCGGACTGGTGGTGAACGGGCCGGATACCCTGCCGATTTGTGCAGGTACCGCGGTCGGCATACAGGTTGTCCCCACCCCGCCCGGAGCCTTGGTGAGCTGGTCACCGGACAACGGGAGCCTGGACCAGCTCACCGGAACCGAGGTCACCGCCATGCCGCTTACAGGCACCACCTATAAGGCGACCGTCTCCAACAACGGCTGCATCCGCAGCGCCATGGTGCATGTAGGCGTCGACTCCCTTCCGTACGACTTGTCCATCGCGCCGGCGGATACCCAGATTTGCCAGGGCGCGACAGTCCTCCTCACCTCTTCCACATACGAACCGGCAGATTTCGGAGCCCTGGCTTTCGAGTGGCGCCCATTGGAGGGACAACTCACCCCGGATTCCTTCCTCAACCTGCTGGTCCAGCCCCTCCAGTCGACCACTTATTCCCGTGTGGCGCGGAACGGCTACTGCGTGGATACGACCCTGGTCACCGTGACGGTCGTGGATGCCGGGGCACTGGCCATTACGCCCGTCGACCCGATGCTGTGCCAAGGGGATTCCGTCGCCTTCCAGGTGACGGCAGCGGGTGCCGAGTCGTTCACCTGGAATCCGCCGACCGCTTTGTCCTGCTCGGATTGCCCCCAACCGGTGGCCGCCCCCCCGAGCAGCACGACCTATACGGTGGAAGCGACCGTCTCCGGTTGTCCGGTCAGTTCCTCCGTATCCGTCACCGTATTGGGGACACCGACGTTCACCGCCCCGCCCCCCGTGGTTTGTGCCGGTGAATCCGTCATCCTCAACCCATTCCCCAATGCCGATTGGACCTATCAGTGGAGTGCGAGCGGTACACCCGGCTTTTCCAGTGCGGACCCCGCACCGACCCTGACCCCCCATGTGTCGGACACCATTACCGTGAGCATCAGCCATGGGAATTGCCCGTCCGTCACCTTTACCTTTCCCTTGTTCGTCTCCGGCAATCCGGTGCTGGATTTACCTTCCGACACCACGGTCTGCAACGACCAGCCATTTCCTTTGGAAGCGGTCACGAACATACCGGGCAGCTTTTGGTGGGAAGATACCATTGCGGGCAATCCTTTCCTGCCGGACCAGCTGCTTCCCGGAGACAACCTTTTCCAGCTGACCTATCACAACCTTTGCGGAGATACCTTGTACGGTTCGGTACTGGTCCGGGTGGTCGAACCCGTGCGGATCCTGGACATCACCCATTCCGAGGATACCACCCTGGTGTATGCGGGGACCCTGTTGACCCTATCCGCCGAAACCCAACCGGACGGGGTTGCATACCAATGGTCTACCGGAAGCAATACCGACACCACCGTCGTCCGACCGACCGAACCTGGCACCGCCACTTACCGGTTGACGGTGACGGACAGCTTCGGCTGTATCGACAGCGCCGCCATCAGTTTCCAAATCCGACCGAGTGTGTTCGGCGTTCCCAATGTATTCACCCCGAACGGGGACGGGACCAACGACACCTTCGCGCTCATTATCACCGGGGAGCAAATCTTCGTGGAACGCATGGATATCTGGAACCGGTGGGGAGAGCGGGTTTATTCCGCCGAGGCAGCCACAGCCGGCTGGGACGGCCAGCATCGGGGAAAACCGGCACCGGCGGATGTCTACAGCTATCGGATCGAGGTCGGCTTGCCGGATGGTCGCAAACAAATCCTTACCGGAGATGTTACCTTGCTCCGTTGACCAGGCACCTTACCGGTCGCATACCTGGAAGGTGCCGGGACCGGAATCATGCAGCGGATCGGCGTGCCGGAAAACGGGAATCGGAAAAAAACCGGGTATCGAGCGCTTTCCGGTTCGTGGCAACCTGCTGCGGTGCCGTGCGCATCGGGCGAGGTACGGTTGGCCCTGGAGCCGCTGAAAGACACGGCATACCCGGCTCCCGAACAGACACGAGAGATGACCGAGTAAGCGCCTGCCGGTCGTCCGCTTCGAATCCTCCTTTCCCAGGCCTACAGGATAGCGCAGGGAAAGTTGGATGAACGGTATCGGAAACCACAGCCTAACAAAAAAGAATAATTGGTTCAACCCGCTTTGTCTGCCCGTTTCGCGCCCCCCTCACCCGGGTGGTGGTTGTTCGCCTTGTTGCTGGTGACGGGCAGGCTATCCGCCCAGGGCGACTCGGTCATCCAGATCGCCACTGTTGAGGTCAGGGCCGGCAAAGTGCTGCGGGAAGCGGATTTCCGTCGTTCGCACGGACCGGACTCCCTTACGCTGGCGCTGGCCCGGGGCAGCTGTTTCTCGTCCATCCTACCGTTCACGTCGGATGCCTACTTACGTTCCTACAGTCCGGGCGGACTGAGCACGCTCAGTTTGCGGGGCACCTCGGGATCTCACACACCCGTGGTTTGGAATGGGTTGAACCTCCGGCATCCCATGAACGGCACCACGGATTATTCCTTGTATCCGGTCTGGTTGCTGGAAGACATCGCGGTGCAGGTAGGCAGCGGCCTTCCGCACCAGGGAAGCGGACTCCTGGGAGGCGGTATCCTGCTTTCGGACCGGCTGGCCGACATCCGCGGCACCGGCTGGGAAGTGGGGACGGTGGCGGGCAGTTTCGGTACATTCTCAGGATTGGCAAAAGCACAGTATCACCGCGGGCGACACACCGGACAGTTGAGGTATGTCCATCAGCAGGCCACCAACGATTACCCCCTTCCCGGCGCGCTGCGCCGCCGCCAGGAAAATGCGGCCATCCGGCAGGATGCCATGACCTTTGCGCACATCGTCAGACCGGATTCCTCGCAGGAGTGGTCGGTGCACAGCTGGTTGCAACAGGCCGACCGACAGATACCCCCTACCCTGACGGAAGCCCCGATATCGGCCCGGCAGCAGGACCGGACCGCTCGGATGGTAGTCCGCTGGAAGCAGGAAAAGCGCAAGTCCGCCACGGAAGCGTCGGCAGGGTGCTCCCTGGACGAAATCCTCTATTTCAGCCAGCTCACCGATTCTACCAGAAGCCGTTCCCAGCTGCTACAATCCGACGTGCGACATATGCGGCAAACAGCAGGCGGCGGGAGCTTTGGTATCGGCTACCAATTCGCCGGACAACGGGCCGTCGCGCCGACCACCGGCAGCCGGCGGCGGGAGCTCCATACTTTTCATGCGACCCTTCGGGTGCCCTTGCCTTGGCGGCGATTTTGGATACAGGCGGCGGTGCAGTCCGTCCTGACAGCCGATAAATGGCAAGCCCCCGGGGGAACAATTGTGCTGCAAACCGGCCTGCGGAAGCACCTCCGGTGGATGGGAAGCCTGTCCCGGTCCTTCAGTTTCCCCACCTTCAACGACCTGTATTGGCGCGACGCGTACGCGGAGGGCAACCCGTCCCTGCGACCGGAACAATCCCTCGCCGTCAGCACCGGGTTGACCTGGCAGTACCAACCCAGTGTACGGAAGACCTGGAACCTGCATGCCGAACTGTCGGCGAACCAGGTACGGGACTGGATACTATGGGGTCAGGAAGCGCAGCGTTGGCGGCCGGAGAACAAAAGGACCGTCCGCGTGCACGGCTTGGCTGCGCACGGAAGCCATACCGCCCGATTCTCGTCGGACTTTTACATGCGTCTCCAGGCCGGATTTGCCTACAACCGCAGCACCGTCGCTGCCGTCTATGACCCGCGGGACCACCGACAGGTCGGAAAACAATTGGTTTACACACCCGTTTGGACCGGGCACGGGACCGGATCGTTGGTGGTTCGCCGTACGGCCCTGCAATTCCAAACCCAATGGGTGGGTCGGCGACAGACCACTTCCGACAATTTTGCCCCCCTTTCCTTACCACCCTATTGCCATGGGAACCTGGTGGTGCAACAGGTATTGCCTTTCGGCGACCGCTGGAAAGCCACACTTACCGGAACGGTGCGGAACCTATGGAATACGAACATGGAAACCATCGCAGCCCGGGTGATGCCCGGCAGGCATTACCAATTGACCCTGCTTTTCGGTCATTCCCGCTGACGATTTAACCCCCACGGTTGCCGCCGCTCGAAAAGAAAAACTACTTTTACGGCGGTACAGGTGACCCGAAGTTTTTCGAAGGAACCGAATCCGGGACCGGGGGCCGGAATACGCCGACACAGCAGTGCGGCGTATCGAACCCCGGCAGGTTGCAGCCTTGCGCGTTCCGGTCGAATCACACCGGGTTGAAAAGGGAACCGGGTGTAAATCCCGGGCTGTTCCCGCAGCTGTGAGCCTCCCGAAGGATTCGGCCGATAAGCCACTGTTCCGGATCGGAATGGGAAGGCGGTCCGAATGAGGCGAGCCAGAAGACCTGCCCGTACCGACCGCCTGTCAGCTTTCGGAGAAAAAGCTGGAGCGCCCTGCCCATGGCCGGCCGTGCATCCGTCGGATGTATCCGCTGAACGGTGCCCTCCTTTGTTTTCCTGCCGAAAGGAAACCTAACAATTCCAAACGGTTCCTTCATGTTTTCACGAAACCTTATGCCATCCCCCGGCCGCCTTTCCGCGTGGCCCTACATGCTCCTGATGCTCCCGTTCCTACCGGGTTGTGAAAAGGCGGTGGACCCATTGCCGAACCCGACATTCGGTACCGGTGTATTCATCGTCAACGAGGGGCCGTTCCAGACCGGCAGCGGCACCCTGAGTTTCTACGACCGTCAAACGGAGGAAGTCCGGCATGACATCTACCGTACCGCCAACGATGGAGCAACCATCGGCAACATATTCCAATCCATGACCATACACGGCCAAGCCGCCTACCTGGTGGCCAACAATGCCGGACGGTTACTGGTGGTGGACAAGACCACCCTTCGGCAGACCGGAAAGCTCGAACAACTGGACCAGCCCCGGTACTGCCTGCCGGTCTCCGACCGCTACGCTTGCCTGACACAATGGGGGGCGGATGGCAAAAGCGGGGAACTCTTGTGGCTGGACCTTCCAACCTTGACCATCGTGGACAGCTTGCGGACCGGAAACGGTCCGGAGCAAATGTGGGTGCTGGGAAACAAGCTGTATGTCGCGAACAGCGGTGGTATCGGCGGGGTGGATTCCGTCATCACGGTTGTCGATCTGGACACCCGGCAGCTAATCGACCAGGTCGTGGTCGGCATCAATCCCGTCAGTATGGCCGCCACTGCGGACGGGGCGCTGTGGGTAGGCTGTGCCGGCTATACGGATTGGACGGATCCCGGCAACCCATTGAACCAGCCCGGTCGACTGGTCCGGTTGGTGGACGACCAGGTCGACCGATCGCTGCCGCTCGAGACGGGAGCCTATGACCTGACGGTGACCGACGACGGCCGGCGATTGCTATTCCTGGGCTCCAATTACGGCGCACCGGTATACCAGCTGGATCTGGAAAACAGCCAGGGCGCGGTCGGTACCTTCCTATCCGGCAACTATTATGCAATGGCGGCCGACCCGGTGAGCGGTCGCATTCTGGTTGCCGACGCCATGGATTTCCAATCGGTCGGCAGGGTGCATATCTTTGACCTGGCCGGAAACGAGCAGGGAACGTTTGATGCCGGCATCATTCCGGGCGGCTTCGCTTTCCAATAGGCGGGAAGGCGCGGGTCGTTCCGGCGCAACAAAAGCAGATGACGAAGAAAACCACGCGGAAGCGATACACCACGGCACTTCGGGAAAAAGCGGCGGAAATCGCCGTTATCCTGGAGTCCTTGTATCCGGACACACCGGTACCACTGGATCACCGGGACGAATATACCTTGTTGGTAGCGGTATTGTTGTCGGCACAGTGTACGGATGTCCGGGTGAACCAGGTCACCCCGGCCCTATTCGCGCGGGCGGGCGACCCGGCGGCCATGCGGACGGTGCCTGTCGAGGAGATACAAGCCATTATCCGCCCTTGCGGATTGTCGCCGGCCAAAGCGAAGGCGATCCATGAATTGTCGGATATCCTGGTCCGTAGCCATGACGGGAAAGTGCCGGCCGATTGGGAAGCGCTGGAGGCATTGCCCGGCGTAGGGCACAAGACGGCCAGTGTCGTCATGTCACAGGCCTTCGGCATTCCCGCGTTTCCGGTGGATACCCACATCCATCGGTTGGCTTGGCGTTGGGGCTTGAGTTCCGGCAAGCATGTGAGCGAGACCGAAAGGGATTTGAAAGCCTTGTTTCCGGAGGAAAAATGGAACAAGCTGCACCTGCAGATCATCTTTTTCGGAAGGGAATACTGTCCAGCCCGCGGACACGACCCGGTGAAGTGTCCCATCTGCCGGACCTATGGCCGGAAGGACCTGTTCATCCAAAAAAAGAAGAAAACATGATTTGGGAAGCCTGTGTGGAGACACTGGAGCAAGCGATCCAGGCGGAGCGCCTGGGAGCGCACCGAATTGAGCTTTGCAGCCGCCTGGAGACGGGCGGGCTGACCCCGCCGGACGATTTGGTTGCCGCCTGTTTGTCGGCCTTGTCCATTCCGGTAATGGTGATGATCCGGCCCCGGGAAGGTGATTTCGTTTACCACGAGGCCGAGCTGGCCGAGATGCGGTCGGCCATCGACCGGTGCAAGCAGCGGCAGGTTGCCGGCATCGTGTTCGGCATCCTGACGGCGGCCGGCGCGGTGGATTTGGATGCCACCCGGGAAATGGCGGCATTTGCCGCTCCCCTACCCTGTACCTTTCACAAAGCGATCGACGAATGCCCTGATATTCCGGAAGCGGTACGTCAACTGACGACTATCCCGGGAATCCGGCGCATCCTTTCCTCCGGTGGGGCGGAAACTGCGAAGGAGGGGGCGGAGATGCTCCGTCGCATGCAAGCGGTGGCACAGGACAAGCTGACCATCATCGCGGCGGGGAAGGTCACCCTGGAGAACAGGGACAGCGTGGCGAGGGAAACCGGCGCAAGGGAATGCCATGGAAGGAAAATCGTCGGATGAAGGACCGTTCCCAGGCTTAGGATAAAAGCCGGAAGCCGGGTCGATGCGTACATCGACCCGGCTTCCGAAGGAGGGTGACCGATTCGTCCTGGTCCCGGCTGACCGGGGATCACTCGAGCTTGAACTTCACCGGCAGGTTGAATTGGACACGGACGGCCCGTCCGCGTTGTTTACCCGGTTCCCATTTCGGCATCATGTTGACCACCCGGAGTGCTTCGGCGCCGCATCCGGCACCGATTTCCCGTACGACTTCCGCCTGGGTGATGGTGCCGTCCTTTTCCACGACGAACTTGACGACGACCATTCCTTCCACACCGTTCTCCCGGGCGATGGCGGGGTATTTGATATTGCCGTAGATGAATTGCAGCATTTTTTCATCCGCACATTTCTTCTTTTGGGCCTTATCCGTGATACCCTCGCAGCCGGGGAAGGAGGGTTGGTCTTCCACCACCTTGAAGATTTCCTCCTCTTCCTGTTTCGGTGGCGGAGGCGGCGGTGGCGGTGGCGGTGGTTTGTCGACGACGGGTTCCGGGCGTTGGAACTCCTCGTCTTTCGGACTAAGGTCCTTGAAGACGACGGTTTCCTCAACGGAAACGTCATTCGGCACTTCCTGAATCTTGGGTGGCGGCGGTGGCGGCGGTGGAGGCGGTGGTTCTGCCGTCCGGGGTGTTTCCATTTCGATTTCTTCATCCAATGTCCCCAACAAGGCAGATACATCAATCACCTTCTCATACTGCGTCCAGCTGAATGCAAGGATCATCAGTAAGATCGACGCCAACAGGCCGTAATTCAGAAAGGTGCCGCTCAAGCTGAACGTGTCCACTTCCGGGTACTTGTTCCTCCCCACCAAGGGGGATTCGAACGTAGTGCCGGCGTGTTTTCCCGTGAGGTCACTGTCGGCCCGCCTGTTGTAGACCCTGCGCACCAGGAAGATGATGGCGGCAGTAGCCATGATGATCAGGACGAGCGCAGCAACGACCCACTTGCCTGCAACTTCTAAATCCATATTGGCTAAGTTTTATGAGTGAATAATCTGAAGCCGATGTAAGCCAGGGATATGCCCGCCAGATTGGCGACCATGTCCCACCATTCGAAGTAGCGGTACGGCAGGAGACCTTGCAGGCACTCCAGCAGGAAGCCGTATGCCGCCACGACGGAGAAAGTGACCAGGTAATGATGACTTTCCGTTTTCCTGATGCCGGACAAGGCCCGGAAAGCAAGCCAACCGAGTGCAGCGTAGGCCAGGAGGTGGTTGACCTTGTCACGCGGTACCCATTCCTGTGGAACCGGCACCTGCTTGTTCAAGGAAAGCACCCCGATCAGCATGGCGCAACAAAAAGCCGGTAAATAAGCCTTGGCCGTTTCGGTCCTGGTCATGGTTTCAGGTGTAAAGATGGGGAAAGCGAACAGGATGGTGGGTTCCCGCAGGATTTTTTTTCATTTTTTTTTCACAACCTGTCGCTGCCACCGACTAACATGCCAACGGTACCGGCCGAATCCCGGAGCTATGGGACCGAAGGCATGTCCGGTCAACGGCAAGGCCAGGAACAGCATACCGGGTGGCGAACAAGGCGGCTTCTGCACCTGCCCCGTGCCAGTACCCGCTTCGGAACAAAATCGGACCCCGGGAAACTATTGTACCAGGGCCGCATAGGCTTCCGCATCCAGGAGCGCCGCCAATTCGGCGGGATCCGAAAGCGCCACCTTGACGATCCAACCATCCGTGTAAGGGGCGGAGTTGACCAGGGTCGGGTCATCGCCTTCCTTTTCATCAATCGACGGATTGAAGGACAGTACTGTTCCGCTGACCGGCATGTAGAGGTCGGAAGTGGTCTTGACCGCCTCAACAGTCCCGAAGACATCCTGGGCGGACAAGGTCTCTCCGACACAATCCACTTCCACGTATACGATTTCGCCCAATTCCTGTTGGGCATAGTCCGTAATGCCGATGACAGCGGTACCATCCGCTTCCACCCGGATCCATTCATGGTCTTTCGTGTACTTCAATGCTGCGGGAAATTCCATAGTTCGATGCGGTTTTGATGATGCAGTTGCACCGGTCTGCATCCAGGCGACCGGCAGGGGTCAAAAATACTTCAATAGCCCGATAATTCGACGGTCCGTTGAAATATTCCCGTGGGAAAGAAGCGGTATGGTTCGTTGATCCGGAAAATGTACGTCGGCACGTCCGTCAGGCAAAGGATTGTCGAGCCACGGGAAGTGCTGCGGGCATGACCTGTCCGCAGCATGCGTCGGCGTCCCGAAGCACAAGCGGGAGATTGCATCGGGATGGAGCGGCGGTTGTCGAAAGGTATAGCCACAAAAAAACCGGACAGACCAAGCAGGTACGTCCGGCGAAAACACGCTCTCTCTAATTTATGTCACAAAAATAACATAATCTGCGAAAATTCAACCGGTATTGTGTTTTTTCTGGTCACCCTTCCTCTTCTCGTGAACGCATCAAAAGGCAAGATGAACGTAGATTGTTTCGGCATTTGAAAAGTAGAAAACGGCACCCTGTTGAAAATTTGGAAAGCTACGCTACAGCAAAATAATCTTTCGAAACATTTTGTGCAAACATATTAATACCCGTTGTGAAGCGCGTCATCGTAGGGAAGGCAAGGGAAAACGGAACTTTAGGGCAACATTTTTTTGCGGAACCGTTAAAAACATTACCTTTGCGACCGGTTTCGAAAAGATAAATCCATCTATCATGAAAAAGAATATCCATCCGAAAGAATTCAAGGCCGTTGTGTTCAAGGACATATCCTGCGACGAGGCCTGGTTGGGTCGTTCGGCGGCCCCCTCGAAGGAAACGATCGTATGGGAAGACGGCAACGAATATCCGCTGATCAAGCTGGAAATCTCCTCTTATTCGCATCCGTTCTTCACCGGTAAGATGAAATTCGTCGACACCGCCGGTCGGATCGACAAGTTCAACAAGCGTTTCTCGAGTTCCCGTTTCGCGAAGACCGAAAGGGAAGAATGAAAAACATACATCGCACGAAAAAAGCCTCTGCATTCCCGCAGGGGCTTTTTTCGTGTGGGAAGCTACCGGAAAGGCCGGTGAAACCGGGCCGAAGTACGGTGCATACCATGGGCGGTGATTTTCCGAAAACCACCTGGCATATCGGCTTTCATCATGTGTTTCTTTTGATAAAATCCGATATTTACGCTTTGCGGCGGCATGAAGACCATTTGAAATCGGTCCCGGCCCAAGCGAGGGGCCTTCGATTCCCGGGCCGGACCTTCCTCCGCCACGGCGCAGTGCGCCGATGCCGGCGCGAAAGCCACCTATCATCCCGAGACATATGAAGAATATCATCCTGTTTGACAACGAGACCCGGGAACAGCTGCTCCCTTTCACTTTCATCCGACCGGTATGCGAGTTGCGGACCGGCATGCTGACGAACCGGATGCGCTGGGAGCTCGCCCTGGAGGGCAAGGCCTCTTATATTACCCAGGACTACCTGTCGGAGAAGTATGACATCACGATATCGGAGCAGAACTACCTGGTCAACGGCGCCATTGTTCCCGATGCGAACCTGGTTTCCATCATCAAGCAGATCCGGAACGGGGAGGCCTTGTTGTTCGAAGGGGAGCTGGTGGCCGCCGTCCTGAACCGGGAACAATTCGACCGGCTCATGGACGACGACATCGACGAGCTCACGAGCTACGAACTGGCTTCCACGGGCGTGAGGAAACTGAACCGGCTATGGGACATGGTCTACCTGAACGACAGCATCCTTCGGCAGGACTTCGCCATGTTGTCGTCCTTGTGGCCTTCCATTCCGTTGGACGGCAGCAATCGGCTCATCGGGAAAGACATCCTGGTGGAGCCGGGCGCGTCCGTCAGCGGTGCCACGCTCAATGCCAGCACGGGCCCCATCCATATCGGTGCCGGTGCCCAGGTCATGGAAGGCGCCGTCATCCGGGGCCCATTCTCCCTGGGGGCGGGCAGTGTAGTCAAAATGGGCGCCCGGATCTACGGCGCCACCTCGATCGGTCCCGGCTGTGTGGTGGCCGGCGAGATCAAGAACTCCATTTTCATCGGCCACAGCAACAAGGCACACGACGGATACCTGGGGGATTCGGTTATCGGTGAATGGTGCAACATCGGAGCCGACACCAATGTTTCCAACCTGAAGAACACTTTCGGAGACATCCGGATCTGGAATTACCAGGAAGGGGCCTATGGAAGCAGCGGGAAACAGAAACTGGGCATTTTCCTGGGGGATTTCAGTGTCTGTGGTATCAACACGATGTTCAATTCCGGTACGGTGGCGGGTATTGCCGGCAACATATTCGGCAGTTCCTTCCAGCCCAAATACATCCCCTCCTTCTCCTGGGGCGACGGGGAACAGCTGTCCACCTACTTGCCGGAAAAGGCATTCCAGGTCATCGAGCGGATGATGTCGCTGAAAGGAAAGACCTTCCTGCCGGAAGACCGGCTGTTGCTGATGAAGGTCTTTGAAGACACGGCGGCCTATCGGGCATGGGAAACCCCCGCGCCGCTCGGCCAACGTTTTTTCCGGACAACCGAGGAAGGCTGACCGGATGGGAGCGCTTCCGGTCATGAAATGGCGGCACTTGCTCAGTTATTGCTATCCGCAGGCGGTAGCGACGGCAGATTCCCCGGCCAGCGGTCCCTTGGTCTTGGAATTGTCCAAAGGCCACTACCGGCTGTCCACCGCCCACGCCATCTATTCCCACGGTCTCCACTACACCAATTTCCGAATGTTCTTTGCGCGCCATGCGCGGCTGCTTCCCCGGGCGGGCTTCCGCCTGCTGGTATTGGGATTCGGAATGGGCAGTGTACCGATGATCCTGGAGCGTCGGCACGGATGTACCTTCACCTGTGTCGGGGTGGAGTCGGATGCCGTAATTGCCGGATGGGCGCGCCGATACACCCTTCCCGGCTTGATGGCGCCGATTGATTTGGTGCGCGCCGATGCACGGGATTTCCTCGCGGGTGACGACAGGACCTTCGACATGGTGGTCGTGGACATTTTCCTGGACGACCGGATCCCGGAGCCTTTCCGGCAGGCGGATTTCCTGCACAAGTTGGCCAAGCGCCTGCAGCCGTCGGGGATACTGCTGTACAATTGCCTGTACCGGGAAAATGAGGACCGGGAATCCACCGACCGGTTCTTCCGACAGGTTTTCCAATATGTTTTTCCGGATGGCAGGCTGACGGCCGTCGCCGGTAACGCCATCCTGTCCAGCCGTTGAGCCGAGCCCCGCTCCCTGCCTTTCATGCCGGAAGCGGACCGGAAGCGCGAAACGCCCCCAATGGTGCCCCATGCGGTACAAATTGCCGCAGTTTTGCTATCTTCGCTTTCCTATGTAGGATTATGAGGCTCAAAACACTGGAAATCAAAGGCTTTAAATCGTTTGCCGACGAGACATCAATCAACTTCGAGCGCGATGTCATCGGAATCGTAGGTCCCAACGGATCCGGCAAAAGCAATGTCGTGGACGCCATCCGCTGGGTGTTGGGCGAACAAAAAAGCAGTGAACTCCGATTGGACCAAATGTCCAATGTCATCTTCAACGGTACCAAGAAAAGGAAGCAGGGCGGCATGGCGCAGGTGACCCTCACCTTCAGCAACACCCGTAACATCCTGCCTACGGAGTACAGCACCGTCGCCATCACACGCCGGCTGTACCGCAGCGGGGAGAGCGAGTACCAGCTCAACGGCGTGTCCTGCCGGCTGAAAGATATCACCAACCTGTTCATGGATACCGGGATCGGGTCCAATTCCTATGCGATCATCGCCTTGGGCATGGTGGATGAAATATTGGCCGACAAGGACAATGCCCGCCGTAGGATGTTCGAACAGGCCGCCGGTATCTCCAAGTACAAGGTCCGTAAAAGGGAAACCCTCTCGCGGTTACAACATACGACGGAGGACCTGAACCGGGTCGAGGACCTGCTGTTCGAGCTGGGCAACAACATGAAATCCATGGAACAACAGGCCAAGCGGGCCCGGCGTTACCTGGAATTGAAGGCGGAATACCGCCAACTCAGCCTGCAGTTGGCCACACTCCGCAGCAACAGCCTGAAAGTCCGTTACAAGGATATAGCCGCGCGACTGGAGTCCTCCACCGACCGGTATCGGGGACTGGAAGTCATCCAACGGAACCTGGAGGCACAGCTGGAACAGCTTCGGAAAGACCAGCTGGACAAGGAAGTGGCCTTATCCGACCGTCAGCGGGCGGTCAATCTCCTGGTCAACCAGATCCGGGACGGTGAAAACGACCGGAAAGTCCTGGAGCAACGCAAGTTGTACATCCTGCAAAGCGAGCGGAAATCGGCGGAGCTGATTGAAGCGAACCTGCAGAAACAGGATGCGCTACAAACGGAAATCAATGACTTCCAGGAAACCCTCGGTGAGGAAAAAAGATTGGAAGGCCAACTGGAGGACAAGCTGGTCGCCGCCGAATCGGCGCTGGAGTCCATCCGGGCGACCCATGGCAACATAAAAGCGGAACTGGATGCCATCGTCCAGGACCAGCAAAGGATTGAAAAGGAACTCTACGGACTGGAGAAACAAAAGGCGGTCAATGCCAATCAAATCGAGAACCTACAGTTCGAGCGCAACCTGGTCGAGGAGGAAATCCGACAGCGACGACAGGAGATCGGCACCCTGCAGGACCGCACGACGGCATTGGCGGCCGAGAAAGGCAACCTGCAGCAAACCCTGGCTTCCCTGGAGGAAAAAGAGGAGAACCGCAGGCAGGAAATCGCCACCCTGGAAGAGAAGCATGCCCGGATCCAAGGGGAGCTACAGGCATTGCATCGACAACTGGATGCGCAACGGAACGAGTACCGCCTGACCAAAAGCATGGTGGAGAGCCTGGAAGGCTTCCCCGAAAGCATCCGCTTCCTCAGTAATCCGAAGAACTGGAAAGAACCGGCTCCGCTGCTGTCGGACCTCATTTATGTGGATCCCGCCTATCGGGTGGCCATTGAGAATTACCTGGAACCCTACCTCAACTATTACGTGGCGGAAGACCTGGAGCAAGCCCGGCAGGCGATCGATCTCCTCCGGAGTGCCCAAAAAGGTAAAGCTAATTTTTTCCTTTTGTCCGCCTTTCGGGATTATGTGCCGCCCATGGGCATGTTCCCGGTAAATACGGTCCCGGCTTTGGATTTCGTACAATGCGAGCCGGTCTACCGCAACCTGGTGGATTCCTTATTGGAACAGGTGGTCATCATCGCACAGGATGAGATTCCCAAACCGACGGAGCAGGAGCACCTGGTCGTCCTGTCACAAAGCGGGCAATTCATCCAACGGCGGACCAGCATCGCCGGTGGCAGTGTCGGTTTGTTCGAAGGGAAAAAGATCGGGCGGAAGAAGAACCTCGAGATGTTGGAGCAATCCATCCGCCAGTCGGAAGAATTGGAACAGGTGGCCGCTACACGGCTTTTCGAGACCAAGGACGAGTTGGACAAGCGCAAGGCGGAGCACACCCGGAAGGAAATCCAGCTGGTGCAATCGCAGTTGAATGCCATTGCCCAGGAGCAGGCCTCTTTCCAGGCGCGCTTGGAGAGCTATGAGACATACCTCTCCGAATCCTCCAGCAAGTGTGATGGTATCCAACAGAAAATAGACGTGCTCCATGCGGAGAACCGGTCCATCGAAAGCCGGCTGTCCCAAAAGCTGGCGGAGGCGGCGGATGCGCGCCGACTGATCTCCAATACGGACGGCTCCTACCGCCAAGCGGCGGAATCGCTCAGCCAAGCCAGCACGGCCTTCAACGAGGTGAACATCTCCTACGTGCGACAGCAGAACAAGGTCGGTGCCTGGCAGCGGGAATTGGCTTTCCGGGAAAAGCAACTGGATGAGAATCGTGCCGCGGTATCCGCGGCCCGCAAGACCTTGCAGGAGGCCGTGGAGGAACGAACTTCCATGGAGCAGGAGCTGGCGGTCCTCGCGCAAAAACTTCAGGAGGCCTACGAACGCCGCAAGGAAGGTGAGTCGGAACTTACGGAAGCGGAGCAGGCTTATTTCCAGGTGCGGGGAAGCACCGTGGCATTGGAAGACGAGGTACGGAAGGCCGCCCGCAATACCCAGGAATTGCAATTGGCCATCAACCACCTCAAGGACCAATTTACGGAAGTGAAGTACCAACTTTCCTCCCTGGCGGAACGCCTTCGGATCGAGTTCGGTGTCTCCATCAACGACCAGGATTGGCTTACATCGGAAGAGACCATGCCGGAGGAAACGGATGAGGTGGAGTTGCAAGGCAAGGTGGACCGCATGAAATCAAGGCTCGACGGCTACGGCGATGTGAACCCCATGGCGGTGGAAGCATTTGACGAGATGAAACAGCGCCACGACACCATCACGACCCAGCGCGACGATATCCTGAAAGCAAAAGAGGACCTGTTGGAAACCATCAAGGAAATCGAGGAGACGGCCACGCTTCAATTCCTGGACGCATTCGGGAAAGTGCGGCTATACTTCATCGATGTGTTCCGGAGCCTGTTTACGCAGGATGATGCCGCGGACCTCATCCTCTTGGATGCCGAGAATCCGCTGGAAAGCAAGATCGAGATCGTCGCCAAACCCAAGGGCAAGCGACCGCAGACGATCAGCCAGTTGTCGGGGGGTGAGAAAACCCTGACCGCCACCGCGTTGTTGTTCGCACTTTACCTCCTGAAACCGGCACCCTTTTGCATTTTCGATGAGGTGGATGCCCCGCTGGACGATGCCAACATCGAAAAGTTCAACAGGATCATCAAGGATTTCTCCAAGGAAAGCCAGTTCATCATCGTCACCCATAACAAGCAGACCATGGCGGCGGTCGACACCATTTACGGTGTCTTTATGGCGGAACAGGGGGTGTCGGCACTTACCCAAGTGGACTTCAGCGCCCTCAAGCACGACCTGGCACCTGAGGAAATCCGGAATTGAGTCCAGGGTTCCCCGTCATTTCCCACCTTATATGCCGTCCATCCGACCGACTTCCATTCGTCCGGAGCGCTTCTGTTCATGGCGCCGGACATAATCCTCGAGTCGGGCATGTTGTGCGGCGGGGGATTGCCGGTAAGGAGGTGCGTAAAATCCTGCGTTCCGTCGCTGACGCAGTGTTTCATATAAGGTGACGGCACAGGCGACCGAAATGTTGAGGCTCTCGGCCATGCCGAATTGCGGGATGGTGAAGTGTCCGTCGAGCAGGGCAGCCGTGCCCGCGCTGATTCCGTCGTGCTCGTTGCCGAACAAGAAAGCGGTGGGTTGTGTCAGGTCGATGTCGTACAATTCCCCCGCGCCGGGCCGGAAGCCGGCTCCCAGGATCCGGGCATGATGTTCCCGGACTTTCGAAAAACAGGCATCCGCTTGTGTGAAATAACTGACGTCCACCCATTTGCGGGTTCCCATGGATGTGCGCTTTCCGATGACGATCTTCTCCTTTTGCAGGTGCGGCTCCGTTTGGAGGATAAAGATACCTGCCACGCCGACTGCGTCGCAAGACCGGATGACGGCGCCGATATTATGGGTGTCCGTCACATTTTCCAGGATTACCGTGATGTCAGGTTGACGCCGGGCGGCGACCCGGCGGAATTTATCCAATCGATTGTTATTCATCCTTGTAGATGGGCGTACCGGAGCGCCGTATGCCGGGTCTCCGGTATCGCATACCGGGTAAGCATCCGCTTCCCTTTTACCGGACCTCCGGCTTTTGGAAGTGATAATCCTTGAAGTGAAGGATATGCAGGAACTTGTTCTCCATGTAATCATAACCGTCCTGTCCTTCCCGATCCTTATTTCCTTTGAGGGTCACTTTTTCAAAGACAAAATCACCGTGCAGACCTTGGTAGACTTCCTCGTCCAATTTCATGTAGAACCCTTTGCCCCATTTATCCACCATGGAAGCAAAAAAGGAAGTGACATCATATCCCAGGTAGGCCTCCTCCCGGGGGAAGGTGCCGAAGCGTTCGAAATAGCGGGCATTGAAATCCTTGATTTGCGCATCATTCCGGTCGATGAAAGCGGCGGCGGACACATGCACGTTCAGTCTTTCGTAGTATTCCAGGTCAATCTGTTCGAAATCCATCCAACGGGGCATGCCGTAGACGACGATATCCGCCCCTTCCGACTGTTGCATGATCAATTGCCGCAGCAAGGAATAAATGAAAGGTTCACTGGACCAGGAAGGGACGATGAACACGTTCTTGCTGTCTTTCCGCACGAACCTATCCACCCCGATCTGGCTGAAATCCCTGGAAACGATCAGTTCGGCCAGCGGCGGCGGCGGATCGCCCCGTTTGTCGACGGACAAGGCATTGGCAGCCTGGAAGTATGAGAGCCGCTCGATTTCTTCCGGTCGGTCCTGGACGACGAGGACGACATGCGCATCCGGGAATTTTCTCCGTACATCCACAAGTTGGGCTTCGCAATGGCTGCGCAGGGAAGGATTCACTTGAATGTAGAAGGGGTTTTCCTGTACCATGGCGAACTGCGCCACAAAAGGTACGACCATGGGGGTGTTGTGCTTGACTGCGAATTTCGCCAGCTGGTTCACCTGCTCCTTCCTGTAAGGACCTATGATCAGGTCTGCGGAAGCCAGTTTGGGATCTTCCATCAGCTTCGTCATCTTTTGGACGGAGTTCTCCGTATCGTTGACATGCATATTCAACCGGATGCCATCCTGTTCCAGCGATTCGTAAGCCATGCGGGCACCGCTGTAAAATTGCAGGCCCCACTTGGCCTCTGTTTCCAGCTGGGAGAGGTCATCCCGTTGGGAATAAAAAGGAAGGAGCATGAACACCTCGTACAAACCGCCGGGGCGGACCATTTCTTTCGAAGGCTCAGGGTTGGGGGGAGCGGGATCCCGTTGATTCGAGAATTTGGTCGGGGTAGTGATGGGGGGAAACTTGTCGGCGGTCAGGCGGGTCCATTCCACGGTGTCCACCTTGCCGTATACCTGCCGGACCGTCCGCCATTCACCGGTCAAGGGATCGTAAACCCGGCTTGCGTAAACCTCATCCAGTTGTTCCGGGGAGGACAAGCCCGACCCTTTTTCCGATGCCCTGGCCGGCTGGAACCATTCGCAAGATACCAACAGGAAAACAAGACAGCCACCCAAGTAAAATGAAAAGGTCTTTCCGAACATATCCAATTGATTTGTCTGCAGCAACATCCGGCCGTGGAGGCCGGACCACCATCATTCCCATTCGATGGTGGCGGGAGGTTTGTTGCTGATATCATAAACGACGCGGTTGATTCCCCGGACATGATTGACGATTTCACTCGATACGGTCGCGAGGAAATCCAGCGGCAGCCGGCTCCACTCCGCCGTCATACCATCGACGGAATTGACGGCACGCAGGGCGACGGTCTGCTCGTACGTTCGTTCATCACCCATGACACCGACGGAATGGATGGGCAAGAGCACGGTGGCCGCCTGCCAGACCTGGTCGTAAAGCCCATGGGAACGGAGCTGCGCGGTGAATATATGGTCGGCCTCCTGCAGGAGCCTGACTTTTTCCGGGGTAATCTCTCCCAGTATCCGGACACCGAGCCCGGGCCCCGGGAAAGGGTGCCGTTGGAGGATTTCCGCCGGGATTCCCAGGGTGGCGCCCACCTTGCGCACCTCGTCCTTGAACAGCATGCGCAAGGGCTCGACAATGCGCAGCTGGAGTATATCCGGCAATCCACCCACATTATGGTGCGACTTGATGGTGACGGAAGGACCGTTTACGGAAACGGATTCGATCACATCCGGATAAATGGTCCCTTGCCCCAGCCAATGTACGCCGGAGAGTTTTCGGGCCTCCGCTTCGAATACCTCGATGAAGACACGTCCGATGACCTTGCGCTTGCCTTCCGGATCCGATATCCCCTGTAAAGCCCGGTAGAAACGGTCCTGGGCATCGACCCCCACCACATTCAGCCCCATTTGCCGGTAGGCATGCAGGACTTCGGTGAATTCACCTTTCCGCAACAAGCCGTTGTCCACAAAGAAACAGATGAGCTTGTCACCGATGGCCCGGTGAAGCAATTCCGCGGCGACGGTGGAATCCACCCCGCCGGACAAGCCCATGAGTACCTTGTCATTACCCAGGATAGACCGGAGCTCGTCTATCTTCTCCGCCACAAAATTCTCCGCGTTCCAGTTTCCGGTACATCCGCAGATCCCATGGACGAAATTCCGCAACAGCCGGGCCCCTTGCAGGCTATGGGTGACCTCCGGGTGGAACTGGATCCCGTAGACAGGTTCGGCAAAGACACCCGGAGCGGATTTGAAGGCGGCGACCGGAATGCTGTCCGTACCGGCCAGCCGTTCGAATTTTTCCGGCAAGGCGGTAATGGTATCACCGTGTGACATCCAGACTTGCGAGTCGGTGGAAATGCCTTCGAAGAAAGGGTCCTCCGCCCGGACGAGTTGCAGGGTAGCCTTCCCGTACTCCCTTTTTTCGGAACGTTCCACGGTGCCGCCGAATTGGTCCGCAATCAACTGGGCACCGTAACAGATGCCCAGCACAGGTTTTGTACCGAGAATCGGACGCAGGTCCGGCCGCAAGGCATCCGGCTGCCGGACGGAGTAAGGGCTTCCGGACAGAACGATACCCTTGACCGTCTCGTCCGGTTCGGGCACCTTGTGGTAAGGGACTATTTCGCAATACGTATCCAACTCGCGGATTCTTCGCGCTATCAGTTGCGTGTACTGCGAACCGAAATCCAGGATGAGAATCTTTTCTGTCATAGTGTCGGAATAGCTGAACCGAAATATACGGGGAAATTCATACCGGGAAGCGGAAAATGACCACCCAATACCTCCACGACCGACGAAAGCGGCCCGCCGGGACGAAAGTCCGAAGGTTGCCACCGTTCCGGGCGCTTTCCCTGGCCTTCGGACCGGACGGATGAAAGGAAACGCCTTACCCACGGGCAAGGTGCTGCGGAGGGTGGGACGGGCCGCTACCCGGAAACTTGCCTCGGTACCGTGCAAAACTAATAGATTCGGCCGACAAAGGCGCCATCCGGAAGGTACAGTTTTGATAAATGCGGCCGGGACCATCCGTCGGCATTCCGGTCCGCCCCACTTTTTACGGCCGGCCGATATCTGTCAATATTCCGCCGGCTTTGGTATTTTTGCCGGGCCTGGAAAAATCGCGGCCAGCGAATGGGACCCCGTATGGCGGGGCGGCATTGCCGGGCGTAATCCTTCCCGTGCCTCAAAACCTGTTGGATCGGGGTGAACCTTTTTCGGCACACTGCATTTAAAGCAGGAAAACGGCAATATGACGGTCGGCAGCAAGCCTGTTCCAAACAGGCACATCATGCTGCCACCATAAAATGAAACCATGGCTACCATACATTTCACATTCGAAGACAAGACCCTTGCGCCCAGAACCATCACCGATGTCGAGGAGGGGCTTTCCATCCTGGAGGTTGCGGAGGAAAACGATATCCACTTGAACCACAACTGCGGCGGGGTATGTGCATGCAGCACCTGCCATGTGTATGTCAAGGCAGGGGACGAATTCCTGGAGGAGATTTCGGATAAGGAAGAGGACTTCATCGACCGGGCCATCAATCCCCGGTTGGAGTCGCGGCTGGGCTGCCAGTGCATCCTGTTATCCGATTCCGCGGAAGTGGCCATAGAGATACCGGACCAATCCCGGATCATCGGGCATGAGCATTAAGTCCGGCCGGCCGCCAAGCATCGACAGCGCGAACACATCACACAAACAGGCATCGTGGCTAGGACAAGCGGGCCCTGCGTGGGCATCCAGCCTTCGTATACCGCCCGGACACCCTGCCAGCCTAAGAAACAAAACCAAGACGAATGGCATTCGAAGCATTTGACAACCTGCCGATCCATTGGACGGACCATGAGGACATCGCCATAAAACTCTACGAACGATTCGGGGATTCCTTTGATGAAGGGAAAATCTATCGCATCCGTTTCACCGAATTGTTGGAATGGGTGATGGAAATACCGAATTTCGCAGGAAAGCGGGAAGACTGCAGCGAGGGCCATCTGGAGCAAATCCAGGCCAAATGGGTTTATGAATGGCGCGACAACCGGTAAGGTCGGCCCCGAATGCCCATTGATATTCCCGTACCTGCCGGGAGGGCGGCAGGGGCCAAGCCCCACCCCACCCTATTTGCGCAACCAACCCAACACTTCACCACATGCCACAGGCCTTGCCACCCGATGACCCGGACTCCTACCTCGAAGTCGCCTCCGGAAATGTCCTGGACCGGTTCCGGTCCATCCGGACTTTCATGTTGGACGTGGACGGGGTGCTGACGAACAACGAAGTATTGATCACAGAAGAAGGGGCCTTGTTGCGCACCATGAACGTTCGGGACGGGTACGCCATCCAGTTGGCGCTTCGGGAGGGATACCAGGTATTCATCATCACGGGAGGGAAATCAACAGGCGTAGCGGACCGGCTCCGGGCACTAGGCATACAGGACATCGCCTCCAACGTCCGCAACAAGCTCGGGGCGTACGAGACATACCTGGACATCTACGGCCTGGAAGAATCTGGCATCCTGTATATGGGAGACGACCTGCCGGACTACGAGGTGATGCGCCGGGTCGGATTACCGGTCTGCCCATCGGATGCCGCACCGGAAATCCGGGCGATTTGCCCTTACATCTCACCCTTACCGGGCGGAAAGGGATGCGTCCGTGATGTGATGGAGAAGGTGTTGAAGCTGAACGGACACTGGCGATGATGCGGTTCCCGTCTACTCCCCTGCCGACGGCCGGCCGGCCGGGACGAAGTTTCCGGGTGTGGGCGGATATGGTACGATGGAAGAATCTGCTGATCGTCGCCGCCACGCAATACCTGATGCGGGCGGTCTTGTTGGAGCCGCTGCTCGAAAGCATCCCCTCGGTTCCGGTCCTGGATGGCATGCATTTCTTCCTATTGGTCCTGGACACCGTGCTGATCACCGCTGGCGGGTATCTTGTCAACGACCTATACGATGCCCGTGCGGATGCGCTCAACCGCCCGGACACGGTCCGGATCGGCACGGCGGTGACATCCCGGTCGGCAAGCCGTGCCTATCGCCTGGTGACAGGAGTGGGAGGCATGCTTGCAGCTTATCTGGCCTGGGTCGTCGACCGGCCGGCGTGGTTCACGTTCTATCCGATGGCCGTAGCACTCCTTTGGTTATACTCTTATCGGCTCAAGCGACTTCCGCTGGCTGGGAACCTGCTCATCGCCGTGTATTGTTCCCTTGCGGCGGCGGTTGTGTTCCTGCCGGACCATGTGCAATGGTTGTCTCACCAGACGGAGCCGGAAAGCCCGGCGGGCAGGTTCCGCGTCATCCTAGCCGTATACCTTTGGTTTTCGTTCCACATCACCCTGGTCCGGGAGCTCATCAAGGATGCGGAAGACATGGAGGGCGACCGTGCGGTAGCGGCGAGAACCTATCCTGTGCTGTACGGATACAGGCGGACAAACGCCTTGCTGTCCGCGCTGAACGCCATACTATTGGCCGGCGTGTGTGTCTTCGCGGCCTGGCATTGGCAGGTCGGGAACCGGTGGAGTGCCGTCGGATGGGTGATGGGGATGGCCATACCCTTATTCGGGTTGGGGTATAGGATCATGCTTGCTGCCGAGAAACAACATTACAGCCGGTTGAGTACCTACACGAAAGGGCTCATGTTGGTCGGTTTACTATTGCTGTTCCTATGGAAATACTGAAGAAAAAAATCGTATTGGCCTCGGGATCACCCCGCAGAAAGGCCCTGTTGGAATCTGCGGGTTTCGAGCAGGTCCAGGTCCGGTACGCGTCCGTGGACGAGACCTGGCCGGAGGGATTGGACCCGGCGGAAGTCCCGGAGTACCTGGCCTGCAAGAAAGCAGAGGCCTCCGCACACCTGTTGGAGGATGCGTCCGAAATATTGGTGGCTGCGGATTCCGTCGTGATATTGGACGGCCAGATATTCGGAAAGCCGGCGGACCGGTCGGATGCCATCGGCATGCTGCAAGCCTTGTCGGGGCGGTCGCATCAGGTCATCACGGGTGTGTGCCTGTTGACACCGGAGAAGCGGATTTCGTTCCGGGAGATCACCACCGTTCGGTTTCAGCCGATCGGACCCGACGAGATAGCTTATTATGTAGACCGGTACGAGCCGTACGACAAGGCGGGGTCGTACGGCATACAGGAATGGTTGGGCTGGTGCAAGGTATGTTCCCTGGACGGATCGTACGCGAACGTCATGGGCTTACCCGTGGAACGGTTGTACCATGAGATTGCCGGGTTGTAAACTTGAGCCAGTCGGCCGGAAGGCCTGAACCATCAGGCCTCCACCAACAGTTCGGAGGAAGATTTTCCAGCCTTTTTCCTTTCGAAATCCTTCAGGAGTATCTTGCGGATCCGAATACTCTTGGGTGTGACCTCCACATATTCATCCTCCATGATATATTCCAGCGCCTCTTCGAGGGTAAAGCGGACGGGGGGGACGAGTTTGATCTTATCGTCGGCACCGGAGGCCCGTACGTTGGTCAATTTCTTGGTCTTGGTCACATTGACCGTCAGGTCGCCCGGTCTGGTATTTTCGCCGATGACCTGACCTTCATAGATCTCCTCATTGGCTTCCACGAAAAAGCGGCCCCTTTCCTGCAGGTTGAAAATGGAGTAAGGGATCGCCTTTCCGGTTTCCATTCCGATGAGGGAGCCGTTCTGGCGTTTGGGCAAGTCGCCCTTATGCGGCTGGAAAGCCGTGAAACGATGCGTCATGATCGCTTCCCCGGCGGTGGCGGTCAGCAAGTTGCCGCGCAATCCGATGATACCCCGGGAGGGGATTTCGAAATGAAGCACGACCCGGTCCCCTTTCGGTTCCAGGGAATTGAGGATACCTTTCCGTCGGGTCACCATATCGATGGCCGTGCCGGAGTGCGGTTCCGGCACATCGATGGTCATCTCCTCCACCGGTTCGGACAGGACGCCGTCGATTTTGCGGAGGATGACCTGGGGTTGTCCGATTTGCAATTCGTAGCCTTCCCGGCGCATGGTTTCGATGAGGATGGAGAGGTGGAGCACACCCCGTCCGTAGACCCGCCAGGCATCGGTGGTGTTTGTTTCCTGGACGCGGAGCGCCAGGTTCTTCTCCAGTTCCTTATCGAGGCGTTCCTTGATGTGGCGGGAGGTGACGAACTTGCCTTCCTGCCCGAAAAACGGGGAATCGTTGATGGTGAAGAGCATGCTCATGGTCGGCTCGTCGATGGAGATGGTCGGCAGCGCTTCCGGTTGGTCGGCATCGGCGACGGTATCGCCGATTTCAAAGCCTTCGACACCTTGGATGGCGCAGATATCCCCGGCCAGCACTTCCTCCACCTTTGTTTTCGACAAGCCTTCGAACAGATAAAGCCCCCGGACCGTCTGCCGGGACAAAGTGCCGTCCCTTTTCATCAGGCAGATGGACTGTCCCGCCTTCAGGCGGCCCCGGTGCAGGCGGCCGATGGCGATACGACCGATGTAATTGGAGTAATCCAGGGAAGTGACCAGCAGTTGGGCGCCGCCCTCCTGCGAAGCGTTCGGTGGCGGGATGTGGTCGATGATGGCATCGAGCAGGGGGGTGATGTCAGGTCCGGGCGTACGCCAGTCGGAACCCATCCAACCCTGCTTGGCAGAACCGAACACGGTGGGAAAATCCAGTTGGTGTTCGGAGGCGCCCAAATTGAACATCAGGTCGAAGACGGAATCCTGCACCTCATCCGGGGTACAGTTTTCCTTGTCGACCTTATTGATGACCACAATCGGCTTCAAGCCCAGTTCCAGGGCTTTTTGAAGGACGAACCGGGTTTGCGGCATGGGGCCTTCGAAAGCATCGACCAGCAGCAGCACCCCGTCGGCCATGTTGAGGACCCGTTCCACCTCCCCGCCGAAATCGGCGTGACCGGGCGTATCGATTACGTTGATTTTTACACCTTTGTACCAGAAAGCCGCATTCTTCGCCAGGATGGTGATGCCGCGTTCCCGTTCCAGGTCATTGTTATCCATGATCAGTTCACCTGGGGCCTCGTGTTCACCGAACAGTTTACCGGCATGCAGCATCTTGTCGACGAGGGTAGTCTTACCGTGGTCGACGTGGGCGATAATCGCAATGTTTCTCAATTCCATCGGAAAAAATTAAAGGGACAGGCGCAGCGGCCGGGAGCCTGATCGTGTGCCGTGCAACCGGGGGCGGAAGGACCGTAAAGCGGCGTCCCTGCGAAACCGGAAGGCAACAAACCTGTGCGCGTGTCGGTTTCCGGGACACAAATAAACGGGGTCTGGTCGAAACGAGACCGGACATCTTTTCTGTGAGCCGGGTGACATGCATTTGGGGGCGGAAAAAGGTCTTCGAAACGATAGGGAAAACCAGCGATTTTCGCGCTTCCCAAAAGCGGCGCAAAAATAAGAAAAATCAGACTTGCGGAACGCATGTATTTGAAAAAGAAATTCCCGGCATCCGGATTCCGTGCCCGGAATGGTGCATCGGACCAAAAAACGAGCGGATTGCTTATTTTCGCTCCCGGTCCACACATCCCGGCAGGACGGAGCAGGAAACCTTTTGTCCAGGAACCGGTACAAGTCCCGGAAAGGTTCCCGTTTCAAAAAAAAACGACGATGAGACATTTGCTGACATTGACACTCACCCTGACATTTTATTCGCTCATGTATGGACAAGCTACGACAGATAAGATAGGAGACCTGGATTTCGCCGGATACCCCAACTACGAAGGCGACGACCTGGGGGCCCGGTACAGCCGGCGGAAAACGGAGTTCAAGCTCTGGTCCCCCCCTGCGGCGGAAGTGGTCGTCCAGCTTTACCAACACGGTGCCGACGGAGCGCCCTTCGAGACCCTTCCCATGCGCAAAGTAAAGGAAGGTGTCTGGCGGGCCCTATACAAAGGGGACCTGGCCGGAAAATACTACACCTTCAAAATTCGGCTGGGGGACAATTGGTTGCCGGAGGCAGCCGACCCATACGGCAAAGCGGTCGGCCTCAACGGAAAGCGGTCCCTGGTATTGGACCTGGCCACCACCGACCCGCCGGGATGGGCGCAGGACCAGCGTCCGCCGCTGGCAAGTTTCCAGGATATCATCCTGTACGAATTGCATCTGCGGGACATCTCCGTGCACCCCGCCGGTCACAATCCATACCCGGGCAAATACCTGGGATTAGCGGCGGAAGGCACACGGACCGACGAAGGACTGGCAAGCGGGCTCGACCATATCCAGGACCTGGGCGTCACCCATGTACACATCCTGCCGTTTTATGATTTCCTGTCGATCGACGAGGCCAAGCCGGAAGACGGGACCTACAACTGGGGATACGACCCCCAGAATTTCAATGCACCCGAGGGGAGTTATTCCACCGACCCGGGCGACGGCGCCGTCCGCATCCGCGAGTTGAAGGAAATGGTGCAAGCCCTTCACCGCAAAGGGCTGCGGGTCGTGATGGATGTGGTCTACAACCATACGGGAGGACCGGTGGAAAGCCATTCCCTCTATTTGACCGTGCCCAACTATTTCTACCGGATCGGACCGCCACCCATGTACAAATGGTCGAACGGCTCCGCGTGTGGCAACGAGTTGGCATCCGAACGGGAGATGGTCCGTCGATATATCGTTCAATCCATCACCCATTGGGCCAGGGAATACCACCTCGACGGATTCCGGGTCGACCTCATGGGGCTGCTGGATATCGAGACCATGAATGCCGTTTCTGCGGCCTTGCGGGAAATCGACCCGACCATTTTCATCTACGGGGAGGGCTGGACCGCCAACGAGACCACCTTGTACGAGCAAGACCGGTCGGTCAAGTCCAATGCCCACCGGCTGGACGGGATAGCCGTTTTTTGCGACGAATTCCGCGATGGGGTGAAAGGACATGTGTTCAAGCCGACTGAAAAAGGATTTGTGAACGGAATGGACGGGACCGCGGAAAGTGTCAAGTTCGGAATAGTCGGTGCATGTCCGCACCCGGAGGTGAATTACGAGGCGGTGAATTATTCGAAAAAACCTTGGGCCGTATCGCCTTCCCGATGCATCAATTACGTTTCCTGCCACGACAACCACACCCTTTGGGACCGGCTCAGGCTCTCCAGCCCGGAGAATACGGAAGCGGACTTGCTGGCCATGGACAAGCTGGCACAGACCATGGTATTGACCTCCCAGGGCATCCCCTTCCTGCATGCCGGAGAAGAGATGGTCCGCACAAAAATGGGGGTGGAGAACTCTTTCGAGTCACCGGACCAGGTCAATCAAATCGACTGGAGCAACAAGGCCAAGTACCTCGACCTGTTCCAATACTACCAGTCGCTTATCCGGCTCCGCAAAGACCATCCGGCTTTCCGGATGAAAACAGCGGACGAGATCGCCCGGAACCTTCATTTCGTGCCGCAACCGTTCGACAATGTCATTTCCTACGAATTGGACGGAGCGGCGGCGGGTGACTCCTGGAAACGAATATTTGTCGTGTTCAACGGCAACAAGGTGGGCAAGCAGGTCACCGTACCGGCGGGCAATTGGCGGATCGTGTGCCAGAACCGTCGGATCGACCCGGCGGGGATGGGAAACCTGAGCGGAAACAAGAGTTTCGTACATCCATGGTCCGCCCTGATATTGGCGGAGTGGGAGTAAAGGTCACTCCGTCGGTCCGATGTAAAAAAGAGACAACATGAAGGTAGATATTTTGGCCGTCGGGGTGCATCCGGACGACGTGGAACTCAGCTGCAGCGGTACGTTGTTGGCGCACATCAGGAAGGGGTACCGGGTCGGTTTGCTGGACCTTACCTACGGGGAATTGGGTTCCCGGGGGAATCGGGAAATCCGGGCGGCGGAAGCTGCGGAAGCTGCGGCGAAGATGGGGGCGGCCTTCCGGTGGAACCTAGGCCTGAAAGACGGGTTCTTCCAATACGAAGAGGAGTCGGTCCGACAGGTCATTCAGGCCGTTCGGCGCTGCCAACCGGAAATAGTCCTGGCGAATGCCCTGGAGGACCGGCACCCGGACCACGGTCGAGCGGCCAAATTGGTGGCGGACGCCTGTTTTTATGCCGGGTTGATCAAGGTCGTCACCCTGGATGAGTTCGGGAAGCCCCAGCCACATTGGCGTCCGAAAGCGGTGTACCATTACATCCAGGACCGTGACCTGACCCCGGATTTCGTCGTGGACATCAGCGGGTTCCTGGAGGAAAAGATGGAACTGGTGAGCACTTTCCGATCCCAATTTTACCAAGGGGACGATAGCACTTTCCAGCAGGAAGTGTCCACGCCCATCTCCGGCAGGGACTTCATGGAATTCCTTCGGGCCAAGAACCGCGCCTTCGGCAGGCGGGCCGGATTCGAATTTGCGGAAGGGTTCAATTGTCACCGCACCCCCGGCGTTACGGATTTATTCCAGTTGGCGTAGGTTTTCCTGACGGTTAGCGGGAAGTTCGGAATCAGCGGGGCAGGGTCAGCCACGCGCCGTAATGAGGTTTGCTCTCCAGGGCGTTCACATATTCCATATTACCCAACCGGAAAGAAATCGGAATTTTCCGTTGCATTCGGTATTCCAGGCGGCAAAAAAAAGGCGCGGAAAGGTGCCCGGAGCAGGACATGAGGCGGGGAGGCTGCAGCGAGGGAAAGGATTCTCCGGGAAGCAGGAAAACAGGGCCAACCACGGGGGGGGGCGGTAAGGGCATCTGGTAGCGGACGGTATCGGAAAGACCCTGAGCCTGCAGGGAGCAGCCGGACAGCCAAGCGAAGACAGGCAAAACCAAGCTCATCCGGACACCCCATCCGATGCGGGGCAAGACAATCCGGAAAATCCGGAAACAGGCCAATTTCATTCGATGGCGCATCTGCCGGCCCACAGGATGACGCCCACCCAGACCAGACCCTTTACCAGGAAAAACAGGAAACCGAAGAGGCCGATCCTCTTCAGCCAGGGAGTCTTTGCAGGAATGGATTTATTTTCGGTCGAGCTGAAATTTTCTTCCATGGCGGCCATTTTGCGTATCGGAGGGTGCTTGCCGATTCTCAGGTTTGAAGCACACCCGTATTAAACCGTTCAACCGGGGAAAAGTTTGCCATTTCGATGCCCATGGACAACCACTTTCGAGTTTCGAGCGGGTCGATGATGGCATCCACCCACAAGCGGGCGGCGGCATAATAAGG
Organism: uncultured Saprospiraceae bacterium; assembly: GCA_964573725.1. Taxonomy (GTDB): domain Bacteria; phylum Bacteroidota; class Bacteroidia; order Chitinophagales; family Saprospiraceae; genus UBA6168. The sequence goes on from CAZNLJ010000005.1 coordinate 145,845, forward strand.
GGTGGTGGTCTGTTCGTAATGCGACTGGATCGATTGCAGCAGGCGGGTCTGATCCGCTTCGGACAAGCGTTCGTCCTTATCCCGCCGGGTCGACTGTTGGATCTGCAGCAGGGTTTGGGCGGCCTGTTGTCCGCCCATGACCGCGATCTTCGCGGTTGGCCAGGCCACGATCAGGCGGGGGTCGTAGGCTTTGCCGCACATGGCATAATTTCCGGCGCCGAAGGAATTTCCGATAATGACCGAGAATTTTGGGACGGTAGAATTGGCGACGGCGTTGACCATTTTCGCCCCATCCTTGATGATTCCGCCGTGTTCGGAGCGGCTTCCGACCATGAAGCCGGTTACATCATGGACAAAGACCAGCGGAATTTTCTTTTGATTGCAATTCAGGATAAACCGGGCCGCCTTGTCTGCCGCATCCGAGTAGATCACCCCGCCTATTTGAACCTCCCCTTTTCCGGATCGGGTGACGGAGCGGTTATTGGCGACGATGCCGACGGCCCAGCCCTGGATTCGGGCATAGGCACAAAGGATGGACTTCCCGTAATCCTTCTTGTAAAAGGTCAGTTCGGACCCGTCGACCAAGCGACGCAGGATCGCGGACATATCATAGGGCCGGGTCCCATCCTGGGGAAAGATGCCGTACATGTCCTTTTCCGGTTCCTGGGGAGGCAGGGGAGCCGTGCGGTCAAATCCGGCAAGGTAGGAGGGTGCGCCGATCTGACCGACCAAGGTACGTATGAGCGCAAGGCATTCCGTTTCATCGGCGACCTTGTGGTCGCAGATGCCGGAGATTTCCGTCTGGGTGGTAGCCCCGCCGAGCGTCTCCTGGTCGACCGTCTCTCCGATGGCAGCCTTGACAAGATATGGACCGGCGAGGAAAATACTGCCGGTGCCCTCCACGATGATGGATTCATCGGACATGATGGGAAGGTAGGCGCCGCCGGCGACACAACTGCCCATGATGGCGGCGACCTGCGGAATCCCCATGGCGGACAATCGTGCGTTGTTGCGGAAAATCCTGCCGAAATGTTCCTTATCCGGGAAGATATCATCCTGCATCGGAAGGAAGACCCCGGCACTATCCACCAGGTAGATGATCGGCAGCCGGTTTTCCATGGCGATTTCCTGGGCGCGCAGGTTCTTCTTGGCCGTGATGGGGAACCAGGCTCCAGCCTTGACCGTGGCATCATTTGCCACGATGATACACAAGCGGGCGGACACATACCCGATGGTCACCACGACACCCCCGGAAGGACAACCGCCCTGTTCAGCATACATGTCATAACCGGCGAAATCGCCGATTTCCAGGCGGTCCGTGCCCGGGTCCAACAAGCGGTCGATGCGTTCGCGGGCATGCAGCTTCCCCTTGTCGTGCAGTTTGCCGACCTTATCGGCACCACCACCGAGCCGTATCCTGACCAAGCGGTGGTTCAACCTGGATACCAGCAGTTTCATGGTATCCTCGTTCTTGTTCCAATCGATATCCATATCAGGCGAACTGATGAGAAAAAGATGAAGACCTATTTCAGGAAAAAGGTGTAGTAAAATTCCCCCGGATAATGTTCATAGTATCCTTCCAGGTAAATTTTCCTGCCCCGGTTGCCTTGGAGCGCCTTGCGGACTTCCTCCACCGATCGAACACGGGTTTCCCCGACATGGGTGATGATGTAACCGGGATCCATTTCCGTACGGTCGATGATTCCGAACCGGGTAATGGCATCGACCATGACCCCGGAGGCCGGCAGGCGGTTTTTTTCATCCGGCAGCAGCGGGCGGAGGCTGAAACCGAGGGTTTCCAGCAAATCCGCGGCAGCGGAAGCGTCGTAGTCCCCTTGTCTGGTCCGGGCGCTCTTGAGGACAACAGCCGTAGTGGCCTTGGTGCCGTTCCGGAAATAGGAAAGTTGCACGGAACTGCCTGGGCGGAGCCGGCCGATTTGTTCCTGTAGTTCCGGGACCGTATGGACCGGGACCTGATTGACGGCGACGATGACATCCTGCGGGCGCAGGCCGGCGGATGCGGCGCTGCCGTCTGCGGAGACGGACTGGATCACGACACCCGTGACCGCGGGCAGGCGGAGGGCGGTGGCGAGGGATTGGTCGACGGCACTGATGTTCACACCGAGTAGCCCGCGTTGGACCTCCCCGAAATCAATCAGGTCGGTGACTATCTTTTCCACGAGGATGGAAGGCACGGCGAAGGAATACCCTTCATATTTTCCGGATCGGGTGATGATGGCCGTATTGATGCCCACCAGTTCGCCGGCAACATTCACGAGTGCGCCGCCGCTGTTGCCCGGATTGACGGCGGCATCCGTCTGGATGAAAGACTCGATGGTGTATTCCCCTTCCAGAATTTCGATGCTGCGGCCTTTGGCGCTGACGATGCCGGCCGTGACGGTGGAAGACAGGTTGAAGGGATTGCCGACCGCCAGTACCCATTCCCCCACCCGCAGGGAATCGGAATCACCGAAAGCGAGGAACGGGAGGGCTGCGCCATCGTAGTCCAGTTTGAGGAGGGCGATATCGGTATTCGGATCCGAGGCGACCAATTCCGCGGTGTACTCCCTGCGGTTGTGGAGGGTGACATCGAATGCGGAACCATTTTCCACGACATGGTGGTTGGTGACGATATAACCGTCCGGGGAAATCAGGACGCCGGATCCGGAGGAAGACCCGCCGTTGGAACGTCCGTTGCCCCACCATGCGGGGGTAACTTCTTCCCGGGTGCTGATATTGACGACGGCCGGCGTGACACCGGCGGCAGCCCCGGTGAAATCCGGGACGGGCAGGCCTGTGTTCGGCGGGCCGGAAACCGGCCCTTCGGACAGCTGTTCCCGGTAGTCGACATACCTGGAAGGAGGAGCGCTACGGTAGCGGACCCATTCGGTGACGGGCGGGTAAAAGGTCCTGTACAGGGCGACGGTAAGCAGGGAGCTCAGGAAAGCCGCACCCAAAGCAGCCAGGATTATCTTCTTCATGGACGATAGCGTTTTGCGGGATGCCGACACAAGGATGTACGGCGTAGCAGGCAGACCGCCGGCAACGCCGCTTCAATAATACTCAATTCCGGGCGGAACATCAACAGCACTGGGACATCGGCGCCAAAAAAGAAAAAAGGGGCGTTCCGGCTTGGGCAGGGTAAGCGGCCGAAAGGAAACAAGGACGGCCGTGACCGGGCATGGCCACGGCCGTCCTTGGGACGCCGCGGGAAGGCGTCAGAAATATTTGAAATTATGTTGGTCCTCGATACGAAGCAAGGACTCGTAGATCAGGCGGATCACATGTTCGACATCGGATTTATGGGCCATTTCCACCGTGGTATGCATATAGCGCAGCGGTAAGGAAATGAGCGCGGAAGGGACCCCGCCGTTGCTGTAGGCGAAAGCATCCGTATCGGTGCCGGTGAATCGGGAGGCGGCCTCGCGTTGTACCGGGATTCCTGTTTCCCGGGCCGTATCCAGGATCAGTTGCAGCAATTTGTTGTGGACGGCGGGAGCGAAGGTGACGGAGGGACCGTCACCGCATTTCACATCCCCTTGCGTTTTCTTTTCGATCAAAGGGGTGGAAGTGTCGTGCGTCACGTCGGTGACGATGGCGGCATGCGGCTTGATGGTGTCGGCGATCATCTGGGCGCCGCGCAGGCCGATTTCTTCCTGTACCGAATTGACGATGTAGAGGGCGAAAGGCAATTTCACTTTCGTTTCATGGATCATGCGGGCGACTTCCGCGATACAGAAGCCCCCGATCCGGTTGTCGAGTGCCCTGCCGACATAGTACCGGTCGTTGAGGACCATGAATTCATCCTCATAGGTGATGACACAACCGACATCGACGCCGAGTTCCAGCACCTCTTTCTTATCCTTGGCTCCGATGTCGATGAATATGTTTTCCAGTTTCGGCGTGACCTTGTCGTCATGATGGCGGGTATGGATGGCCGGCCAGCCGAAGACACCTTTGACGATACCGTTCGGGGTATGGATGTTGACCCTTTTCGAGGGGGCGATCTGGTGGTCCGAACCACCGTTTCGGATGACGTGGATGAAACCCTCCTCCGAGATGAAATTCACGAACCAGGAGATTTCATCCGCATGGCCTTCGATGACCACGCGGAAAGGCGCATCCGGATTGAGGACGGCGAAGGCAGTCCCGTAATTGTCCAGGGACCAGGTGTCCGTGTAGGGCTTCACATATTCGAGCCAGAGCTGTTGTCCTTTGGATTCGAAACCGGTCGGAGAAGCGTTATTCAGGTATCGCTGCAGGAATTCCTCTGATTGGTGGTTGATAAAAGCCATTTCCGAAATTTTAGTATCCCGAACGGGAAATAAAGTACGTTTGGTTTATCTGCCTTGGGTATTTCGCCAAGCCGTGAGCATTTCCAGGTCATCCGGGCGGATGTAGTCGGTGGCCAACGCTTCCTGCAGGAGTACATCGTAACCGGACAAGGTTCGCAGCGGGCAGGCAGCGGATTCGAAGGCCATTTCGGCTTGTTCGAATTGGTAGCTGAAGATAGCCAGCACGCCGACGACGTGGAATCCGGCTTCCCGGAGCGCTTGTACGGCGGCCAGGCTACTGCCTCCGGTGGAGATGAGGTCCTCTACGACCAATACGTCCGATCCGGGGGAAAGTTCGCCTTCCAGGAGATTTTGCCGACCGTGTCCCTTGGCCTTGGACCTTACGTATGCGAAGGGCAGGGACAGTGCATCGGCCAGGAGCACCCCGTGGGCGATGCCGGCCGTCGCGACACCGGCCACGGCGGAGAAGGGTTCGAATTCCTTCGATTTTTCGATCAGGCACCGTTTGATGAGGTCCCTGGCTGAGGGATCCGAAAGGACAAGCCTGTTGTCACAGTAGATCGGGGAAAGAATCCCGGACGCCCAGGTAAAAGGGGCTTGCGGACTTAATTTAATTGCCTTTATTTGCAGCAGGATGCCGGCGACGGCAGTTGAGATATCCATTCCGTAACAATAGCGCTTGACACTTTGGACCCAGCCACAGACCGGAAGAAAACGACAAACGATAAAAGGTCGGCAAATGTATAAAATTTATATTAACAACACCCCCGTGCGGCTGGTTCCTTCCGCGGAAAAAGGCGATACGGAAGGGTTGGGGGATAAAAAGCTGTTACTGCGATATCCCGGCAAGCGCAAATACCTGTTGAATGTGGCGGACATGTTGGAGAAATCTTCCCGGCTGGAGGAGGTGGTGGTCTACCACGACGACCTGGACCGTTTATGGGAGGAATTCCAGGCGGGTTACCGACCGGTGGCAGCGGCAGGTGGTGTGGTCTTTCACGGTGACGAGGTCCTGATGATCCAGCGGAAGGGCTATTGGGACTTGCCCAAGGGAAAGGTGGATCCCGGGGAGACGATCCAGGCGGCTGCGGTTCGGGAGGTATGCGAGGAGACCGGAATCATCGTAGACAAGGTGGGAGATGCCTTGCCGGACACCTGGCACACCTATCGGCAGGATGGGAAGCGGATGTTGAAGCGGACCTATTGGTACCGGATGGAGACAAGCCAGCGATCCTGGCGGCTCCAGGCGGAGGAGGACATCACCGGGGCAGCCTGGGTGGACGAGGCTGCCTTCCGGCTTTTGGAGGCCGGCATGTACGGCAGCATCCGGGATGTCATGCGGGCGGCTTGGGAGCGTTGACCCGTCATTTCGGGGAGTCGGCGCCACCGGGAAGCGGCTACCACCTGATCAGGTCCAGATTGATGTTTTTCCGGACCAATTCGATGGCGCGGTTGGCCTTGCCCAGGGTTTGGACGTTGATTTTCACTTCCATATGACTGATCTTGACGGCGGTGCCGTACGTATCCAAGGGGGTGGAGATGATCGGGATACCGTGTTCGTGGACATAGTGTTCGTGGTCGAACCCATCGAGGCTGTGCACGTTCTTGCCATCGCCGGTGATGATGATACCCGCCAACGGAGAACCTTCGATACACTTGAGCTTACAAAGTTTTTGGATTGCCTGAACCGAATCGTTGAGCCGGTTCTTACTGGTGACAAGCAGCACCCCTTTTTCCTCCTCGAATTTATGGCTCCCCATCAGGGAAGCGGCGACCACATTTTCGACGAGGTTGTTCAAGCCCTGCGGATTGGCGAGGATGCGGCCGTGGATAGCGGCACGGATGGTGTCCAGCAGGGGATACAACAAGGATTTGTCGAAGGGGAGGACACCCAGCAAAGGGATACCCCACTCGTTCAGTTTCATGCCGACATACCGGTTCACCTTGTCCAGTTTATCGGGAACGACCTTGTTGATGATGACGCCCGCCAGCCTGATTTGTTGCTCCTGGAAAAGTGCTTTGCAGAGGTTGATCCTGTCGATGGTATACCCGATGCCACCTTCTACCACGAGGATGACGGGGGCATCGAGGAGTTCGGCCACTTGCGCGTTGGAAAGGTCGACCACGCTTCCGACGCCGGGATGTCCGGTTCCTTCGTACACGACCATTTCATACTCCGATTCGAGTATTTCTGCGGCATGAAGGATATCCTGCCTGTAGGTAAATGCCACCGGATGGTCCAGGTAAGCCTGGGTAGCTCCTTTCCCGAGGATGACCGGGCTGTGAATCTTGGCCACCAGGTCGAAATGCATCATCGTCGAAAAAAGCAGCGCATCCTTATCGACTTGCAGGTTTTCCAAATCGACGGCCTCTTGTCCGACCGGCTTGCAATACCCTACCCGGATCCCTTTTTGCCGGAAAGCGTGGACAATGCCCAGGGTGGTGGTGGTTTTACCGACATGTTGGTTGGTAGCGGCGATGTAGAGTCGTCTTTTCATGACAGGTAAGCAGGTTGGGTGAAGGTACGCGCACCGTCACCGATGTGAACCGGGATCGGGGACAACATCCGGCCGAAAGCATCCGCGTAGTGGGCGGATGCAGCGGCGATGTATTCGTCCATGGCATCCCGGTGGACAAGCTGGATCGTACACCCCCCGAATCCCCCGCCCATCATGCGGCATCCGGCGACCTCCGTCCGCCGGGCGGCGAAATCCACCAGGCAATCCAGTTCCGGACAGCTTACTTCGAAGTCAGACCGCAGGCTTTGGTGGGATGCGTACAACAGCAGGCCGAGCGTTTCCCGGTCGCCGGTCTGCAGGGCCGCGACGGCCTTCCCTACCCTGTCGTTTTCCGTCACCACATGGCGGCATCGGCGATAGATGACCGGCGGTAGGATGGCTTCCGCCCTTTCCAAGTCAGCGGGCGACACATCGCGCAGCGCCACGATGTCGGGAAGTACCTGTTTCAACAGGGTGACCCCCGCTTCACATTCCCTTCTGCGGTCGTTGTACGCAGAAGTGGACAACTCGTGGGTGACGTTCGAATTGAGCAGCAGCAGGACGTAGGGATCCAGTTCCAAGGGGTGATAGCCATATTCGCCCGAGCGGCAATCCAGGAGCATGGCCATGCCGGCCTTTCCCATGGCGGAGGCGAACTGGTCCATGATACCGCAACGGGTGCCTGCGAATTGATGCTCCGCCCTTTGTGCCGCATGGACCAAGGACCATCGGTCCAATCCCAGCGAAAACAATTCGTTCAATCCGAAGGCCAGGCTGCATTCGAGGGCGGCGGAGGAACTGAGTCCTGCGCCGATGGGAACATCTCCCCAACATTCCCCGCGGAATCCCTTGACCGAACAGCCCAGGGCCTTGAGTTCGGACACTACCCCGAGGATATAATTCTCCCAGCTCCCGGCCGGACGCCGCTGGAGGTCATCCAATCGGCAGGACAACCGTTCTTTGCGATCTTTTGCCCAAACATCGATCCGGTCCTCGTCCGGATTAGCCTGGAGGGTGAAATGAAGCTGGCGGTCGATGGCGGCTGGAAGCACCCAACCGTCATTGTAATCCGTATGTTCGCCGATCAGGTTGATCCGGCCGGGTGCACTGCTGACCACTACCATATGCGCTCGCTGATTTACGACCGAAGCTAACAATATTCGCCGGGATGGAGCCAATTCACGCGACCGAATATTTTCGGCATCGGTATTTTTAGCGGAAATGGCATCTCCGGCTGCAGGATCGCCATGTATCAGTTTGCAGGATGAGCGGGGTCCCTGGCGTCCGGATACGTTTCCAATACATTTCAATACATCCCGGATAAGCGGTACATTTGGGACAGGCCCGGACAGGATCCACTTGATTTGGAAACATATGGCCGGACAAGACATATCCTCCGGAGCCGGCGTGTCCGATCCGTAGACCGCACCGCATGAAAAAAAGCAGATATGCCTTACTACAAACCTTTGAAGCAATGGGAGAACCAGGATGAAAAGGAGCGGGTCATCCGCCGCTTGCTGGTCCTGCGCGACAAAATACGCCGCGAGATTCCCGTCAAGACCGCCCGCAACAGCCTGTTGTTGGCGACCTGGAATATCCGGGAGTTCAAGGACAACCGGATGCCGGAAAGTTACCATTACCTGGCGGAGATCATCGATGCCTTCGATTTTGTCGCCGTGCAGGAGGTGAGCTCCGACCTGGCCGGGCTTGAGCGGGTCATGTACCTGTTGGGCGGCCATTGGGACTACCTGGTCACCGATGCGACGGAAGGCTCCGCAGGTGGTGGGGAGCGGATGGCCTTCCTGTACGACAAGCGGAAGGTCACCTTCCGGAACATAGCCGGTGAAATTGTGCTTCCGCCGACGCTGCGGATCGATGAAGGGGCGGCACAGTTTGCCCGTACACCTTTCCTGGCGGCGTTCCAGGCAGGTTGGTTCAAATTTACCATCTGCACCGTCCATATTTTCTATGGGTCGTCCTCCCGCAACAGCGAAGGCATGCAACGCCGGATTGCGGAGATCTACGCCATTGGGAACTGGCTGCAGCGTAAGGCCAAACGCGAAAACACCAACTACATCCTCTTGGGGGATTTCAATATCGAAGACCCGGAACATCTGACGATGCAGGCATTGGAAGACACCGGGTTTTACATTCCGGAGGCCTTGCGGGACAAGCCCACCGACCTGGGGCGGTCCAAATATTACGACCAGATCGCCTTCCGACCGGCGGAGGGCGGGATGGTCCAGTTCCGGGAAGACCAGCCGACCGCCGGAGCCTTCCATTTTGCCGATGCGGTCATGACCCCGGAGGACCTGGACACCTACCTACCCTATTTTGCGGAAAAAGTGGCCGGAAAAACAGCGCGGCAGGTACGCAATTATTATGAAAAGACCTGGCGGACCTTCCAGATATCGGACCATCTTCCGCTTTGGGTATCCTTGCGGATCGACTTCAGCGACGAGTACCTGCGTAAGCTGCTCCAGTCGGATTGACCGGGGAGGCCGGCTTGACGGTTTCGGGCGGGCCTATCGGACCAGGGTAATGTCACCTTTGAACACAAAGGAGGAACCGTCCACCAATTCCAGAATGGTGAAGAAAGCGAAGACGGCGGGATCCATCGGTTGCTCCCGGAACGTACCGTCCCAACCGAATCCCGGGTCGTTCGGGGGAAAGTCCTCGCGATAGTAGACATTGTCCCCCCAGCGGTCGAAAATCCGCAGTTCCCTGACGCGAACCACCTCCGGCCCCGCGTAGATGACAAAAATGTCATTGATGCCATCCCCATTGGGGGAAAAGGCATTGGGAACATAGACCAATGGATTTTGATTGACGTAGACGACGAGGTCGTCCGAAGCCTGGCAACCGTTGGTGTCGGTGACCACCACTTCGTACGTCGTCGTGACGAAGGGTTGGACTTCCGGTTGAAGGCACCCATTGCAAGGGATTTCCCCGACCGGCTCCCAGGCGACGGAAGCAATGGCCGAATAAGGTAGGGAGACCTGGGCGTCCAGGACGACCGTCTCGCCAAGTTGGATAAACAGGTCAGGGCCCAAGGATACATCCAGGGGCGGGAAAGCCGGCAGGTAGACCGTCGTGTCCCAGGAACAAGCGAATGCGTCCGACAAACTGACCTGGTAAACACCCGGCGGCAGCGCATCGAAAGTGGCTTGCGAGGAGGGTGGCGCACCGTTCAAGGAAAAACCGAAGGGCGGAGCGGCACCTTGGATATCGACTATTTGTATTTGCCCGTCCGATTGGTCGGCACAACTGGAAACGGCGACAATGGAGGCAGTGATGGCAGGAGGTTCAAGCACCACGACGGAATCCATGGCGATACACCCGTTGGCGAGGTTTCGGATCATGAGGAAGTAGTTTCCCGCTCCGCCGGCGAGAGCCTGCGGGGCATAAGGTGGGGAAAGCAGAATTCCCGATGCGTCTGTGGTCCATGACAAACTTATTCCCGTGTCGGGATACAGCCAATACGGGGCCAGTACGACATAATCCGACGCACAAGGCAGGAAAGCGGTATCCGGCAATTCCAGTTGCGGCGCATCGAAATCCGTACCCACCCAGACGGAGTCCTGGTTGTTACAACCGTTGACGGTATCCAGGACGGAAAGGTAGTACCATCCTCCTTGGTCGACGGTAGGTGTCAGGGTTCCGGAATCGATGATTTGTGCCCCTGGCGGACCGGTCCATTGGATGACGATATTCAGGTTGCTATCGGAGCTGGTTCCATCCAGCATGACCGACGGATGGAAGCAATTCAACATGGCGGGGTTTCCTGCAACCGCCATCGGATAAATCATGAGGTCTTCCAGAAAGATGGAATCGGAAGCGTTGCAGCCGGTCAGGGAGTCATAAGCCAGGAGTATGTAAAGGCCCGGTTCGACAACAGACAAAGAAAACTGGTCGGCGAGCGGAATCCCTTGGCCGTCGTACCAGACCAAGCCCAGGTTTGTGGCCGTTCCGTCCAGTTCCGCCGAGAGGATTACCTCGGAAGTGTAGCAATTCAGGAAACCGTCTGCGGAAATGGAGATATCGGGTTCCCCATTGTCAGCCACCACCCATACGGAATCCAGGAAAGAAGAGCAGCCTGACATCGGATCGAAAACCGTCAGCGTGTACAGTCCGGGAACACTGACCACCGGCATGGGGAGGTTTTGGTTGGCCGTTTCGATACCTGGCCCGTTCCAAATGAACATGGCATTCGGCGTATCGGAAGTACCGGTCAAGGTGACCGAAAGTTGGTCACAGGTAATCACTTGATCCGGCCCGGCACTGGCATCAGGGAAATCGGCGGCGGCGCCAACGAGGACCGTGTCAACATCCGTACAACCGTAAATATTGGTGAAGTCAAGCAGGTAGACACCTTCCAGGTCGACGGTAGGATTCGGCAAGCCCGCATTGGACAAATTGATACCAGGACCGCTCCAGGCGTAGGTTCCGGGAGTCGGGAAACCAGGACCAATGACAACAGGCACTTCCGTGCAACTCAAGGAGGTATCCGGACCCGCATCCGCCACCGCTATCGGAGCCGGCTGTACCAGGAAGCTGTCCGCACCGACGCATCCATTGTTATCAGTGACGGCGGCCCAATACCAGCCAGCCGAGGAGACCAGGGCGGAATCCACCGAGGACCCGTCGAACCAAGTGACCGATCCGGCGGAGACCGTGGCGAACAAGAAGGCGGATTGACCTTCGCAGAGCCAGTTGTCGCCGGATATTTCGATGAGCGGCAACGGGTTCACAGCCAGCTGCAGGGTAATCATACTGTCACAACCCATGGCATCTTCCAGCGTGTCGAGATAAATACCTGGGCTATCGATAAGCGTTCCGTTGAAATCAAAGGAGGCTCCCTGGCAGATATCCGCCAGGACCAGCGTGTTGTTTGGCGGGAGGAAGGCAAGCTCCAACCGGTCGAGGCTGTCGCAACCGTTGAACGCCTGGAGCGTATCCACATAGCTTCCGGGCATCGAATACCAAGCATTGTTGAACGGGACCGAATCGCCGAAACAGGCCGTGACTGTGGTGGTTGCCATGGGCGTAGGCAGGACCGCCAGTTCCAATACAATGACACTGTCGCAGCCATGAACCGCTTGCAGCGTATCGAAATAGGTGCCCGGCAAGTTCAAAAGGGTACCATCGAACAGATAGTCTTCTCCCTGGCAAATAACCACGGTCAGGTTCGTCTGGGGAACCGGCAGGACCGTTAGTGAGAGCTCCACCACGCTGTCGCAGCCCAAAAAGGAAGAAAGCGTATCGACATACACACCTTGCGAGTTGTAGGCGTTGTTACCGACCAGGAATACCTCGCCGGCACAGATGGATGCGACCACGGATTGTTGAAAGACAGGAAGAAAGGTCACATCATACAGGACCACACTATCGCAGCCGTTATCAGCCGGGAAAGTATCCGAATACACCCCGGGACTAGAAATCACCATTTCATTCCAGAATAAGGACTCCCCTTCGCAAATTTCAGCCTGGATCCAGGTAGAGATAAGCGGCAAGGTATCCAACTTCAGGAACACGATACTATCACATCCAAGGAATGACTGCAAGGTATCCGGGTACGTACCCGGAAGCGAAAGTTCCGTCCCATTCCAGGAGAAAGAAGTTCCGGCACATATCCATGTCGAAAAAGAATCGACCGCAACGGGAAAAACAGTCAGCTCGAGGGTCAAAATGCTGTCACATCCCATGAAATTGACCAGCGTGTCGGTAAAAGTTCCGGCAGACTCCAGCCATTGGCCTTGAAAAAAATAGGTCTCCCCTTCGCAGATATCAGCCTGGATAAGTTCATTGGTCGGTGGCATGACGGAGAGGTGCAAAATCGTCGTACTATCGCAACCGTTGGCTCCGGGGACAGTAGCGATATAAGTGCCCGAATCATGCAGGAATCCTGAATGGAAAAAGAAGGAATCCGATTCACAGATGAAGACGTCCAGTACCGTTTGGGAGATGGGAAGAACCTTCAACGTCAAGGAAACGATACTGTCGCAACCTTGTTGGGTGGTCAGGGTATCTACATACGTACCGGCAACGGTCAGGAGTGTGCCGTTGAAATCAAAAGTCTCACCGGCACAAACGGTCGCTTGGACGGCTACGGGTTGTACCGGGGTAACCGAGAGTGTCAGGACCACAAAGCTGTCGCAACCGGCGATGTTGACGAAAGCGTCCAGGTATGTACCGGCGGCAGTCAGCAAATTATTACCAAAAGCATAGGACCCACCCTGGCAGATCGAAGCGGTGATGTTGTTGATGAGAAAAGGAAGAATGGAAAGTTGGAGATTGACCACACTATCGCAACCGGCGGTACTGGTAAGAGTCTGGGAATAATTCCCGGGGGTCGTAAGAATCGTTCCATTAAAATTATAGAATTGGCCCAAGCAGATGGCGGCCTGAATATTCTCGGTCAGCACCGGCAAGACGGACAAATGTAAGGTCAGCACACCGTTACAACCCGAGGAATTCGGTACACCGTCGACATAAGTTCCGGAAGTATACAACAGCGTACCATTGAAATTATAAGATTCGCCGGCACAGATGACCGCGGTGATGGTTTCCGAAGCAATCGGATCCACGGTCAGGTGCAGCGTCACGATACTATCGCATCCCGACGCGGAAGATAGCGTTGTGGTGTAGATACCGGAAGTGGACAAGATGGTTCCGTTGAGGTTGTAAGTTTCCCCACTACATATCGTATCCAGGATGGTGCTGGATACAGGAGGCTGGATGAAGAGGAACAATTCTACAATGCTATCACATCCGTTCCAACTTGTAATTGTATCCAGATAAGTACCTTCCGCATTAATTTCGTTACCATTGAAATTATAGGTCTCGCCTTCACAAATGACTGCATTGACAAATTCGGATAAAGCGGGTTTCACGGCCAAGGATAGAGTCACGAGGCTGTCACAATCGGAACTCGTCGTAAAGTTAGCGGAGTAGATGCCGGCGGCGGAAATTTGGTTGCCAGCGAACAAATAGCTTCCGCCTTCGCAAATGGTCACGGAAACATTGGTGGCAGGTGCCGGAGTTACGACCAACTCCAGGGTAACGATACTGTCGCAACCGGAGAAACTGGTAAGCGAGAAGCTGTAGGTACCGGCCGAAGAGAATTGCGTTCCATTGAAAGAAAAGGAAGCCCCTTCGCAGATGGTGGCGGAGACCGTCTCCGAGATTGTCGGGGATACGGTCAGTTCGAGTATGACGGTGCTGTCGCAGCCGGCGGAATTGAGCAATGTGACCGCATAGGTACCGCTTGTCTGTAGGCTGTTTCCAAAGAACAGGAAAGACTTTCCTTCGCAGATTGTCGCCTGGATGGTTTCCGACTGTATGGGATTGACAGTAAGTTCCAAAGTAACGAGGCTGTCACAACCGGCGGAATTAGGAATCAGCTGTACGTATGTTCCACTTCCGGTGAGGTTGATGCCGTTGAATTGATAAGACTCCCCCTCGCAAATAGACACTTGGATAGTGTCTGACAATGCAGGTGTAACGGTCAGGGCAAGCGTAACGATACTGTCGCAGCCAGAAAAACTGGTCAATGTATCGGTATAAATGCCATTCGTGGAGAGGGGGGAATCGTTAAAGAAGAACGTTGTCCCCTGGCATATGGTGGCGGAAAAGGACGCGGAAACTGCGGGATGGACCGTTAATGCAAGTGAGACGATGCTATCACAACCCGACAAACTGGTGAGGGAGTCCACATAATTGCCGGAAGCGCCGAGAGCGGTACCGTTGAACATAAAGGTCTCGCCGGCGCAAATTTCTGTGGATATCGATTCCGATACAGCCTGATTGATGGTAAGTCCTAATGTGATGATGCTGTCGCAACCGGTAACGCTGGAAAGGATATAGGAATAAGTTCCGGGAACTATCAGGTTGACGCCATTGATTTGGAATGTATCTCCTTCGCATATTTTAGCAAAGATACTTTCCGAAATGGCAGGCAATACCGTCAAATCCAGGTTCACGATACTGTCACATCCCAGATAGCTGCTGATGGTATCTACATAATTTCCGCCTGTATTAAGCTGGTTTCCATGGAAGATGTAAGTCTCCCCCTGACAGATCGTAGCGGAAATATTTTCCGACAATACCGGATTGACCGTCAGCGTCAAAGTGACGATGCTATCGCAGCCCGTTGTGCTGGCAAGTGTGTCGACGTAAGTGCCGGCGCTGTTGAGGTCCGTGCCGTTGAAGGAGAAGGTTTCTCCTTCGCAGATGGTAGCGGAGATATTTTCCGAAACCACTGGATTGACCGTCAGTGCCAAGGTGATGATGCTGTCGCAGCCTGTTGTGCTGGAAAGTGTGTCGATGTAAGTGCCGGCGGAGTTGAGGTCCGTGCCGTTGAAGGAGAAGGTTTCTCCTTCGCAGATCGTAGCGGAGATCGCTTCCGAGACAATCGGGTTCACCGTCAATGCCAGGAAAACGATGCTGTCGCAGCCGGAAGCACCAGTCAAGGTATCGACATAATTACCGGCAGAGGTCAGCGGTGTTCCGTGGAAATTGAATACTTCCCCCTGGCAAATCGTGGCGGTGA
>CAZNLJ010000006.1:0-94167 GCA_964573725.1 uncultured Saprospiraceae bacterium
TTTGGTGGACGTACGTCCCGTCGCCGGCGTTTACTAAACCTTGGGGGTTTGGTGGACGTACGTGCCGCCAGAAAACGTTTACCAAACCTTGGAGGTTTAGTAAACGTAGGTTGCGTCCGAATTCCCGATCCAATGGATTCCTCGCGCGGGGCAGCAGCCGTTCACCAAAGGCTTTGCGGTTTGGTGGACGTACGTCCCGTCGCCGGCGTTTACTAAACCTTTGAGGTTTAGTAAACGTAATTCCAATTCCGAAAAAACAGCCCCCCATCCCTCCATAGGCCGTCCCATCCCAGTCCATCCTTCAAATCATATGGAAATCCCAGTCCAAAACAGCCCCAGTCCAATACCTCCCAAACCCCCATCCCAGTCCATCCTTCAAATCATATGGAAATCCCGGTCCAAACACAAACCCCGCCCATTTCAAGGCAGGTCGCCGCACATTGACAAGTCAAATTGCTAGCAAAAAACAGAAAATCAGATTGTTATAATTTCCGATCCGGTAGTGTCAAGGTGTGGGGAATGCGGTTTACAGCCCGATGCCGCGACGGTGCGAATCAGGAATGGATACAGGATTCCCATCCGGTAGACATTGGCTGCGGCAATCCCGGCAGGTCGGGGACACATGGACCGGACCGGTTGCGAAACCGATGGGCTGGGGGGCGATTTGCCGATAGACGCCAAGTTTTTATCTTTACCTTGTCTTTATCTGGTAGCATGCAAGGTCAGATCGACGGCTCGCCATCGGCCGTTGATGGGCCAAGTGTCGGAAGCAGGTTACCGGAGCGCAAATATTCGGAAGCACCTTGTCCCAACGTATGCCGGGAAGACGGATAAATACCATTTGCTACGTCCTGTTGCTGGCACTGTGCGCGTACCGTCCAGTTTCGGGGCAAACCTTCGTGACGGATGTAGAGACGTACACCCCGGAGCAAGGCCTGCCCCACCGGGAGGTGATCACCCTCCACCGGGACAGCCGCGGATTCATCTGGTTGGGTACCAAAAAGGGGCTCAGCCGCTTCGACGGATACGGTTTCCGGAATTTCAACCAGGATACGGACAGCTTCGCCGCAGCGGAAATCTGGGACATACAGGAGGATTCGGCCGGTTTCTTCTGGCTGTTGCCTTTTCCCCCTTCCGGGATATTCCGCTTTGGCATCCCGGCACCCGCCGGCAAAGTTCCCTGAAACAGGAAATCCCCCTTTTGTCCAGGATGCCCGAAACGGGTGTGCACGACTGGTATTTCTTTCCGGAGGGTGCCTCCTTCGCCGCCGTTCATACTTCGGATACCGCTTATCTGGCTTGTTGGCAAAACCGGCGCTTCCGGCGCATCCCAACCCCCGGTATCCGGCATTTACAGCTGATCCGTGCGGACCGTTCCATATGGGCGGTGGCCGACAGCAACCGGTTGGTGGAGCTGGACCGGAACGGCAGGCTGCTCCGCACACACAGCCGGGGTGCGGGCATGCTCCATGTGAACATATCGGCGCAACCGCGAAGTCCCCGCTTCATTTTCAAAGATGAAAAAGGAACCTGGCTACGGGACGAAACCGGTGACATCCGGCGCTTGCCAGGGGATTTCCGATCTCCCGCCTTGTTGCCCGGTGCGGATGTACCCGCATTGGGGGAAGACCTCATCCTGGATAACAACCGGATTTACCGCCTTGACGGATCCCTGGTCCTCGACCTGGAGCCGGATTGGCCTTTCATCGGGAATCTGTATTATCGTTGTGCCTTGTTTGACGAACTGGGCAACTTATGGCTGGGCAAGAATTTCGGCCTGACAAAAGTGGCCCTCCGGCGGAATAAGTTTACACAGTATCTGTGGAAGGATCCTGCCATCCTCAAAAAAGGATTTTCCATCCGGGGTATCCTGCCGAAAGGCGATGCATTGTATTATTGTGCCGAAGCGAAGGGATTCTTCCGGCTGGACCTATCCACGGGAACTACGGAAAAAATCCTGACAAGTGGGTTTCCTTACAACAATTTTTATGCACTCGCCCGGTTGAGGGATGGGAATCTGGTGGTCGGACACCAGGATGCCCTTACAATCCTGGATGGACAAGGCCGTCCTTTGGAAACCTTACCGGTACCCGCCGCGGTGCTGTCCGTCCATCCGCATTCGGAGAATCTGGTCTGGTTGGGTACGGACCTGGGTATCTACCGCCTGGAGCGCGCCGACAGGAAGCTGACGCCGTTCCGGCCGGCCGGTGATTTCGTCGGCTTGTCCCAAGCCGCCGTCTATTCCTTCCGGACCTTGCGCGACGGGCGGGTCGGGGTGGCGACATCGGCCGGTTTTTTTGTCCTGGAAGCTGATTTTACGCCGGTTTTCCGCTTTTCCCGACAAGGGGCCGGTCCGTTTTATATTCCGCATGACGATGTGCTGCACTTCCACGAGGATTGGAACGGCGACATTTGGCTGGGAACAAACGGCCATGGGTTGGTATGGCTGCCACATGGTCGGGTCGGTCGACCCGGGGAGCAGCCGCACCAGGTGGCGCCACCGGAAGTCTTCCGATTGGCCAACACGTCCAACAGCCTCGACGATGTCGTCTATGCGGTGTATCCGGAAGGGAACGACCACCTGTGGCTGAGCACCAACAACGGAATACTCCGATTTGACAAAAAGTCCGGGGCGGTCCGCAGATATTCGGAGCAGGATGGCATCACCTACCGGGAGTTCAACAAGATCTCCCACTGCCGGGACGACCGGGGTATCCTTTACTTCGGCGGCCTGAACGGTATCACCGCCTTCCATCCCGGGCAGCTCGCCGAAGCGCGGGACACCACGGACCTGCCGCTTGTCGTCGCCCATTTCCGAAAATTTTCAGCGGACGGAAAACAGCAGGAGGAGGACGGCAGCGACCTCTTCCGGCACAGCGGTATTGTGCTGGATCCGGCGGACCGCCTGGTCGAGCTCGACCTGGCACTGCTGGGCTACAGCCAGGTCCAGGATATCCGGTACCACTGGAAATTGGATGGGCTCGACAAGGAATGGAACCGTACGGACAATCGGACCCTGCGGATCGGCCGGCTGCCCTTCGGCGACTACCGGCTTCGCATCCGGGCCCAGGCCGGCAGCGGACTATGGTCGTCGAGGACCCTGGACATACCCGTCCGGGTACGCCGGCCCTTCTACCTGCAGGTCTGGTTTATCCTGGGCTGTACAGCCTTGTTGCTGTTGCTCGTATGGCAGTACACCCGGTACCGTACGGTCCTGTTGCGCCGGCAGCGGGACAGCCTGCAGGCGCAGGTTGCCCGCCGGACCCGGACCATCGAGAATCAGGCGGCGGCGCTGCGCAGCCTGGACCAGCTGAAAACCCGATTTTTTACCAACATCAGCCATGAACTGCGTACGCCGCTGAGCTTGTTGCTGGGTCCGGCCGACAGCCTGCTGCAACAACCGCATTGGCCGGACAAGGAACGACGCCTGTTGGGATTCATCCGGCAGAATATCGGCCACCTGCTGAACCTGGTCAACGAAATCCTCGAGTTGGCCAAGCTGGAGGACGGCCGCGTGGAAGTCCGGGACGAAGTGCTCGACCTCGCCTTGTTTTTCCGCCGTCTCCACGCCCAGTTCAGCTCCGCCGCAGACAGCCAATCGGTCCGCCTCCGGTTGGAATACCTGGCCGATCCGACCCTGCATATCCGGACAGATCGCCGGAAATTCGAGAAAATCATCCATAATTACCTCGCCAACGCCCTGAAATTCACGCCGTCCGGAAAAATCGTGCAGCTTCGGGTCGAGGAAACACCCGGGCACCTGGTCATCCGGGTGACGGACGCAGGGCCCGGCATACACCCCGAGGACCTGCCGCATGTCTTCGACCGCTTCTTCCAGTCGAAGCGGGACGGCCACGCCGCAGCGGGGGGGACCGGTATCGGGTTGTCGATTTGTCGGGAACTGGCGAATCTGCTCGGCGGGGAAGTGGGGGCGGAAAGCCAGGTCGGTTCGGGAAGCACCTTTTTTCTCCGCTTGCCCAAACAGGTCATCGCCCCGGCGGGGATGCCCGCCGAGGCGGTGGACAGCGAGGCCCCGGAAGCGCTTAAATACCGGGTCCCCGACATGCCGGCACCCGAAGATCCGGCGGCGTCCGGTCCGGCCGACCGGCAGCAGGTGCTGATGGTGGAGGACAATGCCGACCTGCGGGCCTATATCCGGCTGCTGCTGGCGGACGATTACCAGGTCACCGAGGCAAGAAACGGTCGGGAAGCCTGGCAGCTGCTCGAAGGAGGCTTCCGCCCCGACCTCATCCTGTCCGACCTGATGATGCCGGAAATGGACGGCATGGAACTGTTGAAAATGGTAAAGGGAAAGGCCGGCTGGAGACAAGTCCCCTTCCTTCTCCTCACGGCCCGCTCCGATCCGGATATCCGACTCAGGGCCTTGCGGACCGGGGTGGATGATTATTTGACGAAGCCCTTCCTGGAGCAGGAACTGTTGGTAAGGCTGGAGAAGCTGCTGGAGCTTGGGCGGGAGCGGACGGCCGCGCGGCAACTGTCGGAATCCGACCCGGCCGATGGGCAGGAAATTCCGGCGGCCGGTCTTTCGGAGTCCGATGCGGCCTGGTTGGAGGAAGTGGAGGCACTTTTCCGACGGAATATCTCCAATCCGTACTTCTCGGTCGAGGAGGCCGCCCGCGAACTGTACTTGAGCGACCGGCATCTGACCCGCCGGATGAAGTTGCTCGTCGGTTTGACCCCCAACCTGTACTTGCGGGAGTTGCGCCTGGTGCATGCCAGGGACCTGCTGGTCCGGAAGGAAGTGCAGACAGTCAAGGAGGCCTGTATCGTGGTCGGTTTCCAAAAAGTGCAGCATTTTTCCCGGCTGTTCCAGGAGCGGTTCGGGGTGGGGCCCGCTCATTACTTATGACAGGGCGGCATATTCGGCCGGCAGGGCGGAACGGCTTGCGGACGCATCCGGGTAAAAGGGCTCCCGAACGACAAAAAAAGGACCTGCCGGTTGTCTGCTTCGCAAATGTTGTGCAATTTGCCGTACGGGGCGGCACAAGACGGCCTGCACCCGCAACAAGACGCCCTCTGGCGGCCGGCTGTTCCAAAGCCTTTCCCATCACGATGGAACGGATATCCATTCTCAAGAAAATTGGGTGTCCGGACAAACTCGTGCCCGGCGTTTCCTCCGCCGATGCCTTCCGTCGGGGAAGTATACGGTCGGTCGACCTCCTCCCGGTTCCGGCCACCGGACGGAAAGGGAACCGAATCAAAGCCAAACGTAAATGGGACTTCAACCGTTCATCTTCATCCTCGTCGCCGCCGGCAGCCTGGGGATGGCCTACCGCAGTTTCAGCCTTATCCGCCGCAACATCCGCCTGGGGCGGGAAGCGGAACCATCGACCGGTTGGCGCTCGGGGCAAGCCTGGCGGAACGTCCTGCTCATCGCTTTCGGCCAACGGAAGATGTTCAAGAAGTGGCTGCCGGCCGTCCTGCACCTCTTCGTTTATGTAGCCTTCCTGCTGACACAGGTGGAGCTGTTGGAAATCTTTGCAGATGGCATCACCGGTCGCCACCGTGTCTTTTCGGAGGCCTTGGGTTCTTTTTATACCTTCCTCATCAGCTTCATTGAAGTGCTCAGCCTCCTGGCCCTGGTGGCGACCTTCGCGTTCCTGTACCGCCGGAATATCCGCCGGATCTATCGGTTCCGGCAGCCGGAAATGGCGGGTTGGCCCGGTATGGACGGCAACCTGATCCTGTTGGGGGAAATCCTGCTGATCGCCGGTATCTTCAGCATGAACGGGGCGGATATGGTGTTGCAGGCCCGCCAGGTGCCGGGGTATCCCCTGACCGGGGATTTCGCCGTCAGCGCCATCCTGGGGCCGGCAATCTTCGGTAATCTGCCGGTGGAGACCCTGCAAGTTGTCGAACGGGCCGGCTGGTGGCTCCACTTGCTGACCGTCCTCGCTTTCCTCAATTACCTGCCGCTTTCCAAACACCTCCACATCCTGCTGGCCTTCCCGAATACCTATTTCGCCCGCCAGACGGCACAGGGTGCCGTACGCAACATGCCCGATGTCCAGCGGGAAGTCTCGGCCATGCTGTTCCCGGAACTGGCCGCTCCCTCCGATGAAGCCCCGACCGGTAAAGATCCCGTATTCGGCGCACGCGATGTGTTCGACCTGGGTCGTAAAAACCTCCTGGATGCCTACACCTGCACGGAATGCGGACGGTGTACGGCCGCTTGCCCGGCCAACCTGACCGGAAAAAAACTGTCCCCGCGGAAGATCATGATGGATGTACGCGACCGCCTGGAGGAGGTGGGCCGGCGGATTGACGGACGGGATGGGTATGCACCCCGCCCGGCGGAAGGCTATGAGGACGGCAGGTCCCTGTTCGATTACATCTCCGCCGAAGAACTACAGGCCTGCACCACCTGTCAGGCTTGTGTGGAGGCCTGCCCGGTGCTGATCAACCCCATGGACATCATCCTGCAGTTGCGACGGTACCAGATATTGATGGAAGGTGCCGGTCCGTCGGACTGGCTCCCGCTCTTCAACAGCTTGGAAAACAGCCAGGCGGCTTGGTCCATCCCCACCGCCCGCGATGCCTGGCGTTCCTCGATGTGAGCGCCGGAATTCCGACCGCCGTCGCCGGGCGGGGTGTAATCCGACTTCCGCGTATTCCGACCTTTCCTGCGCAGCGGGAGTCGACCGACCGGGTAGGGACCCGGTGAGCTCCTTCCGTCCCCGAAGCCACAGGTGCCTGCCGTCCGAATGCGCTTGTGGTGCCTGTGCCCGCCATCGTCCCTTGACCATCCTTCCGGCCTCCGAAAGGAGGACGATCGGAATACCGCTTGCGCTCCGCCGGAAGGGCGGTAAGACGGTACCCCTGCTTGCTGCGGATGCGGCGGGGAAGAAAAGACCGGCTTGTCCGGTGGAAACAGCTGCGACAGGATCATCCCCCGCTTACTCCTCCGGCCGGATGATTTGCCGGATCCCTTCCGTATAAGCGTACAAACGGGCATCGTCCACCTTGGGAAGGATAACGGTCCGTAGGAATTGGAGGGCCGCTTCCCGGGAGGAAAAGCGGCAGGTGATGAGGTAAGAGTAGCCGCCTTGGGACAGCTTCTCGTATTTGATGTTACCGAATTGCCGGAAAATCGGGTCGGTCCGGGTCAGCGGGTCATCCGAATAGGCCACCTCGATGGCATATCCGTTGAACAGTTGCGGAAGTTTCTTGTAGTGGCGGTATGTGGTGGTACGGGTCTCCGCCGGCCGGTCGGTGTAAGAATCCAGGGCGGCGAACGGTTCCCCCCAGGCCGAGGATTGGGCTTGGCCCGCAAAGGTAAGGAAGGTGAAAAAGAGCAGAAAGGGGAGTGTTTGTTTGTCCATTCTTTATGGATTATGTTTTAAATACATGTAAAAATCATGCCATGTTTTGCCCGGGACCGGTTCGGCCGGGACGACGCTCCGCCGTACCGGCAGCATTCGGGGTTTGCCAGGCGGGCAGACGACGGTGTAATCCGGTCCCGGGCACGAAAATGTATTGTTATGGAATTCCGGGATGTCCTTTAGGGGTGTCGGTCTTGTCGGGCGGCGGCGGAATCTTTCCGACCGCCGCCTTTGGGAAAGGGTGGGGGAGCGCCGTCCTTGCCGGAGGATGGGGTGGAGGGGGCCGGTCGGGTGCCGATGGTGAATAAGAGCAAGCCCAACACGAGGATGGCCAACAGGATTACAATTTGTTTCATGGTGTGTGGTATACTATGTTCATGTTCCTACCGCGCGCAATCCGAAGGACGGAAGCGCTTTCCCGGGAATGGATCGGGTTCCACGGGGACGGAAGGCCGGATGACCGGAGCTATTCCGTGGGTGTAGTTTTCTTGTATGGTGAATGGTCCCGGCGGGCGGGCTGCCGCCGTCGCGGCGGCATGCGGAAGTTGATGCGGAATCGGATGGTTGGTGCCGGCCGTCGGGCCGGTGGGAAAGGTGCTTGTTGTGATCGGTCGGCGGGAGGGGCATCTGGTAGGGACTACCAGGGCAGCCCTGCTTTCTTTCCGCGTTGCAAACATATGAAAAAATAAAATTTGAACGGCGGATACAAATGAAAAAAAATAAAATATAATTCTATCCACAGCACAATCGGTGGACCCGAGCGGCGTCTTTTCCGATGGAAGTGTGGGTGTTATGGTTCCTGGTCCCTCCGCCCGTATCCCCGAGCCGGCTGCCGGTCGCAAGCAGGAAGGCTGGCGGCGTCCGGTATATCCGTTACCCGGAAATCCTTTTTCAATGACCGCTTGGGGGCATACCGCCACCCCGGACCCGGACCGGGCGGGAAGCGGCGGACATTCCCGCGAAGGGACCGACCGGACAAGCTGCCGCCCCGCTGCCGGCAATCGGATACCGGTGCCCCGCGGGAGTCTCCTTTGCTTCCGATGGGGTTCCAGCCGGGGAAACCACGGCCGTGGCAAGCCTGCGGTTGTACCCCGGCGGACCGATAACCCCGGGTAAGCGGGGCTGCCCGCCGGGCAATCGGGACCGGAAAGGGTCCGGTTCAAATTTTTTGCTCGCGCAGTTTGGAAATGCGATTAGTTTCCTATTTTTGCGAACCCAATTAAAAATTGGAAATACCCACGTGGCGGAATTGGTAGACGCGCTACTTTGAGGGGGTAGTGTCCGCAAGGATGTGCTGGTTCAAATCCAGTCGTGGGTACCGAAAAAAAAGGGCTGTTTCACCGGCGTGCGAGGTGAGACAGCCCTTTTTCCTTTCCTGGCCGGCCCGTCGCCGTACCGGTTTCCTTTCCTTACCGGCTGGTCTGCCGTCATCCTTCCTCGGCCCCTTCCTCCGTCTCCCCGATGGCCGAAAGATACGCGAGGGTTTCCCGGGCGGCCGATTCGTCCATGACCTCGATGGCGATACCGGCATGGACCAGCACATAGTCGTCGATCCGGGCCTCGGGCACGAAGGCGAGGCTGACCAGCTTGCGCACGCCGCCGAAGTCTATCTTACCTTGTCGGAAGCACAGCTCCCGGCTTTCCGTTATCTGGATGATTTTTCCCGGTATGGCCAGACACATGACAGTTTTCTTGGCGGATCGGCGGTGAGAGGCGGCGCTCCCGCCGGTCCTGAGGCGCGGACCGTTCTGGAAGGGCGCAAGCTTCACCGCTTTTCCGGGTTGCGGTTGGGAGGGCGGCGGCTATCCGCCCTGATTCTTTGCGGCGACTTCCCCGACTTGTCGGCCGGAGCGGACGACCGTTGTGGCATAAAGATACGCCAATTGTCCGAATGCGATGTTCTCATCGTTGGGCGGGAGTTCCCGATGGAAATACAGGCGCCGGCCGTCCGGGCAGCGGTCGGTCAGCAGGTCGGTCAACAGGTTGTTCTGGAAAACGCCGCCACTGCAGGCGATATGGCGGTAATCGTAGCGGTCCGCGATTTCCAGGACCCAATGGGCGAGGCTCAGGTGGAAACGCAAGGCGATGGCGGGGCGGGATGCGCCCGGCTGCCGCAGGTCCGCCACCATCCGACCCAACAGGGATACCCGGTCGAACGGGCCGGGATATCCATGTTCCGGGTATCCACCGGCAAGGGCCCTGGCGGCGAGGTGCTCCAGGTAGGCGGCGGCGGCCCCTTCGTAGGTGTTCCCGGATTCGAAGCCCAACAAGGCGGCGGCGGCATCGAATAGCCGCCCCATGCTGCTGGTCCGTCGCTCCGGTTCGCGCCTCAGGTACCGCTGGCACCGGTCCCAGTCCGTTTCCGGGAACTTGCCGCGGAGCAATGCGTCGGCGCCGGGTACGTCCGAACAGGCGGCCAGCGCCGCCAGCCGGGGCTCCCGGGCCATCCGGTCCCCGAACAGCCACGGAAACACATCCAGGTGGGTGAGCCTGTCAAAGCTTCCCCGGTGGTAAGTGAGGAACTCGCCGCCCCAGATTTGTCCGTCTTCCCCCCAACCTGCGCCGTCCCAAATCACGCCGAGCGTCGGCTCGTCCGACCTCAGGCATCCGTGCTCGGCCAGGATGGCGGCGAAATGGGCGGCATGGTGCGGAACGGCCACCACGGTGGCCTTCGGGCCGTAGGAGGCGGCCAGCGCCCGCCCCATCCGCGCGGAATGGTAATCCGGGTGCCGGTCGACCAGGATGGTCGCCGGCTGCGCTCCGGTCAGGGCGAGCAGATGTTCCCGGCAAGCCCGGTGGTTTTCCTGGGCCTCCAGGTAGCCGAGGTCGCCCAGGGCTTGGCTCAGGAGGGTCGTACTGTCCTGGTGCAGGCACAGGGTGCTCTTCCGGTCGGCACCCATGGCGAGGACCGGCTCCCGCCAATCGGCGAATGGTTGCCGCAGGAGGGAAGGGGCGAAGCCCCGGCCGCGCCGGAATACGATCCGTCGGCCGTACCGGGTACTGAAGCCGACCACGCTGTCATCCTGTCCGAACAGCAAGGGCAGGTTGTCGGAGAGGATCCCCGTCACCTGGCCGCCGAATTGGGTCCGGATACCGGTTTCCGTATGGTGCAGGGGACAGCCCGGTGCATTTGCACTGGTAGCGACCAGGGGGCGTCCACACCCGGCCAGGATTTGGTCCAGCAGGGCCGTGGCCGGCCGCATGGCGCCGATGTTCGGCAGGCCGGGGGCAATCGCGTCCGTCGCCAGCCCGTTGCCGGAAACTTCCCGCAGCGGACACAAGACCACCGGTCCGGCCGGCGACAGGAAGGCATTCCGCTGTTCCTTCGACAAGCGCACGTCCTGCTCCAGTTGTGCCGGCTCCCGGTACATCACCGCAAACGGCTTGTCCGGCCGGCACTTCATGTCCCGAAGCCGGCTGACCGCCGCCCCTTGGGTGGCATCACACAACAACAGGTAGCCGCCCGGGCCCTTGACGGCGACAATGCCGCCGGACAGCAAATCATCGACTACGGCGCACAGGTGGGCGGTTCCGTCGTCCGACTCCTTCCTCGCTTTGTCCTGACCGGTTCCTTCCGCGACTGCCGTCCGCACATAACCCAGCCGGATCGCACACCGCGGGCAGGAAATGGTCTGGGCATGGAACCGGCGGTCGGATGCGGACCGGTATTCCGCCCGGCAAGCCGGACACAGGTCGAAGCCGGCCAGGGTGGTGTGCCGACGGTCGAAGGGTATCTTTTCCTGGATGCCGTACCGGGGTCCGCAGGCGGTACAGCTGGTGAACGGATAGCCGCGGCGGCGACCGCCGGGGTCCCGGGTGTCCGCCAGGCAGGCGGGACAAATCGCGATGTCCGACGCTGGCAACAAGCCGCTGCCGCCGTCCGCCGCCGACGAAGAGATGATCCGGAATCCGTCGAATTGCATGCCGCCGACCTCCTCCATCCGATGCGCGGTGATCCGGGCCGCCGCAGGGGCCTCCCGCAGCAAACGCCTGTAAAACCGCCGGGCCTGCGGAATTCCGGTACTGAAATGGATATGCACTCCGTCCGAGCCATTGCGTACCGTTCCGGCCAATCGCGCTTCCACGGCCAGCCGGTAAACAAAGGGCCGGAAACCGACGCCCTGCACTTTTCCCGCCAGCTGGATGTGAAAGGTACGGGTCGGCAGCGACATCAGTCCTCAAACTTTTCCGACCACTGCGCCAATACCCAGCCACACCATTCGTCCAGCCCGCTTCCGGTCGCCGCGGAGACCTCCAGGAAACGTATCCCGGGATGGACCCGCCGGGCATAGTCCCGGAATTGCTCCAGGTCGAAGGAAAGGTACGGCAGCAGGTCCGTCTTGTTGATCACGCACAGGTGGGCGGAACGGAACATGTCGGGATATTTCAAGGGTTTGTCCTCACCCTCCGTGACGCTGGCGACGACCACCCGGTGGTGTTCCCCCAGGTCGAAAAGGGCCGGGCAGACGAGGTTGCCGACGTTCTCGATGAAAAGTACCCCCGGCCGGTCCAGGTCCAGCAGGTCGACCGCATCGGCGACCATGTCCGCCTCCAGGTGGCAGCCCTTGCCGGTGTTGACCTGGACCACCCCCGCACCGGTGGCGGCGATCCGCTCCGCATCGCGGGTGGTCTGTTGGTCCCCTTCCACCACATGACAGGCTGTCGCCGGCTGGAGCCGACGCAGGGTGGCCTCGAGCAGGGTGGTTTTCCCGCTGCCGGGGGAGCTCACCAGGTTGAGGGCCAGCAGCCGGTGCCGGTCGAACCGGTCCCGGTTGGCTTTGGCCAGGCGGTTGTTCTTGCTGAGAATGGCTGCTTCCACTGCCAGGACCCGGGGGTCCGGTCGGCCGGTCAGGCTTGCCGGTGCCGGTGGGGCGACCGGTGCTTCCGGCTTTTCCACCTCCAGTTGCAGCGGCCCGGCCGGCCAGGCCGTTTTCGGGTGCGCCTGCACCCGCTTGAGTTGTGTCGGGACATCGGATTGCCCACATCCACAGGTTCCACACATAGGCTTTCTCTTTTTTTGTTTTTCCGGATACGCCTCCTGTCGGGGTATCCTTTCGATTGGACGGCCATCTTCCGACCTTTTCCGAAGATGCCGCTGCCGGTCCTGACGGATGTGGTCCGGCCACCCGATGCGGCCTGCCGGAGGTCCCGTGCGCCGCATCCTTACTCCCCGGTCACCGGTCCGGCCCCGGCGGACAGCCACCCTTGCCCATCCGGGTCGGGCCGCTTACGGTATCGACCGTCCGCGGCCTCGGGTGGCAGCCGGCGCTTGACCCGCCCGGCCCGAACCGCCGGTACCCGAATCGACCTGTTCGAATCGCCGCCGGCAATCCGGAACCTTCCTTCTCCCCGACCCCGCACGGCATCGCCGCCGGACGGCCTCGCGCAGCGGTCCGCTGCAATTGCTTCCGCATGCGGAAATGTGGGTGCCCCCGGCCGGCCTGCTCCCGCGCTGCCGTCTCCCCCGGCATGGGACCGGCCTTTCCGCCGGCTCCGGTCACCGGATGGTCAGGGACATGATGTGCAATTCCCTTCCCTGAAGGATGTCCCGGTCGTAGGACAGGCATTCGGGACAGGGGTCGTACAAGGTCTCCATCGGGAAGGTATGGCCGCAGTCCCGGCATTGTCCGCTGCCGGGTATCTCGCGGATGGTCCGTTCGGCACTTTCCAGCAGGCTGCCGCGGACCCCTTCCTCCCAGACGAAGGTCAGCGCGGACAGCTCCACGCCCGATAGGGTCCCGATCTCGAGGACTATCCCGTCGATGTGGCGGGCACCGGCCGTCCGGGCGGATTGTTCCGCCGCTTCCACGATGTGCAGGACGATGGACAGTTCGTGCATGGCGCCGGCCTTTCGGGTCAGGCGCTTTTCCGGCGGCCGTTCCGTTTCGGTGCGCGCCGGACGGCCTTGGTGCCGGCCAAGAGGGTAAGCCCGCCGATCCCGGCCCACAGCGGCAGGTTGTGCGGCCCCTCCAACAGGTAATGCCAGGCGGTGCTTCCATCCAACAGGCCATGTCCCTCATGTGCCGATGCCAGCCCGGGCAGGAGGAGCAGGAGGCAGGTGATTTTTTTCATTTTCATTTTTTTAAGGGTGGTGCTGCGGCCGGGCCGGAAGGGCCTGGCTCCGATTGTCCGAAGATAGCGTTTTTTTCCAAGTCGGCAAAACCGCTGCGACCATCCGGTGGAATCCGGCCGGCCGGTATACTGCGGATCTTGCGCGCTCCTCCCGGGTGTCCCGGTTCTTGTGTAATTTGGCCCCAAAAAGATGACAGCGAATCTGATATCCGATACGGTGACCCGGCCTACACCGGGAATGCGGGAGGCCATGATGCGGGCGGAGGTGGGCGACGATGTCTTCGGCCAGGACCCGACCGTCAATGCCCTCCAGGAAAAGGCGGCGCAAATGTTCGGGAAGGAGGCGGCCCTTTTCTGTCCCTCCGGCACCATGACCAACCAGCTGGCCATCAAACTGCATACCCAGCCTTTGGATGAGGTGGTGTGCGACCATTTTTCGCATGTGTACCAGTACGAGACGGGCGGTTACGCTTTTCACAGCGGGGTCGGCATGAGGTTGCTGGAGGGCAGCAACGGCAAGATCACCGCGGATGCGGTGGCGGCCGCCATACAGCCGGACTTCGATTGGTTGCCGCGGACCCGGCTGGTGGTGCTGGAAAACACCACCAACAAGGGCGGCGGAAGCATCTATACCCTGGCGGAGGTCATCCCGACGGCCAGGTTGTGTCGGGAAAAGGACCTGCGCCTGCACCTGGACGGTGCCCGCCTCTTCAACGCCCTGGTGGAAACGGGGGAAAGCCCGGAGGCCTGGGGGGAATGGTTCGATACCATTTCCATCTGCCTGTCGAAAGGGCTGGGAGCGCCGGTAGGTTCGCTGCTGATCGGGAGCCGGGAACAGATCCGGCAGGCGCGGCGGATCCGCAAGGTCATGGGCGGCGGCATGCGGCAGGCCGGCTTCCTGGCGGCGGCGGGCATTTACGCCCTGGACCACCAGGTGGACCGCCTCAGACTCGACAACGAACGGGCACGGGTGCTCGGATCGACCTTGTCGGCGCTCTCCTGGGTCGAACACGTCCGCCCGGTACAGTCCAATATCGTCATCTTTGACCTGCAACCGGAACTGACCGCCGCCCAGGTCATCGCATGGCTATCTGAACAAGGGGTGCTGGCCACGGCCTTCGGGCCGCGCACCATCCGTTTCGTCACCCACCTCGATTTTACGGCGGCGATGCTGGACCATACGGTGGCAACCTTGCGGCGGTACGGCCGGGCTTGAGGCGGGGTCAGTCCCGGGACAGGACGATATTGTCGGAATCCAGCCGCCGCTCCTGCATGGCGGCCTCCACGTCCGGTACATCCCGCAGGGAGCCGTCAGACTGGATGACAAGGGTCCGGAAACCTTTTTGCCTGGCGAAGTCGACCGCCGACCGGTGCGCTTGCCGTTGCCCGCCCTCCCGATGGTATTCCATGACGATGAGCGGGGGATGGTTCCCGTCGAGCAGGCTTCCCATTCCTTGCAGTACCTGGCACTCCGACCCTTCCACATCAATCTTGACGACATCGGGGGTTTGTTCCGCCGCGGCGAAGTAACCGTCCAGCCGGATGCCGCGGACTTCCCGGATGCGGGGCGGATGGGCGGCCAACCAGGCGGCCGATTTGCCGGCCGGTGGTCCGAGCGAGTTGTATTCGGAATAAAGGACCGGGAACTCATGGAAAGGCAGCACCGTGTCGGTATCGGTGGCCGCACCGGGGACGGCGGTGATCCGGGAATGCCGGCGGGTGTTTTCCGACAGCAGCCCGAAGGTGGAGGGCGTCGGCTCGAAGGCGTGGACCCGTCCCTGCGGACCGACCAGGGCGGCGGCCAACAGCGAGAAATAGCCCACATGGGCGCCGGCGTCGCAAAACACATGGCCGGGGCGCAGGGACCGCATCAGGAAACGGGTCAGTAGGATTTCCGAAGGATGGGTCTTCGCACCGAACAGGAAAATCTCCGTGGCGGCAGGCAGCCGGAGCACCATGGGGACCCCGAAAAAGGTCGTGGCCCGGACGCGCAGTCCCTTCCGGTGCCAGGGATAGCACAAGCGCCAGTAACCGACACCGGCGGTATAGCGGAGGGGATCATGCCACCAGCGTTGCCAGCGGGTGCCTTCGGCCAGCATTTGGATTTCGGCCAGCCGTTTTTCCAGGGAAACAAGGTCCATAAGCGGGGATGGCGGCAGCCATCGGGTTCAGCGGTGACCCACCGGGTCCGGGTCCGGCCGTTTCAGCGGCCGAGGTGGACGAGCAGGACGGAAACGTCGGCGGGGGTCACCCCGCTGATCCGACTGGCTTGTCCGATGGTTCGTGGTTTGACTCGGCTCAGTTTTTCGCGGGCTTCCATGGATATGGAGGTCAACCCCTGGAAATCGAAGCCTTCCGTGATATGGACGGTTTCCAGCCGGTTCATCTTGTCCACCATTTCCTGCTCCTTGCGGATGTAGCCGTCGTATTTCATCCGGATCTCGGCGTCCGTGAGGGCGTCCGGATCCAGCTGGCGGCAGTATTCGTCGACCGCGGGCAGCACCTGCCGGAGCTGGTCCAGGCCGACATGGGGCCGGAGCAGGATGTTATGCAGTTTCACCTGCTGGCGGACAGGGGCGGACGGAATGCTTTCGAGGAATCCGTTGATGGCATCCGGTGATACGGAATAGTCCCGGAAAAATTTTTCGATGGCGGCGGAATCGGCTTCCTTGCGGCGGACCTTCTCCATGCGGCGGTCGAGCGCGGCGGCGGCCTGCGACGGCTGGGTGTCGTTTCGGCTCCGTGCGGCGAGCGCATCGGCCAGGGGCGTCAGGCGCAGGTCTGCATTGTCCTGCCGCAGCAGGATGCGGTATTCGGCGCGGGATGTGAACATCCGGTACGGCTCCTGGGTGCCTTTGTTGACGAGGTCGTCGATCAGCACCCCGATGTAGGCTTCCGACCGGCGCAACAGGAAGGGGTCCTCCTCCCGGATGGCCAGGTGGGCGTTGATGCCGGCCATCAGGCCCTGGCAGGCCGCTTCCTCGTAGCCGGTGGTGCCGTTGATTTGTCCGGCGAAAAACAGGTTCTTCACCAAATGGGTCTCCAAGGAGAGCTGCAGCTGGTGCGGCGGGAAGTAATCGTATTCGATGGCGTAGCCGGGCCGGAACATCTTGGCTTCCTCGAAACCGGGAATGGTGTGCAGGGCCTTGAGCTGAACGTCCTCCGGCAGCGAGGAGGAAAAGCCGTTGACGTAGATTTCACAGGTCTGCCAGCCTTCGGGTTCGACGAACAGCTGGTGGCGGTCCTTTTCCGCGAAGCGGTTGATCTTGTCTTCGATACTGGGGCAATACCGGGGGCCTTGTCCTTGGATGCGCCCCTGGAACATGGGGGATTTCCCGAAGCCGTCCTTGAGGATGTCGTGGGTCCCCGTATGGGTATAGGTGATGTGGCAGGGCAACTGCCGGCTCAGGACCGGGGTATCGGTGTAGGAGAAACGACCGGGCGGGTCATCTCCCTCCTGGACTTCCATGCGGTCGTAACGCAGGGTACGGCCGTCCACCCGGGGCGGGGTGCCGGTTTTCATCCGGCCGGCCTCGAAGCCGAGGGAGACCAGCTGTTCCGTGATGCCCGTGGCGGCTTTTTCGCCGGAGCGGCCGCCGCCGAATTGTTTTTCGCCGATGTGGATGATGCCGTTGAGGAAGGTACCGTTGGTCAGGACGACGGCGCGGGCCGGAATCTCGAGTCCCATGCCGGTGTATACGCCGTGTACCCTGCCGTCGCGGACCAGCAGTCCGGAGACCATGTCCTGCCAAAAGTCGACCAAGGGGTTTTCCTCCAGCAGGTTGCGCCAATGCTGGGCGAACAGCATCCGGTCGCTTTGGGCACGGGGAGACCACATGGCGGGACCTTTGGAGCGGTTGAGCATCCGGAACTGGACGGCCGTATGGTCGGTGACTATGGCGGAGTAACCGCCGAGGGCATCCACCTCGCGGACAATCTGTCCTTTGGCTACGCCGCCCATGGCGGGGTTGCAGCTCATCTGGGCGATGGTCTGCATGTTCATGGTCACCAGCAGGACGCGGGAGCCCAGGTTGGCGGCCGCTGCCGCCGCTTCGCAGCCGGCGTGGCCGGCACCTACCACGATGACGTCGTATGTCGGGAACATGTGTGAAATTCAGGTTGCGTGGGTCATGGAAACGGATGCAAAGGTAAGCGATTGCTCGGTTAGTACAACCTGGCTTCCATAAACGCGACAAGCGCCTTGTCCGCCGGTCAGCGCATCAGGGTGGCATATCCCCGGTATTCGAAGGGTTCCCCGCGGGGAGCGGTGAAGGTCACGATGCAAACATAAACCCCGATGGCGGCGGGGCGGCCGTTGGCACCCAGGCGGCCGTCCCAGGCCTCCTCGATGTCATCGGTGGCGAAGACGAGGCTGCCGTGACGGTCCCAGATCTCCATCCGGTAGTCGCTGATGCCCCGGGTTTCCCCTTTTCCCCGGAAGAGGTCGTTGACCGAATCCTCGTTGGGGGTGAAGGCGTTCGGCAGAAAAAAGGTGACCTTCGGCGCCACGTCGATGAGGCGGCTGACGGTATCCTGGCATTGTTCCGGATGGGTGATCACCAGGGTCATCTCATGGATGCCGGTATCCGGCATCGGATGGCTGAACGTCGGCGCCTGGGAAACCAGTTTGCCGTTGAGGAACCAATCCCAGTGGACGGCCCGGATCGATTGGTCCGTGAAGGTCACCACCGGCTCGAAGTTGGAAGGTTGTTCCGGCGAATAGGCAAACGCCGCGACCGGTGGCGGCAGGATTTCCACCAAGGCGGTGAAGGTGGTGTCCGTTTGGCACCCGATGGGGGAGTTGATCTCCAAGGTGACGTCGAAGGTGCCCTCCGTGGTGTACACATGGACCGGGCTGATGTCGGTGGAAGTGCCGCCGTCTCCGAAATCCCAGCGGATGTCGTAGGTTTCGTCGATGGGGGCGGAGAGGTTGTTGAAACGGACGGCGGCGGGCGGGCAGCTGACCGTATCGTTGGGCTTGACCACGATGAGGGACGGAACGGGTTTGTACACGACGTTGCGGACGGTATCGTCGCTACAGCCGTGGCTGTCCCAGACGGTCAGCCGGACAGGGAAGGTCTTGGGTTCGTCGTATACATGGACGGGATTGCGGCGCAAGGAGTCGAAGACGGTGTTGTCCAGTTTCCACAGCCATCGGTCGATGGCGGAGCCGTCGGCGATGGCGGAGCCGTCATAGAAGCTGACCGGTCCGGCGACACAAGTGTCGTACCCATAGGTGAAGGCGGCGGTGACTTCCGGGTAGACTTCCACCAGCAGCCGGGCCGAGTCGCTGCACAGGGATCCGGGGTTGATGAGCAGTTTGCCGGGATAGGAGCCGGCACCCGGGAAATTGACCAGGGCATCCCAGGTCGACAGCATCCAGGTCGAGTCGCCGACGGTGAATTCCCAACGGATTTCGACTACGTTCTGGGGATTGATGCTGGTGTTCTGGATAAATACGGTCGGGTCGTTGCAGGTCTCGATCAGGTAATCGTCACCGGAAACGGTCAATCCGGCGGAGGAGAGGTCCGCATCGACCAGGGATTCGCAGCTGGCGACATTGAACTGGAAATCGCGCCGTACCTCGCTGAGCAGGACGCCGTTGCGGTACTCCTTGATGCAGATGCCGACGACGAATTGACCGATGGTCACGGGGGTTCCGCTGAGCATGCCGCTCACCGGGTCGATGGTGACGGCCGGATTGCCGCCCATGGGGTTGAGGGCGCTGTAGGGCGGGTTGATGAAACTGACCGGTTGGTAGGGGGGCGGACAGGCCGGGTTGGGGACGACCCCGTTGCAGCCGTTGGGATTGCCGCCGCCCAGTCCGCCCTGGCCGCCGCCCCGCAAGGGGGCGCACATCTCGTAGACGAGTTGGTCGCCGTCGGCATCCACGGCGCTGTGGTCGTAGGCGATCGGTTCGTTCACACAGACCACGGTCGGCGGGAAGGCGTTGTACACCGGGCTGTTGTTGCAGACTTCCTGGGAGGCGGGGGTAATGGTGACGGTGAAGGTCGCCCCGATTTCGCCGGGCGTCACGAGGTTGGTGACCGTATTGTTGCGGCAACACCGCTGGTAACTGATGGTATAGCTGTCGGCGGAGGGCCATTCCGCGAATTGATGGGTGAAGGTGTAGCTGCCTTCCTGGACGCAAACGTTGGGCGGCAGCTCCAGGCAGGGGTTGTCCGGCGGGTCGACACTGGTGATGTCCGTGGGGTTGACGAATTTGGTGGTCAGGAGCGTGTTGTCCCCCTTGTAGATGGAGAAGGGGGCGTTGCTGTCGAAAAAGGCCCCGGTGGGGTCGGAGCAGTCCCGGTACATTTTCATGGTGAACCGGTAAAGCCCGCCGCCCAGGCATTCGTAGGAGAGTACCCCCCCGATGATATGCTTGGCGGATGCCGTCGGGAGGAGCAGCAGGAATAAGGCGAAGGACAGGTAATTTTTCATACAGGATATATCGTTCGGCCGTTCCGAGGGGGCGTGCCGTTACTTGACCAAAGTTGCGTAACCTCTGATTTCGAAGGGTTCCCCGCGGGGTCCTTTAAACGTCGCCACTGCGACATAAACCCCTTGCGGCGCCAGTTCGCCGATATTGTCCTTGCGGCCGTTCCAGGCTTGCGAAGGGTCGGTGGTTTCGAAAAGCCGTTCACCGTACCGGTTCCAGATGGTCAGCCGGAAGTCGGTGGCGCCCTCGAGGGATCCCTTGCCGAGGAAGCCGTCGTTGATGCCGTCTCCGTTGGGGGTGAAGGCATTGGGGAGGAAATAGCGGACTTCGGGGATGACGTCCAGCAGGGCCAGGGCCGTATCCGTGCATCCGCTGCGGTGGAAGACCACTTGCCGGACCAGTTGCAGGCCGGTGTCGGGGAAGGTATGTACCGGGTTTTGTTCGATGGAAATCCCGCTGTTGCCGAAGGTCCATTTCCATTGGAAGGCATCCTGCGACAGGTCGGTGAACCGGGCGGTCGGCGCGAGGTTGCTCAAAATCTCCGGGTTGTAGGTGAAGCCGGCGACCGGGCTGGGCAGGACCGTAACGAGCTGCGGCCAGACCGTGTCGATGGCGCAACCCAACGGGGACACGATCCGGAGGGAGACATCGAAGACGCCGACGTCCTCGAAAGTATGGGTGGGGCTGACGGCGGTGGCGGTATTGCCGTCCCCGAAAGTCCAGGTGATGTCGTATTGTTCGTCGACCGGGCTGGACAGGTTGTCGAAGAACACCTCGGCGGGCTGGCAGGCGGTGAAGATCCCGGGGCCGAGCAGCAGGTAGGGGGGGACGGGGAAATAGCGCAGGGTGCGCTGGCGGCTGGCTTCGCAGCCGTTGCTGTCCTGGACGAGCAGGGTGACGGGCAGTTCGCCCGGAATCCCGTAGAGATGGGAAGGGTCCGGTTCGGTGGCGGTTTGGCCGTCCCCGAGTTCCCATTCCCAGGAGACGATGCTGCCGGGGCCGGCATCCGCGACGGACAGGTCCTGGAAGCTGACCGGTCCGGCGACACAGGTATCGTAGGCGTAGGAGAAATCGGCGGTCAGTTCCGGGTACACGTTGACCTTGATCAGGGCGGTATCCCCGCAATTGGTGCCCGGATTGAGATAGAGGGCCCCGTAGTAGGTGCCGGTTCCGGGGAAGGGGACGGCGGGGCTCCATTCCGGGAAGGTGTCGATGCCGCCGTCGATGGCGAATTCCCAGCGGTATTCGTTGATGAATGCCTGCTGGAAGCTTTGGTTGGCGAACAGCACCGGGTCGAGGCCGCAGGCATCGACGACATAGAACTGGTCCCCTTGTTCGGTGACGATGGCATCCTCGCGGATATCCGCCACCACGGTGGGGTCGCAGGTGGCGACATTGAACTGGAAATCGCGCCGGACGACGCTGAGGAGTTCATTGTCCCGGTATTCCCGGACCAGGACGCCGACGACGAACTGGCCGGTCAGGGCGGGTATGCCGGTGAGGAAGCCGGTGTTCGCGTCGATGGTCAGCGGTTGGGGGCCGCCGAGCGGGTTGTCGAAACCATACAGCGGACCCAGGAAGTTGACGGTGTTGAAAGGGGGCGGCATGTCCGGGTCCGGGGCGACGCCGTCCGGGGCGGTGGGATTCTGTTCGTCGTTGCCGCCGCCGGTGAAGGGGGTGAACAGTTCGTAGCTCAGCTGGTCGCCGTCGGGATCGGTGGCGGCATGGTCGAAGTCGACGGGTTCCCCGGCGCAGATGACGATGGGCGGGAAGTTGTCGAACACGGGGCTGCTGTTGCAGAGCTGCTGGGCCTTGGGGGTGATCTCCACCCAATAGGTGGCGCCGGTTTCCCCCGGGCCGATGATGTTGGTGATGGTATTGTTGCGGCAGCACCGCTGGTAGACGATGTGATAGCTTTGGGTGGTGGAGACGGGAAGGTCCAGGGAGAAGGTATAGATGGCCTGTTGGACGCAGACGTTGGGCGGCGCGATCAGGCAGGGGTTGCTGAGATTGGGCAGGACGGGGGTGATGACCGGCGCGCCGAGGTTGCGGGTCAAGAAAGGTACCAGGCTGTTGCCCCGGTACACGGTGATGGTGCCGGGAAGCGGCGCGCCGGGCCCGGAGTCGAAGGGGGCACCGCCGCCGTTGCAATCGCGGTACATCTTCATGGTGAAAGTGTAGGAGCCGGGATTGTTGCAGACGTAGGTGATGTCTCCGCCGATGATATGCGCGGCCCGGACGGGTGCACTGAGCAGCAGTCCGAGCAGGAGGCAGCCGACGGCCAAGGGTTTGTATGCGGAGCCGGTCATGACAGTCCGTTTTTGAGGATACCGGGCAAGGCCCGGCAATACCGCCGGCCCGTACCCTGTACCTGTGGCGGCATTCCGTCGGTCTCGCCGGGCCGCCCCCCCGCAGGAAGGCTCATCCGGTACCGCGGGTTTGCGCTGCCGCCCGGGTAAAGTTCGCTTTTTTTTGTCAAATGACAAGGCGGGCAGTCCCGTACGGGCCGGACTTTCCGGGTCTGCCCGCGCGTGCCCTTCCGGTCTTGTTCAACAATCCGCAGCGGAAATTTCTTTTGCCGGAATGATAAATTACGGCAATCTCCCCAACATTTCCGGAGAAAAAGGGTAAAACAACGGCACCCGGCCATGCCCCGGCGATTTCCGAAGGCTTGTCGGGGCGGGGTAGGCAATGCATCGGGCTTCCCGTATATTTGCGGTGCCTCCGGCCGCCGGCCGCGGAGGCTGCGGCTTGCCGGTCGGCAACCGTACACCAAAGCCTTCGTTTTTTCTTTTGATAGGATGAGCAAGACCGTCCGACCGAGCCATAGTCACTTTGAGTACGCCTCCGCCTTGTCCGTGTTGGACGCGGGCGGCATGCTCCTGTATCCGGGAGACCTGCACTGGTGTGTCGGCGGTTCCGCCACGGACGCTGCCTTGGCCATGCGGATGCGTACGCTGGGCTTCGCGCCGGCGGAAGGGCCCCTGACCCTGATGGTGGGGTCGGTGGCCCAACTCAAGGCCTACCTGCCGGACCTGCATCCCCGGATCGAGACCTTGCTGCTGTACCACCGCCGGCCCTTGACCCTCCGGTTCGACGAATGCAGGGGCCTGCCGTCGGCGGTGACCGGTCCGGACGGTTCGGTGCTCATCCGGCTGGCTTTGGATGCGTATTGCCGGGGGCTGCTCAACCTTTGGGGAAAGCCGCTCATCGCCCTGCCGGCACAGCTGCCCGGTACGGTGGTGCCGGGACATTTCGGGGAAATCAGTTCCGCGGTCCTGGAACTGGCGGACCATGTCGTCCCGTACCGGCAATTGGAGCGCCAGCCGGGCACCCTGCCGGTCGTGGCCCGTTTGTCCGAAGATGACGAATTGGTCTTCCTGCCCATGTAAATCAACCATCAGCCATGGAAAAATTGACGGAACTGCCTTCTGAATACCGACATCTCGAGCGGATGTCCGTCGGTGATTTGCTCCACCACATGAACGAGGAGGACAAGAAAGTGCCTTGGGCGGTGGAGAAGGCCTTGCCGGCCCTCGGGCTGCTGGTCGACCGGGTGACGGCCCAACTCAAGGGGGGCGGTCGTCTTTTTTACATCGGGGCGGGTACAAGCGGCCGCCTCGGCATCCTGGACGCCTCGGAATGCCCGCCGACCTACGGGGTGCCTCCCGACCTGGTCATCGGCCTCATCGCCGGGGGGGACGGTGCCATCCGTCGTTCCGTGGAACACGCGGAGGACAGTCCGACGCAGGCCTGGCGCGACCTGCAGGCGCACCATGTCGACACACAGGACATCGTGGTCGGTATCGCCGCCTCCGGTACCACGCCCTATGTCGTGGAAGGGCTGCTGGCCTGCCGGCGGGCGGGTATTCCCACCGGTTGCATCACCTGCAACATCGGGACGCCCCTTGCCGCCGCCGCGGATTATCCGGTGGAGGTGCCGGTCGGCCCCGAATTTGTCACCGGCAGCACCCGCATGAAATCCGGTACCGCCCAGAAACTGGTCCTCAACATGCTTTCCACGGCCACCATGATCCGATTGGGCCGGGTCCGGGACAACCGCATGGTGGATATGCAATTGAGCAACGACAAACTCGTGGACCGCGGCACCCGGATGGTCAGCCAGGAAACCGGGCTGGATTACGGGCGCGCCCGTGCCCTCCTGCTTGAGACCGGGAGCGTCCGCGCCGCCGTAGCCGCCTGGGCGGCGGAATGAAGACCCGGGCCGCAGGCCGGAAAGGATCCGGTATCCCGCAGCCCGTGGGCGGTACCCATCCCGGCATCATCCGATTTCCGGCACGGGCGTCCATCCCCGCATCGGGAGGGTCACCACCCTTTGCGGTATTCCCTGCGCACATACGCATTGGCCGCATCGTAATTGGTCACCTGCATATTGGCACTGTCCCATTCCAGCCGGACGCGGCCGGGATAGTCGTAGGGCGCCCATGAATCGGGTTGCTTGCCTTTCTGCAGTTTCTTGACATCGTAGCAGCGGATGGCGAGGTTGCCGATCAGCAGGGCTTCCGTCAGGGGAGCGGCATATTCGAAAGGAGCGGTCGGCTCGCCGATACCCTTGCAGGCATCCGCCCACACCTCCTGGTGTTCCTTGTTGACACGGGTCAGCCAGGGCTTCGGCTTGG
The DNA here is from genome assembly GCA_964573725.1 of uncultured Saprospiraceae bacterium. Taxonomy (GTDB): domain Bacteria; phylum Bacteroidota; class Bacteroidia; order Chitinophagales; family Saprospiraceae; genus UBA6168. The sequence continues at coordinate 24,498 of CAZNLJ010000006.1, forward strand.
ATACTTCCTTCATCCGGCTGGTCGGCAGCAGGGTGGGGTTCTCGCCGAAGATACCGCACATCATCTTCCCCTTGCTGCCTTCGAACAGGACACCGCCATCCCAGGACCCGAAGGGTTCGTCCGGGCCGAGTTCCGCCGGGCGCATCGGTCGGAGCCCGCCGTCGTACCACCACATTTCGCAGGCTGGCATGCCGTCCCGTTCGGGAAAATCCATCTTGACAAGGCTCGACGGCGGACAGCTGTCGGCGTAGTTCGCCTCCACGAAATCGTCCACCCAGACAGTGGTGGCGCTGGCCTCCACCGCGGTAGGGCTCGTCAGGCTCAGGGCCCGGTAGACGGGGTCGACCAGGTGGCAACCCATATCCCCGAAGGCACCGGTTCCGTATTCCCACCAGCCCCGCCACTTGAAGGGCAGGTAGGCCGGATGATAGGGGCGCTCCGCCGCCGGCCCCTGCCACAGGTTCCAGTCCAGCGTCGCCGGTACGGCCACCTTGCCCGTCGGGGTGGGCACCCCTTGCGGCCATACCGGCCGGTTGGTCCAGACATGGACACGGGTGACATCCCCCAGGATGCCGGAACGGACCCATTCCACCACCTCCCGGTTGCAATCCATCGAGGCGCCCTGGTTCCCCATCTGCGTGACGACATCGTACCGGCGGGCGGCGAGCAGGAGCTCCCGGGCTTCCGCGATGTTGTGCGTCAGGGGCTTCTCCACATACACGTGTTTCCCCAGCTGCATGCACGCCAGGGCGATGACGGCATGGGTGTGGTCCGGCGTGGCGATGATGGCCGCATCGATGGTGCTGCCCGCCTCCTCCAGCATCTTCCGGAAATCCTTGTACCGGGGGACTTTCGGCATCATCCGGAAGGTGTCGGCCGCCCGGACCTCGTCCACATCGCAAAAGGCGACGAAGTTTTCCTTTCCTTTCAGGGTGTCGCGATGGGCCTCCCCTTTCCCCCCGCAGCCGATCAGGGCGATGTTCAGTTTGTCGCTGGGCGCCCGGTACCCCCTCCCCAGGACATGGCGCGGGACGATCAGGAAGCCGGCCGCGCCCAGGGCGCTGTTCCGGACAAACCGGCGGCGGCCGGCGGCGGCTGTTTGCTTTGGCGCTTTCTTTGTCATGATGACCAGGTTTTGACAGCTGCCGATGCCCCGTCCCCGCAAAGGATGCGGAGCGCCCACCGGTAGCCGGGATGAACGGATGGCTGGTGTTTCCGGGCGTTTGGTCTCGCAAAATAAGGTTTGTCCTGAAAACGGGATAATCCGGCCGCAAATAATGACGCCCGTCCGGCAGATTCAAGCCGCGCGATGCCGGCTTCCTGCCGCCCGGCTGTCTTTTGGGCCGTTCCGGTTATGGATTTACCGCCGGCGGACCTATCTTTGGTCGGCAGGATGCCGCCGTCTCCCGGGGTAGGACGTGTGCCGGGGCCACCCTCCGGTTTTTTCCGCCGTCTCCGGCGGCGGAATGCCGCCGAGACCTTCCCGACCACCCGACGACGGTATCCGCGCCGACCTTCTCGCTCCACCGCCTGCTTATGAACCTATCCGCTTTCCTTTCCAGCTTGCTGCTCGCCCTGCCGGCGTTGCTGTCCGCCCAGTTCCACCTCAACGGTGCCGCCCGGCAGGTCAACGATACCTGCTGGACCCTGACCGAAGCGATCAATACCCAGGCCGGCTCCATCTGGAACCTCGACAAGGTGGACCTCTCCCAATCCTTCCAGGTCATCATGGAGCTGCAGTTCGGCTGCAAGGATGCCAACGGGGCCGACGGCATCCTCTTCGGCTTCCAACCGATCAGCACCTCCATCGGCCAGACCGGTGAAGGACTCGGCTTCCAAGGGGTCATGCCCTCCCTGGGTATCGAGTTCGATACCTGGCAGAACGACAACCTCAACGATCCCGCCTTCGACCATATCGCCGTCTCCATGAACGGCAATCTCAACCATGGCGGCAGCTCCAACCTCGCCGGCCCGGTCCAGGCCAGTCCCGTCAGCCCCAATATCGAGGATTGCAACTGGCATAAGCTGCGGGTCAACTGGGATGCCGCCACCTTCACCCTCGAGGTCTGGTTCGACTGTGACCTACGGCTGTCCTACCAGGGCGATATCGTCCAGGATATCTTCGGCGGAGACCCGCTCGTCTTCTGGGGTTTCACCGCCTCCACCGGCGGCGCTTCCAACCTCCAACAGGTCTGCTACAGCTACACGACCTTCCTCGACGGCTTCGAGGATGTGACCATCTGCCCCGGCGGCCAATACCAGCTGCAGCTCAGCGGCGGTATCCAGTACCAATGGAACCCGCCTACCGGATTGAACAACCCTTCCATCCCCAATCCCGTCGCCGCCCCCACGGAAACCACCACCTATGTCGTGGAGGTGACCGATGCCTGCAACAATCCGCTCTTCGACACCATCACCGTATCGATCGATGGGGATACCGTCTTTTTCGACCTCGGCCTGGATACCGTCCTCTGCCAGGGGGAGACGCTGTGGCTCGACGCCACTTCCTACGGGACGGATACCGTGACCTACCAATGGTCCTCCGGCGCCTCCTCGCCCGGAATCACCGCCGCCTACCAGGGTCTCTACACGGTGACCGTCACCGTGGACAACTACTGTGTGGCGGACGACCGCGTCTTTGTGCAGGTGATTCCGCTGCCGGTCCCGCTCCTGCCGGCGGGCGATACGGTCTTGTGCCTGGGACAGACCCTGGTGCTAGACCCTTCGTCCGCAACCGCCTTCGCCATCGAGTGGGAGGACGGTTCGTCCGAACCGGTCCGCAGCATCTCGACGGACGGCATTTACCGGCTCCGGGTATACAACGATTGCGGGGAGGTGTCCACGGCCGTACGGGTCGGCTTCGAAGATTGCCGGCAAGTGTTTTTCCCGAATGCTTTCTCTCCCGACGGGGACGGGATCAATGATGTTTTCCTGCCGTTCGACCAGGGGGATGTGGAGCAAATCGTCTTGTTTCAGGTGTTCGACCGCTGGGGAGGGCTGGTCTTCGACCGGCGCGAGGTCCGTCCCAATGCCGTCGACCAGGGATGGGACGGGACCGTGCGGGGCCGGGATGCCAATCCGGGCGCCTATGTGTGGCGGGCGACGGTCCGGTTCCGCGACGGGGTGACGGAGGACCGGCAAGGCTCGGTCTTGTTGTTGCGCTGAGCAGCGCTTCCCTAATCTTTCCCTCGGAAGTCTTCCCAGGCCACGGCACAACCCTGGTACCGGCGGCCGTTGACGGCAATTTCCACCGAATGGCGGAAGCTTCGGTCGGACATCCTGTCCGTACAAGGCTGCGGCCGGATGGTCACCAGGATATTGTCGCCGGTGTCCGTGTTCAGGGATGCGAAAATCCGGGCCGTGTCCGTCACCACCGGTGGAAGGTAGGGGAAATGCCGCATGTCGGCACCGTCCAGGGTCCTGAACTCGATCAGCTCTTCCGCGGCGGAAACCTGGGCGGTCCAATAGGGTTCGTTTCCGATCGCCCAGAAGTCATAGGGAATGCAGGTATTGCGGAAGTTCTTGGTTTGCAGGGCGGACAGTTCCGTGACGACGAGGAAAGCGGAATGACCCTTTGCCAGCGATTTGTCGGCCCAATAGGGGGTGGTGTAGCCTTGGAGTCGGACAAAGGCGGACTGGCCGGGATAGGGTAGGCCGAGGGTATGGCGGTATGCGATTTCGAATGTTTGTCCCGGGTCGACGACCTGGAAGCGTTCATCCGGCAGTCCGCAATCGCGGAAGGTGGCGATGCCATCGCGCCGGGAGTACAGTCCTTCGTACGGCCGGGATCCCTTGACGGGCAGGAGAGAAGGACGGAGTGTTTCCGGGGGGGTGCCCGACCGGGTCATGGCCGCCCAGACCGGTGGTTTTTCCGCGGGGGTCAGTTGATGGATGCAGCCGGTGAAATCGGTTTCCCCGAGGCGGGCATACAAGGAGTCGAGGACTGTCCCGTGCGGCCGCCACAGGCTGGTGTCGCAATCCTTGCTGAAACGCAACAGCGCCACGGCCGAAGGCTCTGATCCCCGGAGGGCTTTCGACAGGTGTCCGGTGTAATCGAACCCTTGGACGTCCGCGGCGTGGAGCAGGCGCCGTTCGACAGGGACGCCTTCCACGGAGACGGAGGTTTTTTCGGACCGGCAAGCGGCCAGTGCCAGGAGCAGGAGGAAGGCGAACGGTGTCACGGCCCCGGCCCGCATCCGGCGGCGAAGGGGGCGGCTCCGGCGAACCAGCGCGGGAGGGGACGGCCAGGAAGGCCGGCCGCCGGTCCCGCCGGCAGGGAGGCGGACTGTCCCGCCGGTCGTATTCCGGTGTGTGGCCATGGCTGGTTTCGGTTTACAATTTCGCAAGTGGAAAACGGGCGGCGACAGGTCGCCGGGTCGTGTCCGCCTGCAACTGCCCGTCGGCGGTCTGCACCTGCAGGCGCATCGCGGATTCGCGGACGCCTCCTTTGGCATCGATCAGGGCATAATGTTGGACGACGTCCGTGCGCCGGTCCCGGTTGGTATCCAGCAACCAGGCATCCTGCTGGTTGCACCAACCCGCTTCGCACCAGGCCCAAGCTACCTTTCCGACCAGCTGGAGGCGACCGTCGGTCCGCCGGAACAAGGCCAGGTCGCTCGATACGTACCGGCCGGGAATCCGGCAGATGTAGAATTCGCGGTATTTTCCGGCCGCCCAGACCGCATCCAAACCCGGATCCCATTCCTGCCGGATATCCGCATCGAAAAGCCGGTAGTAACCCGTGTCGATCCGCACCCCCCGGAAGGGATACTGCCGCAGGTCGTCCACGGCGATGACCGGGTAGAGGTGCAGCATGGAATCCGGGGAAAGCGGCTCGAAAAGGCGTTCCAGCTGGCCGAGGGCCAGCACTTCCCGGAAGGTGGGCAACCGGTCGGCGGGGGTTGGCCGGAAGGAGAGGCGCCGTTGTCCGGGCAGGAAAAGCAGCAGCCCTTTTTCATCGGCCGAAAAGTGAAAGGTATCCGCCAGGAGGGGCAGCCAGGCCTGCTCGGCGGCAGCTTGCGGACAAGGGTGTCGGGTCAGGTCCGTTTCGGTGACGACCAGGCGGGTTCCGTCGAGGACGTATGCCGCCTGCAAGGTGTTGCAGGGACCGGCGGCATACAGCCTGCCGTCGAAGAAGGCGACCGTGAGGGTGCCCGCGGAATCGGGGGAGGGCAGCCCCGGGGTGCCGGCCGTTTCGTGAAGGGACCAGACGAAGCGGCCGATATCGCCGCCACGGGGTTCGGGCTGGCAGCCGGCGGCCAGGAAGCCGGCGACACCCCACAGGACCAGGGCGGCCGCATGGTTGGGTAAGGTTTTCATGAGCTCGGATTTGATTTGTCGGGCGGGCAGGCCGGCTATTCCGCTTCCCCTTCCGCCGTTTCCGGTCGCGGCCCCATCTGGTTGTCCGCCTCGAGCCGTTGGAACAGGGCATCTACCCGGTACATTTCGTCCAGGGTGTCGTCGATGTAGAACTGCAACTCCGGCATCCGGCGCATTTGCTTGCCGATACGGGCGGCCAGGGCCTGCTTGAGGCGGGGGTACTGGTCTTCCATTTCCAGGATGACCTCTTGTTTGAATTCCGTATTGAAGATGCTGAGATAAATCTTGGCGATGTGGAAATCCGGGGTCATGCGGACATTGGTGACCGTCACGAAGGGGGTGGAGCCATAGATGTAGTTGCCTTCCTGTTGGAGGAGGGTACTGAAATGGCGTTTGATCATTTCCGCTACTTGCCGCTGGCGAATGCTGTCCATGATGGTAGGTTTAAAAGTGTGGCTGATGGGAAGGATGTCGCCATCCGGTCAATCAGCGGGTTGGTGGTCGCGTATTTTCCGGTCGAGGGCCGGGGATTGTGCGCCGGCCGCCATGGCTTTTTGCCAGTACGGCAGGGCGGCGGCGGGTGATTCCGCCTGGAGGAGGATATCCCCGAAGAGTTCCAGGATATGGGGTTGGCGCTCGCCGCCGTGGCCGAGTGCTTTCTCGGTCCAGCTGCGGGCGGCGGCCAGGTCACGGGCCCGGAAATAGGCATGGCCGATGGTGGCTTCGGTGAGGGCGAGTCCGGGGGCTTGCGGCAGGAGGGTTTCCACGGCGGCCAGGGCGGCGGCGTCCAGGTCGGTCCCGAGGGTGGCGCGGCAATAGCAGCGGGCACGTACAAGGTCGGGGGCCTCCGGTGCCATGGCTTGCGCCTTGTCGAGGTAGGGCTCGGCGGCGGCGGGCTGGCCGGCGGCACAGCGGTTGTAAGCGAGCGCGGCGAGGGTCATCGACAGGAGGTCGGGTTGCTTCCGGGTAAGCAGCAGGGCCTGTTCCAGCGCGGACCGGGCATCGGCGTACCGTCCGGTATAATTCCAGCCCAGGCCGCAGGCGAGTTCCGCCAGCCCCTGGTTGGGGAAAATCTCCAGGGCTTCTTCCCCGGCATCGGCCAGGGCGGTCCATTGGTAGGTGTCCATGAGCAGGTGGAGGACCTGTTCCCAGACGGACCATACGGAGGGGTCGAGTTCGAGGGTCTTGTAGTAAGCCTGCAAGGCCTTGGCCTGCGCACCGGTATGGTAGTGGATGTCGCCGAGTACGGCGTGCGCCTTGGCTTGTCCGGGATGCACGCGGGTGAGGGAAAGGCTCAGTCCGAGCAGGCTGTTGCCCAAGGTCTTGTCCTGGGTATCCGCCAGTTGCCGGACCAGCGGCAGGATTTCCTTGATTTTTGTGTCGATATCGATGTCCGGATTTTCGAACAGGGGTTGCAGGGACTGGAGCAAGGCGACGGGGTTGTCCGCTTTTTCCCGGTTGGCTACCGCGAGGCGGGCACGGGTGTCATCCGGGAACTTTACCAGGATGTCCCGGTAGGTGGACAGGGCGCGGTCTTGTTCCCCGATTTGCGTGTAGAAGGTGGCCAGCAGGTGCGGGTAGGCAGGCTTGTCGGGAAAGGCGGCGACAAGCCGTTCCAGCTCGCGGGCCGCTTTCTTGTAATCGCCCATGCCTGCGTAGAGGGTATGTTTGTGCCGGGAAAGTTCCTCCGTGGGTCCGTTCCGTTTCTCCAGGTCGTCGTAGACGGCGATGGCTTCCCGGGCTTGTCCGGCACGGACCAGGAAATAGGCTTGTTGCAGGGGGTATTCCGGCTGATTCGGTTCGGCGGCGGCCAGTTCCCGGTAGAGCTGGGCGGCGGCCAGGTCCTGGTCGTTTTCCTTGTACCGTTCGGCGAGATAGAACTTGTACCATTTGTTGTCCGGGTCGGCGGCCACGGCCCTGCCGGCGTAAGTAAGCGCCTTGTCCCCTTGCCCTTGCGCTTCGAAGACCCGGGCAAGCTCGTAGGCGGCCGCAGGGTTGTCGGGAGATTTACGGAGGACTTCCTCGAAGTGTTCGGCCGCTTTTTCCCAGTTGCCGAGCAATTTTTCGCGGTTGGCTTCGAGAAACAGCTCCTGGAGTTTGATCTCCTCTTCGCTGACCGTATTCCTGCCCGGCTGCGCCGCGAGCCCGAGGCAGCCGGAAAGGAGGATGGCCAGCAGGCCGGTCGTATGGTGGTATCTCATGTTACTGCGTATTGAATGCGTCACCGGTCTTTAATCCCTGTAAAAATCGGGCTTTTTTTACAACAAACAAAACCTGTGTCCGGACAGGGACCCGCCGGCCGGGATTTCGGCGGCTTCCCGCATAACGTTATTCCGGCAGGAAACGTTTGGCTGGCCGGGATGGAAAGGCCCCGGACCGACATACCGGATGTGGATTGTCCCCCGGATATCCTGCTCCACCGGCGGCTTGTGGGGCTGGTTCCGATCCTTTCTTTCCGGAATGACCGGCAGGTCCAAGCGTGGGCATCCGTCCGCACCGAACGCTCCCCTTGTCGCGGGTAGTGGAATCCATCTCATCTTTCGCACCTTGATAACCAAACCGGATATTTTGATGGCAAGGTTCGCACGATTGTATAAAAACGTAAGCTACGCATAACCAAAGGGTCTTTAGGGCGCTTCCCGCCTTTTGGACAGGACGGCCGGCGGCGCGCCCAAGCGCGACGCCGGCCGTCCCGAATAATTTCTTGGGTGCGGGCTCAGCCCCGCACCCTTTTTGTGCGGGGGGTGGCAAATCGGCGGGTGCGATAATCAAAAAAAACAGAAAACCAATGTTTTGTAATTAATTATCGCACAGGGTTGAGGTGCGGAAGATGAGATGCTTGCGGATGGACCGCAAGGGAGCTTATCGGCAATGACTGCCTGGGGTACTAGGGTTCGGGCGACGGCTTCCGGAAGCCCCTTGGGACTTGGGACGGATGGGCGGCGAGGGCCGGTCCGGAAAAGGCCGGCAGGGAACATCGGAACCAGGCTGCCGGGGACCGTCCCGGGCAGGGCCTGATTTTCCGGGCAGATTGCCCATCGGGCGCATGTGTGGAAAGGGGAGGTACCGGGACAAGCCTTGGGAACCTTTCCCGGCGGCGGGTCCGGGCAGGCGTACAGGCATAGGAAGGCGGTCGATCGGCCCTACCCGGCCGTTTGGCCGGATTTAGTGGGGAGACCGCCGCAACCCGAAGCGCTGCTCCGCGGTGCTGCCGCCGAAGCCGGACAGGTGCCGTCAGGAAAAAGACGGACGTTCCGGGCCTGTAGCATGGTCGGGTTTTTCCTGCACCGACCGCCCATCGGCCGGAAAGGTCCCGGAGTGCGGCAATTCGTTTTGAGGCCGGTGGCAACAGGACGGGTGTGCGGGGTGTGGTCGCCGACCTGTGGTGTTGCCGGGGCAAGTGCCGGTGCTTCGCGCCGCCCTCAGGCCTGGAACGTCGTGTAGTCGCCGATGCTCAGGTTGGCAGGACTGCCGTGGAAAGAGACATGGCTGCCGATCATGGAGTCCGCCAGGACCGTATTGGAGACCCGGGTGTGCGGTTGGACGACACTGTTGCGGATATTGGTGTTTTCGATGACACAATGGTGGCCGATGGAGGCATAGGGCCCGATGACGGAATGGCGGATGACCGCATCGGCACCGATGAAGCAAGGTTCGATGACCACACTGTTTTCGATCCGGGCACTGGGAGCCGTCAGGGATTCGATCCCGTGTTTGAGTTCCAGCATGCGGCGGTTGGTGTCGATGATGTTCTCCTTGTTCCCGCAGTCCAGCCATTCCTCGATGGGGGCGGCCCGGAATCGGTAGCCGTCCGTTTTCATGTTTTCCAGGACCGAGGTAAGCTGGAACTCCCCCTTGTCCTTGACGTTGCCCTCGACGAGGGATCGGATCTGGTCGCGGAGGTAGGCTCCTTCCCGGACGTAATACAAGCCGACGATGGCCAGGTCGGATACGAAGACCGGCGATTTCTCCACGAAATCGGTGATCACTTGTCCCGAATCGGTCTTCACCACCCCGAAAGCGCTGGGGTCGGCCACCTGTTTGACCCAGATGATGCCCTCCTCGGCGGGGTCGAAAGTGAAATCCGCCTTGAAGAGGGTGTCGGAGAAGGCGATCAACACATTCCCGTGGAGGCTGTCCGCCGCACAGAGGATGGCATGTGCGACGCCGAGGGGTTGAGCCTGGTGGTAGATCCGCCCGCTTGCGCCGAAGGCGCGTGCAATCTCGAGCAGGGAGGCTTCCACGGCCGGACCGAAATCGCCGATGATGAAGGAGATTTCCTCGATCTGTCCGGGATAGGCACTGGTCAGGTCCTCCACGATTCGTTGGACCATCGGTTTGCCGGCGATGGGAATCAAGGGTTTGGGAACGGTCAGTGTGTGGGGGCGGAGGCGGGTGCCGCGACCGGCCATGGGGATGATTATTTTCATGCGAGCTGTTTTTCCGGTGTGGTCCGGCCCTTTTTGTCCGCCGGTGATGCGGAGGTCGGCCGGCATCGCTTGTCCCTGCAAAAACACGGCCAATGGCCCGGGCAGGGTGGAACGGGAATAAGGGACGGTAGGAATGTGTCTTCGGATGGGGCGGCGGGGGCAGGGCGGCGGGAAGGCGATCGGACGGGGATGGCAAGCGGCGGTCCGGCAACTTCCCGCGGCGGGCTGTTCACCCGGGCCCGGTAAAGTTAGGAAAAACGGGCCGGTGCGGAAACGAGGAGCAAAAAAACAAGGGGGGGGATGGCACCGGTTTCAGCCGCCGGTGCTGCCGAAACCGCCCTCGCCCCGCCGGGAGGGTTGGAGCGAACGGACAGGGACCCATTCGATTTGTTGGTATTGGGCGACGACCAGTTGGGCGATGCGTTCACCCGGCAGGATGGTTTGGGGTTCGGACGACAAATTGACCAGGATGACCTGGATTTCGCCCCGGTAGTCGCTGTCCACGGTGCCGGGGGCATTGGCGACGGTCAGACCCTTGCGGAGGGCCAGGCCGCTGCGGGGCCTGACCTGGGCTTCGTAGCCGGTGGGCAGTTCGATGGACAGGCCGGTAGGGATCAGGCCGCGTTCCATGGGTTGGAGGACCCGCGGGGCATCCAGCAAGGCACGCAGGTCCATGCCGGCACTGCCCGGGGTCTCGTAGGCCGGGAGGGGGAGGTCCCCGCGTTGGACGATGTGGACTTTCATGGTCGTTTCGTTATCGGCACCCGGGGAGGCGGACTCAGGTATGGTCCGTGACTTCCGTCACCTTGAGGGTATTGGTGCGCAGCCGGTATTTGAGCGGCATGGAGGCGATGTTGACCACCAGGTCGCCCGGCATCACCTCGCCCGCCTGGCGCAGGATGGAAATGATGTCCTCGATGGTCTCGTCCGTGGTGGTGAATTTGTCGTAATAAAAGCCACGCACGCCCCAGACGAGGTTGAGGGTGGCCAGGAGGTGCATCCGGTCCGAAAAAATGAAGATCTTCCGTTTCGGCCGGCGGCTCGAGACCTTGAAGGCGGTGTAGCCGGTGACGGTCATGCCGGTGATGGCACGGGCATCCAGTTTTTCCGCGACATCCACGGCATTGAAGCAGATGACGTCACTGATGAAGGTGCTCGATTTCGGGGACGGTACCGGGAAGCGCAGTTGGTAGAACTTGTTCTTTTCGATATGGTGGATGATCTTGGTCATCGTCTCGATGACCAGGACCGGATGTTTTCCGGTGGCGGTTTCCCCGCTGAGCATGACGGCATCTGCCCCGTCCAGTACCGCATTGGCTACGTCCGTGACTTCCGGCCGGGTCGGGCTCGGGTTTTCGATCATGGATTCCATCATCTGGGTGGCTACGATGACCGGCCGGGCCCGTTGCAGGCACTTCTGGATGATGGTCTTCTGGATCAGCGGCAGTTCCTCGATGGGCACCTCTATGCCGAGGTCGCCCCGGGCGATCATGATGGCGTTGGAGTTCTTGATGATCTTGTCGATCCGCTCCAGGGCCTCGGGTTTTTCGATCTTGGAGATGATCTTGGCCGGATGTCCCTTGGCATCGATGCGGGTGCGGAGGTCCTTGAGGTCCTTGGGCGACCTGACGAAGGAGAGGGCAATCCAGTTGACGGGTTGCGTCAGGATGAAGTCGAGGTCGCGGATATCCTTTTCCGTCAGGGCCGGCAAGGATACTTTGGTATTCGGCAGGTTGACCCCCTTGTTCGATTTCAGCGGCCCGCCGTGCGTCACTTTCAGCCGGACGGTATCCTTGCCGTTGGTGTCGAGGACGACCAGGCGGATCTTGCCGTCGTCTACCAGGACTTCCTCCCCGATGCGGACATCCTTGGCCAGTTGCTGGTAGCTCATGTAGATGTGTTCCTTGGTGCCTTCGCAGGGTTGGTTGACGAAAGTGATCTCGTCGCCCGCCGAAAGGGGGAGGGGCTCGTCCTTGATCTTGCCGACCCGCAGTTTCGGCCCCTGCAGGTCCGCCAGGATGCCGATGTGCAGGTTGAACCGTTCGTTGATCTGCCGGATATACTGGATGACCTGCCGGTGGTCCTCGTGGGTGCCGTGGGAAAAGTTGAGGCGGAAGATGTCCACGCCCGCATGGGCCAGGGCCAGGAGTTGCTCGTAAGCGTTGCTGGCAGGGCCTACGGTCGCTACGATCTTGGTGTTCAGGTCGGTCAAGCTATTGTTCATATTGCGTCGTTGTGGCGGCGGAGGTTTCCGGCGGAACAGGTGCGGTACAGCGACCGTCCATGACGGGCTTGTGTACCGGCAGCACCGGTGCCGACGGTTCGGAATGGCGGACTTTCGTCGGTTATCCTTTTTGTTTGCAGGTGGTTAGGGACAATGGGCATGCGAAAGGGTTCCCGCGGCAGGGGAATGGAAGACCAGGGCAACCGGGGGCCAAAAGTAATCTACTCCGCAGACTTGACAAATCCTCCGCCTACAAAAAAAGGCGGAAAAGTCCGGGGGGGCAGGTAAACCGGCCAAAACAGAAAAATTTTTTTTTCAATCGGCGTAGTTTGTCTTTCTTTGCAAAAATTTTTCAGAACCTTAAATGCGTTTGTCATGTCCAACATCACAGAGAGAGTAACAAAAATCATCGTGGAGAAGCTGGGCGTAGAGGCTTCCGAGGTGACCATAGATGCCAGCTTCACCAACGACCTTGGTGCGGATTCCCTCGACACGGTGGAATTGATCATGGAATTGGAAAAGGAATTCGATATCTCCATTCCGGATGAGCAGGCCGAAAAGATCCAGACGGTCGGCCAGGCCATCAGCTACCTGGAGGAACAGCTGGGATGATGTGACGGGCAGGCCTTCCGCCCGCCCCCGCCCGACACCCGGAAAGGCTAAGGTACGCGAACCTTCCTTTCCGGGTCGTGCGGTCCACACAAATCCCCGACAACCGGCGTCAGGTCCGCCGTAAAAACACCTTGACCGGCCCTTCAGCGGCCGGCACGCCCGACAACCGATCCCACCTTCGCCATTCCGCGCCCGGGTCCTGCCCCTTGTCCCTCCGCCGGTCAGGTGGGCTTCCGGAAAATCCGGTTTCCCCGGAAAGGTCCGTGTATCGGAACCGGTGAATCATGGCTTCCGGCCGGCCGCCCCCCCGGTATGGCACGGGGCAGGGAACCCTGGCCTCCCCGCCCGACTCCGATACCGGATTTCCGGTGCGTCCGGCCTCGCCGGTTTTTCTTATCTTGGTCCGGTACGGCGTTCGGCAGGTCGACGGATTTGCTTTCCTACCTCCGCCGGATGCCGGTACTTCCGGAAAAATGGCAACACCGCCGGATTTCCGCCGGATAACAAATGCCGAACATCGATAAAAAACAATTATGAGAAGGGTCGTCATCACGGGTATGGGAGTATTGACTCCCATCGGCAACAATATTCCTGCGTATCTCGACGGACTGATGAACGGTCGGAGCGGGGCGGGTCCCATCACGTTGTTCGACGTCAGTCAGTTCAAGACGCAGTTCGCCTGCGAAATCAAGGACTTCGACCCGGATGATTTCCTGGATAGGAAGGAAGCCCGGAAGCTGGACCGTTTCGCCATCTTCGCCATGGTATCCGCCGCCGAGGCCGTCACGGCATCCGGGCTGCTGCCGGACCATTTCGACCCGGACCGGGTGGGGGTCATCTATTCCTCCGGTATCGGCGGCATGAACACCCTGGAACAGGAAGTGGAGACTTTCATCCTGGGCAATGGCATCCCCCGCTACAATCCTTTCCTGATTCCCAAGATGATCTCGGATATCGCCGCCGGACACATTTCCATGAAATACGGCTTCCGGGGCATCAACTATTCCATCGTCTCCGCCTGCGCCTCCTCCACCCACGCCATCATGGCGGCTTTCGATTACATCCGCTGGGGGCGCAATGACATCATCGTGGCGGGCGGGTCCGAAGCGGCCATCAACAAGATCGGCGTCGGCGGATTCAGCGCCATGAAGGCCCTCTCCACCCGCAACGACGACCCCCTGACCGCTTCCAGGCCCTTCGATGCCGCCCGCGACGGATTCGTTCTGGGGGAAGGGGCCGGCACCCTCGTCCTGGAAGAGCTGGAACACGCCCTCCGCAGGGGGGCGACCATCTACGGGGAAGTGGTCGGCGCCGGTGCGACCGCGGATGCCTACCACCTGACGGCCCCCCATCCTGAAGGACTGGGTGCCGCCAATGTCATGAAAACGGCACTGGAGGATGCGGGTATGGTTCCCTCCGACATCGATTACATCAATGTGCACGGTACCTCCACCCCCTTGGGAGACCTCGCCGAGGTCAAGGCCATCGAGAAGGTCTTCGGAGCGGATGCCTACCGTCTGAGCATCTCCTCCACCAAATCCATGACCGGCCATCTCCTCGGGGCGGCCGGTGCCATCGAGGCGATAGCAGGCGTGCTGGCCATGAACCACGATTTCATCCCCCCGACCATCAACCACTTCGAGGACGACCCGGCATTCGACAGCCGGCTGGACCTGTCCTTCAACGTGGCCAGGAAGAAAGAAGTAAACGCTTTTCTGAGCAATACCTTCGGATTCGGCGGACATAACGCCTCCGTCATCATCCGTAAGTTCCAGGGATAACCCTGCCCGGTGTCTCCGGGGGTACAAGTCCGTACATGCCCTCGGCCCGCCGCCGATCCAACATTCCGCGGAAGCCTTGCCCGCTTCCGGGCCGCCGTATCTCCCCCCTCGACGGGGCAGCCGGCAGCCCGGAGGTTCCGACACCTTTTCGGCTGCTATCCCGGAACGACGAATCAACCGGCCCCCGCTGGGCAATCTTCCCTCCCCCTGGTCCGGCTTCGCCCGGATCTTTCGGCACGACCCGGTCTTTCCGGTGCGGATCACGTCGACAGGGCACTTTTTTTGCCCCCGACCGGTTGTAATTCCGAACCGCACTTCCGACACGGGCCCGCCTGCCGCCGAAGGTATCGGACAGAAGGCAAAAGTATGGGAACGGCCTCCCTCGGGCGGCCCTTGCGTTCATTTCCGCCGGCAGTCGGTTTGCCTGCCGGGGGGACTCAAACAAATTTAGCCTTGGTACGACTGATCCTCCGACTCCACAACCGCTTCATCCACAAAGACAAGGAATTTGCCCGCAAAATAAGGCCGCTCATCGGCTTCACCCCGGCTGACCTCAGCATCTTCCGCCTGGCTTTTTCCCACAAGTCCAATTCCTCGGAAAAATCCTACGCCATCCAAAACAACGAACGGCTGGAATTCCTCGGGGATGCCATCCTCGGTACCATCGTGGGGGATTACCTCTTTCGGAAATACCCGAATGCCAACGAGGGCTTCCTCACCAAGATGCGCTCCAAGATCGTCAAGCGGAACACCCTCAATAAGATCGGCGACAAGATGGGCCTGGATATGTTGCTGCAGGACTTCAGCCAGGCCAGGTTGAGCCGCTCCATGCTGGGCAATGCCGTCGAGGCGTTGGTCGGGGCGGTCTACCTGGAAAGGGGTTACGCGGGCACCCGCCGCTTCGTCATCCGCAAGATCCTCCGCAACTACGTCGATATCCACGAGCTGGAACTTTACGACGACAACTACAAGAGCCAACTGCTGGAGTGGTGCCAAAAGAACGGCCAGACGGTCTCTTACAAGCTTATCGCCCGCTATAAATTCGAAAAACGGGACCGCTTCAAGGTCGCCGTCATGATCGATGGCCAGAAAGTGGCGACAGCGGACGATTTCAATAAGAAAAGTGCGGAACAGACCGCTTCCGAAAAGGCACTTCTCGCCCTTGGAATCAAGACGGCCGGCATGGACGAGGATCGGGATGATTCCGACGACGAGGACGGGGAGTCGGACGATCAGGACTGATCCGGCTGCCCGGGCGGGCCGTACCCGCCCCCGCCGGGTGTCTCGATCGTGATGCGGTCCCCTGCCGCCAACCGGATGGCCGCCGAACCCGCCAATTCCATCGGAATGCCGCTCCGGACCACCCATTGCCGGCCGGCCTCCCCGGCTTTCCCGCCCGCCAATCCGTATGGGCCCTCCCGCCTGTGTTGGGATAAGACCGTCACCTCCACCGGTGCCAGGAAGGTCAGCACCCGGACCAGTCCGTCCCCGCCCCGCCATCGGCCCGCCCCGCCGGAGCCCTCCCGCAAGGCAAAGGTTTCCAAACGTACGGGATACCGGAATTCCAGCTCCTCCGGATCGGTCATCCGGGTATTGGTCATGTGTTGGTGGACCCCGCTGCGCCCGTGGAAACCCCGGCCGGCACCACTTCCCCCGCCGATGGTCTCGTAATAACCGAAGTCTTCGTTCCCGAACAGGAAGTTGTTCATGGTTCCCTGGCTGCAGGCGGTATGCAGGACCGGAGCGAGGGCCTTGAGCAAGGTGTCGGTCAGCCGTTGGCTCAGTTCGGTATTGCCGCCGACCACCGCCGGCCAGGTGGCCGGGTCGCTGCCGAAGGCGGGGTCCAGGCAAGTGCCGGTGGGTAAATGGATGCGGACACGCTGCAACAAGCCTTCGTTCAGCGGGATATCCTTGCGGCACAACAGGCGGAGCACATACAGGACCACGCTGTAGACGATGGACCGGTTGGCGTTGAGGTTGTGCGGGTGAACCGGGGCGGTTCCGTCGAAGTCGATGTCCAGGCTGTTGTCCTTTACCGCGAGGCGGACACAAAGCCGGGTTCCGTCGTCGAGGGTTTCCGCTGCGCGGAAGGTCTGTCCCGCCTGTTCCTGCAGCACCGGCAGCAAGGCATCGGCGGCTTGTTCCTGCAAGGCCTTCATGTAGCGGTGCAGGGTCTCGATACCATGGGCATCGGCCAGCTCGCGCAGTTGGCGGGCACCGGCCCGGAGGCTGGCCAGGGCCGCCGACAGGTCGGCCAGGTTTTCGGCGGGCGCACGGCTGGGGTAGGGGGCCGACCGGAGGAGGTCCTCGATGGCTTCCCATTGGGGGATGCCGCCGTGGACCAGGTGGCAGGGCGGGAAAACGACCCCTTCCTCCTCCAGGCGACGGGCATCCGGCGGCATGGACCCCGGCCGTGTCCCGCCGAGTTCCGCATGATGGGCCCGGTTGATGACGTAACCGATCAGCGGCGGGGGGGAATCCTGGTCCGATGCGCCGTATACGGCCTGCAGCAAGGTCAGGTCGGGCAGGTGGGAGCCGCCGTAGGCCGGATGGTTGGTCAGGATGACATCGCCGGGACCGGGCGGCAAGGCCTGCAGCATATGCCGGGCACACATGCCGAGGCTGCCGAGGTGTACGGGGATGTGGGGGGCATTGACCAACAGGGATCCCGCCGCATCCAGCAGGGCACAGGAAAAGTCGAGCCTTTCCTTGATATTGACCGATCGGGCCGTCCGTTGGAGCTGGGTCCCCATCTCCAGCGCGATGGCCCGGAACCGGTTGGTGAAGAGAGCCAGCCGGATGGGGTCGGCATCCTCCTCCGCCACCGGTTCCGCCACCGGCGGCGGGGGGGCGGGCGCGGATGGCGGCTTTTGTGTCAACACGAGGTTGCCACCGGGTCGGACGCTCAGCTGCCAGCCGTCCGGCAGGAAGGCGGTCGCCTGTGCCTGCGACAGGATGGCGGGGCCGGCCAGGGTCTCACCGGCCGGGAGTGTTTCCCAAGGGATTGTCCGGATGGTCCTCGGGCGGTGCAGGTCGGACGGGACGGCCGATGCCCGGGTGGGGGTCCCGGCCGTCGGCGCAGCGGGAAGCGCCGCCACCACCCGCAGGAACTCCACCTCCAAGGGGCGGCTGTCGGGTGCATACCCGTACCGGTTCGCATACTGCCGGCGGTAGGCCGCTTCGAGCTGGGGAAAAGGCACCGCCAGCAGGTCGATGAGCAGGCCGCTTGTCTGGCCGGCCTGCCGCAGGGACACCGAGGCGGTCCGGATGGCCGCTTGCTCCGGCGGCCCCTGCGCCGCCAGGGCCCGCATGGCTTCGTCGGCCAGTTCCCGGTACATGGCAGGCAGGCGGGGAAGGCAGGCTTCCAAGGGGAGGAGGACCTGCCGTTCCGACAAATGGGATACGGCGGTCTGGCCGATACCGTAGGCACTGAGCAAACCGGCATCGAAGGGCAGGATGACGGTCCGGATGCGCAGCAGGGCCGCCACCTGGCAGGCATGCAGCCCACCCGCCCCGCCGAAGGCGACCAGCGCATAGTCGGCAGGGTCGAAGCCGCGGGCGATGGAAATGCGGCGAATCGCCTCGGCCATCGTTTCGTTGGCCAGTTGGTCGAAACCTTCCAGCAAGGCCCGGGCGGTCAGTTCCCGGCCGGTTTTTTCGCGAATGGCCGCCCGCACGGCTTCCAGGGCTTGCCGGGCAGCTTCCCGGCGGACCGGTATACCCATGGCGCGGGGGTCGAACTTGCCCAACAGCAGGTTGATGTCCGTCAGGGTGAGCGGACCGCCGGCCCCGTAACAGGCGGGACCGGGGTCGGCACCGGCACTTTCCGGCCCCACCACCAACTGGTGACCATCGAAACGGCAAATTGAGCCGCCGCCCGCCGCCACGGTCTCGATGGCCAAACAAGGCGCGGAGAAGGAAAGTGTACCGACCTGGGTCGTCCGGTCATAGTCATACTGCCCGTCGAACCGGGATGCGTCCGTGCTGGTTCCGCCCATGTCAAATCCGATGACCCGTTGGAACCCCAGGGTCCGTGCGACCGCCGCCACCCCGACCACCCCGCCCGCGGGCCCGCTGAGCAGGCTGTCCTTCGCATGAAAAGCCTCCGCCGGGGTCAGCTCGCCGGCACTGCTCATCAAATGGAGCCGGCACCCCTCGGCACCTTCTGTGCGGAGGCTGGTCCGTATGTTGTCCAGGTACCGACCCAGGACAGGTTGCAGGCATGCGTTGACGACCGTCGCCTGCGCCCGCGGCAACAGCTGGAGGGTGGGGGACAGGATGTGGGAGACGGAGCGGTAAGGGATGCCGATGCGGTCCAGGGCCGCCGCCAATTGTCGCTCATGGGCCGGATACGCCCAGGCATGCAGCAAGGCGATGGCCACGGACCGGACGCCGGTCTCACGGACCTGCGCCAGCACCCGCTCGATTTCCCGATCCGTCAGGGAGGTGACGACCGACCCGTCCGCGGCCATCCGCTCCGCCACCTCCACGACGCTTTGGTAGTGGATGGACGGTGCGGGAATGTCCAGTTGGAACAGCTCCGGCCTTTGTTGGGTGCCGATCCGCAACAGGTCGCCGAACCCCCGGGTGACCAGGAGTGTCACCGGGGCGACCTTCCCTTCCAACAGGGCGTTGGTGCCTTTGGTGGTGCCCAGCCGGAAGTGCATGGGCGGTAAGGGCCGGTCCAGGGGCGTACCCGTCGCCAGGCGGGCCGCCAGGATGGGCGCCTCCTCACCATTGCGCAGTTCGAACAGGCCGGGTAGGGCGGCGGCAGGCATATCCAGGGGCGCATCCAGGTACAGCCGTTGCGTTTCCGGGTCGACCCGGACCACGGTCCGGGTCGACCCGGAAGGGTCGGCCAGGGCGCGGAAGGAGTAGCCGCGGAGCAAGTCCAATGGCCAGGGCCAGGTGTGCCGGACGGCGATACAGGAAGGCGAATCCAGCCGGAGGAGCTCGCCGCGCAGGCAGCCGCTCGACAATACCTTGAGCCGGATGGGGCCGCCGCCCCCGGGTGGGCGGGCCAGGCAGTCCGTGAAGGTGCCGCCGGTATCCACGGCAATGTGCCAGGTCGTTCCGTGGTCGTACATGATCAACTGTCGATGAAGGTACGGATAAAGGAAAGTATTTCGGAATCAGCCCCCGGCGACCGCCTGCATGAGGTAGGCGCATACGAGTCCGCCATAGGTTCCCAAGGCATATCCCAAAACCGCCAGCAGGACACCGACCGGGGCCAGGGAAGGGCTGAAGGCGGCTGCGACAATCGGGGCGGAAGCGGCTCCGCCGATGTTGGCCTGCGATCCGACCGCCACATAAAAAAAGGGGGCCCGGATCAGTTTGGCCGTGAGGAGCAGGACCAGTACATGTATCAGCATCCATACGGCACCGACGGCGAACAGCGCCAGGTGGTCGAACACCTCCCGAAGGTTCATGTGCATGCCGATGGTGGCAACCAACACATAAATGAAAAGACTGCCCCATTGGGAGGCCCCGACTCCTTCGAGTTTACGCCAGCGGGTGAAGGAAAGCGACAACCCGAGGGTCGTCGATATCACGACAATCCAAAAGAACTTATTGAGAATGGAGTCCAGGCGGGCGGCACTGAGCGCTGCCCCGTAGCGGTCGGACAGGAAGGGGACGAGCGCGTCCGCGACCCAATGGGAAAGGGCGACGCCGCCGAAGGCAAGGCCGAGGATCCGGAACAGGTCCGTCGTCGAGGGGATGCGCAGGATGGCGGCACGGTACGCCGCAATCCGGCCGGTCAGGGTGTCGATGGCGGAACTGTCGGCGCGGAGCCGCCGGTCGATACGCGCGGCCCGGCCGGCACCGTACAGCAGGAAGGCCATCCAGATGTTGGCGACCACCACATCGATGACGACCATGGTGCCGAACAGGGTGTCGTTCACGCCGAAGATTTCCTTCATGGCGGTTTGGTTGCCGCCGCCGCCGATCCAACTGCCGGCAATGGCGGACAGCCCGCGCCACAATTCATCCGGGCTGACCTGGATGGCCGCTTCGGGCAGGACCCCCCGGACCAACAATAGGGCGGCCGGCCCGCCCAACACCACGCCCGCCGTACCGGCCAGGAACATGACCAGGGCCTTGGGACCCAATTGCAGGATACCCTTGAAATCGATGCCGAGACACAACAGCAACAGGCTGGCCGGCAATAGGTACCGGGATGCCACCGTGTAGAGTTGGCTGTGCCGGTGGAAAGGCTCGTAGGTGTCGGCCGGGATGCCTTGTTCCCGCAGCCAGGCCAGCATATCCTTGAACCCCGCCTCCGTCGGCGGCTGGTGTCCCAGCGTCCGAAGATGGTCGAGCAGGCTCTGGTCGAACCACTCCTGGGCAATCCATCCGAGCGGCCAATGCAGGAGGGCCGGCACGAAATAACAAAGCAGCAAAGTGGGTACCACCTGGTAGAACCGCTGGAAGGCCGGCAGGGTGGACGTATGGAAAATGGTGGCCAGGACAACGGCCAGGAGCCCGAATACGACGGCATCGTTGGTGAACAGTGGTTCCATTCGCAGTGTCGATAAGTCTGTCGGGTCGGGTGGCGCCGCCCGGCGTCACCGCCCGTCCCGTCGCAGGAAGCGCTTCGCCGGTTCCCGAAAAGCTAAAGGTACCTTTTTTCGTGGAACTGGGAAAGCCCGGCGGCGAATCCTGTCCCGCCACGTTGACCCGACGGCAAGAATACCTGGTTTCGGCCCTTGCTTATTGTCCATATTTTGTGCAGCTTCGCAGCAGCTTCCCGGATGGCCGCCGTCGTTCGGCCATCCCGGGAGCGTTTGCCGGACCAATCGCCGATACCCATGCAGATGCAAGACCATGACCACTATATGCGGGAAGCCATCCGGCTGTCCTTCGAAGGTATGCGCAGCCGACAGGGAGGTCCGTTTGGTGCGGTTGTTGTAAAGGAGGGTCGGATCATCGGCCGGGGCACCAACCAGGTGGCCCTGACCAACGACCCGACCGCCCATGCGGAGGTAGTCGCCATTCGGGAAGCCTGCCGCCACCTGGGTTCGTTCCAGTTGGACGACTGCATCCTGTACGCTTCCTGTGAACCTTGCCCCATGTGTTTGGGGGCCATTTACTGGTCCCGGCCGAAAGCGTTCTTCTACGCCTGCACCCAGTCGGATGCGGCGGAAATCGGTTTCGACGACCAGTTCATCTACGAGGAGCTGGCCCTGCTTCCGGCGCAGCGCCGGATACCGGCCCGGCAATGCCTTCGTGCGGAAGCCCTGGTGGCTTTCGGGGAATGGCGGGAAATGGAAGATAAGTTCGTGTACTGAACATAGCCCGACACCGGTTTGTCATGGTGATTTCCAGCATGGGGGAATCGGGACTTCCATACGAAAAAAAAAATTACCGTTGGCGATATCCGACGCAACCCCCGGCGTCCGAACCGAAGTACAAGACCCGTTCAATCCGTTGTCGACCGCGGCGCGAACCGCCCCGCGCAGGAAACAGGTCGGAACGGTCCTAACTGCTGATGCTCATATGAAAATAACCGTCCACCCGATTACCCTGGTCCTCCGGGAACCCTTTACCATTTCACGCAGCACTTACCACGACCGGAAGGCCCTGGTCGTCGAATTGTCGGCCGCCGGTAAGAGTGGATACGGAGAGGCCTCGGAACATGCCTATTACCGGGTGGATCGGGACGACCTGCTGCGGCAGGCGGAGGCGCTGCGGCCGGTGATCGAGGACTATGCGTTCGACAATCCGGCCAACTTCTGGTCCTATCTGCAGCCGTTTGTCCGCCAATCCCCTTTCCTGCAATCCGCCCTGGACAATGCCGCCCATGACCTCTATGGCAAACTCAGCCGGCAGCCCAGCCACCGCATCTGGAACCCGACCGGAAATCCGGGACCGCTCCCGGCCACCAGCTTCACCCTGGGTATGGACGACCTGGACAGGATGGTGGAGAAGGTCCGTTCGTTGCGGTTCCGTACTTTCAAGATCAAATTGGGCGGCCCCGACGACCTGAAGGTGGTGGAAACCCTGCGCAGGCATACCGATGCGGTCTTCACCGTCGATGCGAATTGCGCCTGGACCGCGGAGGAAACCCTCCGCAAAGCGGAGGAACTGAAGAAATTGGGGGTGGCTTTCATCGAGCAGCCGATGCCCGCCGAGGAGTGGAACTGGATGCGGGAGGTCTATCGCCAGTCCCCCCTGCCACTGATAGCCGACGAGGCCTGCCGCTCGGAAGCGGATGTGGACAAATGCGCGGGTTGCTTCCACGGCATCAATATCAAACTGATGAAATGCGGCGGCCTGACCCCCGCCCTGCGGATGATCCGCCGGGCCCGTGAACTGGACCTCAAGGTCATGGCGGGTTGCATGATCGAAAGTTCGGTCGGTATCGCCGCCGTCGCCCAATTGTTGCCCCAACTCGATTTCATCGATATGGACAGTCCCCTGTTGTTGGCGGAAGACCCGGCTGTTGGCCCGACCATCGAGGCCGACGGAACGGTCCACCTCCCCACCGGGTACGGATTGGGTATCGTTTTCCCTGCCTGACGCATCCGGATTCTCCTTTCCGACCCGGGCCGGATTCCCCTTGTTTGTCCGGTTCCGGATTCCGGCGCATACCGTCGCACCACCTTTGACTGCAAGGCCGGGCCATGCCTTCCGGCCTTCCCGTTGGTTTCTTCCCGCGCGACCTTTCCTGTTCCCTCGCTACGCCTGCCGACGGATGGGTAGCTTCCCCCTATTTCGGTTGTCTACCGACGCTGCGGTTTGTCTTATGTTTAAAAGATTGAAAAACAAAGGCATACAAAAAAGTCGATCTATTCCCATCTGTTTGTATACCATTTTGTAGACCTGGCTTCCGAGGCTTGACGCCAGGATTGAAGCTATTTTTGTCAAATACTGAATCCGTAAGACCGGTCGATTCCCGCAGGTTGCGGACGCGCCCGGCCGAGGACTTCAGGCAAGGGCATACGATATGGCCTCACCCCGAACCATAAACCACAAATTGCATCGATACGGTATTTTTGGAACCAGGGTTCCGTTGCAGACCATGCTGCCGCAAGGTGGAAAACCAATCGGTTTGCAACGTCCTTGAGAGAACCTGGAGCACCTGTCCGGAGCTGGCCGAAAGCTTGCCTCCGGACGGGCTTCCTTTTTTTTGCCGCCCTGGTCCGACCGGATCGGCCGATTGTGCCCCCCAAGCCATACATTTGTCCGGTAAGCTTGACAGGATGGCGGCGGATCCTGCTAAGACCATCCGTCGGAGGAGTCCGGGGTATCGGTCACTCCAGTCGGAAAAGGAAGCGCTTCGCACCGACCTGTCCACTTCCTGTGCGCAGAAACTACGCTGATCATGCCAGTTTTCAATCCGTTCCTGTTCCTGTCGGCGGTGCTGTGCCTGGTATCCGGCAGGATGCTTTCGCAGGACCTGCCGCTGGAGGAGTTGATCGGGGTCGACCAGGGGCTGTCGCAAGGTTTCGTCACCGCCATCGTACAGGATGACGGCGGCCTGGTATGGCTGGGAACCTTGAACGGCCTGAACAAGTACGACGGGAACCGGTTCGAATATTTCCGTCGGCAATCGCTTGACGGAAGCGATCCTTTTCCGCTTAACAACAACCAGGTCACCGCCATCCATGATATGGGGGACTACCTGATGCTGGGATACGCCCGGGGAGGCGGATGGAGTTTTTTTCATAAGCGGACACGCCGGAACCATCCCTTGCCGGAAATAGCCGTACCCGGGGCTCCGATCCTTCCGTTGGCGGAATACAAGCTGACGACCCATACCATCGATCGGGATGCCTACGGCCAATTTTGGATATCCCTATCTGCAGGGGACTTCGACTTCTACGTGGTCCGGCTGCAGGTTCCGGAAGGATTCCCGGACCGCCGGGACCCGAACGGCCGCAACTCGGGATGGGTATTGGACTGGTGGCGGTTCAACGCCGTTCATGCGGTCGTGGACTTGTCCATGGACCGGCGCCATGTGGCCGTATTGCTCGACGACGAAGTCGTCGGAATGCCGGTCCAGGGGCAATTGTCCTGGCATACCTGTTGGAAATTGTCCCCCTCCGAGCTCCCGCTGGTGCGTTGTGCCTCGGCATCCCTGGACTTCTTCCTGGATGCGAAGGGCCGGCTGCTGCCTTTCGGGGACGCGGCGACCGGCCGGGCACCGGACTGGAAGGCATGGCTGCCGGAAAACACCCTGGTCATCCAGCGTCAGGAAAAGGAACTGGCAGCCGTCCGGATGTCCCGGCCCGGCCAGGCGGAGGATTTCCAAAAACCGATCTGGGCCCGGGCGGACCGCGGCAGGATGCTGGTTTATCTGTTCGATCGCATGGGCAACCTGTGGTTGAGCCACGGGGCCAACGGGGTGTTGTTGCTCAACCACCGGATTGGGATTTTCAAGACTTTCTTTGCCCAACAGTCCGTCAGCCGGCCCATCATCGCTACACCGTCCGGCAATATCTGCTGGCTGGAAAAGGGCGGGCTGCAGGTGCTCGACCATCGGGACTCCCTGCTGGTGGATGCACTCCGCACCGCCGTGAAGTCCCGGAACTCGCCGTACTTCCGCTGGCTGGACCGGGGGCCGGACGGGGATTACTGGGTCGCGAAAGGCATGGACAGCACCCACACCGAACTGGTGCGGATCGAACCGACCGGTCGGGTTGCCCGGACGTACGTCCTGCCGGTCCCTTACCGGCTCATTTTCAGTTTCGGTGTCGACAAGGCCGGCAACCTTTTCTTTCCCTCGGAAGGACGCCTGATCCATTTCGAATCGGCGACGGGTTGTTGGGAATCGGTGGCGACGGATATGCTGGCCGATGATGCGACCATCAATGCCGTCGAATTCACCGGCGACGGTTCCGTATGGCTGGGCATGGAAAACGGCCTGGGCCGGTATCTTCCCGGCAGCGGGGTCATCCGGCCTTTCCCGGGTGCGGAGGATTCCGGGAAGCACGGCGGACTCAAGGGTCGGATCATCACCGACCTGATGGCGGACCCCTTGGATGACCGAGTCTTGTGGATCGGAACCCGCGGCAGCGGGTTGTTCCGCCTGGATGTACGCACCGGTGAGGTTTCGACGGCCATGGCCGGCATCTTGCCGGACGGCATCGTCTATTGCCTCTTGCCGGGGTCGGCGGGCAAGTTGTGGTTGAGCACCAACACCGGTTTGTACGAATATGATCCCGCCCGTGGGAATTACCGGAATTTCCGCAAGCAGGACGGGTTGCAGGCCACGGAGTTCAACACCTGGGCCAGTGGGGTCCGATACGTCCGACAAGGAACCGGCACCGTCCGGGAATTGATGTTCGGCGGCGTGGACGGGCTGACCTGCTTCAATCCCGAGGACTTGCAACAGGATGATGCGGATTTCGGCGTCAACGTGACCTGGCTCCAGGTGAACGAGTCGCCGGTCACGGTCGGTGACCGCACGGGGCTGCTGGCTGCGGCGGTCGAATACGGCCCTTCGATCACCTTGCCCTTCGGACAGAACAACGTCCGGTTGGAGTATGCGCTGAGCGACTACTCCAACCCGGCCACCCATGTGTATGAGTGCTACCTCGAAGGGCTGGAGGACCCCTGGTCGCATCGGACCAACGAGACGACTGCGGCTTACTTTCACCTGCCCCCCGGAAAATACGTCTTTCATGTCCGCGGCCGGAACCAGGACGACCTGCCGAGCAGGAATACCGCATCCCTCGCCATCACCGTGCTGCCACCCTGGTACCGTACCCTGGTGGCCTATCTCAGCTACCTGTTGGTATTGGGCGGAATGGTGACTTATTACCTGCGGTTGCAAGGGAAACGCCGGCAGGCGGAAAAGGCCTTGGTCCTGCATCGGCATAGGTTGGAAACCCAGGAAAGGGAGATGTCGCACCAACAGCAACTGCACCAACTGGAACTCGACGCGTTCCGGAAAAGGCTGCTGGACCGGTCTGAACTGGCGGATTCCCTGCAGGAGACCTTGTCCGCCAATACCACCGGAGAAGAAACGGCCGAGATCAAGGCATTGCGGCGCAAGCTGTACGACGCCACCATCCTGACACCGGCCGACTGGGAGCAGTTTCAGCAACTGTTCGAGAAAGTGTATCCCGGCTTGATATCCTCCATCCTGGAACGGTGTCCGTTGCTGACGCCGGCGGAATTCCGGTTCCTGCTCGTGTCCAAACTGCAGTTCAACAGCGAGAAGATGGCCACGGTACTGGGGGTTTCCGCCACCACCATCAAACAGACCCGCTACCGACTGCGCAAGAAACTGTCGCAACTGTCCGTCGACCTCGATGACTTGCTCGGGGGATAGCGGCCCCCCTTCCCCGGGTGGCGATCCGCGCGGGACGCGCGGGCTACGCCGCAGGCCGGGCGGCATGCCGCGCCCGGTACCGACGGACGATTTTTTCGAGCTCGACGGCATGGAACACCACGCTGGAAGCCAGCAGGCAGCCCAGCAATTCGACGAGCGTCAGGGGCTGGACATGAAAGAGCACCTGGAGCGTCGGGGTGTACAGGATGGCCATCTGCAACAGGAACGTCAGCAGCACCGCGCCCAACAAAGGGATATTGCTGAGCAGACCCTGGCGGAAAAGCAGGTAGTATTCGCTCCGGATGGCCAGCACATGCCCCATCTGGCTCAGGCAGAGGATGGTGAATACATAGGTCTGCCATTTTCCATCGGCTTGGTGGATGGCCCAGGCCTGGGCGGAGAGACAGATGCCGCCCATCAGCAGGCCGACCCACATGATGTGCCAACCTAAGCCGTGTGCGAAAATGCTTTCCCCCGGTTTGCGGGGCGGGATCCGCATGGTATTCCGCTCAGCCGGCTCCTTGGTCAGGGCCAGGCCCGGCAGCCCGTCCGTCACGAGGTTGATCCAAAGGATATGGATGGGCAGCAAGGGAATCGGCAGCCCGGCCAATGGCGCCAGCAGGATGGTCCAGATCTCCCCGCTGTTGCTGGTCATGGTATAGCGGATGAATTTCCGGATATTGCTGAATATCCGTCGCCCCTCGCGGACGGCCTTGACGATGGTCGCGAAATTGTCGTCGAGCAATATCATGTGCGCCGATTCCTTGGACACATCCGTTCCGGTGATGCCCATCGCGATGCCGATGTTCGCCCGTCGCAAGGCGGGCGCGTCGTTGACGCCATCCCCTGTCATGGCTACAAATTGCCCCTTTTCCTGCAGGGCTTGCACAATCCGCAATTTCTGTGCAGGCGAGACCCTGGCATAGACCTTTACCTCCGAAACACGCGACTTCAGTTCCGCTTCCGACAGCAATTCCAGTTGCCGGCCGGTCAGCACTTCGTCCGCCGCCGTTCGGAGAATACCGATCTCCTTCGCAATCGCCGCCGCCGTAGCCGGATGGTCACCGGTAATCATGACGGGAACGATTCCCGCCTTCCGGCAGTTTTCGATGGCACCCACCGCTTCCGCCCGCGGCGGGTCCATCAATCCGGCCAAGCCGCAGCAGGTCAGGTCCTTTTCCAGTTCCTCCGGATCGGGAGCGTCCGGCAGGGATGCCAAGGTCCGGGTGGCATAGGCGATGGTCCGCAATCCGCTCCGCCCCATGTCCGCCGCCGCCGCTTCCAGCTCGGATAGCCCTTCGGTCCGGCAGACCTGCAGCACCGATTCCGGCGCCCCTTTGGTCACCACCAGGTAACCGCCCTCCGGTCGTATATGGACGGTGGTCATCATCTTCCGGACCGCATCGAAAGGACATTCCGCCACCCGGCGGTAGGGGGCAAGGGTCTCCGGGTCGAGGTGTTGCCAGGCATAGGTCGCCAGTGCCGTTTCCGTGGATTCGCCCACCGGGCCGCCTTCCGCATCCATCGTGACGTCGTGGTTCAGGCCCATGGCCCGCAGCAGCTGTTCGCGCGGGGCCTCCCGGTCGACGGAAGGGAGCCGGATGGTGGTGACGGACATCCTGTTCTCCGTCAGCGTGCCGGTCTTGTCGGTACAGATGTAGGTGACCGACCCGAGGGTTTCCACCGCCGGCAGTTTCCGGATCAGGGCCTGCTGCCGGACCATGCTCCGGGCACCCAGCGCCAGGGCGATGATCACCACCGCCGGCAAGGCTTCCGGTATCGCCGCCACCGCGACGGAAACGGCTGTCAGCAACATGCGGAGGGGCGGTTCCCCCTGCAGCCATCCGGCTACGAACAACACCACACAAATCGCCAGGACCGCGACGGACAGCTTCCTGCCGAAATCCGCCAGCCGGGCCTGCAACGGTGTCCTTGGCTCCGCGGCCTGCAGCAATCCGGCAATCCGGCCGATTTCCGTCTCCAGACCGGTGGCGACCACCACCCCCCGTCCCCGGCCGTAACTGACGACCGTACCCCGGTAGGCCATGTTGAGGCGGTCGCCCAGGGAAGCGCGTTCTTCCGGCTCTACCTCGGTCGATTTCAATACCGCCGCCGATTCTCCCGTCAGCGAAGCCTCCTCCAAGCGAAGGGCATGGGTTTCCAGGAGCCGCAGGTCCGCCGGCACGATGTCGCCGGCCGCCAACTCGACGATGTCACCCGGAACCAGGGAAGCGGCGGAAACCGTTCCCCAGCGCCCTTGCCGGCATACCTTGGCATTCGTCTCCGTCATGTTCCGAAGGGCCTCCATCGCCGTTTCCGCCCGGTATTCCTGCACAAATCCCACCAGGGCGTTCAGCCAGACGATGACCAGGATGATGATCGTGTCGCCGAGGTCCCCGACGAAACCGGCCAACAGGGCCGCACCCAGCATGATCAGGATCATGACGTCGCCGAACTGGTGGAGCAACAATCGCCAGGCCGGCGTCCGCGCTTGCCTGGGCAACTCGTTCGGGCCGTATCGTGCCGCCCGGTCCGTCACCTCCTCCTCGGTCAGGCCTTCCGGCCGGGAGCCGGTCCGGTGGAGGGTTTCCGCTTCGGTTAATTGGTACCAATTCATTATCAACAGGTTTAGGGTTGTCGACGGCTCAGGGGACAGGGACTGTCTTATCGTTTCCGGTCGGATGTCCCTGCCGCGTAGGTCCCGGAACCGCTGTCATTTTCCCGGGCCTTCCATCGCCGTCGTTCCGGTTCAAAAAATTGGGAATAGCCCGGACATTTCGCCGTTTTTCCCATCCGTGTCGCGGACCCGCCGCGGCAGGATGAAGCAGGCTGCCGGGCGGTCAGGCGGCGGATGATCCGGCTGTCGCACCGCTGCCGGTCCTTGGGGTCGACGCCCTGCTTCGGAAGCGGGCAGGGGGGATGGTCCGGGCATTGTCCGGACCGTCGGGCCGGCCAGCCGTTTCGGCCGGCATCAGTGGACCTCCCACGCCAGCACACCGGCCGAAAATCCTTCCTGCGCGGTGAATTCCAGCCGGAGGGCATGGGTCCGTACCGGCTCGAACCGCAATGCGTTCCAACCGTCCCGCAGGATCGGGGTCTGCATCTTCCGGGAAACCGGTTTCCATTCCGTTCCGTCCAGGTAGCGGACCTGCCATTGCCGGGGAATGCGACACCATCCCCGCGTCGATTCGTCATCGAACCAATACACCCGGGCGGTACCCGTCGGTTTCCTGTGCGGCGGCAATCCTGGCGACCAGGCTGTCGAGGTACTGTTCCAATGTGGTATCCGGGTGTGCCTGGAGCGTATAGGCGGCACCTTCGATGACCTTGTACACATCGGAATCGTCAAAAGCGTACGAGGTGCAGAAAGACCCTTCCGCCACGCCGGCGGCGATGTAGAAGTTCCGGAGTCGGCCGGTCGACTCGTATTGTCCGAAAGCGTAGGGGATGGTGACCTTCCGGACCGTTTCCAGGCGGTTCCTCCAGAAGTTGTCCCGGAGCTGCACCTCGGTGAAGGGAACAGGTCGCACGGGGTCGTCCGGGGTCTGGAGGAATGCGCGGAACGGTAGCAGGAGCAGTCCGGAGAGGATGAGAAGACGCATGGGGAAAAATCGGCTTGAACGTGAGCGGAGGCGCATTTTCGGGGGGGCAGCCCCTTTTAGGTGAAAATACGACTTTTATGAGTTTCCGCTGCTGGTATTTGCGAAAATTGGTACCAGGAACGACAATTGGCTGGTCTGGGTCGGGCGAACGGATATCGGGTTTGCCTGTTTGAGGAAGCATTCCGAAGGAAATGGGGTGGTCTTGCCCCGGGATTTGTCGACGGTTACCCGTACCGGATGGTACGGGGCAGGGTATGGCGGCGAATCCGGGCCGGCCGTTGCCTGTCCGTCGGTCGGGCGCGGGATGATCGCCGGGCAATGGATTTGGTCGAAGCATCGCTAATTTCCCATGCCTCCGGTTCTACCGGGAATTGCGGACCACCGACCGGCGGGCTTCAACGGCGCGGCTTACCGGTGTCCGGGCGTTTGCGTGCCGGGGGGGTCGGTTCCGTGAGGTTGGCGGCAGCGGGCCATCCGTTTTGGCGGCCATGCCGGTACAGGGCGAACCCGAAGCAAAGCAGGGTGAGCAAGGCTACGGTGTTGGCGATGAACTCCCCGGTGTAATAGGAAGTGGGATGGAAGACCATCTTCAGTTCATGTTGGCCGGCCGGCAGGCGGGCCGCCCGGAGGGTGAAGTCCGCCTTGAAGAAATCCGGGGCCCGGTCCCCGTCGATATACATTTGCCAGCCTTTGGCGGGCGGATAGTACATCTCCGGGAAGACGGCCAGCTGCTCGGAGGCCGCCTCGTATTGATAGGTCATTTCATCGGGATGGTAACGGGTGAGCCGGATGGTGGCGTTACTGTCGAATTGCAGGGAGAAATCCCGGAGCAGGCCGGCCTGTGCCTCCTGCACGACGGCTTTCCTGCCGGGTTCGAGGTCGGCGAGGGCGGCGATTTCCGCATCCCCGTCCGGGACGATCTCGAAGGATTCCACGAACCAGGCATGGCCGAGGGCATCCGGGTTTTGGATGACCTGGTCGTTTTGTCCGATGAAATACCGGGCGTTGAACATCCCGTAAATATGGGAATTGGCTTGGGGATCTCCCAGGTATCGTTCGATGAGTTCCTGATAGCGCATCAGTTTGGCGGCGTGGTATCCGCCCATGCTCTTGTGGTGGTAGGAGGTGAACGCATTGGAGAAGGGGTTCCGGCGGAAATCCGCGACCCGGAAATGGGGGTCCGGGTCGGCCATAATCTGTTCGTCCGCGGCCGTCGGGGCCACGGCCCTGCTTTTTTCGAGGTTGGTGACGTAGGAATCCTCCCGGACGAAACGGCTGCCCACGCCCCAGATGTCGAGCAGGGCGAGCAGGCCGATGCCCGGTATCAGCCAGTGGAAGCCAAGTCGGCGTTGCAGGGACAGCCACAGCACACCGAAGGCGGCGACGGCGAAGGCGGCGGAGCGCAGGAGGTCGCTGCGGAGCAAGGCGGCCCTGTCCTCCGCAAGTGCGGCGGCCAGGCTGGCGGGGATATCATCCCCCGGTTTCTGGTAATCCATCAGGAAGCTCAAGACCAGGCCGGCCGCAAGGAGGGACCCGGTCAGGAGGCCTGCCCTGGTGAGGGCCGTGCGGCGTTCCGGGCCGGGGGTGTCGGCCTGCAGGAATTGTTGCAACCCCAGGGTGGCGGCGATGACCAGCAGCAGGTTGGTCGTGCCGAGGGCGGTGGTGGCGTCGCGGAATTTGTTGAAATATGGGAAATGGTCGAAAATGAAATAGTTGAAAGCGGGGAAGTTGCGGCCCCATGACAAGAGAATGGTAAAAACGATGGAGGCTACCAGGTACCAGCGGAAGGGACCCTTGGTCAGGAACAGTCCCATGATGCCCAGCAAGATGAAGACAACGCCCAGGTAGACGGGCCCGCTGGTGAAAGGAACGTCACCCCAATAGTGGGTGGTGTAGCGTGCCAGTTGGTTGGCGAGTTCCGGGTTGTTCAGCTGACGGAGTGCAGCCAGGGAAGCGCTGCCCGGATCGGAGACGAATGCTTCCGTACTGGAACCGCCTTTGAAATTGGGAATCAGCAGGTTGAAAGTTTCCGAAAGGCCGTAGCTCCATTGGAAGGCATAGGATTTGGAGAGGCCGCCTCCCTCCGCTGCGCTGGAGCCGCTGCTGTCCTCCTTGGCCTTGAGTTCCGAGGTGCCGCGTATGGTTTCCGAGGCGTACTCCATGGTACTCCACAAGCGGCCGGTGTTGCAGGCGAACCCGATGGCGACGGCCGCCACCGACAACAGGGAGGCTTTCACGAAACGGGGCAGCGTCCGCCGGCGGACGGCATCCACCAGCTGGGCCAGGCCGAACCATGCCAAGGTCAGGAAAAGGAGGTAGGTGATCTGTACGTGATTGGCGTACAGCTGCAGCGCCAGGAACAAGGCGGTGGTGCTGAAGCCCATCAGATACTGCCCGCGGAAGGTCAGGACCAAGCCCGCCAGCACCGGTGCGGAATAGGCGGCCGCCACGACCTTCGTGGAGTGTCCCGCCTCCACCAGGCCCATGTGGTTGGCGGCCAAACCGAAGCCCGCCGCCCCGACCAGGGCGACCCGCCAGTCCGCTCCCAGCACCACCATCAGCAGGTAAAATCCGGCCATCATCAGCAGGATGCTGGTATGAGGGGTCGTAATCGTCTTGCTGAGGAGCACACCGTGGAACAATTTGGGCAATACCCCCTTCGTTGGATATTGGATCTGGAAGGTGGGCATGCCGCCGAACATGGAATTGGTCCACAGCGGCAGCCGACCGGTCTCCTCCCGCACCTGCAGCGATTCCGCCTGCATGCCCTTCGCCTGCATGTTGTCCGATTGCTGCAATACCTTGCCCTCCAGGACGACCGGGGCGAATCGGATCACCGAAAGGACCAGCAACAGGACGTAGGCCAGGATGTGCGGAAGGAAAGGGCGGATATTGCTTTTCATCGTCTGCTATTTGAAACCAAAGGTAACCAATCCTGTAAAACTGGAAAGCGGCCGGCGTTTTTTTCGCCCGCCCGCATCGACAAGTCCGATTTTTGAGGCAGCTGACGGACAGCGGCGGCGGTTTCCCTTCACTTGCGCCTAAAACTGCCTAATTTAGCCCCTTCATTTGCCGACGGGTCCTCCCGGGTACCCGATGCCGTCAGACTCGCATCGTCTTGTCGGAAAAGTGACAAAATATACCATCTTTATGCGATTCGTCCTTCTTTCCCTTTCGCTTTGTCTGCTGCCGATGCTGTCGGCGGCCCAACAGCCGCAGTCCGTCCGGTTGAAAGGTTCCCTGCCGGTATCGGTCCCCGAGCAGGGGAAGGGCCTGGCTTGTGCCGACCAGTTCGCCGGGACTTTCACCTTCGGCAATTTCACCGGACAAAGCAACGATGTCAGTCCGGATACCCTGTTCCTGTGCCGGAACGATTCGATCCGGGTCCTTCCCGACGGCAATGCCGACTTGAGCGGGGATCCCGATCCCGGTACCTTGCCCGGCATCACCTATGGATTTTTCGATTGCCCGCCCACCACGACAGGACCCGACCTGGCGACCCTGCTGACGGACCCCTGCATCCTGAACAGCCCGCCCCCGGCCAACGGCATCTGGGTGGCGGCCGGTGGTTCGGCCGGCGGCAACCTGACCTTCCTTAACGACGGCTCGATCCAGGGCTTTTTCAACGGCGGGAATCCCACCCTGGTCTGGTTCGCCCCGCTCACCATCGATGATTTCGCCGACAAACAGTACGAGGCCGATCCCGTGTCCGGTACCGTCGGCCCTTGTGTCCACCTCAATACGGATACGGCCTTCGCCGTGGTTTACCTCAATGAGATCAAGATCAACAACTTCGAAATAACGGCCGGGCTGAGCGGCTGCGAAGGTGCCTTCAGCGTGGCGGGCGGATTGCCGCAGTTCGACGGAAGCTCCTATGACATCACCATCTCGATGTTCTCGGACCCTTCCGTCGTGGCGGAAATCATCAGCGGTCCCGCCGGCCACGGTTCGGAAGTCGTCTTCCAGATCCCGCAGCCGGGCCTGTACCAGATCTCCGTCGAGGACGGCAAGAGCTGCGGCGCCAGCCTGCTGGCCACCATGAGCTCCTGTGTTTCCATCACCCAATCCATTCCGGACGTACTGGCCGCCCCCGACGACAACATCTGCGTGGATGTGGTCAGCCTGGCGGGTTGGACGGACATCGTCTCCATCCAGTACGCCCTGGCTTGGGACGAAGCCGTCATCCAGTACGATACCGTCGTCAACCTCAATCCCCTGATTCCGGGATTCAGCTTCAACGGCAGTTTCAACAGCCTCGGCGACAGCCTGATATTCTCCTGGTTCTCCCCGTCCGGTACCGGGCTTTCCCTCGCGGACGGTACCGTGCTCTTCCAGGTCTGCTTCGATGTGGTGGGTACGGACGGCGACTGCAGCGACCTGTCCTTCGTGGCCGCTCCCCTGATTGAGGTGGTCAATGAATCCGGGGATGTCCTGGGCTTCAACGGCACCGCCGGTTCGGTCTGTGTCGCCAACGGGGCCATGGTTGTGAACATCTCCGCCCTGGACGAATCTTGCCCGGATTACGAGGATGGCAGTTTCACCGTCATGGTCGACGGCGGACAAGCACCCTATACCATCAGCTGGGAGGAGACGGCTACCGGTACGGTGGGCGGCCCCGTCCTCATCAACCTGGCCGGCGGCTCCTTCACGGCCGACAACCTCCCCGCCGGCAGCTATTCCGTTACGGTCACCGACGCCCAGGATACCGCCCAGGTGAACAACCTTTTCGTCCAGGTCGGCAGCCCTCCCGTTCCCGAGATCATCTTCCTGCCCGTCAGCCCGCTCTGCAACGCCGGTTCCGGATCGATCGCCACCAGCATTCTCCTGTCCGGCACGCCCATCGCCAACCCGGAAACCACCTTCCTCTTCGACTGGAGCAACGGGAGCAATGAATCCGCGCTTTCCCAGGTGCCGGCCGGCGTGTACACGCTGTCCATCGTGGAAAATATGACCGGCTGCGTGACGACGGAGGAAGTCACCCTGTCCGAACCGGAACCCCTGACGGCCGCCGTCCTGGCGGATACCGCCGCCTGCCAAGGACTCGACGACGGCCAGCTGACCGTACAGGCGGCGGGCGGAACACCCGATGCGCAAGGGGCGTATTCCTACAGCTGGGGCATGCCGGTTTTCAATGATACCGCCGTCGCTTCCTCCCTGCCGAACCTGGCACCGGGCACTTATCCGGTCACCGTGTCCGATGCGAACGGTTGCACCCTCGCCCTCGATGCCGTCCTGCCGGCACAGACCGTTCTTGGTGTGAATGCCGTCGTGACCGATGCCTTGTGTGCCGGTGTTTGCAACGGCCAACTTTTTGTGACGGCCGTCAGCCTGGCCGGTACGGGAACGGCACCCTATACCTTCGACTGGGCCGGTGCTCCCGTCGCCCCGCCCCCGGCCACCACGACCGCCACCACCGCCCAGCTGGCCAATCTCTGTACCGGTACCTATACCCTGGCGGTCACGGATGCGCAGGGTTGTTCCGCCGATACCACTTTTGTCATCGGCGCCCCGCCCAGCCTCCTGGTATCCGTCGAAGCCGTGCAACCCGAGTCCTGCCAGCCCGGAAACGACGGCGGCATCACCCTGGGGGTGCAGGGCGGAACCTATCCTTATGATTATGAGTGGAGCGGCGGATTCGCCGCCGATTCCATCCTGACCGGACTCCAGGCCGGCAGCTATGCGGTCACCGTCAGCGACCAGCAGGGATGTACCGGAACCGCCACGGCGATCGTCCTGGTCCAGGCACCTCCGCTGGTCACCGGCCTGCCGGACGGCAACATCGATTGTGCCGGCGGCAGCGACGGTACCCTTACCGTGACCGCCCTCCCCGGTGATGCGCCCATCATCGGCTATGCCTGGTCCAATGGCCAGCAAGGGACGACGCTGTCCGCACTCGCACCCGGCACGTATGTCGTCACCATCACCGACCAAAACGGCTGTACGACGGTGGATACGGCACTGGTCACGTCCCCGCCGCCCATCCAACTGGACAGCGTCGCGTTCCAGTCCCCGCAATGTCCCGGACTGGGAGGGGGCGCCCTCATCGCCTTTCCGCTCGGCGGCACCCCGCCTTACCTCTTCCAGTGGTCGAACGGGGTCGCGGGCACCAACTTCAACGTAATCAGCAACCTGACCGCCGGCAGCTACGGCTTGACCCTGACCGACGCCAATAATTGCCCGCCTTTCGACACCGTCCTTACCTTGGCCGACCCGCCGGCCATCCTCGCCGCTTTCAGCGGCATCGACTCGGTCAGCTGCGCCAATGTCGGAACCGGCTGCGACGGTCAGGCCACCGCCACCGCAGGCTATGCCGACGGTAGCTCGGGATTCTTCAACTTCACCTGGCAAAGCGGCGAAACGACCGCCTCCGCCACCACCAGCACCGCCTCCGCCCTGTGTGCAGGCCCCCAGACCCTGACCATTTCCGACGGGACCTGCTTCGTGGACACCACCGTGCTCATCCCTTCCCCGCTGCCGATCGTACCGGGCCAGCAGATCACCAACGTCTCCTGTTTCGAGGGAGTGGACGGGGAAATCACCCTCCTCCCGAGCGGTGGCACCCCGCCCTACCAGATTGTCTGGGCCGGCGGCACCGCCGGAAATACCTTGACGGACCTGACGGCCGGCTCCTACGGTGCCCTAATTACGGATGCCAACGGCTGCGCCTTCACCCATACGGTCCTCGTGGCCGAACCCGAACCGTTCGTCGTCTCCCTCAATCCGCTGGAGACGGCGGACATCCGTTGTCCCGGCGGAGACGACGGGGTGATATCCCTGGTGCTGCAAGGGGGCAACATCGCTACCGGCGCGCCGGTTTTCCTGTGGGAGGACGGGGTGGCGCCGACCAACTCCCCGGTGGCCGACGGGTTGCTGCCGGGCCTCTACAGCGTGACGGTGGTCGATGTGAAAGGCTGCGAGGCCTCCCTGACCCACCTGCTGTCCGAGCCCCCGCCCATCCGTTTCGTCCTCGAGGATATCGAACCGATCCTT
Source organism: uncultured Saprospiraceae bacterium (assembly GCA_964573725.1). Lineage (GTDB taxonomy): Bacteria > Bacteroidota > Bacteroidia > Chitinophagales > Saprospiraceae > UBA6168. The sequence continues at coordinate 61,736 of CAZNLJ010000006.1, forward strand.
TGTTTCGGGGAAACGACCTTCCTGACGGTGGCGTCCGTCAGCGGCGGCAGCCCCGGCCCCTACGTCTTTTCCGTCGACAACGGTATCGACAAACTGCCCGGGGAGTACTCCCCCGTGTTGGCCGGGACCCATGTCGTGACGGTGACCGACGCCTTGTTGGGCTGTCGCGCCGATACCACGGTGGTGGTGGACCAACCCCTGGAACTATCGGTCGAATTGCCGGCCGTGGTGGAAATTGAACTCGGCGATACCCTGACGGTCCTGGACCCGTCCATCTTTTCTTCCCTTCCCATCGAATCGTTCAGCTGGGAGCCGGCCGACCAACTCTCCTGCACGGACTGCAAGAACCCGCGGGTCAATGCCATCCGCAGCCAACGGTATACATTGACCGTGGTGGACACCAACGGTTGTGTCGCGGTTACCCAGGTATTGGTGGACATCGACCGGAATCGGAACATATTCATTCCCAATGTCTTTTCGCCCAACGGGGACGGCATCAACGACCGTTTCCAGGTTTTCGCCGGACGGGGGGTGGAGCGCATCGACTTCGTCCGGGTATACGACCGGTGGGGAGACCTGCTTTTCGAGGCCCTCGACCTCGCACCTTCCGTAGACGGGACCAGTCCCGGATGGGACGGTACCTTCCGGGGGGAAACGATGGATCCGGCGGATTTCCTGTATCTTATCCAGGTGCGGTATGTGGACGGGCAAGTCCTTCTTTACCGCGGGGATGTCGTCCTGGCCCGTTGAGGAAGGGACGGCACCACCGGAACAACTGCATGAGACGATACGATGAACGGACTTGACGGCAAGGTGGGGGAGCGGTTCCGTCCGGAGCTGCAGCAGGCTTTCGCCCGGCTTACCGCGGCGGAGAGAGGGCTCTTGCGGCACCTGTACGGCCAGCCGGCCGAAGCGGCTGCTTTGGTGCAGGTGCCCTTGTCCAGCCTGGAGGACCTGCCGGCACTGGCCGGGACAACGGGGGGAGCGGAAGCGGTGCTGGGGCGCTTGGTCGGGGCGAAGGTGCGGGTGCCGGTCCGTACCGGCGATCCGGGCGACACCGGTCATTTTTTCTTCAACTGGTTATCGGCGGCGTATGTTCATGCGGATGCATATGGGCGACTGGTCGTGTCGGCCTGGCTGAATCCGTCCTTGTCAACCTGGTTGCGGGAGGAGGCTTACGGGGCCGATGCCGTGGCCGGCATGGGGGTTGAGCAATTGCAGTCCCCGCTGGCCGTCCGGTTGTTGGAGCGGTGCCTGGCCGCCTGGAAGGAGGAAGCGGAGCCGACGGAGGAACAATGGGTGTGGCGGCCGGATGTCGGCGACTTGAAAGCGGCCTTGGGAATCGGGGAAATGTATCGGGATTTCCGGAATTTCCGGCGGAAAGTGTTGGAACCCGTCTGTTTGGAAATCAATGCCCGGACCCGGTACCGCCTGGAGATCGGATTCCGTCGGGAAGGGCGGCAAGTAGTCGGGGTGGACCTGTACCTGCGCCGGGAGCCGGCGGAAGTACAGGCAAGGCCCTTGTTTGCCATAGATACCCGGGCCGGCGGACCGGCCGGCTGGAACGAACGGATCAGCCGGCTGTCGGATGCCGGGATTGAGGCCCTGCATTTACTGCTGTCCCGGGGGGTGCCCGTCCGGGTGGCCTTCCAAACCGTATTTCCCTATACGGGCGGAAGCGAGGTCAAGGGATACGAGCAAGTGTTCGTCCAGCAGCTGCTGTTGCTGTTCGACCAGGGAAAGGAGCCCCGGGAGCCGGATGAAACGGACGCGGAGCAATTGGTGCAGTGGCTGCTGACCCTTCCGGTGGAAAAACCGGCGGTTCGTGCCCGGTTGACGGAGCGGCTGGTGGCGCACAAGAAACGGGTGTTGTCCGGAAAACAGTAGGGTAGGGGACTGCGACCCGATGCATCAGATACCATGGAAGACGTGACGATCCTGTACGAAGATGCCTGGATATTGGCCATCCACAAGCCGGCCGGACTGACCGCCGACCGGGAGGGGGAAGGTTGCCTGGAATCCGTCCGGCGGTATCTGCGGGAGCGGTATCCCTGGAAAAAGCGGCAGGACCCCATCCTGCTGCACCGCTTGGACCGGCCTGTGAGCGGGGTGCTTTTGTTCGCCCTCAAACGGGAAGCTGCCCGGCAATTGGCCGGGCAATTCGAGCGGAGGGAGGTGCGGAAGACCTACCTGGCCCTGACGCGGGGCCATCTGCCGGCTTCGGAGGGATTCCTGGAGGGCCATATCGTTCGGAATACAGCGGAACGAAAGGCGGAGATCGTCCCGGCCGGTCATCCGGGAGGCAAGCATTGCCGTTTGCGATACCGGCGGTCAGGGGAAGCGATGGCAGGGGTCACCCGGTTGTCGGTGGAGCCGGAAACCGGCAGGTACCACCAAATCCGCGCCCAGCTGGCGGCAGCCGGTTGTCCTTTGCTCAACGACAGCCGGTATGGGGCGGAGCCGGAACCCGGATCGGAACCGCATATGATCGGTTTGCATGCCCACACCCTTTCCCTGGTTCATCCGGTGCATGGCGGAGCGCTCCGGTTGCACGCACCTTTGCCGGCGCACCCCTGGTGGAACGGCTGGCCTTCGGGTCAGTGAACGGACCGCAGGCGTTTGTTCTCGTCTTCCTGGTAGACCAGGCAGCGGTCGATGAGATTCAGGAACAATGATTTCTCGAAAGCGGAAAAAGACCCGAACAGGCGGTCGTTGGCCTCATGCCGCAACACTTCCAGCCGGTCGACCATGGCTTCCCCTTTTTCCGTCAGCTGGAGGATTTTGCGCCGTTTGTCGACCGGGTCGTCCGTATGGCGGACCAATCCTTTTTCCGCCAAGGTATTCAGCATGTTGGTGATGTTGGCCCTGGACACATTGAAATAGGCGGCGAGCTCCGATGCCGTCGGGGGGGAATCGTTCTTCCGGCCCTTGAAGAAAGGAAGGTTCGGATCCATGGCGATGTGCAACAGGATGATCCACTGCTGGCTGGTCAGGCCGTGTATCTGAAGCAGGATTTCCCCTCCTCGCTTGAGTTGTTCGATAAACTCCAGGATACTTTGGAGAATGGTCGCTTCTACAGTTTTCTTCAGCACGTTTAAAAGGTGTGGTTGACATGCCCGGGTGGACGCGTGCGCCGGGAGGAGCACGCGACCGACCGGGTAGACTCACCGGGTCAATTCGGGCAATAAAGTTAACCAAGTTAACAGTATTTTCCCAAACTTCGGAGACAACACTGCTAAAATGGAACGTCGGCGGGTGTAAAAGGGACGAGGAGGAAGAAACCGGACACCGGGAGGAGCGGGGCGGGAGCCGGTTTGCGGGCGCCGTTATCCGGAGCAGGCGGCGGCGGTACCGACCAGGTCCTGGAGTGCGGCCCGTTGGGCGTGGGCGGCCTGATAGCCGATCTCGAAGATTTCCTCGAAATGGCCCCGGTCGAAGGTTCCGAAGCGGGCCAGTTCGGCTGGGGCGATGACCAGGTCGAAGGTGGGGTATTTTTGGACCGACTGGTGGTGGACGGACAGGTGCATGACGCGTTCCAGGACCTTGATGGCGGAGGAGATGCGGTCGGGCCGGACCGGTTGGAGCGGATAGACGTTCACACCGAGGAGGATATCGCATTGTCCGAGCAGCGGCTCGACCGGAAAGTTGTTGACGGCGGCACCGTCGGAGAAGAGGGTTCCGCCGATGGAGACCGGGGTGAACACGACGGGGACGGCGGCGGAGGCGAGGAGCGGATCGATGAGGCTTCCTTCGGAGAAGGTGGCGGGTTGTCCGCGGAGCAGGTCGGTGGTGGTGACGAAGAGCGGTTTTTCGAGGGCGGAAAAATCATCTGTGGGGAAATGCTCCGCCAGCAAGGGTTTGAAGCGGGTGATATCGATGATGCCCGGCTTGTTGGTGGTGAAATGTCCCAACTTGAACACCGGGGTATTGATGAAAAAACGGAAGGCGGTTTCGATGGAATGGCCGGCGGCGTGGAAGGCGCCGACCAGTGCGCCGGCGCTGGTTCCGGAGATCACGGCCGGCTCGAGCCCCATTTCCAGGAGTACCTGCAGGACACCCAGGTGGGCCACCCCGCGGACGCCGCCGCCGGACAGGACCAGTCCTATTTTCTTTTCCATCGGCATGGGCAGTGGTTTGTGGGTCCGATACCGGCTCAACGGCCGATCAAGATGGTATCCTGGCCCTGGGCGCGCCAGGTCAGCCCCAAGGGTTTGCATACGGCCTGCAAGGCCGGATTCAGTCGTTGGTGACCGAACTTTCCGCTGAAGGGTTTGTCCGGCAGGCTTTCGGCCAGGACCGTCACCCCGAATTGCCGTTCCAGCTCCTGGAAGGCCCGCTCCGCGGCCACCCGGTGGAAATGGCTTTCTCCCTTGTACCAGGCAGGGAAATAAGGTAGTTTCTCCCGCTGTTGCATTTTACCCCGGACAATCCGGACCTGTTCCTTCTTGCCCAGCAGCACCCGTTCGGCCTCCGCTTCGTTCGCGACCTGCACCTTGCCTTGGGTGCACATCACTTCCAGTTCCTCCCCCCGTGCGAACACGTTGAAAATTCCCGTGCCGACCGCGTATACATGACCTTGCCGGGAGACGATTTGGAAGCGTTCCTTTCCCTTGATGCGGAAATAGGCTTCCCCTTCCAGGCGGACAAGCGGTCGGGCGGACCAGTCCGCCTTGTCGTATGCCAGTTCCGATCCGGCGTTCAGTACCACCCTCGCCCCGTTCGGCAGGGTCAGTTCCCGGTGTTCCCCCGCGGTGGTCCGGACCGTCGTGTCCAGGAACCAGGCCGGTTGTTCCCTTAACCAGAGGATTACGGCCGCCGGCACGGACAGCAACAGCACGGCCACTCCTATTTTCCGGCGCATCCGGCGGAAAACCAGGGGAAAAGTGGCGGTGTTTCCCGGCGTTCGGCCGGTTTGTAACCCAGGAAATCGCATGCGACGCTGATTTGGTTCGGTGGTGAGTCATCCGAATGTCCTCGCAAAAATAAGCCAATCCGAACATATCCATGACGGTAAAGGAACAAGATCTTCCGGCCCGGAGTTCCCGGAGGAAGCAGGAAAGGCGACGTGTGCGGCGGAGACCAGGAACGAGAAGGGAAAAAAAGGAAAAAAAGGAAAAAAAGCGGCGGCACGCCCATGCCTGTGATTGGCATGGGCGTAACCTGCCCAGAGAATACTGCTTGGAGATGTTAAACTATCAAAGTGATTCAAAGATAGGTCCGTCCATGCCGACCTCCAAGGTCATTGGCTTATATTTGTACCGGTCAGGATAGATGAAATTATCGGATGAAAAGGCTTGTTCAATATTGTAATAATATGTATGACAATATTTTGTGTTATATTTGCCATATTGGATTTGTTCCGGTGAAACCAGGTACAAACAGGCCCTGGCGTCGCGGCGGAACCCGCAGGACAGGGTGTCGGGTGGACCATACCCGGACGGCTGCGGATCGATAAGGAAAGGAATACGATGCAGGGATACAAACTTTTTCGCTTGGTCCGGCTGTTGCAGGCGGAGGAATTGCCGGATGTGGACCGTTTCCTACATACGGACTACCACAACACCCATGTGCCGAGTCGACGGCTGTTCCGGTACCTGGTCCGGTTTTGGCCGGACCTGGACGCTCCGCAGCTTTCCCGGGAGCAGTTGTTCCGGAAGGTGTATGGGAAGGAACCCTACCAAGACCTCAGGCTTCGCAAGCTGATGTCGCGGCTGACGGGCTTGCTGGAACGCTATCTCGTACACCGCCGGATGACGGATGACCGGCAGGAGTATCGGCAGCAGCTGGCGGCGGCGCTCGCCTCCCGCCAGGATCACGGCCTGTTCCTCAGCGAAGTGCAGGACCAACTGGCGGATTTGGAACAGCACCCGGAAAGAGGGGAATCGTACCTCTCCCGAACTTTCCAGCTCTACCGGCAAATCTATTACCACCCCCAACATAAGCAACATCAACAGGTTCAGTCCTATTTCTGGAGCTTCGTGCAGGCTTTCGAGACACAATTCGTCCTGCAAGCCCTCACCTTCGGCATCGAAAATCGGCTCCTGTCCCGTCATGCCGCCCGGGAGGACGACCAATCGCTGCTTCCCACCATTCTTCAATTTCCGGACGACCACGTCTTGCTCCGGCAGCCGGTCGTTGCTTTCTTCCTGCGTATGTACCGCCTGCTTTCCGAATCCGACCGGTCGCCGGATATACCGGACCTCCGGGTGCTGCTCGAGACGAATATCCATCGGATGAACCTACAGGAAAAGAAAATGGCCTACAAGGTCATAATCAACTACATGACCCCGTTCTCCAATTCCGGAAACATGGACCACTCCGTATTCCTGTTCGAATTGTACCGGGGCGGTATCGACCTGGGACTGCTGGACGAGGGCAGTTCCACCGTAGCCGCCAACTTTTTCCTGAATGTGGTGACCATCGCCTTGACCGTGGATGCGCTCGGATGGACCGAATCCTTCATCAGGCAGTACGGTCACCAACTGCCTGCCGAAGACCGGGAGGCGACGCTCCTGTACAGCCAGGCCTACTGGCATTATGTCCAGGGTGTCCACAACGGTTCGGAACATGAGCTTTCCCAGGCCAGGCTGCTGCTGCAGACGATTCCGATCCGGTCGGACGAACTGCTGAACACAAGGGTCCGTACCCTTGAGATCCGGGTCATGTACGACCAGCTGTTGGCCGATGAACTGATGCTGGAGGACTTACTGGCTGCCATCTCCAACTTCAGGCGGCATCTGGTCGGCCGCAGCAACCTGACGGAGGCGAATGTCCGACGCTACCTGAATTTCATCGTCCACGTCAGGAACCTGGCCAGGCTGTCGGAACAAGCCGGAACCGCACCCGCCGACCTCCACCAATTGCTGGAGGAGGTCCGTTCGGACGACAACACCTTTTTCAGGACTTGGCTGACACAAAAGATTACCGCCCAGCTTCCGGATACCGGCCAGGGGACTTCCTCGTCGGACCCTTTCAGCCGACGACCACGTCATCCACCCCGATGAAATCCGATCCTCCTTTGATCTGCTGCTGTTGCGTCTCGCTGATGGCTTGGGCGGCGAAGTCCCGAATGGTCTTTTTGATGTCCTTTTTCATGGTTATGCGTTTTTAAGGTATTGTTCCGAGGAGGTGCGCGGCGTCATTTCCCATTGCACCGAATGGGGTGGGCAGGCCGACCGGGAACGACGGTGCCATGGCGGTATACCCAGCCTGCCGGTATGCATCCGGCGGACACATGATTTTTATTGCCAAGGGAGATGGCGAATGAGGAACTCGACTCGGGAAAAAGGGGGGATAATGGTCGTGAAAGGTTCTCGCCGTCGGGGGGAGGGTGGCGGATGAGACCTTTCGGTACCAAAGGTCAAAAACCAAGCCAGGCTAACGCCTTGGGTCGGGGTATCCGGTCACCCGGCGCGGCATCCGAATACCCCTTCCGATAAAAACATTAAAAAAATATTTATTTGTTGAAACCATATTGTTGAAGCTGACGTTAGAACACATACGGAATAAATCCCACATGATGAAAGGGCTGTTTCCGACAATTTCCCACACATCCCATCTTCCGATTCACAAGACTGATCCGCGCGGTCAATGAAGACCGTCGGTACCACGCAGCGCCAGGTATGTCCGGGCTTACCGGTGGGCAAGCTCCCCCGGTCCCTTTCGGCATAGTCGACCGCTATCGTGGCACCCGGCTCCGGAAAGCGAACGTCTTCCGTTGGTCCCGCGCCCGAACCCACATCCCGTTCCCGGTTGCGTATGTGGCCCTTGCCGTCCGTCCACACCTTCAGGACAGGACTTGCTCCGGCCGCTAACAGATCCTTATTCACTGCTCAGCGGAGCTCCGCTGGATCTTTAACAACCGCCTTCCGTGCCTGTTGCGCCGGTCAAGGCCTGGGAATCATTGCCCCTGCATACTACGGAGAAAGCACACGACAAATTAAAATCCCTTGTCATGAGAAGATGTCGGCTTTTTTCCGTCCTGCTGTTTGTATGGATATTGTGTGCGCCTGAAAGTTCCTTTTCCCAATGTGTCCTGGTATGTAACAATCTGGTCAACGTGTCCTTACCGGAGACGGGCCAGGCGGTCGTGGATGCGGGCCTCCTGCTGGAAGGCGGGGGCTGTCCCGGCCCGAAGACCGTGACGGTATTCAGTCCCTCGGGCCAGGCCCTCGGCGATACGGTGGGTTGTGCGTGGGTCGGGGCCGTCCTGTATGCCATGGTGGTGGATGACGCTACCCAGTCCGCCTGTTGGGGGTCGGTCCGGATTGAGGACAAACTTCCGCCGGTGGTCCAATGCCAGGATACCACGGTATCATGCACGGCGGATACGGATCCGGTCGTCCTCGGGCTTTGGCAGGTGACGGACAACTGCGACGGCGACCCGACGGTCAACCACTCGACCTTGTGGTTTCCGGCCGCCTGCGGAGATACGCTGTTGGGGACGTACAGCCGGACCTGGCAGGCGGTGGATGCATCCGGCAATGTGTCGCCGACGTGTACCCAGACCATTTCCGTCGTCCGGCCTACCCTTCAGGACCTCGTGTTTCCGCTCAACCTGGACGGCATCCAGTCCCCCGCCTTGTCGTGCGGGGCCACGGACCTGTCACCGTCGGTCACGGGATATCCGGCCGTCGGTGGTCTTCCGGTGACGGCCCTGTGCGGTCTTCATGTCCAATTCGAGGATGAAACCCTGCCTGCTTGTGGGGAAACCTATGCCGTGCTGCGCCGCTGGACGGCATGGGATGAATGCAGCGGTGCGCTGGTGCAGGCGGTGCAGCTGATCCGGGTGCTGGATGACATGCCGCCGTCCGTCTCCTGTCCGGATACCTTGGTGGTCGGTACGAACGGATCGGATTGTGCGGCCACCTTCCTGTTGCCGCCCTGCACGGCCACGGATGACTGCGGGGGGACGCTGCAGTTCCAAACGCTCCTGCCGGGCTTGCTGCTGCCGTCCAACGGCGGTTTGGTGAATTCCCTGCCGGCCGGCACCCATATGGTGACCTACCTGGTCCGGGATGCCTGTCAGCACACGGGTTCCTGCCAGACGGTCCTGCAGGTTCGGGACGAACAGGTACCGGTCGCCGCCTGCGACGCCGCCATGGTCGTTTCCATCGGGTCGGCCGGTTACGCAAAGGTTCCCGCCGCACTGTTCGACGACGGCAGTGCGGACGATTGCTGCGCCGTGTCCTTCTCCGGCCGGCGCATGGATGACAGCACCGGCCTGTTCTCCACCTTTTTGACTTTCGATTGTGCGGACCTTCAGGATACTATTCCGGTTGTCATCCGGGTCGCGGATTGCGGCGGCAATGCGAACACCTGCATGTCCCTTGTCACGGTACAGGACAAGCTGCCGCCCACCATCCAGTGTCCGGCGGCCGCCACCGTGCCATGTGCCGGCCCCCTGCCGGTGCCGCCGGCTTTGGCGGGATTGCCGCTGGCCGCCGACAATTGTTCCGTGGATACGCTGTTTTTCGAAGACCAGGAGGACCTGACCCCTTGCCTTTCCGGGACCGTCCTGCGGACGTACACCGTCCGCGACGTCAACGGGTTCGAGGCGACCTGCCAACAACTGATCACCCGGGTGGACGATACCCCGGCCCAATTCCTGTTTCCGGCCGATACCACGGTGGATTGCAGCGTGCCCTTGGACAGCCTGGTCGCCGGTGCCGTGACGGTCTGGAGCGATTGCGAGCTGTTCGCCGTCCATTACTCCGATGTGGTTTACGCCCAGGCCTGCGGGGCCAAGGTCTACCGTACCTATACGGTGCAGGAATGGTGTTCGGGTTGGGACACCACCTACACCCAGGAGATTACCGTGCAGGACCTGGCGCCTCCCGTCTGGTCGGAAGCACCGGGAGCACTGGACCGGGTGTTCCTGTGCGAAGGTGATTTTGTCAAGCCCCTGCCGCCCGAGGCAACGGATTATTGTTCGTCCTTCACGGTCGAATTGACCCAGGATACCACGATCGCCGGCGACTGCCCGAACCGGTTCACCCGGATACTCCGGTTTTCCGCGGCGGACAGCTGCGGCAACGTGGCGGAGCCGTACGTCATCACCCTGGTGGTCAACGACACCTTGCCGCCCACGGCGGATCCCTTTGCGTCCGTCGGACCGTACGCCTGTGCGGCGGCCGTGCCGCCGCCCTCGGTATCCGATGTGGTCTCCCCGCAGGACAACTGCATCGGTGCGGTCTCGGTGGAGTTCGTGGAGGCATCGCCGGCCCCAGCCTGTGCCGGCACCTTGCAGCGCATCTTCCGCCTGACGGATGCCTGTGAAAACAGCGTGCTGTGGGTACAGGACATCCCGATCGCGGATACCGTCGCGCCGACCGCCAACCCGATGCCGGTCCTCGGTCCCTTCCCGTGCGTCGGCGAGGTATCCCCGCCCAACGTGTCGAACGTCATCGGGGAAAATGACAACTGCCAAGGGCCGGTGACGGTGGAATACGTCGGCGACACCGGGCTGTCGGGCTGTTCGGGGGAAATTGTCCGGACCTACCGGTTGACGGATGCGTGCGGCAACCAGCGGCTGCTGCCGCAGACCATCCTGGTGGACGACCAGGTGCCGCCGGTGATGTCCTGGTCGGATTCCCTGAACGTCATCGTGTCCGGATTGGGATGCACGGCTTTCGTCAGCGTGAATGCGTCCGCGCAGGACAATTGTTCCTCCCAGCCGGTCACCATCACCAATGATTACAACGGCGGCGGTGCCAATGCGAGCGGCGACTACCCGATCGGCGAGACGGTCGTCACCTTCACCGCCACCGATGCCTGCGGGAATACGGCGCAGGTCCAGACCCGGGTCATCGTCAAGGAATTGACGCCTCCCACGGCCTCCTGCCCCAGTTTCGAGGTGTCGCTGGATGCGTCCGGCATCGCGGAGGTACCCGTCGACAGCCTGCTGGCGGCGGGTTTCCTGGTCGCGGAGGACGCCTGTACGGATGTCACGGTCGATTTCCAGCCTTCGGTGATGGACTGCGGCTTCCTGGTGTCCAACCCGACGATGGTCACCTACACCATGGTGGTGACGGACACATTCGGCAACAGTGCCTCCTGTGCGGGCGACCTCCTGTTGTTCGACCCTTCCAATGCCTGTATGAACAGTTCCCCGCTGGTGGCGGGATTGGTATACCGGCAGAATTACCAGGGCATGGCCAATGTCCAGGTAAGGCTGCAGGAAGGGAATTCGCTGACGTCCACCTATACCGGCGGGAACGGGCTTTACCAGTTCGACCAGGTGCCGGCAGCCGGCGGGAGTTCGGTCTCCCCATACAAGAACGACGAATTGTTGAGCGGGGTGACGACCTTCGACCTGGTCCTGCTGACCCGGCATGTGTTGGGTGTTGCGGCGCTGGACAGCCCGTACAAGATCATAGCGGCCGATGCCAACCGGTCGGGCGCGGTGACGACCTACGACGCGGTTGTGCTGCGGAAAGCCATCCTGTTCCTCTCGGATGCGTTCCCCGGCAACACTTCCTGGCGATTCGTGCGGGCGGATTATAGCTTCCCGCATCCGGAGAATCCATTTGCGGAGGACTTTCCGGAGGCGGCGCAGCTTTCCGGAACCGACCCGGACATGGTCGGCAGGAGTTTCATCGCCGTCAAGGTGGGGGACTTGAACGGCTCCACCAGCGGGAACGCACAGGAGGAGGAACTGGTCCTGCGGCAGGCCGGCGGGAGCGGGCAGTTGCTCTTGCAGGCCCCGGGCCGAAGCCTGGTGGCCGGGGAGCTGGTCCGGTGGCCGATCACGGCGGGATCGGACGAAACCTTGTCCGCCCTGCAGTTCACCCTGTTCCATGATGCGGAGGTCCTGCGTTTCCGGTCGGCGGAAGGCCCCGGCCTCGCCGGTTTCTTTCCGGAGCAGGTATCCGTCCCGGAAGCGGGGCAGGTAGGTTTCGCCTGGGACCATCCGGACGGACAGTCCGTCCGGGCGGGGGATACCCTGCTGTGGCTGACGATGTCGGTGGAGGAAAGCGGCACCTTGGAAAAATCGGTCCATGTGGGTACCGGCAAGATATCTGCCGTCGCGTATACACCCGACGGCTTTCCCTTGAACATCGGATGGCGCATCCATGCCGCGGAAGGTCCGCGCGTGGATGCCGCCAGGCTTTTTATGCTTGGCCAGCCCTTCCCGAATCCGTTCCGGGAAACGGCCGCCGTTCCGTACGAACTGCGGGAAGACATGCACACGCGGTGGGAATGGGTCGACCTGGCCGGAAGGATCCGGGTGTTGCAGGAGGGCCGGACCCCGGCCGGCCGGCATACGTTCCGTTTGCCGGACCTGTCGGATGACCCCCCGGGCATCCATTTCCTGCGGTTGCGGACGCCCTACGGCACGGAGGAAGTCCGGCTGGTCCGGCGGTAGTCCGGGAGCAGGACCAGGCGGCCTCAAAAGGCCAACAGGTAATAGGTCGCCCCATAGACGGCCAACAGGAAGATACCGCTTCCCCGGTCGTGCCGACCCCGGTAGGCCAATAGGCCGGTGGCCAGCAGGACGGCGATGGCGGTGACGGCGGTACCGCGTACGGCCAAGGCGGCCGAGATCGGCCCCGGCGTGAAGAGTGGGCCGATACCGATGGACAAGGTGGCGTCCACCATGCAGGAACCCAGCACGTCGCCCATGGCGATATCCTTGCGGCCGGCCCGCAGGGCGCTGATGTCCAGGAACAGTTCCGGCATCGAAGTGCCGATGGAAGCCCCGAAGAAACTGATGTAATACGACGGAATCTCCATGGCTTCGGCCAGGATGATGATACCTTCTATCGCTATCATGGCCCCTATCGTGATGAGGAGCAGCCCGGCCGCCAGTCCGGCCAGCTGCTCCCATCCTTTTTTGTGGTTTTGAACAGGGGAGGCCGGATGCCCGGACAAGCCGTACAGCCGGTAATTGAGATAGGTCAGCAAGGCCCAGCAACCCAGCAGGAAAGCCGCTTCCACCCGCCCGATATATCCGTCGGACTGGATCAGGAGTCCGAGCAGCAATGCCACGGCCGTCTGGCCGCCGAGCAGGAACATCCGGCGCCGGTCGATGTCCACCGTGCCTGCCAGGAAGGGGAAAAGCCCCAGGACCAAGGTGATCTGGGCGGAGACGGAGCCCACCGAATCGCCGACGTTGAGGTCGCCGTGGCCGGCGGCGCAGGCCACGATGGAATTGGCGATTTCCGGGAGGTCCGTCCCGACGGACAAGACCGTCGCACCGATCAGGAACGGAGACACGCCCGTCCGTTCGGCCAATCCGACCGCATGCCGTGTCGTCAGGCGCCCGCCGGTGAGGGCCATGGCAAAACCCGCCACGGTGGCCAGTATCCAAAGCAATAATATCGAAGACATAGGCAGGAGCCGTTTCTTGGTGAAGTGCCGAAAATACCGTTTCCCCGCCGACCCGGGGATGAAAAATATGTGCCGCCGGCGTAATTTTTATCCTTTCGCTACCTTCCTGCCCTTCCCCCTGCCCATTTTTTTTCCGCGTCACAATTTTTTCGTGTACGCACACGAGAAAAGAGTTTTTATTTACCTTTACCGAACCAATCTACCGAAAATCCTGAGACGGCCTGCAAAATCCCGACAAATGCCCGTCCAACGGCGACACAATCCCCAATTTGGGAAACCCTGACACCCGACACGACAAGCCACCCGGAAGGTCCGGATACCGAAACGGAAAACCGAAAAGACGAAAAGCACAGGAAGGCCGTTGCCAAAACCTTTCCGACTTCGTCTCCCACCGCTCCGGTACGACCGCCGACCCGCCCGAAGCGGCGGGTTTCCCCCGGCTACAAGACGCCATTTTCTTTTGAACCACGACTATTTCATGCGCAACCGACGTTCTGCACCCCTCGGGTATTGCATATACGTATTATTATTTTTATCAATTAAAGTTATTACACATGAAAAAACATCTAGCTTTAACGCTCACATTGTTGTGTCTGGGCACTGTCCTGACCTTCGCGCAGCGCACGGTGTCGGGCAAGGTGACATCGGCGGGCGGGGAATCGCTCATCGGTGTGAACGTGGTGGAACTTTCGACCGGGACCGGTACGGTGACGGACATCGACGGCTCCTATGAGTTGCAGGTTTCCTCCGACAACAGCACGCTCGAGTTTTCCTACACCGGTTACCAGACGCAGACGGTGGCCGTCGGCGGCCGCAGCGTCATCGATGTGGAAATGGCGGAAGGGGTCGAACTGGAGGAAGTGGTGGTGACCGCCCTGGGTATCTCCCGGGAAAAGAAGGCACTGACCTATTCCGCCCAGACGGTCGGCGGGGAAGACATCAATACGGTCCGCGATGCGAACTTCGTCAATACCCTGAGCGGTAAGGTGGCGGGCCTGCAGGTTTCGCAGTCCGCATCCGGTCCCGGTGGCCAGGCACGCGTCGTCCTGCGCGGCAACCGCTCCCTCGGCAACAACAACGCCTTGTTCGTCATCGACGGGGTTCCGGTGGATAATACGGCCTATGGTTCCGTCGGCAGTGATTTCGGTGGTTATGCCGGCACGGACGGCGCCGTCAACATCAATCCGGACGACATCGACAACATCTCCGTCCTCAAAGGTGCCGCCGCCGCCGCCCTCTACGGCAGCCGGGCCGCCAACGGCGTGATCATGATCACGACCAAGAAAGGAAAGGAAGGCAGGCTCTCCGTAGATGTCAACTCCGGTGTTTCCTGGGAACAGCCGCTCCTGCTCCCGTCCTTCCAAAACGAATACAGCCAGGGCAACGGCGGCGTCTATGCGCCTTCCGCCGCCGGTAGCTGGGGGGAAAAGATGAACGGCCAGTCCGTCACCAACTACCTCGGCAACAGCCAGTCCCTGACGCCGCAACCGGACAACGTGCGCGATTTCTTCCGCACGGCCATGTCGCTGAACAATTCCGTCGGTATCACCTCCGGTACGGAGAAGGTCCAGACCTATTTCTCCTACTCCAACAGCGCCGTGGAAGGTATCGTCCCGAACAACCGGCTGGACCGCCATACGGTCAACCTCCGGGTCGGCACCCAAATCAGCAAGCGCCTGTCCACCGATGCGAAGGTAACCTACATCCACCAGCAGAACGACCATAAGGTCAAGTCCGGGGAGGAGAACGCCGCCGTCCAGAACGTCTTCATCATGCCGCGGAGCGTGAGCCTCGAAGATGTGAAGAACTTTTCCGCATCGGATGCTTTCGGTCAACCGACGCCGCAGTATTGGACCTCTTCCTCCATCTACACCAATCCCTACTGGGTGACGGACCTGACGAACGTCTCCGACAAGCGCGACCGCGTCATCGGGCTGGCTTCGCTGACCTACCAGCTGACCGATTGGCTCAAGGTCATGGGCCGCGGAAGTGTCGACCGCTACAACGATGCGGATGAGAACTACTTCTATGACAAGACCGTCCTCTGGGCGCAGCAGGGCGGCCGCTACGAAAGAGGTTACCGCACTTTCACCGAGCAGAACTACGAATTGCTGCTCATGGGCGACAAAGGGCTGGGCAACGCCCTCTCCGTCAATTACACCTTCGGTACTTCCGTCAACAAGCGCGAGTTCGTCTCCGCCTACTCCAATGCCGCCGGCCTCCTGATCCCGAACAAGTTCGGTCTCGACTTCGCCCGCGTCATCCAATCCGGCAACGACCTCGTCGAAAGGGAAATCCAGTCCGTCTTCGGAACGGTGCAGCTGGCCTACAACAACTACCTCTACCTGGACATCACCGGTCGCAACGACTGGTCCTCCACCCTTCCGGCCTCCAACCGGAGCTATTTCTACCCGTCCTTCGGTTTGACCTGGGTCGCCTCCGACATGATGGACCTGCCTGATTTCATCACCTTCGGCAAAGTCCGCGCTTCCTACACCAAGGTCGGTAACGATGCCGCCCCGTACCTGATCAACCAGACCTACTCCTTCGGCCAGGGCGGTAACAACGGTTTCATCGGCCGCGACGGCCTGCAGCCGGCGCCGGACCTCAAGCCGGAACAGACGACCTCCCTCGAGCTCGGCCTCGACTGGCGCTTCCTGAACAACCGGCTCGGCGTCGACCTGACGTTCTACAAGACGAATACGGTCAACCAGCTGCTCGTCCTCGCCCTGCCGACGCCCTCGGGCTTCTCCTCCAAGTACATCAATGCCGGTGACGTGGAGAACCGCGGGGTGGAGCTGTCCCTCAACTACATCCCGGTCAAGACCCGGAACTTCAACTGGGACATCACCCTCAACTTCGCCCGCAACGTCAACGAGATCATCGCCCTCGACGAACAGATCAAGCAGTCCTTCCTCGCCGGCGGGTACGGCCGTACGGCCGGTCCGGTCGTGGCGGAAGGCGGTTCCTTCGGGGATATCTACACCTTGCGCTGGGCCAACGCCCTCAATGCCAGCGGTGGCGCCACCTACGACCCGGACGGCGGCGCCCGCTTCGTGGATGCCAACGGTAAGCCGGTCGTGACCGCCACTTCCGAGAAAATCGGCAACTTCAACCCGGATTTCACCCTCGGCCTCAACAATACCTTCAGCGTCGGCAAGCTCTTCCTCAGCGTCCTCGTCGATGGTCGCAAGGGCGGGGTGGTCGTCTCCGGGACGGAAGCCAACGCCGCTTTCTACGGCAACGCCGATTATACCACCGCGTTCCGCGACGGCAACTGGCTGCTCGACGGCGTACAACAGAACGGCGATGCCAACAACACCGCCATCAACGCCGAAACGTTCTGGACCACGGTCTCCGGCGGTCGTTACTCCTGGGGCGAATTCTTCACCTATGATGCCACCAACTTCCGGATCCGGGAACTGACGCTCGGCTACGCCTTCGGAAAAAGAGGTTTCCTCAACGACATCCGCCTCTCCCTGGTCGCCCGGAACCTCCTGTTCCTCTACCGCGGCAAGGCGCTGCTCGACCTGCCCGGTGTACCGGAACGCCGCATGAACTTCGACCCGGATGTCTCCCTCGGTGGTGCCAACAACTTCCAGGGCGTGGAGTACGGGAATATCCCCTC
Source organism: uncultured Saprospiraceae bacterium (assembly GCA_964573725.1). Taxonomy (GTDB): domain Bacteria; phylum Bacteroidota; class Bacteroidia; order Chitinophagales; family Saprospiraceae; genus UBA6168. The sequence continues at coordinate 78,696 of CAZNLJ010000006.1, forward strand.
CTCCCGCAGCATCGGTCTGAACCTCAAGTTCTCCTTCTGATCCCAAGGTCCGAACCACAACCACCTGATATTTAAAAACTCATCATCATTATGAAAAAATTCAGCATATTGAATCTCTTCGTCGTCATCGCGCTGGCGCTCGCCGCCGTCGGCTACTCCGGTTGCACGGATGACTTCGACGAACTCAACACGAAGAAGACCAAGCTGTCCGCCCTGGGTCCCGCAGAGTATCCGTACCTGTTCTCCAAGGCGCAGTCCTCGGCTTCCTACGCCTTCTGGCGTTACCAGGTCGCCCAGAACCTGTTCTCCGACCTTTACTCCCAGTACTACGCCCTGACGGCACCCTACTTCCCTTCCGGCCGCTATGTCATGCGGATGGACTGGCTGCGCTGGCATTGGATTCCCATCTACACGGAGGCGGTCCCCCAGATGAAGACCTTGCTGACGGAGCTGGATCCGGGGTCGGCGGAACACGCCATGACCAGCATCTGGTGGGTATACACCTTCCACCGGGTGACGGATTACTACGGCCCCATCCCTTATTTCCAGGCCGGTGAACCGCTGGCCAGCGTACCTTACGATGCCCAGGATGTCATCTACGACGACTTCTTCAAGCGCCTGGACGCCGGCGTCAAGGTCCTCCAGGGTTATGCCGGCGGCAACGCCTTCGGTACCTTCGACCTGATCTACGGCGGGGACATCAACAAGTGGATCAAGTTCGCCAACACCCTCCGCCTCCGCCTGGCAGTCCGGGTTTCCAAAGTGGATCCGGGCCGTGCCAAATCCGAAGCGGAAGCCGCTGTTTCCGGCGGTGTGATGGAGACGACGGCTGATGATGCCCTGATGGTGAAAAACGAGGCCGGTGGCGATTTCAACGGGTTGGCCGGTATCTCCGTCTGGAACGAGTTCCGGATGAGCGCCTCCATGGAAAGCGCCCTCAAGGGCTACGGTGACCCGCGGATGGGCATTTATTTCCAGCCCGCCGTCGAGACCGGTACCTTCGAAGGGCTCCGCAACGGCCTGCTGCCGGCTCAACAGAATGAGTCGCAGAATACGGCCCAGCAGAATTCCAACGTCGGTACGCGTTGGACGGTCTGGACCGGTTCCGGATGGGCCGGCCAGAACACGACGCCGCAGAATATCATGCACGCCGCAGAGGCTTGGTTCAACCGGGCGGAAGGGGCGCTCAACGGCTGGAACATGGCCGGCTCCGCCGAGACCCTCTACAACAAGGGTATCGAGGCTTCCATGAACCAATGGGGCATCAGCGACGGCGCCGCCATCGCCGCCTACCAGAACAGCACGGCCAAACCGGTGGAACCGAACGACCAACAGGCTTCCCCGCCGGTCAACGAGGTGCCGATCAAGTGGGCCGGAGACGAAGCCACCAACCGCCACCAGATCGGGATGCAGAAATGGCTCGCCCTCTTCCCGGATGGTATCGAGGCCTGGGCCGACCTGCGTCGCTCCGGATACCCGCAACTCTACCCGGTCGTCAATTCCGAAAATACCGACCTGCCCGGCGGCTCGGCCATCAAGCGGATCCCGTTCCTGACCATCGAACGGGAAAGCAACGGCGATGCCGTCTCCGCAGCCGAAAGCCTCCTCGGTGGCCCCGACAAGGTCAGCACCCCGCTGTGGTGGGATAAGGACTGATCGACTTTCGTTCCGCCGGATCCGGTCGCGTGATTCCCTCGGGTATCCACCGCCTTCCGGCCTTCTCCTGACGGAGGCCGTTCCTCAGCTTCAGGCGGGCATCTCGCCCGCCCCGCTGCGCGGACGGCCTCCGCTGTTTTATGAAACCTCGTCCCCTTGCATCCGACCATTTCCGCTTTCGAGAATATTACGGACCTTTACCGAAGGACTTCAACTCGAACCGCCATGCCTGACTTCTTCTCCTTCGTCCGCCCGGCCTGCCTCGGCGGCTGGGCCCTCCTGCTGCTGGCCGGCTGCGGCAGCCAACCGGATACCGACCGCCTCTTCTCCCGGCTGACCCACGCGCAGACCGGTATCCAATTCCGAAACCTCCTGCAGGAATCCGAGGACCTCAACGTCCTGTTGTACCAATATTTCTACAACGGGGCCGGCGTCGCCGTCGGCGATATCAACAACGACGGCCTCCAGGATATCTTTTTCAGCGGGAATATGGTCCGAAACCGACTTTACCTCAACAAAGGGAATTTCCGGTTCGAGGACATCACCGAACGTTCCGGAGTGGACCGCTACCAGGGCTGGTGCACCGGCGCGGTCATGGCCGATGTCGATGCGGACGGATGGCTCGACATCTACGTCTGCCGCAGTGCGGATGCCGACCCCGCCATGCGCCGAAACCTGCTTTTCCGCAACAACGGCGACCTGACCTTCCGGGAATCCGCCCGCGAAATCGGACTCGCCGACCCCGGCTATTCCACCCATGCCGCCTTCTTCGACATGGACCGCGACGGGGACCTCGACGCTTTCGTCATCAACCACTCCCTCAATGAATATGCCGGCGACAAAAGTGAAAAACCCGGCATGCGGGACATGACCCAGCCCGATTTCCAAAGCCGGCTCTACCGCAATGCCGGCGGCCGTTATGTGGATATCAGCGCCGATGCGGGCATCACCGGCAATGTGCTGAGCTTCGGCCTGGGGCTGGGTATCGCCGATGTCAACGGCGACGAATGGCCCGATATCTATGTCTGCAATGATTTCAACGAACAGGATTATCTCTTCCTCAACCAACAGGACGGGACCTTCCGCGAGTCCCTGGCCGATTTTTTCGACCATATCTCCCATTTCTCCATGGGCTGCGACCTGGCCGATTTCAACAACGACGGCCATACGGACCTCGTCACCATGGACATGCTCGCCGATGACCCCGTCCTGATGAAGATGCATGCCGGTCCCGACAACTGGAAAAAGTTCGACCAACTCTTCCGGCAGGGCTTTTTTTACCAGCAGATGCGCAACATGCTCCACCTCAACAACGGCAACGGTACCTTCTCCGAAATCGGCCAACTGGCCGGGGTCTCCAACACCGATTGGAGCTGGGGCGTCCTGCTGGCGGATTTCGACAACGACGGCTGGAAGGACATGGTCGTCACCAACGGCTATGTGAAGGATTACACCGACATGGATTTCCTCAATTTCGCCACCGGTAAGGTCGTGGAAGCCCGGCAGGGCGGCGAAACGGTGACCACCGCCTCCCTGATCGAAAAAATGAAGGGTTCCGACATTTCCAAATTCATGTTCCGCAACGGGGGGGACCTCCGCTTCGAGGAAGTGACCCGGGCCTGGGGACTGGAGCGGACCGCTTTCAGCAACGGTATCGCCTATGCGGACCTGGACAACGACGGGGACCTCGACCTGGTGGTCAGCAACATCAACGACCACGCGGACCTCTACCGCAACAATGCCGAGACGCTCGGTGGCCATCACTGGCTCAAGGTGGTGCTGGAGGGCGAAGGGCGCAACCGCTCGGGTATCGGGGCCCGTGTTTCGGTCACCACCGATGCCGGCAGCCAATGGTTGGCCCAGCAACCGAGCCGCGGGTACGAGTCCTCCGTCGACCAACGCTTGCATTTCGGCCTCGGCCAGGATTCGATCGTCCGGACAATCGTGGTCCGCTGGCCGGACGGCCGGCAGGAGGAACGAACCGGTTTGGCGGCGGACCAGACGCTCGTGTTCCGGCAGGCCGATGCGGTCGAAGGCATCGCCCCGGCCGTCGTGTCGCCGGCTCCGACTGCGCCGAGCCCGCTGCCTTTCACCCACCGGGAGCTGGAATTCGTCGATTTCAATACCCAGTTCCTGCTGCCGCATTTCCTTTCCAGGCGGGGACCTTGCCTGGCGACCGGGGATGTCGACGGCGACGGCCGGGCGGATGTGTTCCTCGGTGGCGCAGCCGGGCAGGCGGGCATGTTGATCCGCCGGACGGCCGACGGTCGGCTGCTGCCGGACGATGCATTCCTGCTGCCCGATGCGGAATCGGAAGACGTGGACGCCGTCTTTTTTGATGCCGACGCGGATGGGGACCTGGACCTCTACGTCGTATCCGGCGGCTATGAACAGCCCGCCGGCGACCTTTCCTACCAGGACCGGCTGTACCGGAACGACGGCCGCGGTGGATTCCGTCCCGATCCGGGTGCGCTGCCGGCCGAGACCGCCGCCGGTGCCTGTGTGACGGCCGCCGATGTCGACGGCGACGGCGATACGGACCTCTTCGTCGGGGCCCATTGTGTCCCGGGCCGTTATCCGCTGCCGGACCGGACCCTGCTGCTGCTGAACGACGGGACCGGCCGTTTCACGGATGCCGCGCCGATTGCGGCGCCCTCGCTGGTGCAGGGCGGTTTGTTCACCGATGCCTGCTGGCTGCCCGACCGGAACGTCCTGGCCCTGGCCGGCGAATGGATGCCCATCCGACTGGTTTCCTTTCGCCGGACCGGCCCGGACCTGGCCATGACCCAGGATACCGTCGCCGGCACTTCCGGATGGTGGAACTGCCTGACATCGGCCGATATCGATGGGGACGGCGACCTGGACCTCCTGGCCGGAAACCTGGGCACGAACAGCCAGCTGCAGGCCGCCCCCGCGGAACCGGCCCGCCTTTATGCGGCGGATTTCGACGGGAACGGCGCCATTGATCCCATCCTGTGCCATTACCGCCATGGGCGAAGCATGCCGGTCGCCAGCCGGGACGACCTTGCCGGCCAACTCCCGGCCATCAAGAAACGGTTCAACGATTATGCGTCCTATGCCAGGGCCGATATTTCCGATATCCTCGATGCGGCCGCCCTGGATACGGCCCGGGTCCTGTCGGCCGACAATTTCAAGACCAGCTGGCTGGAAGCGACCCCGGACGGATTCCGCCCCCACCCGCTGCCGGTACAGGCCCAGTTCGCCCCCGTCCACGCTATCGCCGCCGCCGACCTCGATCACGACGGGCATACCGACTTGTTCCTGGCGGGCAACAACCGTTGGTCCAGGATTTATTTCGGGCGCTACGATGCCAATCACGGCCAGGTCTTCCTCGGTGACGGCCAGGGCGGATTCCGGCTCGCCGCGCCTTCCCGTACCGGAATCGATGTCCGCGCCGATGTCCGGGCAGCCGCCCTGCTGGAGACAAAAGCCGGTCTGGAGCTTTGGCTCGGTGTCAACGACGGACCGGCGTTGCGGCTCCCGGTTCCGGCCCTGTGAGTTCGCCTTGGTCCGGGGTCGCCGCCGACAGCCATTCGCAATCCGGGAAATTTGCTGCGACGGAATCCGGCCCATATCTTATTTTTACCACATTAAAACATGTAAGCTTAAAATATCCGTCTTATGGCCAAACAGAAATGGGTCATGGATTCCGCCCACAGCGAAATCCTTTTCAAGATCCGGCACATGATGCTGACCAATGTTTCGGGAACCTTCGACGATTGTACCGCCGTCATGGAAACCGCCCAGGCGGACTTCTCCGATGCAGAAATCCAGTTCAGCGCCCGCGTCGCCAGTGTCAACACGCGCAACGAACAACGGGATGCCCACCTGCGCAGCGCCGATTTCTTCGATACCGAGCGGTATCCGGTGATGACCTTCCGCTCCACCGCTTTCCGGTCCACCGGTCCGGAGACCTTCCGGATGACCGGCCCGTTCACCGTCAAGGACGTGACGAAGGAGTTGTCTTTCGATGTGACGCATACCGGCACCCTCGTCGATGTGTGGGGACAGGTGAAGGCAGGTTTCGAAATCACCGGGGTAATCCCCCGTTCCGAATTCAACCTGACCTGGAATGCAGCCTCCGACGAAGGGGTCGTCGTCTTGTCCGAAGAGGTGAAGCTGTACCTGACGATTCAGATGACCAAACAACTGTAGGCACGGATCCCACCGGGGCAAGCGAAGCGGGTTGTCCGTCCAGCCGGCGGTTACCTGCCTGCAAAAGGCGCCGTTTCCTTACGCCGGTCGGTTGTCGGGTGTTGGAGCGGATCGGTAGCCGGGCTCCCGCCGGCCGTACGGGCGTTCCGGCGCCGGGCAAGGCACTTGTCAATATAGTGTCCCCGGGGGTCGCCGGCCATCCGGGAGGAGGGCCGGCGTCTGGGAAAGACAAGAAATTGCCATAGGCATATCACCCACACCGAAAACTATCGGGCATGGTCTTCAATACCCAATTCTGGAAAAATCCGCAGCACGCCAACCGGCGCTTGTTCTTTCTGTACGGATTCCTGTTCGGGCTCTTGTTCCCGGCTGGCGGAACGGTCATCGAGTGTCTCCTGCATCAGCCGGCTTTCAGCTGGTACCATCTTTGGCTCGCACAAGTTACGGCGCCGTTGCTTTGGATCATCGACACGGCTCCTTTCATCCTTGGGGGCATCACCTCCTTTGCCGGACACCAGTTGGATATCGCCGAAGCGCGGCGCAAGGAATCGGAGGAACGCTACCGGCAGATGATGAACCTGAAGGAAGTCGCCGACCGGGCCAACCGGTCGAAAAGTGATTTCCTGGCGAACATGTCCCACGAAATCCGGACCCCGATGAATGCCATCATCGGCATGAACTACCTGATGGGCAAGACCGTCCTTTCGGAAAAACAGGCCGACTATCACCTCAAGATCGACACCTCCGCCCGAAACCTGTTGCGTATCATCGATGACATCCTGGATTTTTCCAAGATCGAAGCCGGGAAGCTAAGCCTGGAGACCACCTCCCTCCACCTGGAGGAACTGATCTCCGACATCGGGGATGCAATCAACGCCAAGATCCAGCACAAACAGGAACTCGAGCTTGTCACCTACACCGACCCGCGGATTCCGCCCTATATCCTCGGTGATTCCGTCCGGTTGCGGCAGGTGTTGCTCAACCTGACGGACAATGCCGCCAAGTTCACGGAAAAAGGGGAGGTGAAGCTCTCCGCGACCCTCCTGACGACCTTGCCTTACGGGGTCATCCTGCAGTTCCGGGTATCCGATTCCGGGATCGGTATCAGTCAAGACCAGTTGCGCAAGTTGTTCAATCCTTTCCAGCAGGCGGATGTGTCCACCACCCGCCGGTTCGGCGGCACCGGATTGGGGCTGGCCATCTGCAAGAAGATCGTGGAGATGATGGACGGTGAGCTGGAGGTGGAGAGTACCGTCGGCAAAGGGTCCACATTTTTCTTCAATGCCTTTTTCTCGCTGCCCGACGGTCAGCCGGAAGCATCGGTGCACCGCCACTTGTCCGCCAGCGGCAAGAAGGTATTGTTGGTCGACGATTCCGAGAGCGCCCGAATGATCTTGCACGAGATGCTTTCGGCCATGGGCTTCGAGGTCTTCCTGGCATCGGATGCGCGGCAGGCCATCGAGGTGTTCGAGCGGCAGCAATCCGGGGGGGAACCGTTCGCCCTCCTGGTCGTCGATTGGAAAATGCCGGGCATGGACGGGCTCCAGCTGGTGCGCCACCTGCGGGGTGGCCATGAGGAAATACCCGCAGTGCTGATGGTGACCGCCTTCGGGATGGATACCGTCAAGGATGCCGCCCGCGAGGCCCTGGTCGACGGGGTGCTGCTCAAACCGATCAACATGTCCTCCCTGCACGATGCGATCGTCCAACTGGTCGATGCCGGCGCGGACAAGGGCGCGATGGTTCGCACGGTCACGAAGCGGGAGCAGAACCTGGAGATTTTCCGGCATCATCTCGCACAGAAAAAGATCCTGCTGGTCGAGGACAACGACATCAACCTGGAGTTGGCCTTGGAACTGCTTCGGGACATCGGCATCGAGGCGGATACCGCCCGGGACGGCCTGCAGGCGGTGGAAAAGATTACGGCACATAATTATGACGGGGTGCTCATGGACATCCAGATGCCCCACATGGACGGTCTGACGGCCACCCGGAAAGTGCGCGAGCTTCCGGACCGGCGGCAGCTTCCCATCCTGGCCATGACCGCACATGCCATGAAAGGGGAGTACGATAAAAGTATCGCCGCGGGGATGAACGACCACATCACCAAGCCCATCGACCCCTTGGTGCTTTACAAATCCCTGCTCAAGCACCTGGTCGGCGAGCATCCGGCCGCCCTGGTCGTCGAGGAGGCGGCCCTGCCGCAGGAGGAAGCTCCTTTCCACATCGCAGGGATCAATGTGATCGCCGGCCTCGGCCGGGTCGGAAACAAGGAGGAAGCCTATCTCCGCTTGCTGCGGACCTTCGTGAACAACCAGGGGCAGGCGCTGGCGGTCTTTGCGGAATTGTTGGCGGCAGGGGATGTGCCGGGACTGGATAAGTTCCTCCACAACCTGACCGGGGTCTGCGGGAATATAGGCGCCGAGGATATTTATGCGAAGGTCCGTCCCCTATACAACGAGATAAAACGGTCTGCCGAGGAAGGGGAAACCACCCTGGAAGCCTCGCTGGCGGAACGCCTGCGGGAGGGGCTGCAGGAATTGCATACCCTGGTCGACGCCATCCACGGCTTTTTTGCCGCCCGGGAGCCGGTATCCGACCAGCTTCCCCTGACCGATGGCGAATGGGCCGGATACCTGGCCGACCTCCGCCGGCAGGTCGGGGAAAACGACCCCACCGCGGCGCAAACGGCCCAGGACCTGCTCGACCGGTACGAACTGCCGGCGGAGACCCGTCAGATGCTCCAGGCGGTTTGCCGGGAGCTGGATGATTTCGAGTTCGACAACGCCCTCAACCTCTTGCCGCATGAGTGACCTTTTCCACAAGAATAAGGGTGACAAGCCCGTACTGCTCGCCGTGGATGATTCCGTCGAGAACCTGCAGGTGCTCACCGCCCTGCTCAAGGACGACTATCGGATCAAGATTGCCAAGAACGGCGCCAAGGCCCTCGAACTGGCCCGGCAGGAACCTCGCCCGGACCTGGTGCTGCTCGATATCGTGATGCCGGAAATGGACGGGTATGCCGTTTGCCGGCAGCTCAAACAGCAGCCCGACACCGCCGCGATTCCCGTCATTTTCCTGACTTCCCTGCAGGAAGTGGCGGATGAGACCATGGGCTTCGACGTCGGGGGGGCGGATTTCATCTCCAAACCGATCAGTCCGGAAATCGTCAAGGCCCGCATCCGTACGCATCTCGAACTGCAGCGCGAACGACAACGGGCGGACCAGCTCCTACGGATCCTGCTGCCGGAACATGTAATGCAGGATCTGTTGCAAGGCAAGGAGCATGTCCCGCAGGTTCGGGAAAATGTTAGCATCCTGTTCTGTGACTTCGTCGGCTTCACCGCCATCTCAAGCCGGCTCGACCCGGCCGTGCTGATCAACGAACTGAGTGAAATATTCGGGGTCTTCGATGAAATCGCGGAGCGGCACGCATGTACCCGCATCAAGACCATCGGTGATGCCTACCTTGCGGCGGCCGGCCTGATCCGGCCCGACGACCGGCATGCCGAGCAGTTGGTGGCGGCCGCCCTGGATTTCGTGGCATGGCTGGCGGCGCGCAACCGGCAGGCACCACATTCATGGACCTGCCGGATCGGCGTGCATTCCGGGACGGTCATCGGCGGGATCATCGGGAAGACCCGGTTCATTTATGATATCATGGGGCACGATGTGAATGTCGCGGCGCGGGTGGAAAATGCCGGCGAGCCCATGCAGGTCACCATCACGGAACCTACCGCCCGGTTGCTCGGTTCCGCGTTCCGGGTGGCGTTCCGCGACACGGTGCCGCTGAAGGGGACGGATGCGATGCGCCTATTTACGGTTTCCCGGTCGGACGGTGCCTGATTCCGGCCGTCGGAAAGGAACCTATTCGGTCATAAACCAGGTAAAAAGGATGGATAAGTCACAGCAAGTGCAATTTGAGCGGGAAGGGTTCCTACAGGTGGATGCGCTCCTTCCCGACGCCGACCTGGCGTATTTCCGCCGGCTCTACGATGATTTCCTGGCGGATCGGATCGACACCGGGCACCACCGTTCCGACCTGAGTGGCAGCGGTGGGGCAGGCAAGGAGAAGATCACCCAGATCATGCGTCCGTCCCTGTTGCTGCCCAGCCTGGCGGAATCCGTGCTGCACCGGCGTGCCCTGGCGTTTGCCCGGCAACTGCTGGGGGAAGACATGGTGGTGGATTTCGACATGCTCATCGACAAGGCACCCCATACGGATGCGCCGACCCCCTGGCATCAGGACGAGGCCTACTGGATCGACATGCCGGACAAGCGGGCGGTTTCCTGCTGGGTGGCACTGGATGAGGCGACGGTGGACAATGGTTGCATGTGGTTCGTGCCGGGTTCCCACCACCTGCCGCTCCGGCCGCACCGGCAAACCGGAAAGGGGGGCGCATTGGCTTGCGATGCCGTCGAGGCGGAAGCGGTGGCGGTTCCCTTGCGGCCCGGCTCGTGCACATTCCACCATGGGCGGACGGTCCATTATTCCCGTGGCAATGCCACCGACAACCATCGGCGGGCATTCATCATCAATTTCCGGCCGGCCGGTATGGTGGCTTACGAGCGGGAACGCGGCTTCGACCATTTGGGAGCCCGGGCGGTTCGGCAGACCGGTACCGGGGCGACCTCCTGAGCCGCAAGCCGCCCCGACGGGTGTCCGGCGACGGGCATGCTGCGAGCGCCTGTGAAAATGCCCGCTACCGAGGAGGTGGCGGGCATTTTCGTATCCGATTGCGAAGCGGACTCATTCCGACGGCGGTATGCGTTGGCCTTCGAAGTTTATCGGAACGTCGAACGGCCTGAGCAGCGAATCGATGAGCACGGCGGCCTCCGCCCGGGTCAGGTCTTTTCCGGGGTGGGGGACATCCGGCGGAAGGTCGTCCGCCGTAATCAGGCTGTCCGGGTAAAACCAGGTCCGGTTCGCCCATTGCCAGGGTTCTCCGGTACCGGTGAGGAAGCCGCTGGCGCCGACCCGTTGGATGGCATCGAATGCGGGGTGGTCCGGCGGGACGTCATGGTAGGGCATCAGGTAGCCACCGGCGTCGAGGACGGCGGCCTGGACATCCCGGACCGGCAGTTCGCGGGGAGGGATACCGCGTTGGACGGACAGGGCGGCCATGACCCCGGCGGCCTGTCCGACCTGCAGGATGACCGGTTGCAGGCGGCTGGCCCCGTTCACGATATTGGTGACGGAAATGGCCTTGTCGGCGACAAGCAGGTAGTCCGCATCCTTCGGAATCAGGGCGCCGGCCGGAATATTGAAGGAAGGCACCGCCGGGAATTCGATGTCCGGTGCGTCCGGCCTTTCCTTGTGGTGGTGGTCGATGGGATAGTCACCGACCGCGACGCCGGTCAGGTGGAGGGCGGGCTGCGCGGGCACCGGCCGTTTCCAGCCGGGCAGGGCCGTCTGCGGGGACAGTTGCGACAGGATGTCCTGGACGGAGAGCCTGACCAGGCCGTGCACCCGGCGGCCTTCCCGGTGGTACGGCATCAAGGGGAGCCCGTCTTCGGTCGGAAATTCGGAATCGGCCAATCCGAGCTGGCGGAAGCCCAGTTCCTGTTGGATGTAATAGATGAAAGCGAGGGTTTTCTGTTTGGCGGCGGCGTAGGCGGCCTCCCGGTCCGCTTCCGACAGGGCGGCGAGGGGAGCATAGAAGTCGTTTCCATGAATCGGCCAGTTGATCAGGTACTTGTCGCCGGGCAGTTTCGCATAATCGAGCATGGTGCGGCAGGGATGGGGCTTTTCGCCGCCGCAGTCGAGGGTGTCCATGCCTTCCGGGAGGCAGCAACAGCGGAAAAGTGCCGGGTCGTACCCCTCCGGTCGGGGGATGGTATGGTCCGTGCCGGGGCCGAAATCCTGCAGGACGGCGCACCAGGTGAAGTCCTGGACGATATCATTGGCTTGTTCCGGCGCCATGGGTTCACCGGTTTGGTCCCGGGCGTCCATCCCGAGGTCGAATCCGCAGCCTACGGCGGCGAGGACGTCACCGAGGTCCGTCGCATCGATGAGGATGCGGCAGGTCAGCGTGTGCAGGTCCCGTCCCTGTCGGAGGGTCACCTGCCATCCGGGCTCGGCGGGTGATGCCGACACGAAGGTCGTATGATATTGGACGGTCAGTCCGGCGGTCTCCTGAGCCATGGTGTCGAAGATGGCGGCGCCGACGTGCGGTTCGAACTGAGTATGGCTGACCCAGCCGGTGGCTACGCTGTCCGCCCCGCCGTAATACCGCCAAAGCCGGTTTCGGAATTCCCCCCAAATACCGGCGGGCAGGGCGTGGTTACCGTCGGTGGCGCTGACACCGGCGGCGGTCAGCATACCGCCCAGCCAGGGGGTCGGTTCCGCCACGAGGGTCCGGGCGCCCATGCGGGCGGCCTGGATACCTGCCGCCACGCCACCCGTGCCGCCGCCGACGACCAGTACGTCCACGTCCGGAACCTTCGGCTGGCAAGCGGTGACGGATACGGCGGCAACAGCCGCCAGGACGGCCTTTATGAACAGGCCTTTCCGTACTTGAATGCTGTGTTTCATCATTCGATAGTCTGTTTTTTCGATGGGTGCTCCACCCGGTACCGTTTCCGGTGCATCCGCATGACCGGGCCACGGCGGGACAGGAGACGATTCAGTCGGCGGGCCGCTCCTTGCCGGTCGAGACAACATATAAGGACAGCAAGACCAGGAGCACGATACCGCCCAGGGCGACATAGGCGACCAGGTGTTCGGGTGGCACGTCCTGGCGGCGGGCCGTCCAAATACCGAAAAAGGCCCAGGCCAGGACCATGGCGTAGGCCACATCGCCGAAACGGAACAGGAACCACGCCCCCAGCGCCAGGGCCGTCACCAGGAGGACGACCGTCCAGCCGGCCGGCGTCAGCGGGGCGCCGTCCCACCCTGCATCCACCAGCAGCACGGCGGAATTGGCGATGGTGGCGACCGTAATCCAGCCCAGGTAAATGCTGAAGGGCAGCTGCACCTGCCATTGTTCCCGGCGGGAGAAGGTGGTCCTGCCGATGCCGGTGCGGGAATATATCTGGAGCAGGGTGGCCAGGATGGCCAGCATGATGGCCATGGCCAGGGCGATTTGTTCGAAGTGCCAGGCGAACAACCAGGCGGCATTGGCGACGGCATTGAGGAAAAACCAGGGACCGATGCGCCGGACGACGGGCGGAGCCTCCGCCTGGCGGCGGAACAGGCCGCGGGCCTGGGAAACCGAAAAAACCAACAGCAGGGTATAGATCACACTCCAGATGGCGAAGGTGAACCCGGCCGGCGTGAAAAGGGTAGGGTAGCGGTCGGAGATTTCCCCCGGGGTCTGCCCGTTCAGGGGAAGGGAAACCGCGAGGTAGTTCGTCCCCAACATAAGGACGAAACCGAGGAGGTTGAGTGCCTGGAATTGCTTAGCCATGAAAGGGGAGGATTTACCGGCAAAAATCGAAACCCGGCCAAAGTAATACATATTTACCTGTTTGCAAAAAAATACCGATATTGGTGGAACGTGCAGTCGGAACGGGATCGGGAGCGGCGGCGGAGCCGACGCCGCCCCCGGCCGCTCCGACCGCACGAAACCATGACCTCGCATGCCTGATAAGAATCCATCCAAGACACCCACGGAACGGCCGGGAGGCTGGAATCCGTGGGGTGGCAAGGGAATCCCCTGGATATACCTGTTGGTCCTGACCCTGTTGGCCTGGCAGTTGAGCGGCTCCTTGTGGCGGGTGGTACCGACGGAAGTGGCATTCCCTTATTTCCGGGAGACGCTGTTGCCGGGCGGGGATATCCGGGAGATCGTCATCGTAAACGGTACGTTTGCGGAAATATACCTGCGGGAGGATGCCCTGGCGAAGGCGGCCCATGAGGCGGTCCGCAAGCATACGGCGGGACCGCACTACAAGGTGACAATCCTGTCGCCGGATCGTTTCCAGGAGGAATTGGAGACAGCCAGGGAATCCCTGCCGGAGGAGCGGCGATTCGACTGGAAGGTCGAACAGCGGACGGATTGGGTCGGGAACATCGTCGTATGGCTGCTTCCCTTCCTGTTGCTGTTGGGATTATGGCTCTTCGTCATCGGTCGGATGCGGCAGGGCGGCGGTGGTCCGCCCGGTATGAATCCCTTCGATTTCGGCAAATCCAGTGCGACGCCCTACAAGAAGGACGTCAGCAGTGTGACCTTCGAGGATATCGCCGGGTTGGAGGAGGTGAAAGTGGAGGTCCGGGAGGTGGTGGATTTCCTGAAGAATCCGGTAAAATACACCCGCCTGGGGGCGAAGATCCCGAAAGGGGTGCTCCTGGTGGGGCCACCCGGAACCGGTAAGACCCTGTTGGCGCGGGCAGTGGCCGGGGAAGCCGGCGTGCCTTTCTTTTCCATGTCCGGTTCGGAGTTTGTGGAGATGTTCGTCGGCGTCGGGGCATCGCGGGTCCGGGACCTGTTCAAGAAGGCCAAGCAACATGCTCCGAGCATCATCTTCATCGACGAGATCGACGCCATCGGCCGGAGCCGGGGCAAGGCCAGCAGTTTCCAGACGAATGACGAGCGGGAGAACACCCTGAACCAGTTGTTGACGGAGATGGACGGATTCGGCGCAAATACCGGGGTCATCGTGCTGGCGGCGACCAACCGGGGCGAGATCTTGGACCGTGCCCTCCTGCGGCCGGGCCGGTTCGACCGGCAGATCTACCTGGACCTGCCGACCCTGGAGGAGCGGCGCTCCATTTTCCAGGTCCATGTCCGTCCGCTGTTGTTGGGAAAAGACATCAACCTGGACACCCTCGCCCAACAGACCCCCGGGTTTTCCGGTGCGGACATCGCAAACATCTGCAACGAGGCCGCCCTCATCTCCGCCCGCCGGGAGGCGGAGGCGGTGTCGATGGCGGACTTCTATGCCGCAACGGACCGCGTCATCGCCGGGCTGGAAAAAAAGAGCAAGATCCTCTCCGAAAAGGAAAAAAGGACGGTGGCCTACCATGAGGCCGGCCATGCGACCGCCTCCTGGTACCTGCCGTATGCCGATGCCCTGCTCAAGGTGTCGATCGTACCCAGAGGCAAATCCCTCGGCGCCGCCTGGTACCTGCCGCAGGAACAGTTCCTGTATACCCGGACGGAGTTCATCGACCGGCTCTGCGCCACCTTGGGCGGCCGCGCCGCCGAGGAGGTCGTCTTCGGGGATGTGACCTCCGGTGCCCTGGACGACCTCGAGAAGGTCACCCGGCAGGCCTATATGATGGTCGCCTACTACGGACTCAATCCCGATATCGGGAACATCAGCTACTACGACAGCACCGGCCGGAGCGAACAAGCCTTCACCAAACCCTACAGCGAAGCGACTGCCCAAAAGATAGACCAGGAAGTCGGCAAGCTCGTCGACCAGGCCTACCAGCGAACACTCCGCCTCCTGCGCGAACATCGCCCGCAACTGGATGCCCTCGCCTCCCGACTCCTGGAAAAGGAGGTGGTCCTGCAGGAGGAATTGGAGGAAATCTTCGGCCCGCGAGCGCCGGTCCCCGAAACACCCCGGCTGCCCGGCTGAGGGACCTTGTCGAAACCGGGTATTTTTCGGTCTCCTGCGCGAACATCGCCCGCAACCGGATGCCCTCGCCTCCCGACTCCTGGAAAAGGAGGTGGTCCTGCAGGAGGAATTG
>CAZNLJ010000006.1:94267-159746 GCA_964573725.1 uncultured Saprospiraceae bacterium
ATCTTCGGCCCGCGAGCGCCGGTCCCCGAAACACCCCGGCTGCCCGGCTGAGGGATCCTGTCGAAACCGGGTATTTTTCGGTCGATGTACATATTCCCGGCACAGCAGTATTATTTATTGGTAAAAAAATATGCACTTGTTTTTATTGTTCCGAAATGGTTGTATATTTGTGCCACTTCAGTGATGTGAAAGACATTTTTAGTCAAGATATACAGCGGTTCTTACCGCATCAAGAATTGGTTTTTTGGGGTTAAATAGGCGGCTGTCTGAATTTCAGATGGCCGTCTTTTTTTTACCCGGTCCTTGTCCAGATACTCCCTGCCTTCCGCTCCCCGTCACCTGTGTTCCGCATCCCAGCATCCATCTGGACAAACCGGTTTGTCCAGCCGGAAACCCGTGCCCGGTGCAGCCCGCCCCTTGCCGGCGTACCAGGCCGATCCACCGGTAACAGGGGCAGCTGTGGGACCTGCCGCTACGTTGCCGAACGACGGATGCCGCCCTGCGCCACCTTACACCTTTGTGCCGATGTTTCCCCCGATAAGGCATCCGAATAAAGCCGGGAAGTGCCGGGTTAGCCCCTATGTCGGGATGATTGACCGCTTACAGCCATTCCCGGCCCGGGTGTGGCCGCCTGGTGACCATGGCGAAACCCGGGTATCGGGCTGTCGGCCGCACCGGTAGCCCCATGTCAAGTCCTGTCTGTGGAAAGCATGCGGGCCGGCCGCTTTCCGCAGCCTACCTGGTAAACGTACGCCGTCGAACCCCGGACCCGCAGCCGGATAGGACCGCGCCGGACCGGCTTTTCCCGAAAAATTAGCCCGGTCGACCGGTCCTGCCCGGTTGATTCCGGGGAGAAAGGACGTACACCACCTGACGGCGCCGATACCGCTTCCGGGTTCCGGTACCATCGCCGCGGACCATGCCGCAGCATGCCGGACAAATCCGGCATGGTGGTATTCGAAATGCCGGCGTACGCCACATCCGGTCGGGGAGCCCGGCTACCCGGCGGCCGGCGTGGTCCGTTGCGTAAAATCATCCGTCGGAACCGAATACAAAATGGTACCGGACCGGCCGCCACGCCTTATATTTGCAGGAATCCGCCTCGAAGCGAGGGGACTTATTCCGCCAACAAATAAGATCAAATATGACGACCACGACCGCTGCCCTTCCGAAAATCTACGAAAAAGCGGCAGATTTCCTGCCCATCAACGGAACCGACCACATCGAACTTTACGTCGGCAATGCCAAACAGGCGGCCCATTACTACCAATCCGCGTTCGGCTTCCGCCCGCTGGCACACGCCGGCCTGGAGACCGGACAAAGGGATCGCGAGTCTTACGTCGTGGAGCAAGGGAAGATCCGGTTGGTGCTTACCTCACCCCTGCGCAGCGGCACACCGATCGGGCAGCACATCGACCGGCACGGGGACGGCGTCAAGGTCGTCGCCCTCTGGGTGGATGATGCCGAAGCCGCCTACCGGGAAGCCGTCGGCCGCGGTGCGGAATCGTACCTGACGCCCCGCGAGGCGGAGGACGAGCAAGGCAAGGTGGTGCTGTCCGGCATCCACACCTACGGGGAAACGGTGCACCTGTTCGTCGAACGAAACCGTTACCAAGGGGTGTTCCTGCCGGGCTACCGCGCCTGGCGCCCGCATTACCGCGCCGCCGATACCGGGCTGAAATACGTGGACCACATGGTCGGCAATGTGGAATTGGGCAAGATGCTGCATTGGGTCCGTTTCTACGAGCAGGTGATGGGCTTCACCCAAATCCTCTCCTTCGACGACAAGGATATATCCACAGCGTACACAGCCTTGATGAGCAAGGTGATGAGCAACGGGAACGGCCGGATCAAATTTCCGATCAACGAGCCGGCCGAGGGCCTCAAGAAATCCCAGATC
This sequence comes from uncultured Saprospiraceae bacterium, assembly GCA_964573725.1. Taxonomy (GTDB): domain Bacteria; phylum Bacteroidota; class Bacteroidia; order Chitinophagales; family Saprospiraceae; genus UBA6168. Next base: position 96,168 of record CAZNLJ010000006.1, read on the forward strand.
GACGAGTATCTCGAGTTTTACGAAGGTCCCGGCGTGCAGCATATCGCCGTGGCCACGGACAACATCATCGAGACCGTGACCCTGCTGCGGGACCGGGGGGTGGAGTTCCTGCGCGTCCCCTCCACCTATTACGACACCCTGTCGGAGCGGGTGGGAGAAATCGATGAGGACCTGGCACCGCTGCGGGAGCTGGGCATCCTGGTGGACCGGGACGACGAGGGCTACCTGTTGCAGATTTTCACCAAGCCGGTGAATCCGCGGCCCACGCTTTTCTTCGAAATCATCCAACGGAAAGGGGCCCGCTCCTTCGGAAAAGGTAACTTTAGGGCGCTCTTCGAATCCATCGAACGGGAGCAGGCCCTCCGGGGAACCCTGTAGGGCGGCCGTCACCGGCGATGAAAAAGTACATATCGATATGAAGGCTGTCATCCTGGCGGTCGCATCCGCGCTCCTGGTCCTTCCTGCACTGGAAGGACAGTCCCCGTATTCCCTGAAACCGGGCCGGGAGGCCGGGTGGGGTACCCTGGCACTCGGCCTGGGTGGCCTCTCGCTCCACCTGGAGCGGCGGATACAGCCCTTGTCCCCTCACCAGGTCGACCTGCTGACGGCGGAAGCCGGCTTGGGAAAATGGGACACCTGGACGGTAGGCAATGTATCCCCGGTGGCGGCGAGATGGAGCGATTTCCTGCTGTACGGATCGCACGTCCTCCCGCTCGCCATCGTTGCCGCTACCCCCGCCTTGCGAAAATCGCCGCTCCCGGTGGCCGTCGTGGTGGCGGAAGTGGGCCTGTTGAACACGGCAGTCACTACCTTGGTCAAACATTCGGTCAAACGCCCCCGTCCCTATGTCCGCAACCCGGCGGTGCCGCTCGACCGGAAAATGACCGTCGATGCGCAGGAGTCCTTCTATTCCGGCCATGCTTCCCAAACCGCGGCGATGTGTTTCCTGTCCGCGCACCTGTTCGCCTCGGCTTACCCCAGGAGCCGATGGAAACCTGCCGTCTGGACCGCAGCCGCAGGGATTCCGGCCTTGACCGGATACCTGCGGGTAAGGAGCGGAAAACATTTCTTCTCGGATGTCCTGGTCGGCTACGCAGCCGGTGCGCTGACCGGCTGGCTGATACCCCGATTGCACCGCCGTTGATACCGGAAATACCGGTGGGTCCGCCGCTTGCGATGTGCTCCGCGAGGGCCGGTCGGTACCTCCGGCGTGCGCTAGGCAGCGGATTTCGGCCCCTGCTCCGGGGCATGTCCTGCGCCGCCGCCGGTCCGCCGGTGGCGGCATCCGGCCTCTTTATAATCCTTTGGGACATCCGGCATTGTCACCGTAAAAAAACAAGCAATTGGACACGACTGCCAACATTCCGCGGAAAAGCCGGCTGCAGCTCCTGCTGCCTGCCGCCTGCCGCCCTGCCCTGATGGCCCTGTGGCTTACCCTCGCGGGTTCGACGGGCCTCACCGCCCAGATTTGGTTCGAAAATTTCGACGCCTATCCGAACGGCACCATCAATGCGCCTCCGAAATGGACTTCCTACGCCAACGATTGTGATGACGGCGGCATCAATACCGCGAGCAGCCAATGGGGAGTCTGGGACGGCGTCTTCACCGTCAATGACATCGAAGGGGACTGCTGCCCCGGGCCAGGTGGCGACAACGACAACGGCTGGCTCTCGGAGGTCATCGACATCGCCGGCTTTTGCGATGTGTCCGCTTCCATGCTCGTGACGTTCGACGGGGCTTTGGAATGCGACGATCCCGCCAATCCGATCTTCACCTGCAATGGGTCTTCCGACAATAGCCACGACCAGGTCGTGGTGGAGTACAAGTTGGACAACGGGCCTTTCCAACAGATGGGTTATGTCTGCGGCGGGAACGGCGGTGGTACCATCGGGGTGACCGGCCTGAACGGCAATACCCTGCAACTGCGCTTTTTTGCGGCCAACAAGGCCAATACCGAGTACTACTTCATCGATTTCATCGTCGTGGAAGGCGGTGCAGGGACGACCCCGCTCTTCAATCCCATCGGCCCGGTCTGCGAGAACGCCGCCCCGATACCGCTGCCCGGCGTTTCCACCAACGGCATCACGGGCAGCTGGGATGTCGGCACCACCTTCGTGCCGGCCGGCCAGGGCGGCAACCTGGTCACCCTGATCTTTACCCCCGACCCGGGGCAATGCGCCGCTGCGACCACCCTCGACATACAAGTCCTGCCGACGGTCTCGGTACAGCCGGCACCCATCGGGCCTTTCTGTACCACCGATCCGCCGGTGGCCTTGCCTGCCGGCATCAACGGCATCAACGGTACCTGGGCCGGCCCCGGTGTCACGGCCGGTGTCTTCCAGCCCGCCGGATCGGGGCCCGGTACGTTCAGCCTGGTTTTCACCCCCTTCGGCGGACAATGTGCCGTTCCGGCCTCGCTGCCGGTTACCGTCTCCGCCACCCCTTCCGCAAATGCCACCACCCTGGTGGCCTGCGGTGCCAACGGTATCGCCACCTTCGACCTGACGGCCGCCGCCGCACTCGTCAACAACCAGCCGGGGACGGCCGTAAGCTGGTATGAGGATCCCGCCGGCAACACACCGGTCGCCGATCCCGCCGCCTACATCGCCTCGAACGGCACCCTGGTCTATGCCTTCGTCTCCCAAAACGGCTGTACATCCGGCCCCGCCGCCATCCTGCTGACGGTGAACGCCGCCACCGCCCCTCCTGTCACCGGCGTTCCGGCTTCGGTTTGTCAGAATGCCGGTCCCCTGCCCTTGCCGACGATACAAGGCGGCATCAACGGGCAATGGTCCGGTCCCGGGGTCAGCAACAACAGCTTCCAGCCGGCCGGCCTCTCCGGCCCGGTTTCCCTGGTGTTCACCCCGGTCGCTTCCGCATGTGCCTTGCCGGCCACCTTCCTCCTCACGGTGACGCCGCCCGGCCCGGTCACTTTGTCGGGTGTTCCCGGATCCTGGTGCCAGACCGCCGGCGTGTTGCCGCTTCCCGGGAACCAGTCCGGTACCACGGGGACCTGGTCCGGCTCCGGTGTATTGAACAACACCTTCGATCCGAGCGGCATCACCGGACTGGTGGACCTGACCTTCACACCTGCCGGCAATGCCTGCTTGTTGCCGACCGGCTGGCAGCTGAATGTCCTCGAACCGGAGACGCCCGCCTTATCCGGCTTGCCGGATACCGTCTGCGCAGGTGCCGACCCCATCGCCCTGCCGACGGAGCAAGGCGCTTACACGGGGACTTGGTCCGGTCCCGGGGTTGCCGCCAATGCCTTCGACCCCGCCGGCCTATCGGGTCCGGTCAGCCTCACCTTCACGCCGGGTGGCAGCGGATGTGTGTACAACGCGGTCTTTGTCATGACCGTCGCTCCGGCGGTCGTTCCGCAATTGGACAGCGCCCAGCTGTGCCAGACGGCACCGCCCCTGGACCTTGGTACGCTCGTGGACCCCGCCTTCCCGGCCGGCGCCTGGTCCGGCCCGGGGGTCTCCGGCAACCTGTTCGACCCCGCCGGCCTGACCGGTCCGACGACGCTCTCCTTCCTCGCCACCGCCGGCTGTGCGGAACCTGCGCTTACCGTGGTGGATGTCTTCCCACCGGTGCAACCTGTCCTGGCTTCGGCCGCGGTTTGTGTCCAGGAAGATTCCCTGCCTCTTTCCCTACTGGCCGACCCCCTCTTTCCGGTGGGTACCTGGACCGGCCCCGGGGTTTCCGGCGCCCTGTTCCTCCCCGCGGGCTTGTCCGGTCCGGTGACCCTCACCTTTCTTCCGGCGGTTTCCTGCCCGGCGGAGGCCGTCACCACGGTGACGGTGCATACGGCCCCTTTCTTTACCCAACTGGAAACGACCTGCGACCTGGCCACCCAATCCTACACGGTCAGCTTCCAACCTTCCGGTGGTGATTCCTTGACTTATACGGTCGACGGACTGCCTTTGCCGGGGCCTTTGTTCGTATCCGGCCCCTTGCCCAGCGGACAGGCCTACCAGTTCCTGTTGGATGACGGCAACGGTTGTGGACCGGTGGCCGTCGCCGGATCGGTCAACTGCGATTGCGCCACCTCCGCCGGCACCTTGGATGCGGAAGGAAGCCCCTTGTCCCTGTGCATGGAAGCGCCTTTCGAAGTGCCCCACAACGGGGACGAAGTCATCGGGGCGACCGACCTGCTGCGTTTTATCCTGCATGACAATCCGGGTACGCAGCCGGGGAATATCCTCGCCGTCAGCGACTCGACCTGGTTCGAATTTCCGGCCGGTGTCAATCCCGGACAGACCTATTATCTGTCCGCCATGGCCGGCGCCATGGCGGGCAACGGCCAGGTCGACCTGAACGACCCCTGCCTGTCGGTCTCCCCGGGCGTACCGGTCTCGTTTCATTACGTCGACCTGACCCTCCCCGCGTCGGATACCCTGTGCGACGGGGAATGCCTCGACCTGCCGGTCGGCCTGGCCGGTGTGGCGCCCTTCGGCTTGAGCTTGTCGGTGACCGATGGGCAAATGGTGTACGAGGACACCTTCCCGGGGGTGAACAGTCCTTTTGTCCTCCAAAGCTGTCTCCAGGTGCTGGGCCTCGGTCCGGGCCTGCTCGACCTGCAGGTTACCGGCCTCGTCGATGCCGACGGATGTACGGCCACGGAAAGCGGCGACCTGCCGTCCATGGAGCTGCTCCTCCTGCCGCCTGCGGCCGGTGTCGTGGAACAGACCTTGTGCGCCGGGGATTCCCTGACCGTAGGCGGTATCGTTTTCGACGCGCAGCATCCCGCCGACACCTTGTTGTTGCCGGGAATCGGGGTGGGCGGCTGCGACAGTTCCCTGGTGGTCAACCTCCAGTTCCTGCCGGAGCCGGTGTTCCTGGTCATGGAGAGCCGGTGTGCGGGGGACAGCCTGCTGGCGGGCGGGGTTTGGTTCCACAGCGGCTTCCCAAGCGGCTCCGTCGTGTTGCCGGCTGCGGCGGCGAACGGTTGTGATTCGACCATAGAGGTGGTGCTGACTTTCCAGCCGGTGCCGACCACTGTCCTGTCGCAGACACTTTGTCCGGATGACAGCCTCCTGGTGAACGGCGTCCCTTATCATGCCGCAAACCCCGAAGGTACGGAAGTCATTCCCGCCGGCAGCTACCTGGGCTGCGATTCCGTAGTGGTCGTCGACCTGTCCTTCCACTTGCCGGCGGTACTGGACTTTACCCAAACCTTGTGCACCGGGGGCAGCGTGGTGCTGGCGGGAACGACCTACGATGAAAACAATCCGACCGATACGGTCATCCTGGCCGGTGCCGGGGGCTACGGATGTGATTCTTTCATTTACATACAGCTGACGTTCAATGAGGTCGTCCTTGCCACCTTCGCCGATACCCTCTGTCCGGGCGCCAGCCTGACGGTCGGCGGGGTGGTCTATGACATCAACCAGCCCGCCGGCACGGAAGTCTTTCCGGGGGGCAGCTACCTGGGCTGCGACTCGGTGGTGACGGTCGACCTGACCTTCCTCCCGCCGGCCGTGTCCATGCTGGTGGACACCTTGTGTGCCGGGAGCTTCCTGGTGGTCAACGGGATCCTTTACGATGCCGGCCATCCTTCCGGTACGGAGATCTTGTCGGGGGGCAGCTACCTGGGCTGTGACTCGGTGGTGACGGTCGACCTGACCTTTCTGCCGCCGGCCGTCGATACCTTGTCGCCGCTGCTTTGCGCCGGCACTTCCGTCACCATCGACGGGGTGCTTTTCGACGAAAGCCAACCCGTGGGAACCATTGCGTACCCGGGCGGGGGATACCTGGGCTGCGATTCCGCCTTGGTCGTCCAACTGGCCTTCCTGCCGCCGGCACAAGGAAGTTGGTCGGACACCTTATGTCCGGGCGGAAGCTATACCCTCCAGGGGGTGACTTTCGATATCAGCCAGCCTTCCGGAACCGTCGTTTTGCCGCAGGCCGCCTGGACGGGCTGTGATTCCGTCGTCCAGGTGTCCCTGACCTTCAGCGACGCGGTGACGGCGACTTTCGCACCCTCCCTTTGCCCCGGCGAGGTGGTGTTCATCAACGGCACCCTTTATTTTGCCGGCAATCCGACCGGATCGGAAACCTTTCCGGGGGGCAGCTACCTGGGCTGTGATTCCACCGTCCTGGTGAGCCTCAGCTACTATCCGGATGCGGTCGGCAGCGTATCGGTCACCCTGCCACCGGACGGGTCCGTGGTGGTCAACGGCACCTTGTACAATCTCTTCAATCCTTCCGGGACGGAGGTCCTGCCGGGTGGCAGTGTGAACGGTTGCGATTCGGTGGTGCTGGTGGACCTTACCTTCCTGCAGACCTTGGTGCCGGACATAGTCCTCGTTCCGCCGGCTTGCAAAGGTGGGGCGGACGGGGAGGTCCGGATAGAATCCCTGCTCGGCGGCGACCCGCCCTACACCATTTCCCTGACCGGCTATCCTTCGCAGACCACAGCCGATTTTCCGGTTGCGTTCGAGGGCTTGCCGACCGGCTTTTACTTCCTGTTGGTCAAGGATGCGGCGGGTAACAGCTATGCGGCGGAACTGCTGCTGCCGGATCCGCCGCCTTTGGTCCTGGATGCCGGGCCGGACCAGGTCTTGTCGTTGGGTACCGGTACGACCCTGTCGCCGACCGCAGGTTTTGCGGTGGAGACCTGGAGCTGGTCACCGCCGGATTTCCTGAGTTGTACGGATTGCGAAAACCCGTCCGTCCTGTCCCCATCCGGCGAGACCACCTATACCCTGTCGGTCCTCACGGCGGCAGGTTGCACCGCTTCCGACGAGGTGGTGATAGCCGTACAGCCGGTGCGGCGTGTTTACGTACCGAATGCGTTCAGTCCGGATGGGGACGGCATCAACGAATTCCTGCATGTCTTTGCGGGGCCCGGGATACGGGCGGTACCTCGTTTCCAGGTGTTCGACCGGTGGGGCGGCCGGATGTATGAGGAAGCGGACCTGGACCTGGGGGATACCGGTTCCGGATGGGACGGGCGCCATCGGGGGGAGGATATGCCGGCCGGTGTCTATGTATGGGTAGCGGAAGTCGAATTCGTGGACGGGGTCGTCCTGGTGCTGAAAGGAGAGGTCAATCTCCTGCGGTAGGCACCCGGATCACCGGCCGCCCTTGGTGCGGATCAGGACCACCCCGTTTGCGCCCCGCAGGCCGTATTGGGCGCTGCCTTCGGCGGCGCTGAGCACCCGGACCGACCGGACTTCCTCGATGACGACCAGCCGGGCCGCCTCCTGGTAGCTGTCCGCATAAGCGCTGCCGTCGACGACAAAAAGCGGTTCGACATTACCGGTGATGGTATCCGCACTGCGGATATACACCACGATGGTACCCGCCACATCCGTCACCCGGACCTTAGGGTCCCGGCGGAGATAATCCGCAAGCGATTGGAAGGCGGATTGGGCGGGGTTTTCGATGGTGGCCTCCGGCAGTTTCGTCGTACAGGCCTGGAGCAATGCCAGGAAGGAGGTGAGGAGTACGGAGGCGGTAAATTTATGCATGTGTGATTCGTTAAAAGGATAAGAAACGCAGGGTTGCGGAGCCGTCCGGGCCGTCGATGCGAAGGAAGTGGATACCGGCCGGCAAACCGGCCGGCAGTTCGATTGTGTGAAGACCGGAAAATGTGGTCAGGTTCCAGGACCGCAAGGTATTCCCGAGCCGGTCGACGAGGGTCAGCGAGCAGCCGGTCGGCAGGGAAGCCCCCCGGAGCTGCAGGAAGGGTTGGTCCGTCGGATTCGGGAAAATCCGCCAGGCGGTGGCGTCGGGCGTTTCCGCCGCGACGGTTCCGGTGGGGGTCGGCAGCCAGGGGGACAGGTCGAAAGCGAGCAGCCGCGGGGGAAGGACCGCGTACCGTTCCGAGCAGATGAACCCATGGCGGTCGCCTGAAAAGGCGATGCCTTCCGGTTGGCTGGTGAACAGGGCGCTGCCCATGGATACCTTGCGTTTGTTTCCGCGGAAAAAATCGTTGCCGGGATAGTCCCATAGCATCCAGAGGAAGGTCTCGCTGGTACTGACGTTGTAACCGAGCAGGACCGCCGTGCCGTCGCCCATGATATCGGCGCCGGTGATCTGCCCCTGCACGGTGAAGCTGTCTCGTAGCAAGGCGACATGTGTGCCGGGTTGGGCCGGCAGGACATAATGGCGGGTCTTGAAATCCGTCCAGTTCTTGGAAAAGATATGGAGGGAATCGCCATGGGCGAAGAAAGCTTCGCAATCGAAGTTATGGGCGTTGTGGCCGAATTGGAAATTGGTCTGGTCGCTGAAGCTGAACTGGATGATTTCCGGCACCGGGATGCCGTTTTCCAGGGCGGATTTGGCGATCCGGGCGATGTGGAGGTCCGTCCGGTTGCCGCCGTTGTTTCCGAAATCTCCGATGTAGAGGTATTGGTCGTCGGTGGCCACGTCCTCCCAGTCGATATTATCCAAACCGGGGATGGTGAGGCTGAGGGAAACCGTCCCGTCCAGGGTATCGAGTGCGTATAGTTTCTCCGGGTTGCCGCCGTCCTCATGGGACCAAAGCCGGCCGCCGGCCATGGCCAGGCCGGAGCATTCCTCGAGGGAGGCGGGCAGGACGGCGACCTGTTCCGGGGTGAAGGCAGTGGACGGATAGAGGCAGGAACCGTCGTTTTGGGTGGCGAGGGGATTGAAATTCAAGGCCAGGGGGTCGGTACAGCCCGGTTGCGACCAGCCCGGTAGGGCGGGAAACAAACATAGCAGCCCGGTGAAAGTCCCGGAGATGATCGGATGGCGCATGGTGGATGGTCGGTATGGCCGCGGCGCCCGGCTTCGGGGGCGCATGCGGGTGGTTTCGGCAAAAGTAAGGCCGGAAAGTCGATTTTTTGGTCGGCTGCGGCCATAAACCTGCGGGAGGACTTGACGGTGGCGCAACCTTTTCTGACCTTGCGGCCGGATGGAGGCAAGCCAGGAACATATCCACCCGGGGTGGAAAGCGGTTCGGCGGGAAAAAGCCGGGGTAAGTCCGGCATGGCAACCGAAGCCAAGTTATAAATAAACGGATATCCAGACAAGCTGTGCGGCGCGATTTCCCCATTTCGTGGAAAGGGGGAGCGGACAAGGCCGGAACGACCGGAAAGGCGGGCAACAGATGACAAGACAGTGAAAAAGTATACAGGTATCATACTCCTGGGGGCCCTTTTGTTGGCCAGCCGGTTGCCGTTGGACGTACCGTTCCACCTGGAGAGCGCCGCCTATGTGTTGCCGGTCCGGCAATGGGTATTGGACAGGCACCCGGACGGAACCGTCACGACGGCGGTGCGGGGTCCGGTGGACGGGGTGGTTGCGGACCAGGCGGCCTACCAGTTCGACCGGAGCGACCAGGTTTTCTTCCGGCTGTCGGCCGGTGCGGTCGGCGAAGGGGACACCCTGCTGGTCTTGCGTTCCAACCGCTTGGAGGAGCAATTGGTCGAGCTGCGCAACCGCCTGGCCGTGGAGCGGGCGGCCCTGGAAGTGGTGGAAACCGGGGAAAAGCCGGAATTGCGGGCGCAGCTCGCGCACTCGGTCCGACTGGCCCGGGAGAACCTGTCCTTACAGGAAAAATTGGTCGACCGCGCGCGCAGGTCCTACGAAGAGGGGCTGGTATCCTTGCAAGAGCTGGAGGTGGCGGAGAATGCCTATCGGGCCGCCCAACTGCAATCGGAGGTCGTAGCGGAGGAGCAGGCGGTGGTGGATACCGGGGAGAAGCCGGAGACACGCCGGTTGTCCCGCGCCCGGATCACGGCCCTTGCGAACCAGGTTGCGTTCCTGGAGGAAAAGGTCCGGGGCTATGTGGTCAAGGCGCCCTTCGGGGGTCGGTTGCGGGAAGTGCCCCTGCCGGAAGGGCAGCAGTGGATATTGGAGGATACGGGCGCGAGCCAGCTGACGGTACCGGTGCGGTTGCGGGACGTTTCCGTATTCTCACCCGGTGATACCGTCCTGGTGTCCTGGCCGGCCCCGCTGCGGACCCTCCGGTGCCGGGTGACGGCGGTGGGGCAGGACGTGCGGGTGTTGGACCTGGAGCAGGTGGTGCTGGTCACCCTGCAAACACGGGAAAGCGGGCTGGTCCGGGGCGGTCCGGTCCGGTGCCGGCTGGACCTGGGCAAGGTACGCTTATCCGAATTTCTGACACGGTCGCTCGGCTGGCGGTAGCGCCGGCCGGGGTGCCACAACAAGACTTTCATGCTGCGGTTCGAACACAAATACATACTGCCGGCGGAGCAGCTGGACCCGCTCCGGCACCGGATCCTTCCGTTCATGGTACCGGACCGGCATGCGGAGCGGACCGGCGGCAGCTACACCGTCCGGAGCATCTATTTCGAAACGGAGGCACGGGATTCCTACCAGCAGAAAATCGCGGGGTTGAAACGGCGCAACAAGTTGCGGTTGCGGGGTTACGGAACTCCGGATGAGGGCCATCCTGTCTTTTTCGAAATCAAGGAAAAGGTGGACGAGCCGCTGGAGAAGTTCCGGGCCCGCCTCACCTATGCGCAAGCCCGGGCGGTGTTGGCCGGTACGCCGCCGGAGGAATTCCTGCGGCCGGAAGCCGGTCGGGACCGGGAGCTCAACAACGTCCGTCGATTCCTGTACCAACTACATATCCGTCAGATGCGGCCGTTTGTGACCGTCGTATACGAAAGGGAGCCTTACTTGTCCATTCTGGGAGACCGCGACAACGACCTGCGCATCACCTTCGACCGAAACCTGCGGGCCGTGCCTTCGCCGGCCTTGTCGGACCTCTTCGGGGAAGAAGCGGTACAGCCCGTCATGGACCGGCACTTCATCCTGGAAATCAAGTTCAACCGCCAGCTGCCCGGCTGGGTACGTGCCTTGACGGCAGGCCTGGGAATGGTCAAGGTGCCCGCGTCCAAGTATCAGCTGTCCGTGGAGGCTTGTCCCGCGCTACTAACCCCGGGTGTGTGGCCGCCGCAGGTTCCCCGCTCCGGAAAGCAATTCCGTCCCGCCTATGTTTGAACAGTTCCAGGACTACGACCTGTTCCGGCCGTCGTTGTTCGATTTCGCCGCCAACCTCCTGGTCGCCTTGTGTTGCGGGCTGGTCATCGCCCTGGTGTATCGGTTCACCTATCGGGGGACCGGCTATTCCAGGTCCTACCTGACCGCCATCGTCTTGTTGTGCCTGATCACGGCGGTGGTGATCCTGGTCATCGGCAACAACCTGGCGCGTGCCTTCGGCCTGGTCGGGGCCATGTCCATCATCCGGTTCCGGACGGCGGTACGGGATACCCTCGACATCGTCTACATCTTTTTTTCGCTGGCCATCGGTATGGCGGCCGGGGTGGGGCTCAACGCCGTGGCCGTCTTGGCCACGCTGGGAATCAGTCTGGTCATCCTCCTGCTGGAAGCCGTCGGATTCAGCAGCCCTTCCCGCATCCGGCACCTGTTGCAGGTCAGCTACGACGGATTGCCGGCTACCGAGGAAACCATCAGCCGGCTCCTGCAGGCGTATGCCCGCCGCCGCCAGTTGGTGAACCTGCGCAAGCTGGAAGGGCGGGATTCCGTAGAGGCGTTCTACCATTTGTCCATGCGGCGTGCGAACAGCCAGGAAGCGCTGGTCCGTGCCTTGCGCACCCTGCCGGGGGTGACCCTGGTCAACCTGTTCCATGAGCCGGAGGGCAATACCTGAAGCCTCCCGGAGGAAAGGAAGTCCGTTTCGTCGGTCCCGCAAGCCGACGGGCCGTGCCCTATCCGGACATGGCTATCGGATACCCCGGACGGCCCCGTTACAACGTATCATCTTTCGCACCTCAAGAACCAAATCGAATATTTCGATGGCCTAGTTCGCAGGATTGTATAAAAACGTAAGCTACGCATAACCAAAGGGTCTTTACGGCGCTTCCCGCCTTTTGGACAGGACGTCCGGCGGTGCGCTTGGGCGCGCCGCCGGACTTCCGAAAAATTTCTTGGGCGCGGGGCGTATCACATCGGCGGGTTCAATCATGAACAAGACAGTTGAAACCCATCTTTCGCACCTCAAGAACCAAATCGAATATTTCGATGGCCTGGTTCGCAGGATTGAATAAGAACGTAAGCTACGCATAACCAAAGGGTCTTTACGGCGCTTCCCGCCTTTTGGACAGGAAGTCCGGCGGTGCGCTTGGGCGCGCCGCCGGCCTTTCGAAAAATTTCTTGGGTGCGGGGCGTAGCTCCGTGCCCTTTTTGGTGCGGGGCGTAGCACATCGGCGGGTTTGATGACTAAATGCTACAGAAAATCAATGTCTTGTAATCATTATTTTGTAGGGTTGAGGTGCGTAAGACAAGTTGAAAATCAGGTTGTACCAATTACTGATTTCGTAGGGTCGAGGTGTGGAACATACGTTGTAAGTGGTCGAGTTTCGCCGGTATGGCTTTGTTCGGGAGAATAGTCATACTTTCGAAATCGGACGTCTGCCGGTATCGACCGGGGGAGCATGAAACCGGACAATCCGAATTCTTCCGTAACCATCAAATCCTTGTAATACGATGAAAAAATTGATTCCGATTTGGATAATCCTGTGCCTGGTGGCTCCGGTATTTGCCCAGGGGCCATCGCCTGTCCTCTCGAACGTGCAGTTAACGCTGGACGGGACGACCCTGGTCATCCAATATGACCTGTCGCATCCGCAGGGTGTACCGGTGGAGGTGCTCCTTCAGGCGGGGGCGCTGGGAACAGGTCAGTTCGACCTGCCAACCGGGACGGCCACCGGTGCCATCGGACCGGACATACAGCCGGGAACCGGGAAAACGATTACCTGGGAGGTGGGGCCTTGGTTGACGGACCCCGGTATCGCCGGTATGGCGGTTCGGTTGGTTGCGGAAGATCCCGACCCGGTGGATATCCAGGCCATTGTGGACGGTGTCGACAGCAACCGGATCCGCAGCGACCTGGCGCTGTTGGAAGGTATCCGGCACCGCATCGCCGACCCCGTCCACCTCACGGAGGTACAGACCCTGCTGGTGGACAGCCTTGCCGCCTGGGGTTGGGCGGTCGTCGAGCAGCAGTTCCCCTACGGTTCCTACACCGGGCGCAACATCCTGGCACAGCGGACGGGGACCGTCTCCCCGGATACGGCCTATATGGTCGGTGCCCATTACGACGGGGTAGCCGGTACACCCGGTGCCGACGACAATGCCTCCGGGGTGGCCGGGTGCCTGGAAGTGATGCGGGTGTTGGCACCCTATCATTTCCGGACCACCCTCCGGATGGCGGCATTCGACCTGGAGGAAACCGGCCTGGTCGGCAGCGGCCGGTACGTCCAGGAGGCGATTCCCGATGGGGAGACCGTCGCCGGCCTGTTCAACCTGGAGATGATCGGATACTACTCGGAGACGCCGAATTCCCAGACGCTGCCGGCCGGATTCGAGTTGTTATATCCAGGTTTCTATAACGAACTGACGGCGGAAGGATTCAAGGGGGATTTCATCACTAATGTCGGGGAAGCGGTGCATTCCGTCAGTCTGATGAATCAGTTTGCCGAGGCGGCGGCGGTGTATGTGCCCGGTTTGAAGGTCAAATCCTTGGTGGCACCCGTAGCCTGGCAAACCCTGACGCCGGATTTGGCGCGGAGCGACCATGCGCCTTTTTGGGTTGCCGGGATTCCGGCGGTGATGCTCACGGACGGTTCGGAATTCCGTAACCCGAACTACCATACCCCCAATGATACCCTGGGGAGTCTGAATCTTACCTTCCTTTCATCCGTGGTCAAGGCAACGGTGGCGGCTTTGGTGCAGTTGGCGGAAATCCGGCTGGCGGATACCTGGGAAGGCACCCTCACCTGGCCGGTGTCGGTCCGGGATATATCGGCACCCTGTCGGTTGGTGGTTGCGCCCAATCCGGCTGTGTCCGTGTTGTACCTGCAATGGCCGGACTGCCTGGCGGCGGAAGCACAGGATTTGACCCTGACGGACATGCAGGGAATAATCCGGCGGCGGCAATCCGTCGTGCCGGACCGTCCGGAAACCCTTGTCCTGCAGGTGGCGGACCTCCCGAAAGGTTCTTACGTCATCCGGTTGGGCGACGTGCGGGCGGTGATCCTGTTGCAGTAGGACCGGCGGATTACGCACAAGGACGGCGCAGTAATGCCGATGGTGTCTTCCGCCGTTGGAATTGTTTACGTTTGCAAAAAAATAAACACCATCCGGAATGCGGACAGAGCAAGCACAAGGCCTCGCGACTGGTCAACATACGATCGTATTCGACATTCGGCGGTACCTCACCGGCGGCTGGTATGTGCCGGTCGCCCTGGTTGCGCACCGGGAGGGGTCGGGTAAACTCGGTTACACCGCCCAGTACGCCACCACGGCGACGATCGGTGCCTACGGATTCACCGAGACCCCCGTCCTCTCCAAGTTGTTCGATATCGTGGGCCGCCTGACGGAAACCGCCTTGCAGGAGCGCTTCAGTCCGCCCAAACGCGCGCCCAAGCCTTTGCCCGATTTGCTGCAACAACCGGATGTCAAGTCGGTGGTGGAGAAATATGTCCACCGACAGATGGACCAATTCCTGCGGCTGGCGAAAGAGCACGGATTCGCCATGACCTTCCAGTCGGAGAAGAAGAGTCCCTTGGAGGATATGCGGGTATGGTTTGCGGAAACGGAAATCCGCCCGCACCTGATTTTCCGCCGGACACCGACCGGTGTCCGGTACCGATTGAATTTCACGACCGATTCCGAGCGTTGGCTGGTGCGCTGGAAGCGGGTGCTTCCGCTGACCAACCATCCCGGCTGGCTGTTGGTGGAGGACAAGCTCTACCCCTTGCCGGAATTGAACGGATACCTGGTGAAGCCATTCCTGCAACAGGATGAGATCATGGTGCCCAACCACCTGGTGCGCAGCTATTTCCAGAAGTTCGTGATGCGGGCGGTCGAGAAGACGGAAATCGAGGCCGAAGGTTTCGACATCACCACCACCCGTCGGATGGAGGGCTGCGAGCTTTCCCTGGTCCGGCACCTGTTCGACGACCGTTGGTTGTTGGGGGTCCGCTTCCACTATGCGGGGGCGAGTTTCCAGCAATACGACAGCCGGTTGTTCCGGACGGCCCTCCATATCGGGGAGGAGGAGGAAATCCGGATAGCCCAGGTGAAACGGGACCCGGATAAAGAGGAGCGGTACCTCGCTTCCTTGCGGGAAATCGGCCTCCGGCAAGGGGAAGGGCACCTCTGGGAATGGGACGGGGAGGATGCGAAGTCCGGGGAAGCGGGCGGGGAGGAGGATGCGGCCCTGTTTGCCGCCATCGGTTGGCTCTCGGACCATCGCGCCGCCCTGGAGGTAGCGGGATTCCGGCTGGCGGACCTGCAGGTGGGCGAAAGGCAGTACTGCTTGCAGCCGGCTACCCTGGAGCAGTCCCTGCACCAGGAAAACGATTGGTTCGACCTGCAGGTCACCCTCCGGATCGGGGAGCATGTCCTGCCTTTCGCCGCATTGGTCCCGAATATCCGGGAAGGCAACCGCTTGTACCAACTACCCGACGGGATGGTCTTTGTGATTCCGTCGGAATGGATGGCCCGGTTCCGGGAGGTGGCCCACCTGGGGGAAGTGGTGGGGGAAGCCATTCGGCTGACCAAGAGCCAGCGGCCTTTGTTGCCGGCCCTCGGGTTGGATGCCCAAGGCGCGGAGCCGGCGGCGGAGATGCCTTTCACGGTGCCATCCTTGCTGCGTGCCAACCTGCGCCCGTATCAGCTGGAAGGCGTGAAGTGGCTGGTCCGCCACTACCACGAAAACCTGGGCGCCTGCCTGGCGGATGATATGGGGCTGGGAAAAACCCTGCAGACCCTGGCGGTGTTGCTCCACGCCCGGGAGCGGCTGCTGGCTGCCGCCCGCCCGAAAAAGCAGGCCCGGCCCGGGCAGCAGGAACTGTTTGACCAGGAGGACTGCTTCCCCCTGCGTACGCTTATCCTCCTGCCCGCCTCCCTGGTTTTCAATTGGGATCTCGAAATCCGCAAGTTCGCACCCGGACTCACCATCTGCCGCCATTCCGGTCCCCAACGGACCCGGGACGTCCGGATCCTGTCGCGCTATGACATCGTCCTGTCCACCTATCAGACCGCCCGCCAGGATATGCCGCTGTTGCGGACCATCGCGTGGGAATACGTCATCCTGGATGAAAGCCAGTACATCAAGAATCCGCAAAGTGCCGTCTTTAAGGCCCTGGGCAGCCTCAATGCGCGCCATCGGATCAGCCTGAGCGGGACACCCATCGAAAATTCATTGTCCGACCTGTGGGCGCAGATGCAATTCCTCAATCCCGGGATGTTGGGGACTTTCCCCTATTTCCGGAAGCATTTCATCCTGCCCATCGAGAAAAAGGGAGACGAACAGAAGAAGGCGGCCTTGCGTACCCTGGTGGAGCCTTACCTGCTGCGCCGGACCAAGGAGGAAGTCGCACCGGACCTGCCGCCGCTGAGCCAGCAGGTTTTCTATGTCGAGATGAGTCCCACCCAGGCCAGCCTGTACGAGCGGGAGAAATCCGCCGTCCGCAACCAACTCCTGCAACTCGGCGACCCTGCCCTGCCGGGCAACCGCCTCGCCGTGCTGGCCGCCCTGACCCGGCTGCGGCAGTTGTGCAACCACCCGGCTTTGATCGATGTACCGGATACCGGTTCCGCCGGATTCGCTCCGGTAGATCCATCGGAGGAAACCGTGGAGAGCGCCAAATTCACGGATGTGCTGGAATATTGGGACAAGGTTCGGAAATCAGGGCATAAAGTATTGATATTTAGCTTTTTTGAAAAATTTCTCCAATTGTTCCGGTCGCATTTCGACCGGGAAGGGCTACCGTATGCCTGGCTGACCGGCTCCGTGGGCGCCGCCGACCGGGAGCGGGCGGTGGCCTCCTTTTCCGAGGATCCCCGCATCCAGGCCTTTTTTATCACGACCAAAGCCGGCGGTACCGGTCTGAACCTGACCGCTGCCGATTATGTGTTCCTGCTCGACCCCTGGTGGAATCCTTTCGTGGAAAACCAAGCCATTGCCCGCGCACATCGCCTGGGCCGGACGGAGAAAGTGGTTGCCGTCCGGTTCATCGCCCGGGATACGGTCGAGGAGAAAATCCTCCGCCTGCAGGAACGGAAATCCCAGCTCGCCGCGGAATTCCTTTCCGCTCCCGAAGACCTTTTCCTCTCCCGCGACAACCTGGAGGAACTCCTCCGCTGAGCCGATGCCATCCCTTCGCGGCACGCCGCTCCCTTTTCCTTCCCGCCGCCGACACAAACTGGCACGAATTTTCGTATTACAAAAAATAACAATTTAAAATTATTTCCATTTGACTCCGATGATGCCCGGCCGGCCGATGTTGCCGTCCGGACTGACATCCGCATGCCATCTTGAACCGACACCCAATTCAAATGACGCAAACAGCCGTTTTCTCTCTCTCCCGTACATGGCTCATCGGTGCATTCCTGTGGCTTTTCTTTTTTTTGCCTTCCGCCACTTGGGCGGAGGGATCCAGGGATTTCCAGACCCGGCCCGGTTACCGTTTGTTCCTGGACGCCCGTGACCCGCAGCAGTTCAAGGTGTTTGCGGCCGCAGGGGAATACATCCACGTCGGCGCCAGCCACGTCGGTTTGGCAGGGGGCTATATCATGGTATACCGACCGGACGGCAGCCTAGCCGCCACCTTTGACGATGCGGACGGCGGGCTGGCGGTCATCTACGACCAGGTGGCGGAAGCGGCCGGCCCGACGGGCGGCGGCAGCCTGAACGGGGACGGATACCTGCCCGGAACGGTGTCGGTAGCTGCCGGTGAGACGGGTATCTGGACGGTAAGGTTCGGTTATCCGGTATACCAGATGGCCAACTTCGGCAACCTACCCAACAACGCCCCCTGGAGCCGTGCCGTGGACCAGCCCCTCACCGCCACCGCCATCCTGGCCTGGGATGTGACGGTCGCCGCCGGTGCGCCGGCCAATGAGGGCGGCTTGGTCCGGGAAGGCAGGTTGTACACCAACGAATTCCTGGCCATCATCAGCCAGAACGGTTATTCCACTTCCCCGGATTTTTACCTGCTGGCCGCCGGGGGCTACCTCTTCCATGCGGAAATATTGCATGCGGACCCTTACCGGTTCCCGCTCAGCGCTTCGGCGAAAGGTCTGATGTCCGCGGGCGGGGGCACCACCTACCGCTCGATGAACCGGTCGGATGTCATTCGCTCGGCCGACCCGGCCGGCTGGCAGCCCGGCAGCCATTTCCAGTATGAGCCGCAGGCGGCCGACCTTCCGGCCCTGGGCATCCGCAACCACAAGCTCTTCTTCAATCCGCCCGACACCCTGATGCCGGAAACGGCCCAGGTCACGGATATTTTCCGAAATCATACCCACGAAACCTGGCTCTTCACCCTGCCTTCGCCCTTGGAACCGGTGGTGGACGGTTTCGGCATCACCGGCAACCAGCCCAACGGGGACCCCTGTGTGCCGAACGCCTTGTCCTACGGCCAAGGCGCAACCATCCACCTGTCCTCCTCCGTGTCCGGCACCCTTACCCTTTCCCTCGACCTGGACGGCAACGGCAGTTTTGCCGATTCGGTGGACCGGACCATCGAGCAGTGGGTGGAACCCGGGGCCAATCAGGTAGCATGGGACGGTATGGACGGCTTCGGACAAGCCTTGCCCCCCGGCGACGACCTGCAGGTGCTCTTCAAGGCCGACCTGCGCAACGGGGAAACCCACCTGTTGCTCTCGGATGTGGAAAACAACGGCGGCGGTGTCGTGCTCAAACTGGAAAGTGATGTCAAGTCCGCCTGGTTCGACCAGTTCTTCTTCGACCATACCCTCGTAGCCGGGCCTGCCAGCGGAAACGGGACCGCCGGCGCCGCCCAGCCCACCAACCAGCCATTTCTCTATGAAAATAATTTCGGAAACAACAAGGTGCTGGACTATTGGTCCTACGCCTATTATCCCGGCATCGCCTTCGGTTTCCTCCACTTCGACATCCTGACCGATTGTTCCACCCTCCTGACGGCGGATACCGACCAGGACGGCGTCCGCGACCACCTGGACATAGACGATGACAACGACGGTATCACCGACCGGGCGGAATGTTGCCAGCCGGCCGGTTTCGATTGCCTGCCCGGCGGCCTGGATCCCGGCGCGGATGCGGACACGGACGGTGTGCCCAATTACCTGGATGCCGACGATCCCGCGGTGGCTAACAATTGTGCAGACCTGGACAACGACGGTCGTTGCGACCTGGTCCCGGCGGTCTATGACCTCGACGGCGACCAAATCCCCAACTTCCTGGATCTCGACAGCGACGGGGACGGCTTGTCCGACCTTCTCGAAAGCGGCCACCAGCAACCGGACGCCGACAACGACGGCATGCTGGACGGTACTCCGGCGGATTACGGCACCAACGGCCTCTTCCTGGCTCTTTCCACCGACCCCGACGACCCCGCCGCCTCCATCAACTACACCCTGGCTAACGGGGACAACGACCCGATGCCGGATTTCCTCGACATCGACCGGGACAACGACGGCATTCCGGATGCCCTGGAATGTGAGCTGCCGCCTTCTTGTACCGATACCGACACCGATGGCATCCCCGACCTGGACGACCTGGACAGCGACGGGGACGGACTGGCCGACGCCCTGGAATGTCCGGGCGGCACCGCCTGCCCGGATTCCGACGGCGACGGCATTCCGGATTGGCGGGACTATACCTGCCATGCCGGCACCCCGGTCGCCCTGTTGCTGCCCGGCACCCCGGATACCTTGCTGTGCGCGGGACAGGCACTGACCTTGTCCGCATCGGGCAGCCAGTCTTTGCCGGATTCCGTCACCTACACCTGGACGGGTCCCGGCGGATTTTCCTTCACATCGCAGACTTTGGCCACAGGGCCTTTCCCGACGGATACCCTGACGGCGGATCCGTCCGCTTCCGGCACCTACACCCTGTCGGTCCTGACCCGGTACGGTTGCCCTTCCGTCCCGCTTTCCGTCGAGGTACAGGTACCGGCCGCCTTGCCGGCTCCGGTACTGACGGCCAACGACAGCACGCCCTGTCCCGGCAGCCAGGTGGTGCTGGGGGCGATGTCCGCGGGCGACCAGGTGACCCAGTACCTGTGGTTTGTCGACGGACAACCGATCTATACGACGGATACGTCCGTGCTGGTGTTGTCCAACCCGGCACCGGGCCAATCCGGTACCTACACGGTACAGACCTCCGACGGGGTCTGTGTCTCCGACTTGTCGGACGGCCTGGTCCTGCAGGTGACGGACATCGGCATCCAGTCGCCCGCGCTGACCCTTTCGGACGATGCCCTGTGCGAGGGGGAAACCCTGACGCTGTCATCCGTTCCGGTTGCCGGCAACACGGTCACCTACGAATGGTACCACTGGGTGGGTGGTGTGCCTGAGTCGCTGGGCACGACCGACCTGCCCGCCTATTCGATCCCTCAGGTCTCGGCCGCGCAGGCCGGCGCTTACACCGTCGTGGTGACGGTGGACGGCTGTTCCGCTCCGGCATCCGTTCCGGAGACGGTGCTCATCGGTGCGACCTTGCCGGCCCCGCCGGTCCTGCAGGTCAGCGACCTCATGCCTTGTACCGGCGAGCCCTTGGTGTTCGAGGCCTCGGCGTATCCCGGTATCGCGGTCAATTACACCTGGATGGGCAATGGTCCGGCCGGGCCCTTCACCCTGGGGACGACACAGCTCCCGCTTATGACCATAGACAGCGCCACCGCCGCCAACAGCGGGCAGTATCTGGTGACGGTATCCACCCCGGGCTGCAATGCCATCTGGCCTTCGGCCGTCGTTTCCGTCACGGTGAACAGCCAGGCGCCTGCGCTGCCACAACTGACGGCCGTCGCCTCGGAATTATGTGAAACGGAGGAACTGGTGCTGACCGCGGTCGGCCCGGTCCTGCCGGGCATCTCCTACGAATGGTTTTTCGACGACGGGTCCGGTCCGGTGTCCTTGGGAACGACGACGGACCCCACGCTGGTGTTCGGCCCGGTCGCCCCGGCGAACAGCGGGAACTACCTGGTGCAGGCCGCCGTCAACGGTTGTACGGCCGGCCTGTCCGAACCCCTGGCGGTACAGGTAGGCAGCTACCTGACCACCGCACCGACGCTGAGCGCATCCGCTGCCGTCCATTGCCAGGGCGAGACCCTGGTGCTGAACAGCTCCATCCTCAGCGGCATCGGGGTCAGCTACCAATGGTATGTCGACCAAGGGAACGGACCGGTCCTGCTGGCCGAAACGTCCGTCCCGACCTATATCATTCCGGACCTGACGCCGGCCGCCTCCGGCCAATACCTGGTGGTGGCCGCCAGCGGCGCCTGTGCCTCCCAGCCTTCCAACATCCAATTGGTGGAAGTGACGGACATGACCGGTCCGGCGATGAGCCTGTCGGTTTCCGCGGAAACCCTGTGTGCGGGCGAAACGCTCGTGCTGAACAGCAGTATTTTTCCCGGCGTGGACATCACCTACGTCTGGCAGTTCGATGCGGGCGACGGATGGACGGTCCTCGACAGTTCCGACGTGCCGACGCTGATCCTGCCGGACCTCGCCGCCGGGCAGGCCGGTATTTATGCCGTGGTCGCATATGACGGGGCCTGTGCCACGCTTCCCTCGAACCTGCAGCCGGTCCAGGTCACGGTTCCGCCGGCCCTTTCCGCTAGCAATTCCACCACGCCGGACATCCCCGGTTGTCTCGGCACGCCTGTCCGGTTGGAAACCGAATCCCTCCAGGGGGCGACCTATGCCTGGTCCGGCCCGATGGGTTTTGCGGCGTCCGTTTCCAACCCGGTACTTATCCCGGACGACCCGGCCATGGCCGGCAGCTATTCCGTGACCGTTACCTGGCAGGGTTGCACCATGGCGGCCGTTCCCACGGTGGTCCACTTGTACGACCGGCCGCTGGCGGCGGAGGATGCCTTCGAAGTGCCGGCGCCCTCCACCGGTACCTTGCTGCCGGTCCTGGACAACGACGACCTGAATGTCGCCGGTGCGCTCAACCTGCAACTTACGGCCGAACCCCGCCACGGAACGGCCGTCTGGGAGGGTCTTGCCCTCCTGTATACGCCGGATGCCAACTACGACGGGCCGGATGTGCTGAGCTATGAAGCCTGCCTCGCCGATTGTCCGGACCAATGCGACGAGGCGATGGTCCGCCTGGACATCATCGGCAACGAGGGCTGTTTCGTGCCCAATATCTTCACGCCGAACGGCGACGGTGCGAATGACCTGTTCCGGGTGCCCTGCCTGGAAAGCCGGTACCCGGACAATCGGGTCAAGGTGTTCAACCGTTGGGGGGACCTGGTCTTCGAAGCCTCGGCCTACGCCAACGACTGGGACGGCCGCTACAAGGGGACACCCTTGCCGCCGGGCACCTACTTCTATGTCATCCAGCTCGAGGAAGGTAGCCCGGACAACTGCCTGCAGGGCTATGTGACCATTGCCCGATAGGGCGGCGGCACGGTGGTCCGGCAGTGGGTCCGCATGCATTCGACAGTCAAGAAAAAAGCATACGATGAGAAAACAAATCCTTTTTGTGATGATCTGTCTGGGCAATCTGCAAATGATTGCCCAGCACGATCTTCAATTTTCCCATTTCACCTTCAACAAGTTTGCCTACAACCCGGCGTATGCCGGCGCCAGGGGCGCATTGGACGCCCTGGCCTTGTACCGGCAGCAGTGGTCCGGGTTCGACGGAGCGCCCACCACCATGTACCTCAACGCCCATACGCCGTTTGCGGGCCAACGCGGTGCCGTCGGGCTGGGGGTCTCCACCGATCGGATCGGACAGGCCGCCACCCAGTCGGTCAACGGCGCCTACGCCTATCATATCCCCCTGAATGGGGGGCGCACGCTCAGCCTGGGCTTGTCCGGCGGACTGGAACAGTACCGGTTCCGTTGGTCGGCCGCGGAAGCCGTCGACGCGGACGACGAGGTGCTGCTGACCGGCGATGCCGCCAGCCTCAGCCCCAACTTCGGTGCAGGTGCCTTCCTGCGGGGGGAACGGTTTTATGCGGGATTCTCCGTACCCCGACTCATGAAAGGTGTCCAGTATGTCGACCGGAGCCGGGACAATCACTTTTCCCGGACGGCCTACCTGATGGGTGGTTATGTGGCGAGGCTCGGCAGCCAGCTGCAAGTCCTGCCCGCCGTCCTCCTGTCCTACAACCCGGCCGCCCCGCCGGACCTCGACCTCAACCTGACGGCCCTGTTCATGGATTCCTTCTGGCTCGGGTCCAGCCTCCGGCTCGGCGATTCCGTCGACGCCATGGCCGGTATGGCCCTGGCGAACGGTCTGCGGCTCGGGGTCTGTGTCGATTTCACCACTTCCGACCTGCAGAAATTCACCAACGGCAGTTGGGAGATCCTCATGAACTATACCTTCCAATGCCGGAACTGCGAGGTCAGCCATATCCGATTCTTCTGATGCGGGGTTCCTCCCGCCCGTCCCATCACATGCCTGCGAACAGCCAATGAAAATATCATCCATCCCGTTCCTCCTCGGTATCCTGACGGTCACCTTCCTGCCGACCTCGGATGCCCAATCCTCCTACCCCCTGGCGGTCCGGGTGCCGGACCCCGACGGCTATTTGGTCGAAAATGCGGGGGATCTCAACAGCCCTTTCCTGGACTTTTGTGCGGTACCTTACCGCAACAGCTTGGTATTCACCTCCTCCCGGGGGGACGGTCGGCTGCTGTTGTGTGAAGACGACCTGGTGGCGGGCCGCTACACGGACTTGTACACCGCTCGGTCCGTCGCTCCGGACCGTTTCGGGACACCGCAACGGGTCTATGGTGCCTTGCAAGGCAAATTCCATGAAGGCACAGCCGCTTTTTCCAAGGACGGGGAAACCATCTACTTTTCCCGCAACGCAACCCGCGATACGCGCGACCGCGATGCACTCGACCTGCGGATCTATACCGCCAGGCGCCGGAAAGGCAACTGGGTCGAACCGGAGGAGCTTCCCGTCAATGTCGAGGGCTATGTCACCACCCACCCCGCCATCTCCGACGACGGCCTGTCCATGGTCTTCGCATCCGACCGGCCGGGCGGCTATGGCGGCATGGACCTGTACCTCGTGAAGCGTAACGGCACGGAATGGGGCTTACCCGTCAATATGGGGCCGAACATCAATACCACCGGGCAGGAAGTGTTCCCTTCCCTGGCCGCAGACGGGACCCTGTATTTCGCTTCCGACGGCTACGATGGCTACGGCGGACTGGATGTCTACGCGGTCCGGATGAAGGAGGACAGACTTTACCAATTCCTGCACCTGCCTCCGCCGGTCAACTCCCCGTACGACGATTTCGGCTTCCTCGCGGAGCCGGGCGGCCGCCGGGGCTACCTGAGTTCCGACCGCCCCGGCGGATTCGGGCAGGACGACATCTATCGCTGGCGGTATGAAGGTGTCCTGCCGTCGGCCGCTTCGATCAGCGTGGTGGACGGGGACACGGGAGACCGGATGAAGGATGCAGACCTCACGGTCACCGCATCGGACGGCGGACCGGATGCCTGGGCGGCCCCGGGCGGCTGGGGAGCCGGCGTACCGGTCAGCACATACGGACGCACCGCCCAGTCCGCACCCGCCGGGGTCCGGCCATTCCCCTGGAGCACGGATATGCAGCTGCTGGTGCTGCCCGGCCACTACTACCGCGTCGAGGCGGAGAAGCCGGGCTACCAGCCGGTCGTGCGTTTCGTGTCGGGAGCCGAACTGGCGGCGGAACCGGAATACGTCATTCCCCTGCACAAGGGTATCCTGCGGACCGTCCGTCATCAGGTCATCCGCCAGGATACGGAAAAAGGACTCGCCGACTGCACCGTCACCATCCGGAACGAATGCACGGATTATGTCAGCACCCTGAGGACGGGGGCCGACGGGACCTTCGAATTTCCGTTCGACTGCCGGTGCACCTATGACATCCTGATCGCCCGCGAAGGATTCACCACCAAGGAAAAGCGCTGGGCCGCCGCCGCCGGCGAAGATTGCCGGACGGATGCCGCCGATTCCCACCGGGTCTACCTGAGCCGGGAATCGGACAATCGCATCCTGGAGGCAGGGGATGTGGTCGACCTGCACTTCCTCTATTACGATTACGACCAGGTCAAGGTCCGTCCGGAGGATGTACAGGCCCTCGACCGGCTGGTGCAGGTCATGCGTCAGGACACCTCCATGGAAATCCAGATCCGCTCGTACACCGATTCACGTGGCACGGAGAACTACAACCTGGCCCTTTCCCAGAAAAGGGCGGAGGCCGTCCGGCAATACCTGGTGAAAAAAGGTATCGGCCCGGACCGCATCGAAGCCTTCGGATTCGGGGAAAGCAAACTGCTGAACGGGTGCGGTGACAACGTCCCCTGTCCGGAAGCCATGCACCAGATGAACCGACGGACCGAATTCAAGGTGGTACGACTGACGGCACCCGACGTACGGTTTTGAGGCGCAAGGGCCGGTATCATGGAGGACCGAAGGAGCCACCCCGGCAAACCTTTAACAATTCGGTTCCCGAATCCTGCCTAACTTAGCTTTCAAAACCGATGATATTATGAGAATAGCTGTCACACGTGCGGTGAGTCCCCGGATGGAGGAATGTGAGCTGACGCACCAGGACCGCCAACCCATCGACCTCTCCCTGGCGGAAAAACAGCATGCCGGCTATGAGGATGCCCTCCGGCAACTGGGTTGCGAGCTGGTGGCGGCCCCTGAGCTTCCCTATAATCCGGATAGTGTTTTTGTGGAGGATTGTGCGGTAGTGCTGGACGAGCTGGCGGTGATCACCCGCCCGGGTGCCGCCTCCCGACGGGAAGAAGTCTTTTCCATTGCGGAAACGCTGGAAGCCTACCGGAAGAAGTTGTTTTATATCGAAGGGCCCGCCACCCTGGACGGAGGGGATGTCCTGTGCATCGGCCCTCAGGTGTGGGTAGGGCTTAGCCAGCGTACCAATCCATTGGCATTGTTGCAATTGCAGGATATCCTGGGTCCGGTCGGATACAGCGTGCAAGGGGTTCCCCTGGAAAAGTGCCTGCACCTGAAGTCCGCCGTCACGCAGGTGGGTCCCGGTATGGTCCTGCTCAATCCCGAATGGATCGACCCCGCCTACTTTTCCGGATTCGACCTGGTCCGGGTCCACCCCGATGAGCCTGCCGCGGCCAACGCCCTGTTGGTCGGGGAAGACGTGCTGTTTCCGGTGGATTTCCCGCAAACGGCCCTGCGGCTGGCGGAGGCAGGCCTGGAACTGCTCTTGCTGGACAACTCGGAATTCATCAAGGCGGAAGGAGGGGTGACGTGTTGCAGTTTGGTTTTCAATGCGTGAGGTGGGTGGGGGAAGGTATTCCGGCCGACGCATCCGGAAACCGACGAATCGGGCCCTGCCTGAAGCCTGCTTTATTTTGACGATAAAAAAATAAGTCCCCGCTTCGCGGTATTTCCTCCAAATATCCGTTAATTAGCCCAAGGAAGGAAAGGAATGGTATCCCGTTCCGGGGTACGTGTTTGTTCCTGCCGGCCATTGGAGGGGCAAGCATCATTTCCCTCGGTCGTGTCCGCTCCGATACACTTGTTTCACCATTAAATTCAAACCATGCCAAATCTCAATACAAAGGCACAGCAAGCCAACACCTACGACGCCATCGTCGTGGGCAGCGGCATTTCCGGCGGATGGGCCGCCAAGGAACTCACGGAGAAGGGCCTGAACGTGCTGCTGTTGGAACGGGGTAAGAACATCGAACACGTGAAAGGTTACAGCGGGATGAACAACAACCCCTGGGATTTGAAGTTCCGGGGAAACATTCCGGATTCCCTGCGGGAAAAACACCAGATCCAGAGCCGTTGCTATGCTTTCAACACCGACAACTCGGATTTTTGGGTGAACGACCAGGAAAATCCTTATGAGGAGAAGAAACCCTTCAACTGGTTGCGGGGCTATCATCTCGGCGGCCGTTCCCTCATGTGGGGCCGCCAGAGCTACCGCTGGAGCAAGATGGATTTCGAAAGCAATGCCCGGGACGGCCATGGGGTGGACTGGCCGATCCGCTATGAGGACCTGGCCCCCTGGTATGATTATGTGGAGACCTTCGCCGGTATCAGCGGCAACAAGGACGGCCTGGAGCAACTTCCGGACGGACAATTCCTCCCTCCCATGGAGCTGAATTGTGTGGAGCAACACATGTCGGAGAAAATCCGCGACAACTGGGCCGACCGCCGGCTGATCATCGGCCGGGCCGCCCACCTGACGGAACCCCGGGAACAGCATACCCGCCTGGGCCGCGGCAAGTGCCAGTATCGCAACCGCTGCCATTGGGGATGCCCCTACGGCGCCTATTTCAGTTCCAATTCGGCCACCCTGCCGGCGGCTTTCCAGACCGGCCGGCTGACCCTGCGTACGGATGCCATCGTGAGTGAGGTCATGTACGACAAGGACAAACAACGGGCTTCCGGTGTCCGCATCATCGACCAACATACCAAGCAGACGGAGGAATACTTCGCCAAGGTCATCTTCCTCAATGCCAGCACACTCGGTAGTACCTACATCCTCTTGAATTCCGTCAGCGACCGCTTCCCGAACGGATTCGGCAACGACAGCGGGGTCATCGGCCATTACCTCATGGACCATCACTTCGAAGTGGGTGCCACCGCCACCATGGACGGTTTCGACGACAAATACTACATCGGCCGCCGGGCGAACGGGATCTACATCCCCCGGTTCCGCAACCTGCCCGGGAAGGAGCAGCAGCAGGATTTTGTCCGCGGCTACGGCTTCCAGGGCGGTGCCAGCCGCGGCGGTTGGGGCGGACCCGCCGGCCGGCCGGGCTTCGGCGAACAGCTGAAGTCGGATATGGCCACACCCGGCGACTGGGGTATCTGGATCGGCGGCTGGGGCGAATGCCTCCCGCATTTCGACAACAAGGTCACCCTCGATACCAGCAAGACCGACCCATGGGGACTGCCCGTCCTCTCTATCGACTGCGAATTCCGCGAGAACGAAATCGCCATGCGGGAGGATGTCATGCTGACCGCCCAGGAAATGCTCGAGGCTTCCGGGGCCCGGGATATCCGGCCTTTCAATGATATCGCGGCCGCCCCGCCCGGCCATTGCATCCATGAAATGGGTACCTGCCGCATGGGCCGGGACCCGAAGACGTCCGCCCTCAACGGCAACAACCAAATGTGGGCCGCCCCCAATGTCTTCGTGACGGACGGGGCCTGCATGGCTTCCTCAGCTTGCCAGAACCCGTCCCTGACGTATATGGCGCTCACGGCCCGGGCGGCGGATTTCGCCGTGGCGGCCCTGAAACGGGGAGACCTCTGACCTTCCGGGGCGGGAACTCGGTCGCCTGCAAGCGAAAGGGTCGACGGGGCATGCCCCGTCGACCCTTTCGCTTTTTCAGGTGCTTGGTCCGACCGGCGCCGGACTCAGCGGTCCACCTTGACGAAGGTCCCCCGGAAGGTGCCGTCCGGTCCCTCCATGTCAAGCAGGTAGGTTCCCGCCGGGAGGGATGACAGCTCCAGGCTGATTTGCCAGGTACCGTCCGCCGGAAGGACGGCGGCCTGCCTGTGACACAGGATGCCGTTCAGGTGGCTGATCCGAATCGAGGCTTTGCCGCCGGATATGCTCTTGCCCTCGAGCTGGAGCCGGTCTGTCGTCGGGTTGGGCAGGAGTTTGTAGGACAATTCCCCGGCACGGTGGCCGCTGAAGGAGACGATACCTCCCTCCTGGACCTGAAAATCGTTGTGGTCGGAGACCGGGAAGTCGGGGCCGATGTTCACCCAGCGTTCCGCCGGATCTTTCCCGATGATGTCCACGGCAAGCCGATAGTTGCCGAATGGGAGGTCCGGGAAGGTGAAGCGGCCCTCGGCATCCGTCCGGTCGTGCAGGGCCGCTATGCCGGCGGCATCATACAGGACGATGTCGATACCTTCCAGGGGATTGCCGCGAGGACCGCCCCCCCCGTGAAAGCCTTCGCCGCTTACCGCACCGCCGATGCTTCCCGGGCCGCTGAGCACCTGGGCAGGTGCCAACGTGATATCGAAGGAGCCGCCTCCGGTCGGATCGACCGGGCCGGCATCCGTCCACAGGGTGCCGCCGCCGATATAGGTCGGCAGGTAATCACCGGCATAAGGGGAAGTTTCCGACAAAGTCACCTTGACCAGGTAATTGCCCGGCGGCACCGCGTCGAAGTGGTAGCCGGACAGCAGGGTGACCGGGTCGTTGGCCAATCCGGCGGTGCTCAGCGGAACCCATGCCCCGCCGGCGTCCACTTGCCATAATTCCGCCAGGCCCTCCAGGGCGGCCGTCTCGAGCGGATCGGTCAGGAGGACGGTCCCCTGGATCGGATCGCCGGTGAAGGCCGTGTAATCGTAACAATCCGAAGCGGTACAACCGTTCGGGGTGGTGACGGTCACGCAATAGGTGCCGGATTGGGCAGGGGTGATCGTCGGGGTGATTTCGCCGCTGCTCCAGGCGTAATGGTTGGCGAAGGGGGTGACGACGGCGACGAGCACCTGGTACCCGAAGGAATCCTCCTCGAGGATGTGGACCTCACAGTTGGTGTTGGAGGCGAAAAGGGTCACGCATTCCGTGGCGGTGCATCCGGTGGCGTCCACGACCGTAACGCAGTAGGTCGCCGGGGCGGAAACGGGGGCCGGCACGGTGATATGCGGCGTCATCAGGTTCTGGGTATTCCACAGGTAGCTGAACGGGGCGGTTCCGGTAGCGGTCGCCACCAGGGTGTAGGTACCGTCCTGGTTGTCGGTGATGGTCATGAGGACACCGCACTGGCCGGGGTTGCCGATGGAGATGCAATCGGAATCGGTACAGCCGGACTGGTCGGTGATGGTCACACAATAGTCGGAGACGTTGGGGTCGAAGGGGATGACCTGGCTGGTCGACCCGTTGCTCCAGGCATAGCTGAACGGGGCGGCACCATTCCCGTGGGCGATGAGCTGCAGGCCGGTGGCGGTGCTGTCTATGAATATATCCGCTGCGCAACCGTTGTTGGGTTGAATGGTCAGGCAGGCGTCGGACACACAGCCGGCCGCGTCCGTCATGATCACACAGTAGGTGCCGGCGGTGCCGACCGGCAGGCTGGAACCCGTGGCGCCGGTGTTCCAGAGGAAGGTGAACGGGGCGGTACCGGTGGCGAAGGCATTGATTTCGATACCCCCCGCATTGGAAGAATCGATGGCCAGCGTGACGTTGCAGGGGGGCGGGACCAAATAATCGAAACAATCGCTCGACGCGCATCCGTTCAAGTCCGTCAAGGTGACGCAATAGGTGCCGGGTGCGTTCACCTGCAGGATATGGCCGACGGTGCCGTTGCTCCACTGGTAGGTGTAGGGGCTTGTCCCCCCGGATCCGACCGCCGAAAGGACGCCGTTGGAAATTTGGTGGATTTCCACCTGGCAAGGGCTGGCGGGGAACAGGCAAGCGGTGGCGGTGCATCCGGAGGCGTCCGCCATGAACACGCAGAGGTTGCTGCCCCACTGGTTGTATACGGTGCTGGCGGAGCTGTCGCCGTTGGTCCATACATAGGTGAGTGGAGGGATACCGTTCGGGATGGCGGTGACCAGCAGGGCGCCGTTCGGATTGGAGACGGAGTCGATTTCCAAAAGGACGCTGCAGGGCTGTGCCCAGGCCGGCCAGGCGAAAGCGGCGAGCAGCAGTGTGTACAGGTAATTTCTCATCTTCATAAAGTTGGTGTTGATGAAAGAAAAATAAGGCCGGGACCGGACCGGCTTCCGGGACCGGTTCAGATATGCAAATGTAAGCCTTGTTCCGGGTGTCCGGGGGGCATTGGGGAAAAATGTCGGCTGCTCGTCACGCATCGCCGGCGGTCAGTCGCCCGGGGCCGTCTTCGGCAGGATGGCGGTTCCCAGCAGCGTGCCGTCGGTGCCTCGGCGGACCACCACCGGGTAGACCCCGGCGGGGAGGTTCCGCGGCATGGGGAGGACGGACCTGCCGGCCGGGACGCTGGTCCGGAAGACAAGCTGGCCGGTGGGATGATGGAGGCTGAGGATGTAGGGACCATGGTTGCCGGACTCACGGATGTCCACCCGGAGTTCGTCCCGGAAGGGTAGGGGGTGGAAAGCGAAGCTCGGATGGCCGGAGGCGGTCGTCGTCGTCCCGACCGGCGAGCAGGAGCCCGGATCGGAGACCGCAACCAGGTACGAGAAATCGGGCATGGCCAGGTCCGAGACCAGCAGGTCCAGGTCTCCGCCGCCGGCGGAGCCGGGGGGGAGGGTCAAGACCAGCGGGATGCCGTAGGCACCGGTGGCGCCGAAGGCCGGGAATGCGGCGAGGCTCACCTGGAAGGAATCGCCGAGGAAGGACTGGGTGGCGGTCAGCACGGCCACCAGCAAATCGTCGGAGGTCAGGGCAGGTGTGCCGTTGTCCTGGCATGTGATGCTGTCCACCGCGGCGGACAAGCTCGGGACGGCATCGGAGCAGGTGCCGGGATGGGGGAAGTGCAGGGACAGGACGGCGGTATCCACGGACAGGCTGGAGAAAGTGAGTGTGAAGCCGGAAGCGTCGGCTGCGGACAAGGGTAGCGTGATTGCCCAGGGTTGGCCGAACGGCAGCGTATCGGAAATACCGGCGACGGAGAGCAGGGCGCTGTCGCCCAGGTCCCAGAAGGCGGCGGCCTGGATGGTGAAGGAGAGGAGGGCCAGGTCGTCGGTCGAATCCGTCGGGGTGCCATTGTCCAGGCAGACGATAGCCGTATCCACGGCGGCGAGGAAAGCCGGGAAGGGGAACGCATTGACAAAGAGGTTGACCTCATCCTGGGAAATGACGACCAGGTCCCGTTTTCCGTCGCCGTCCATGTCAGCGAAATCGACCTCATCGGCCATGGGCAGGTCGTCGGCCAGCAGGTGCCATTGGGTTACCTGCCAGTGGCCGTCGAGGTTTTCCGCCCAGCCCAGGTACTGGCCGGATTCGGAGGTGGCGGCCAGGTCGATGTCCCCGTCCATATCCAGGTCGGCCGGCAGGATGTTCCAGGGGGCGGAGGGGGCGCCGAGGTCGCGTTCCGTGAGTTCGAATTGGCCGGTCCCGTCGTTGGTGAGTTGCACCAGGGTGGTACCGATGCCGGCGAACCAGATGTCCATATCCCCGTCGCGGTCATGGTCGAAGACCTCCGTGTCGCGGACCTGGCCGCTGCCGCTGTGCAGGAGATGGTCCGTGAAATTGTTGGCCCCGTCGTTCTCGTACCAATAAATGCGGATCATGGCGGTAGGTACCCCGCTGGCATAGACGACGAACAGGTCGTCGTCCCCGTCGGCATCGATATCATGCACCGCCAGGAAGCGGGGGGTGAAGTCCCCGTTGACGAGGAAGGAGCCTCCGAAGCCGAGCGTTCCGTCCCCGTTGTTTTTCATCCAGTAGATGTCCTTGGAGGCATACCAATGGGTGTACATGACATCCGGGAGGGAGTCCTTGTTCCAGTCGTAGGGGAGGATATGGTTGGCGAATCCCTGGGAACCGCTCACGTTGGTGGCGGTGGGGAAGTGGCCGTTTCCGTCGTTGAGGAAGATTTTGGGATAGACGTAGGGGATGTCGAGGAACGGGTTGGTAGCCTTGAGGAGGTCGGGGAATCCGTCCCCGTTGAGGTCGGCCAGGTGGCCCTGGGAAGTGGTGGAGGTATGGATGCGGTCCCCCATGCGGAAAGTGCCGTCGCCCTGGTTGAGGTAGCTGGAAGTGAAGGAGCCGCCGTTGGAGCCGAGGATGAAGTCCTGGTCGCCGTCGCCGTCGATATCGCCGGTGATGACATCATCGGGTTCGTGGACATGGCCGAGGTCCTTGAAAAGGGAATAGGAGCCGGAGAAATTGAAATACCGGAGGAGGCGTTGTTCGTATTCGGTGACGGCCAGGAGGTCCTGGATGCCGTCCCCGTTGAGGTCGTCGACATGTAGCCGGGAGGTGGGCATATCGTCGGTAGAGACCGAATAGACCGAAAAATTACCGGTACCGTCGTTGAGCAGCTTGAGGAGTTTCGGGTTGGCGGTGGTCAACCGGGCCACGAGGATGTCCTGGTCGCCGTCGAGGTCGACATCCGTCAGGCGGATATCCTGCAGGACGGAACCGTCGTACAGGATGGAGACCGGTTGGAAGGTGCCGTCGCCCTGGTTGAAATAGGCGAGCACCTTGGTGGAGTTGTAGTAGACGAGGTCGACGGCATTGTCGCCGTTGATATCGGCGGGAACGATCAGGTAGGTGGGGCTGTTGCCGATGTCGGTGGCGGCGGAGAACTGTTGGCCGCCGAGGTTGCGGTACCAGACCATCTTGGAGAAAGGGGAGAGGCGGGAGGCGACCACATCCGGGAGACCGTCCCCGTCGACATCGGCGGCGCAGGTGCTGGCATAGTAATGATTGCCGATGAAGGGCAGGGAAAGGGTCGTTTTCGGGGCGAAGGTACCGTCCTGGAGGTTGAAATAAACAAAGACGCCCCGGTTGGCGGAGGCGCCGTCGCTGGCGGAGATGGCGATATCCGGAAAGCCGTCCAGGTCGAAATCGGCGGCGACGATTTCGCTGATGCCGGACATGTCCGCGTCGACATAGGTCGGGTCTCCGAAAATGCCGTTCCCGGGGTTGTCCCAACGGACGAGGTGTTCATCGGCATCGGCGGCCAGGATGTCCACATCGCCGTCGTTGTCGAGGTCCGCGACGGTGAATTCCAGGTGGGGGCCGGTACCCAGGAGTTGCGGGACTTCGTAGCTGATGTCGTCTCCCGGGCGTTTTTCGAGTATGGACAGCCGTTTCTGGTCACCGATCAGCAGGTCCTTCAGCCCGTCCCCGTTGAAGTCGGCGGTTTTCAGGAGGTGTACCTCGTTGTTGTGACCGTGGAGGACGGTCCGGCGGGCGTCGAACTGGGCGCTTGCCGACTGGCAGCAGCAGAGGATGGCGATCAGGCAGCTTGTCCGTATTGTCGTTTTCATGCGTCAGCGGGCTGGCTTGTTTTGATAAAAGGGTGGAAACCGGTTGCGTCCCGGGCATCCGTCCCCGGATGCGGGAGGGCAGGGTTCCGGTTGCATCCGGCCGGACGCGGACGGCTCGGGTCGGCGGGAGGCGAAGCCTCGGCGGAGGTACACGCGGAAAAGCGTGGGAAGCACCCCGTCATGGGGAGATCCTGCCGATGGGCCTTCTGCCGGTACCTTCCTGTTTTGTGAGGTCGTCCCCGAGATCCGCCCGGACCGAATCGGCGTAGGACACCAGTTCGCGGACGACATCCGGGTAGAGGAGTTGGACGTCGTACCGTTCCGCGGGGTCACGCCGCAGGTCGTAGAGGGCTTGGTGGACGATATGGTCTTCGGGGCTGGGGCCGGGGAAGCCGTCGTTGCCGGGGAGGTATCCTTCGAAGGTCCTGCCCGGGTGGGTGAAGACGAGTTTCCAATGGTCCTTGCGGACCGCTTCCAGGGAATTCCGCCGGTAATAATAGGCGAAGTAGCGGCGGGAATCCGTGTTTTCGAGGTCGGTCAGGGCATGGGCGAAGCTAATTCCGTCGATGGGCAGGTCGGGAAGTTTGGCGCCGGTCAGTTCGGCGATGGTCGGCAGGATGTCGATGGTGGTCCAGAGCTGGTTGCGGACGGTACCGGCGGGAATCCTGCCGGGCCAGCGGAAGAGGGCGGGAACCCGGTGGCCGCCTTCGAAGGAGGTACCTTTCCCTTCGCGGAAACCGCCGCTGCTGCCGGCATGGTTGCCGAAATTCAGCCAGGGGCCGTTGTCGGAAGTGAAGATGACGAGGGTATTGTCGTCGAGGCCTTCCTGGCGGAGGGTTTCGAGGATACGGCCGATGCTATCGTCGATCTCCATCATGAGGTCGGCCCAAAGACCTTTGCCGCTCTTGCCGGCATAAGGCGGGGAGACGGCGATGGGTACATGGGGCATGGAGTGGGGGAGATAGAGGAAGAAAGGCCGGTCCTTGTGGCGGCGGATGAAGTCGACGGCCTTGTCGGTATACAGGTGGGTGAGGGTACCCTGTTGTTCCAGGGTTTGGATATAGCCGGCGGTGTCGTTGCCGGAGAGCAGCGGGAGCGGCGGGAAATTGGACTTGGGGCCGCGCGTCCCGGCGGGCGTGCCGTCGTACCAGACCGGCCACATGTCGTTGGAGAAGGGCAGGCCGGTGTATTCGTCGAAACCGTGCTGCAACGGCAGGAAGCGGGTTTCGGAACCGAGGTGCCATTTGCCGAAGGCGGCGGTGGCATAGCCCAGCGGCCGGAGGATTTCGGCCAGGGTGGTTTCCGAATCGGCGATGCCGATGCGGGCATGGGGCCACAGGGCGCCGGAGAAACCGATGCGGTTGGGGTAGCAACCGGTGAGCAGGGCGGCGCGGGAAGCGGAGCAAACGGCCTGGGCGGTCAGGAAGTTGGTGAAGCGCATGCCTTCCGTCGCCATCCGGTCGAGGTGGGGGGTGGTGTACCCGGTGGCGCCGTAGCAGCTCAGGTCTCCGTAGCCGAGGTCGTCCATGAAGACCAGGACGATGTTGGGGGGTAGGTCGTCCTGCTGGCGGAAAGCGGCGGAGAGAAAAGTGGTGACACCGAGGAAACCGGCGAAAAAGAACCAGCTGCGGTATGACATCAGGCAGGATTTGCTGGGTCCGGTAGGCGGAATGATACCGGCCGGGTGAAAAAAAAGGTGCCGAAAGATAGGGAATCTTCCCTTTGCAGGCGCAAAAAAAAACAAACCTGCGGGAGCAGGTTTGTCTCGGGGGATGGTTCGGAAAGCGGAGCCGGCGGACGGTCACGCGGTCGCCAATTCATCCACCCGTGGTTTGCGGAAGACGATTTGTCCGTCGAAGACATCCAGGATGACATGAGACTTGGGAACGACCCTTCCGAGCAGCAGTTGCCGGGAGAGTTCGTTGAGGACTTTTTTCTGGATGACCCTTTTGACCGGACGGGCGCCGAATTCCGGGTGGAAGCCTTCGTCCGCGATGAACTCCGCCGCTTCGGGGGCGACCTGGAGGTCGATGTCCTGGACTTTGAGCCGCTCGACCACCTGTTTGAGTTGGAGGTCGACGATGGACCGGATATCGCGGGCGGTGAGCGGTTGGAACATGATCACCTCATCGATCCGGTTGAGGAATTCGGGGCGGACCGTCTGCTTGAGGAGTTGGAAGAGCTGTGTCCGGGTGGATTCGACCACTTCCTCGCGATTACCGGGCGTCATGGACTCGAAGTTGGTACGGATCAGGTCGCTGCCGATGTTGCTGGTCATAATGACGATGGTGTTCTTGAAGTTGGCGACACGGCCCTTGTTGTCGGTCAGGCGGCCGTCCTCCAGCACTTGCAGCAGGATGTTGAACACATCCGGATGCGCCTTTTCGATTTCGTCGAGCAGGACGACCGAGTAGGGTTTGCGGCGGACGGCCTCGGTAAGTTGGCCGCCTTCCTCGTAGCCGACGTAACCGGGAGGGGCACCGACGAGGCGGCTGACGGCATGGCGTTCCTGGTATTCGCTCATGTCGATGCGGGTCATGAGGTTTTCGTCGTCGAAGAGGTATTCCGCGAGTGCCTTGGCCAGTTCCGTCTTACCGACGCCGGTGGTGCCGAGGAAGAGGAAGGAGCCGATGGGCCGGTTTTCGTTGCCCAGGCCGGTCCGGCTGCGGCGGATGGCGTCGCTGACCGCTTCCACGGCCTCGTCTTGACCGACCACCCGGCGGTGGAGTTCGTCCTCGAGGTGGAGGAGTTTTTCCCGTTCGCTTTGCAGCATGCGGGTGACGGGGATACCTGTCCAGCGGGCGACGATTTCGGCGATGTCCTCGGCATCGACCTCTTCCTTGACGAGGAGTTTGTTGCCGGCCTGCATGGCTTTGAGCTGTTCGTTGAAGGCGTCGAGGTTTTTCTGCGCATCGGGGATTCGGCCGTAGCGGATTTCGGCCACCTCGCTGAATTTGCCTTCCCGTTCCAGGCGGGCGGCCTCG
The DNA here is from genome assembly GCA_964573725.1 of uncultured Saprospiraceae bacterium. Classification (GTDB taxonomy): domain Bacteria; phylum Bacteroidota; class Bacteroidia; order Chitinophagales; family Saprospiraceae; genus UBA6168. Next base: position 132,997 of record CAZNLJ010000006.1, read on the forward strand.
AGCTTGAGGTGTTCGATGTCCTCCTTCGCCTGCTGGATGCCGTTGACCACGGCGCGTTCGCTTTCCCACTTGGCTTTGAGGCCGTTGCGACCTTCCTCGAGATTGGCGAGGTCTTCCTGGATGCGTTGGATCTTGGCATCGTCGTTTTCGCGCTTCATGGCTTCGCGTTCGATTTCCAGCTGTCGGATCCGGCGTTCGACTTCGTCCAGTTCTTCCGGCATCGAGTTCATTTCGAGCCGGAGGCGGGCCGCGGCCTCATCGATGAGGTCGATGGCCTTGTCGGGCAGGAAGCGGTCCGTGATATAGCGGGTACTCAGCTGGACGGCGGCGACGACCGCTTCGTCGCGGATGTTGATGCGGTGGTGGGTTTCGTAGCGTTCCTTGAGACCGCGGAGGATGGAGATGGCGTCTTCCTCGCTCGGCTCATTGACCAGGACCATTTGGAAGCGGCGTTCCAGGGCCTTGTCGGTTTCGAAGTATTTCTGGTACTCGTTGAGGGTGGTGGCACCGATGGTCCGCAGGTCGCCGCGGGCGAGCGCCGGTTTGAGGATGTTGGCGGCGTCCATGGCCCCTTGCCCTTTTCCGGCACCGACGAGGGTATGGATCTCGTCGATGAACAGGAAGATCCGGCCTTCGGCCGACACGACCTCCTTCACGACCGATTTGAGGCGTTCCTCGAATTCCCCCTGGTACTTGGCGCCGGCGATAAGGGCTCCCATGTCGAGGGCGTAGATTTCTTTTTCGCGGAGGTCCTCCGGAACGTCCCCGCTGACGATGCGGTGGGCCAGCCCTTCCGCAATGGCCGTTTTCCCGACCCCGGGTTCCCCGACCAGGATGGGATTGTTCTTGGTACGGCGGGCCAGGATATGGAGGACGCGGCGGATTTCCTCGTCTCGTCCGATCACCGGGTCGAGCTTGCCCTGGCGGGCCCGCTCGTTCAGGTTGACGGCATATTTCCCCAGGGCCTGGTAGCTCTCCTCGGCACTGGCGGTCGTCACCTTGCTGCCTTTCCGTAGGTCATGGACCGCGTTCTTCAATCCTTTTTCCGTGATGCCGCTGTCCTTCAGCATCTGGGCCACCTGGTCGCGGACGGTCAGCAGGGCCAGCAGCAGGTGCTCCAGCGCCACATATTCGTCGCCGAATTCCCGCAGGTAGCCCTGGGCCCGCTGGACCACTTCCGCAGCGGTCCGGGAAAAGTATTGTCCCGCATCCGTCCCGTCGCCCGCTTTCGGGTATCCGGCGACGATGCGCTCCGAAGCCTTTTTCAGGTTGTCGTAATTCACCCCCATTTTCTTGACGACGAAAGGGGTGACGTTCTCGTCCGTCTCCAATATCCCCAGCAACAGGTGCCCCGCTTCAATCTGGGGGTTCTGGTGCGCCAAAGCCAGCTGCTGTGCGCGTTGGGCCGCTTCCTGCGACTTGATGGTCAGATTGTTAAGGTTCATATGATATCGTTTTTTTTCGTGCCGTGGTCGTAACCTATACGCCCGCTTCAAGGGTCGTGCCACGGGCTTTTTCCGCACGCTTTGGCAGTCTTGGAACCTTGGCTTAGTGACATTGTGGCATTTAAAATGCGAATCCTGCTGTCAAAATGGCAAAAGTCCGGGCTCCGACCGCATCCATCCTCCAATCAAAATTACGGCGGCGGCAGGAAAGCCGCAGGATAAAAAGTAAGGGTTGAAGCGGGATAAAAATCAATACATCCGCAGGGTCACGCACCAATTCGGGGCGGGCGGGCCACTCGGTATCCGCTGACCGGCGGATATCTCCCTTCGGAACAGGGTCAGGGACCACCCGGGTGTCTGGCCCCTCGATACGCAATCCTTACCGAGTCCCTCGTCGGAAGGCACTGCCCGCCCTGCATGCGGAAGCATGACAGGGGGGGATGTTCGGGACCGGCATACCTCCATCTCCGCGGTCGCCCATTAAATACCAAATCGAATATCTTGATGGCAAGGTTCGCAGCCTTGTGTAAAAATGTAAGCTGCGTATAGCCAAAGGGTCTTTATGGCGCTTCCCGCCTTATGGACAGGACGGCCGGCGGCCGCCCTGTCCATAAGGCGGGCTTCACGGGTCACATCCCTATGATCTTGAGGAGATTACTTTTTGTCCTACGATGCAATTCCTGCAATCGAAATATGCGATTTGGTTCTTGCGGTGCGGGAGCTGAGCCGGATGTTTGTACGATGCAGGAAGGGAATATGCGGCGGCGCGTCGTGGCAACCAGGACAGGAAAATTTGCTGCCAGCCGCAGGGGTAAGGATTGGGGTCTTGTTGCCGTCTTCCTGTATTTCAGCGGCGACAAGTTGGGTATTACCAGGTATCAAGGATGTTGGGTGGTGCAGGTTTTGGCAATGGAACCGGAGAAAGTCAGACCGGAACGGGTCCGGATAATCCACCGGTATAGGCCCGGGGGGAATGGTTTCAGGTTGAGGTTTCCACCCTCGGCGGATATTGGGGCGGAGCTGACCATCCGGCCGGTGGCATCGAAGAGTTGGAAGAGGCGAGCTTCCGGTCCGGCGGCGACGGTCAGGGTTTCGCAAGCCGGATTGGGAAACACCGCGGCAGCCGGGGAGGCTTCGGAAGGAGGGACCAGGGCAGTGGTTTGGCAGAAAGCATCGGTCGGGTCCGGCAGGTAGTGGAGCGCCAGGAAGTCCACCAAGCCGGCCGCGAGGTCTTCGGCGAAGATTTCCCGGAGGGCCGGGTCGAAGCGGACGGACTGGTTGCATTCGACCTGGATGCCGTCGACGGTACCTCCCTGGTAGGAGCTGTACCGGGCCGTATTGTATCCTCCTTCGAAATAGGGCTCGCCCGGCAACGGGAAGGGATTGGCCGGGGAGGGCACGGCCGGATAGCCGGATTCGCCGAGCAGGTGGCCGAGGCTGACCGTCCCCCGCAGGAGTTCGGCATGGGTATGGTTGCCGGGATTGTCTCCGGCCAGGTACCGCAGGCTGCTGTAATCGATGTAGGTGGCGGTGTTGAGGGCGGCATCGCCGAGCTGCAGCTCGTCCTCATACAGCAGATAACCCAGTTCCAGGCGTTGGATGGCATGGCCGTGGCCGTGCAGGTCGATATAGAGGCCTTTCCCGAAATCTGCGGATACCCGGCTACGGGCTGCGCCGATGAATTGGTGGAAGTGGCTCCAGGCCTGTGCCGCCGCCGGGTTGCCGTCGGCGGCTTCCGCGACGGCGCGGTTCGCGTCCAATTTTTTCCGGTGCAGGTGGTTGATGATGAGGTGCGGATAACAACCGGTCAATCCGTGGATGGCGGAAAAGACGGACCGGGAGAGTTCCTCCGTGAAAGCGTCGTTGGTATACACGCAGCCGGCACAGTCACGGTCCGGGATGGCGGCCGGTTGCAAGGCGCCGCCGTGGGGGGCGGAGATGACCAGGGGCATGTCGCCGGCGATGTATTCGATATAACCGTTCGGACTGAAGTAGGATTCGCCCGGGGTGTAGGCTACCTGCGCGGCCGTTTCAAGAACGAAGGCCAGGCACATGAAAAGGGTAAGGGGGCCTCGCATGTCAATTCGTTTTGACGATTTTCAGCAGGACGGACCCGCGGCCCTCCGCCAAGCGGACCCAGTACGGGCCGGCGGGGAAGTCCGAAAAGTCCACCGTCGTTGTGAAGCGGCCCCGGGGCAGGGCCAGCTGCTGCTCCCGGACCACTTGTCCGAGGTTGTTGTGGACGGACAAGCGGGCATGCCCTGCGGAAGCGCCTTCGAAGGCCAGGGTCAGCAGGTCTCCGACCGGATTGGGATAGGCGGCCAGGGCACGTCGGTTGAGTTGGTCGGTGGCAAAGGGAAGGTCGGGGAACAATTGATAGACCGGCACGATGGAGCGTTCCAGGTCTTCGCTGCTCCAGTACAATTCGCAGACGGCACCGCCGGCCTCCTCGAAATATTCCAGTTGCAGGGGATATTGTACGCCCCCTTCCAGGAAGATGGAGCCGGTCCATTGGGTCGGCGGCTGGGGAACCCAGGCATCGATCAGGGTTCGGCCGTCGATTTCCAGCCGGATACCGTCATCGGCGACGACGTGGAAGTTGTACAGGCCATCGAACAGCGGTTCCACATATCCTTTCCAACGGACCAGGAAATAATCGTTGCCCAGCCGGTCGGGATCGGGGGAGCCGCCGCCCCAGTTGAAATCCACGGTCGGGTCGAGCCGGCTGAAAGCCGGGGTTTGTCCGAACAGCGGTTCCTGGTTGTCGGGGCCGTCGAAATAATACCCCCGCAGGCCCGTGCCGGTGCCGACCGGCCAGGTCTCGTACCGGGCGGTGAGGGTGAGGGCGCTGTCGGGCGTTTCGAGTACCCGGTCTGCGGCCGGATGGCCGTCGGACCAACCGAGGAAGCGGTAGAACCTGCCCTCGTCTATCAGGGAAGCCGGGGCGGAGAGGTGTCGTTGGAGGCCGACCACACTTTGGACCGATACCGGTGTATAGAGGAAGCTGCCGTCCAGGTAGGTCGGCAGGCCCGGCGGATCGGTCCGGAGGGTCAGCATGGATTTTTCGGGATGCACATCCCGGTACACGGATTGCGACAAGCCGGAGGAATCCGTGGCGGTGAGGTGGATGCGGAACCAGACATTGTCCGAGACCTCGCCCGTCTGCGGAATCGGAAAGGCCCCGTCCGCCATGCCGGTGAGTGGGCCCAGGCCGGGATGGGTGTGGGTGTCGTGGTGGAAATCCAATCGCCAGCGGAGTCGATCCGCCGCGAGCGTACCTTCCTCGGGATCCGAGGCGGTACCGAGGAAAAGCAGGGTGTCGCCGGCGCGGTAAGTACTACCGGCCGGTGGGTCCAGGATCAGCGGGACCGGTCGCCGGCTGTCCGTGACCCGCAGGAGTGCACCGGCGGAGGTATCGGCGCCGTGGACATTGGTGGCGATGGCACGGAAGATGGCGCCGCTGTCGGCCAAGGTGCTTGTGGGCAGGGTGAAGGTAGCTCCGTCGGCACCGGGAATGTCCGTCCCGTCCCGTTGCCACTGCCAGGTGATGGGCTCCGTCCCGGAAGCGAGAGCCTGGAAAACGGCTTGCTCCCCGGTGGGGACCAGGACGGGTTGCGGTTGGACGGAAAGGAAGGGTGCACCGCTGCCGGTGTGGAAAATACGCCACAAGGTACCGTTCCAGGAAGCGGTATTGTCCACCATCGATCCGCCGCCCATGCCGGCGCGCGCCAGGTAATAGAAGGTACCGTCGGCGGCGGCGAGGAAGTTCAGCGGCCGGTCGATTTGCGTGGCGAAGGTGCCGGCCACCTCGCCGCTCAGGGGGTCGAGGTACTTGATATAGCCCTGGCAATAGTCGGCAAAGAAGAACATGCCCTGGTACTCGGGCGGAAAGGCCGGGTGGTCGGCCTCGTAAAAGGCGGCGCCGACGATGCAGCAACCCTGTCCATGGTCGTAAGCGTACAGGGGGTCCTGGTATTGGGCGGGCGGCGATTGTCCGTTCAGGAATCCTTCCACCAGGGGCCAGCCGTAGTTCCGGCCCGGCAGGATCTCGTTGATTTCCTCGTACAGATAGCTGCCGACTTCCGTGCAGAAGATGCGGCCGGTACCGGGTTGGACAGCCATGGAGAAAGGGTTCCGGTGGCCGCGGGTATAGATGGCGCGGTACTTACCGGTGGTTTGCGCATAGAAAGGATTGTCCGGCGGAATGGTACCGTCGGGATGGATGCGGAGGACCTTGCCGAGCAGGCTTTGGAGGCTTTGGGCGGCGGCATCCTGGGCGCCGTCGCCGGTGGCGATGTAGAGGAGGCCGTCGGGACCGAAGCACATGGCCCCGCCGTTGTGGATGGTACCGGGCATGGGGTCGAGTTCCAGGAGGACGGTCTCGCTGCCGGTGACGGCGAAGTTGCCGTCCGCCGTGACGCGGCTGATGCGGTTGTACTGGCCGTCCTGGACCGTATAGAAGAGGTAGACAAAGGGGTGGTTGTCGAAATCCGGATGGATGGCGATGCCGCTGAGGCCGCGTTCGTTGAAATTGTCGACGGTTCCTTCCCAGAAGGGTTGGGGCAGCAGGGTGCCGTTGTCGACGATGGAGACCTTCCCGAATTTTTCCGCCAGGAAGATGCGGCCGTCCGGGGCGGCGGCCATGGCCACGGGGTCGAGGTTGGCGGCGACGAGCACCTCCGCGAAGCCGGCGGGGAGGTTGCCGCCCTGCAGGGCGGGCAGGCAGGCGAAGAGGAAGAGGATTGTTTTTCCCCAGTTCGGAAAGGGTATCATAGGAACATGCTTTGCGACAAATATAGGGTTTTCGCGAAAGGGGCGGGGGAACCGGCGCGGCGCGGCACCGGAAAAGTCGGAAAATGGCAAAACGGCGGATGAAGTCCGGGCGGGCCCTAAAAGGAAAGCCCGTTTCCGGGAGGAAACGGGCTTTCGGGACAACGGCGGCAGCTGCCGCCGGGTATGACTTGAATCGCAGGATGCGATCAGAAGATGTAGCGGACACCCAGCTGGGCCTGCCAGACACTGTTGAGGGAGATGTCCTTGGCGAGGGCTTCTGTCGGGAACACCCCGCTGGAGCTCGGCGCGAAGGTATAGACCGGTTGGTTGGTCGTTTCATCGCGGCCGGAGAAGCGGAGCGGGAAGTTGTTGACCGGGAAATCGCCGACACCCCAGGCGTTGTTGATCAGGTTGCCGAAGTTGTAGAAGTCGGCGCGCAGCTGGAGGGTATGGCGGCGGTCCTTGACCGTGACGAAGAACTCCTGCTGGACGGAGAGGTCGAAGGTGGTCAGCCAGGGCATCAGGGCGCCGTTGCGTTCGGCATAGGAGCCTTTGTTGCTGCTGAGGTATTCATTGTTGTCGACGAAGGCCATGAAGGCATCGCGTTGCTGCTGGGCGGTATAGGTGACGTTGCTGACCGTCACATCGGCGAACTGGAGTTCGTTGCCGTTGGCCGGGATGTACAGCAGGTCGTTGGAGGTCAGCTGGTCGCCGTTCATGTCGCCGTTGACCGCGAAGGTGTAGCGGCCCTGGTTGCTGCTCTGGAAGAACAGCGAGAAGGTGGTGGCGGCGAGGTTGGCATATTCCTTCCGGTAGGAGACGGCACCGATGATGCGGTGGCGTTGGTCGAAATCGGAGAAAGCCAGGTCCGGACGGTTGTTGCCGTTGACGGAGCGGTTGTCGCGCCAGGAGGAGAAGGCGATGGAGCCGGCGGTGATCAGGTCGGTGGATTCGCTGAAGTTGTAGGCCGCCATGGCGTAGAAGCCCTTCTTGAACTGGCGTTCCAATTTGGCGGTCAGGCTGTAGGTGGAGCCTTTGTTGGTGTTGGTCAGCAGGATGGCGTCCGTGAGGCGGTCGTTGATGCGCAGGGCGTTGTTGGCGGCGCTGCCGCTGAGGCCGAGTGCCGGGTAAATCGGGCGGTTGTCGGCGCCGCTGTAGCTGGCTTTGGACGTTTCCTGGTTGGCGTTGATGTAGTTGACGTTGTTGAGGTTCTTGTTGAAGATCCCCTCCACGGTACCGACGAAGTCGAAGGGCAGGGCGACATCGACCGCCAGGTTGGTACGCCAGAGTTGCGGGAAGCGGAAGTCATTGTCCGTCACGGCGATGTTGAAGGACGAGGGGGTGGTGGCGTTGTCCGGGATATAGGCGGTGACATCGTCCGAGAAAGGATAGTCGAAGGTATTGTCGATCCGCTGGGAACCGGTCAGGATCCCGTTGTTGCCCACCTGGTTGGAGATCCAGACGAAGGCGGGGCGGCCGGCGAAGAAGCCGGTACCCCCGCGCAGTTGCAGGGAGCGGTCGCCTTTGACATCGTAGTTGAAGCCTACGCGCGGGGAGACCAACGGGTTGGCGGCCGGCAGGGCATCGGTGCTGTAGCTGGTGCGCTCGAAGTCGGCGTTGAGGAAATTCATGGTATCGACTACCGGGTTCTTCAGGGCGGTATTGCCGTAGATCGGTACATCGACGCGGACCCCGAAGGTCAGTTTCAGTTTGTTGTCCATCAGGGACACCTCATCCTGGACGTAGAGGCCGGGCTGGGCGACCTTGGTGGTGGCGGTCGGCAGGGCACCGCCGGGGAGGGCGGAGTAGGTCAGCTGGTAGCGGCGCAGTTCGACGTTCTGGCCGTTGGCGGCGTCGTAGAAATCCTGGAGGGAGTTGTAGACGAACTGGCCGTAGTAGGTCGGGGTGAAGGTATTGTCGAACTTGAAGTATTCGAAGTTGATACCGGCGGTGATGGTATGGGCGCCGCTGTAGAGGGTCAGGTTGTCCTGGAACTGCCAGGTGTCGGTATTGAGCTCGTTGTTCGGCGTGAAGGGTTCGTAGCCGAAGGTGGTGTAGTTGCGGCCGTCCTCGAGGATATCGACGAGGGGGAAGATGCCGCCGCGGCTGCTGCGGTAATCGCGGTTGGCGGTGAAGCCGAACTGGAGGTTGTTGGAGAGTTTGGTCCCGAACATGGAGTTCAGCTCGACGATACCGGAGTAGATGTCATTGTTGATGACGTAGTTCGAGTTCGAGAAGTTCATGGCGAAGTTGTTGCCGCGCCGGCTCTGGAAAGAGCCGGAGTTGCTGGCGAGGACGTCGCGGGAGGACTTCAGGTAGTTGAAGCGGACACTCAGGCGGTTGTTCTGGTTGATGTTGTAGTCCAGTTTGGCGAGTGCCTTGTCGCTTTTCGTATTGAGCAGGTAATTTTCGTAGTTGCCCGGGTCGTAGTTGTAGCGGTCGATGAGGAACTGCTTGAGTTGGTCGAGGTCGGAGGCTTCGACGCGGGTGACGTTGTCGCCGGTAAGACCGGGACGGGCTGCGAGGAAGGGGGTTGCCGGATCGTCCCGGCGTTCGATTTCCCCGTTGACGAAGAAGAACAGTTTGTTCTTGATGAGCGGGCCGCCGAATCGGAAGCCGGTTTGGGAGATGGAGAAATCCGACTTGCTGATTTCGGAATCATCGGCTTTGGAACCGGTCAGGGATTCGCTGCGGGTGTTGCGGAAGACGGAGCCTTCGAAGTTGTTCGTCCCGGAGCGGGTCACGGCGTTGATACCGGCGCCGGTGAAGCCGCCCTGGCGCACATCGTAGGGGGCGAGGTTGACCTGGATCTCATCGATGGCATCGAGGGAGATCGGGGAGGAGTTCGTCTGACCGGCGGGGGCGGAGGCGAGGCCGAAGCTGTTGTTGAAGATGGACCCGTCGAGGGTGAGGTTGTTGAAGCGGCTGTCCTGGCCGGCGAAGGAGGTTCCGCTGCCGGTGGTGGCGGCCACGTTGGAGGAGCGGCTCTGCGGGGTGAGGCGTACGAAGTCGTTGAGGCTCCTGCTCAGGGTCGGCAGGGCGTTGATGGCCTCCTTCTTGATGTTGGTGGCGGCACCGGTGCGTTCCGAGTTGAGGATTTCGTTGGCCACGGCGACCACTTCGATCGTCTCCAGGGTTCCGGCCGCTTCGCGGAGCGTCACATCGAGCCGGAAATTTTGTCCGAGGCTGAGGTTGACGTCGTTGAGCTCATAAGTTTCGAAGCCGGTGTAGCTGACTTCGATGGTGTACGGGCCGCCGATCCGGACGGCAGGGAGGTTGAAGCGGCCGTCTTCCCGGGTGGAAGTCCCGTAGAAGGTCCCGGAGGGCATGTGGGTGGCCACGACGTTGGCACCGACCAGCGGTTCTCCGTTGACGTCAGACACCTGGCCCAGGAAGCTGGCGCTCTGTGCCATGGCGGCATGGGTCAGCACTGTCACCACCAACAGGACGGCGAAGTGCCGCATGGTGGATGACCAAGTAATTGCTTTGTTCATACAATGAAGTTTTGAAATGATGAAAGTGTTTTGTTGTCAGCAATGGTCTTTGTTGCGGATAAAGTCTTTGTCGTACCAGTCAGCTGTTCCGGGAATAGGGGAGCGGTGGGAGCGGGTTTGTCGTACCAGTCAGCGGGTAGGGGGAGAGGGCGTGCAGCGGCATCCGGTCGGGAGGGTGTCGTCGGATATGGGAACGGCGGGGAAAGCGGTGGTGTCGGTCTGTGTTTGTTCCATATCGTGTAGTTTTCCGAGGAATCGCAAGCCGGGGCAAATCGCAGGTTCGGATTGCGTTCCGAATTTCGCCGCAAAGGTAACGAGCGGAAACGGACTGAACAACAGTCGATGTAAAGCTATGTTTAAATATTTTCCTGAAAAATGTCAACAAAAGCGATCTTATGCCGGGAACGGCATCGCCGGGCGTTCGTTTCGACCGGTCCGGTCCGCATTCGTTCGGGTCCGGGGGCATGATATGGTAAATTCCGCTTACATTTGTCCACGGGCATGTTCCGGTCCGCGGGCCGGTCCCGGGGCCGCCATCCGGCCGGATGGCGGCCCCGGATGTCCTTGCTCTCACACCGTACATGAAAAAGCGACTGCTATATTCCCTACTGGCCATGGCCTGCTGCTTTGGACTGGGCATGCTGCTGGACATCGGCAACACCCGGGAGGACAACCTGTCGACCTGTGCGGAGCGCATCGAGCGGAGCCTCCACCGGAAGGAGCTGGAGATCCAGGTGCTGTTGTCCGATACGGCATTTATCCGGCGGCAACTGGAGGGCATCGAGCACCAATCCTCCCCGGACCAGCAGGCGGACCTGTCGCGGTTGAAGGAATGGACGAAGAAGGACTACAACATCCTCTTTTACCGGAAGGATTCCCTGGTGTACTGGCTGAACAACCTGGTGAGCCTGCCGCCGGCGGACACCCGTGCGCTCCTGGCGGAAAAGCCTGCCGCCCGGCTGTACCGGGCGGCCAATGGTTACTATGAGGTAATGACCGTCGCGCTGCCGCACCGCGTCACGGCCCTGGCCCTGATACCGCTGAAGCGGGCCTACGGCACCCGGAGCCCGCTGTTGTCCTCCGATTTCGTGACCGACGGTTGGACGATTCCGGAGGAAGTGGTGTTGCGGGAGACGGATACGGGATTTCCGATCCGTAACCATGGCGGTTATTCCCTGGCCTGGTTGGATGCGGCCGGGGCGGCGAAGGACGACCTTTTCTTGTCGGGCATATTCCTGCTTTACGTCCTGGGGTTCGTTGCGGCCGGCATGCTGGTGAACGACCTGGCGGTGGGGCTGGTCCGCCGCTACCAGCCCTGGGTGGGGGCCGCGTTCGTACTCGGCATGGTCATCGCGGCACGCTGGTTGTTCCTGACCTTCGGATTCGCCGAACATTTCGCCAGTTTCCAGACTTTCTCCGACATTTTCACGGACCCGATACTGGAGGGTGTAAACTCCCTGGGGGAGTTGCTGATCAATATCATCCTGCTGGTCTGGCTGATGGTGTTCTTCAACCGGGAGTTCCAGGTGAAGGAATTCAACCATGCAGCCTCCCTTGTCCGGTTCAGCCTGACCACGCTGAACTTTTTCGCCATCAACCTGGGGATCCTGATGGTCTGCTATATTCTGAAATCGATTGTGTTGGATTCCTCCATCGTCTTTGATTTCGAGAATGTGTTCAACCTGAACTCCCAGAGTGTGCTCGCCATGATCGGGGTGGTCCTCCTGTTGCTCGCGCTTTTCCTGTTCAGCCACCGCATGATGCTGGCGATACACAAGATCTCCCTCGGCAAGAATTGGCGCTTGCTGGCCCTGGGCTTATCCATCCTGCTGGCCGTACCGATCATGGAGGAAGGGAACCTCAACCTGCCCTTGCCTTACTTCCTGGTGGCGACTACGATCTACCTGATCGTATTCGAGTTCTTCATCGAGGTGCGCACCATGACCCTGGAATGGCTGGTCATCTGCCTGTTGCTGTATGCCGGGCTCACGTCCATGCTGTTGTACAAATACAACAGCGACAAGGACTACATACGTCGGCAGCAGTACGCCCTGGCGCTGGCCGACCACCAGGACAGCACGGCGGAACGGTCCCTGGCCCGGCTTGCCGTCGGCATCGATTCGCTGGCGCAGCGTTGGGTCGCGTGGATGGACACCATGGACCGGGTACCCCCGCTCCCCTATGACGGCGAGGATTTCGCCGCCCTGGCCAACACCTTGCTGGAGAAAGACAAGTACCTGTTGTACAATTACCGGTCTCAGGTGTATTGGGAGAGCCCGTACGATTCGGCGGGACACGCGGAGGCGCAGCGCTGGGCGGACAGGTTCTCCCTCGCCCTGCCGACCGGAGATTCCTTGTTGCGCAGGGTGTTGCACAGCGACTCCGAACCGGGTTACCTGCTGCGCATCCCCCTGCATGCGGCCCCGGGTTTCCGCCTGTACCTCTGGTGCCAACGGTCCTTTTCCCAGCCTTCCCGGGTATATTCCGAACTCTTGTCCGGCCAACGTTACAAGGGGCTGTCCGAACTGGACCAATACGACTACGGTATCTATCAGCGGGGGATGCTGATCGAGGAGTACAACAAGCCCTATGCGCGGCAACTGACCGACAGCCTGCCGCCGGTGCATGCCTTCCGGGTGGTGAAGCACACCAGCACCCGCTCCGAGCTCCTCTATCATGCCGCACAAGGCATCGTCATCAAGATCGGGCGGGAGACAGGCGGGTATATCAAGCCATTGTCGCTTTTTTCCTACGTGTTCACCATGCTGACGATCGCCGTCCTGATACTCGCCGGCATCAATTACTTTGTGGATGCCCTGCCGGGTACCCTCAACTTCCTGCGGACCACCAAGCCCTCGCTGCGCAAGCAGTTCCAGTTCTGGGTCATCAGCATGATCCTGTTCTCCTTCCTGGGCATCGGTGTGGTCACGGTATGGTATTTCCAGCAATCCTCCAACAATTACAACAAGGGACGCCTCGACCGGAAGGTGACGGCCGCTTTCTCCAGTGTGAATTACGAGATCAAGCATCACCGGAAGCGGCAAGCCTGGCTGGATGCGGCGGGCCATCCGCCGTCCGCCCTTCCTGTACAGCCCGCCTGGGAAAAGGTCCCGCCCTACGTCGCCGCCGGTTTCCCGCCCCTGGACGGCACTTTCTCCATCGCATCGCTCATCCCCCTGGTCTCGGAAGTCCATCTGCTCGACGTCAACCTTTACGACCTCGAGGGCAGGCTGCTGTTGTCTTCGGAACAGGACCTGTTCGATGCGGGCATCGTATCCCCCCGGATGGGGGCCTACGCTTTCCAGGTGCTGAACCGCCTCGGCCTGGAACGCTGCGACCAGGAGGAACGCATCGGCAACCTCGAATATACCACGGCTTACCTTCCGGTGCATGCGGAACCGGGCCGGCTGGCGGCGTTCATCGGCATCCCTTACTATGCCAACCACCGGGAACTGCGCAATGATGTGACGGATTTCATGAGCACCTTGTTGAATGTGTACGTGTTCCTGCTGCTGATTGCGGGCGGACTGGCGATTTTCGTCGCAAACTCCGTCACCAAGGCCCTGTCGGATCTCAGCGAGAACATCCAACACCTCCGCCTCGGCGGCAACCAGCCCATTTCCTGGAAACGGAAGGACGAAATCGGCGACCTCGTGGATGCCTACAACCGGGCCGTCCGCAAGATCGAGGAGAGCTCCCGGCTGCTGGCTCAGTCGGAACGGGAAAACGCCTGGCGCGAAATGGCCCAACAGGTGGCCCATGAGATCAAGAATCCCCTGACCCCCATGAAACTGAGCATCCAGCACTTGTTGCGCGCCTATCAATCCAACCGCGATGCCGACAATATGGAAGCGCTGTTCCAAAGTGTCACGAACACCCTGGTGGAGCAAATCGACGCATTGTCCCAGATCGCCACGGAATTCTCCAGCTTCGCCCGCATGCCGGATTTCTCCTATTCCGCGTTTTCCCTGAACCAGCTGACGGCCTCCGCCCACCAGCTGTTCCGCAACGAACGGCCGGACCTCCACATCAGCATCTGGTTGCCGCGGGAGGAATACAAGGTCTTCGCCGACAAGAACCAGATCGTCCGTGTCCTCAACAACCTGCTCAAGAATGCGATCCAGGCCATCCCCGACGGCCGCAAAGGCCATATCCAACTCAGCCTGTACCAACAGGAAGGAAATGCGGTGGTACAGGTGCGGGACAACGGGACCGGTATCGCACCGGATATCCAGGAGAAGGTATTCAAACCCAATTTCTCCACCAAGACCTCGGGCACGGGCCTCGGACTGGCCATTTGCAAAAACATCGTCGAGGGGTGCAGCGGCAGGATTTATTTCGAAACGGAATGGGGGAAAGGCACGAGTTTTTATCTCGAACTTCCCTTGCGGGAGGTCAATGCATCCCTCTCGGATACCTGAGCTCCCGGTCGCTACCCCGACCGGCGCCGCCTGCCGCGTGCGCCGGTAAGGCTTTATTCAAAATCGCTTTGTCATGCCCCGTTGGTTCCTGTATGCCCTATGGACGACCCTGAGTTGGGGGGTGTGGGGCGCTTTTATCGAAATCCCTGAAAAAGCGGGTTTCCCCGCCACCCTGGGGTATGTCGTCTGGTCCTTCTCCATGGTCCCCTTCCTGGTGTGGGCCCTTTACAACAACGGGTGGAAATGCCGGTTCGCACCCGCGACGGTCAGGGACGGCCTGTCGGTCGGCCTGACGGGCGCCGGCGGCAACCTGCTCCTTTTCGAGGCGCTCCGGACCGGACCCGCCTACATTGTATTCCCCCTGGTTTCGCTCTACCCGGTGCTGACGGTGTTCCTTTCCCTGATTTTCCTCCGGGAAAAGGCATCCGTCCGGCAATGGACGGGCATCGTCCTGGCCTTGGTGGCCATTTTCTTCCTGACCTGGCGGGAGCCCGGGCAGGGGACGGTCGATTCCGGCGCCTGGCTGGGCTTGTCGGTCCTGGTGTTCATCCTGTGGGGAATCCAGAACGTGGTCTTCAAGGTGGCCAACCGGCACTCGGACGCGGAAAGCATCTTCGTTTACATGGCCCTGGGCGGGCTGTTGCTGGCACCCGTGGCCTGGGCCATGACGGAAGACGGGGTCCGGCCGAACTGGGGACCGGAGGGTTTCTGGTTGCTGCTCCTCCTGCACCTGGTCAATTCCGCCGGCGCCCTGGCCATCGTGTATGCCTATCGCTACGGGAAAGCGCTGGTGGTCGCCCCGCTGACCGGCCTGGCACCGGTCATCACGGTGGTACTTTCCCTCCTCCTGCATGGGGTGGTGCCCGGCATCATGCTCGCTACGGGCATCGTACTGGCCACCCTGGCCATGTTCCTGCTGCCGGACCCCACCGATGCCGCTTAGGCGGCGGACACTGACCCTGTATCGGATTGGTCGGCCAGGTTGCTTTTCCGGTTTTTGATGGGGACTTGTCCCGCCACCCGGCTCCAGCCTTGGAATCACTTGGGATTTCCGGTCCTTCCACCGACCAGGATGCGCCCCCCCCGCCATATTTGTTCAATCCCTGCCGCGCCGGTCACAAGTATTATCCGGAAACCATGGTCCTGGTCATCTCCCGCACCTCAACCCTACAAAATAATTAGTTTCAAAAAATTGATTTTCTGTTGTCTTTAGTCGTAAAACTCGCTGATGTGCTACACCCTGCACTAAAAAGGGCGCGGGGCGGCGCCCCACGCACAAGAAAATTTTTAGGACGGCCGGCGGCGCACCCAGGCGCGCCGCCAGCCGTCCTGTCCAAAAGGCGAGGATCGCCATAAAGACCCTTTGGTTATGAGTAGCTTACGTTTATATACAATCAGGCGAACCTTGCAATCGAAATATTCGATTTTGTTTTGAGGTGCGAAAGATGAGGTCCAGGTCATCGACCGGTTTCAGGCCTGTCGGACTTTCCGGGTATTTCCGCCTGGTCACGGAAAACCGCATGACAACTTCCTCGCGTGCATTCGGAATCGACCGTGCCTGAAGCCGTCCAATCGGCCGGGGGAAATCCGAACATTCCTGAAAAAGGCGCAGTCTTTGCATGAACCCAAATACCAACCTCTTTTTCCCGATGCGAGGATTGCACCGCGCTACCGGACAGCTTGTCCTGGCATTCCACTGGTACCATCGGCCGTAGACAAGAAAAACCGGCAAGCCTACTTGCCCACCCGGAGGAGAAGCGCCGTCGCGGTTGTTCCTTCCATCAGCTTCCCGTTCTTCGCCAATGCCGGCAGCATTCGAAGCTATCCCGGGAAGCATGCCGTTCGGTGGGAATCCGTACCCCGACAAACCGAAGGTCCACCGCCGGAGAGGATAGGTTCCTGTTTGGCAACCAATCGCTCGCCGGTCATCAAACAATTATCTGGTCTCATGAAACGGACAAGCAGCCTCCAGCGGCACGTGCTTTCGGTCCTGTCGGCAGGACTGTTCGGCCTGTTGCCGGTGTCATCGGATCGCCTCGTCGCCCAATGTGCGCTGTCCTGTATCAATGTCCAGGTGTCCCTGGACGAGCAGTGCGCCTCGCTGGTCACCGCCGGCATGCTGACGAACAACAGCATCCCGTCCGGATGCAACGGTCCGTTCCTTATCCAGTTGTGGGATCAGGCCGGAAATCCGATTCCCGGCAGTCCGGTCGTCACGGGCGCCTACGTCAACCAGCAGGTCACGGCCACCGTCACCGACGGGGCCACCGGCAACTTCTGCACCAGTATCCTCACCATCGAGGATAAGCTGAAACCCCTGGTCCTTTGCCAGCCGGCCTATACTTCCTGTTTTGAAAACACCTCGCCGGCATATACCGGCATACCCGCGGTGACCGACAATTGTACCGCCGGAATCGTGCCGACCTACGCGGACCAATCCACGCAATACGCCTGTCAGCAAACGGATACCGTCGAAATCATCGACCGGATATGGTCGGCCGTGGACGGCAGCGGCAACCTCGGGCAATGCCTGCAGCGGATCTATGTGGTCCGCCCGGCCGTGACGGCCGTCTCCTTGCCGCCGGACCTGGACGGCGTGTCCGCACCGGCCTTATCCTGTCCGGTTACGGAAACGGGGCCTTCCGCGACCGGATATCCCAGCTTCCAGGGACAACCCGTCCATGGCATCTGTGGCTTCCTGGCCACTTATGAGGATGTCACCGTGCCGGTCTGCGACGGCAGCTATTCGATTTTCCGGGAATGGGTGGTTTACGACGGATGCGCCGGGGTCGCCACCTCCGGGGTCCAGGTCATCCAGGTCGTCGATACGATGCCTCCGCAATTGGTATGCCCGGCCGCCCTGACCGTCGGCACCAGCAACCTGGATTGTGCGGCCACCGTCCTGTTGCCACCCATCCAGGTCTCCGACCTGTGCGACAATTCCGTCACCGTGACGGTGGAAGGCGCGTTCGGCATCATCACCGGGAATACCATCTACCAGTTGGGGCAAGGGATCCATCCGGCCCTGTGCCGGGCGGTCGACGGTTGTGGCAACGAATCCACCTGCACCTTCAGCATCACCGTAGTGGACGATGTGCCCCCGGTGGCGGTGGGCAACGCCAACGCCATCGTGACCTTGCTCCCCGCCGAACCGACCTATGTGCCGGCGGTGGCTTTCGACGGCGGCAGCTGGGACAATTGCGGCAGCCTGGTCCGGCAGGTGCGCCGGCTCGATATGCCCTTTTGCGACGGGGACGAATCGACGCCCTTCGACTCCGTCTGTCCCTTTTTCTGCTGTGATGCCGGTAAACAAGTACAGGTGGAGCTGCGGGTGACGGATGTCGGCGGCAATACCAGCACCGTGCAGACCAGCGTCCAGGTGTTCGACAACCTGAGTCCCGGCATCGTCTGTCCGCCACCGGTCACCTTGCCATGCGGATCCGATTACGAAAATTTCTCCCTGACCGGCCTTCCGACCGCGACGGACAACTGTTCCGGCTATGTGGTCACCCACACCGACTCCGTGCAGCTGAACAATTGCGGGGTCGGGCAGGTGAAGCGGATCTGGCAGGTCGAGGATGCCTCCGCCCGGGTTTCCCGGTGCATCCAGTACATCACCCTGGAGAACAACGACCCGTTTTACATTCATCCGACGAATCCGCTGGACCCGGACGACGACATCGTGTGGCCTTCCAATTACATGGGCAACACCTGCGGCGCCGGCCTGTCGCCTGCCCAGTTGCCGGCGGGATACGGGTTCCCTGTCCTCAGTGCCGACAGCAATTGTGCCACCATCTCCGTATCCTACAGCGACACCTACATCACCAACCCCAGCAATGCCTGCCTGGAGGTGTTGCGGAACTGGCTGGTCATCGACTGGTGCCAGTTCAATCCGACGACCTACGCCGGCGCCTGGGAATACGGACAGGTCATCCGCGTACAGGATGCCGTCCCGCCGACCGTGGTGCAGGGCTGTGAGGACCGGGTGATATGCAGCCTGGATCCGGCCTGTGCCACCGGAACGGCCGCCTGGACGGTGACGGCGACCGACGACTGTGCCACCGCGGCCCAGCTATCCTATTCCTTTACGGTGGACCTGTTCTCCGACGGCAGCATCGACCAATCCGGACAAGGGCCGGCTTTCAACGGAATCTTACCCTTCGGTACCCACCGGGTGCAATACAGCATCCAGGACGGTTGCGGCAACGTCACCACCTGTACCTTCGACGGCATCGTCCGGGACTGTTCCGCGCCCGAGCCGTATTGCCGGACGCTGACCCTTCCGCTGACGGCCGGTGCCGGCGGGCCTGCCGCCCTGTTGGCGGCCCGGTCCCTGGACGACGGCAGTACGGACAACTGCACGGGTACGGCCGGCTTGTACTTTTCTTTTTCCGGGGATCTGTCGGACTCCCTGCGGACCTTCCTGTGCGATGACCTCGGCAGCCAGGACATCACCTTGTGGGTGACGGACCAAGCGGGAAACCAATCCTCCTGCCTGGCGACCTTGCAGGTGGTGCAGAACGGACAACCTTGCGGAAACGCGGTGACGGTGGACGGGGCCCTGGTGACCCAGGATTCGGCCGGGGTCGGAAACGCCCAGGTCTTCCTGTTGGCCGGGCCGGACACCCTGGCGGAGCAGGGGACGGGGGCGGCCGGCACCTTCCAGTTCGGCAACCTGGTGCCGGGCGAAAGCTACGAAGTGTATCCCCTGAAGGACACCCATGCCGCGAACGGGGTGACGACCTTCGACATGGTGCTGATCAGCAAGCATATATTGGGAAATACCCCCCTCGATTCCCCGTACAAGATCATTGCGGCGGATGTGAACCGCTCCGGTACGGTGACCACCTTCGACCTGGTGGCATTGCGCAAGGTCATCCTGCAGATCGAGGCACATTTCCCGAACAACACCTCCTGGCGATTCATTCCGGCCGATTTCGAATTCGAAAACCCCGTCCAGCCCTTGTCCGAACCTTTTCCGGAAAGTGTGGAATGGCCCTCGATGACAGCCCCGGAAACAATCCGGTTCATCGCGGTGAAAATCGGCGATGTGAACCTGTCGGCGAATCCTTCCCTTTGAAACGGCCGGTGGCCCGTCCGGGTCAGGGCAACAGGGCGTCGTATAGGATTTCCACCGGATGCAGGGCTTTCCGGCCGGTGCCGTCCGCAATCTGGTGGCGGCAGCTGGTGCCGGTGGCGGCGACCAGGACATCCGGTCCCGCACGGCGGACCGCCGGCAGCAATACCAGTTCCCCGATTTTCATGCTCACCTCGTAGTGTTCCGCTTCGTAGCCGAACGACCCCGCCATGCCGCAGCAACCGCTGGGGATGACGGAAACGGAATAATTCCGGGGCAGGCCGGCGACCCAGGCGGAATGTTCGGTCGAGGAAAGCGCCTTCTGGTGGCAATGGCCATGCAACAGGACCTGGCGGGGTGCGTCCGAGAAGCGGTCCGCCCGGATATGGCCGGCCTTGATTTCCTCGGACAGGAACTCGTCCACCAGCAGGCAGTGGCGGGCCAGGCTCCTGGCGGTATCGGTCTCCGCCGGCGGGACCAGGCGCGGATATTCGTCCCGGAAGGAAAGGAGGGCCGAAGGCTCCAACCCGACGAGGGGGGTCTCCGCCGACACCAGGCCCGACAGCAGCCGGACATTCTTCCGGGCCAGTTCCCGGGCTTCCGGCAGGAGCCCTTTGGAAAGCTGGGCCCGTCCGCTTTGGGCATGCGGCGGTATCTGCACCGAGTAGCCCAGGGCACGAAGCAGGCGGATGGCCTTGATCCCGGCCTCGACATCATAGTAATTCGTGAACTCGTCGCAGAAGAACCAAACCTTGCGTTTGGGGGTAGGGCTTTCCCAATCGTTCCGGTGCCGTCGGAACCATTGCCGCAAGGTAAAGGAATGGAGGGGGGGCAAGTTGCGGGACGGGGCTACGCCGGTAAGGCGCTTGAGCAAGGGGGCCGTCCAGGGATGGCGGATCAGAAGATTGGAAAGCTGCGGTATGTGGGACAGGACCGCGTTCATACGGCCGATATGTCCGAAGAAACGCGCCCGCAGCGGCACACCATGGATCTGATAGTACTGATGGAGGAATTCCGATTTGAGGGTGGTCATATCCACGTTGCTGGGGCATTCGGAGGTACAGCCCTTGCAGGAAAGACAGAGGTCCATGACCTCCGCCAGTTCGGCCATCCCGAAGGGGGATTTGCCATCGGGCGGATGAGTCAGGAATTCGCGCAGGGCATTGGCCCGGGCGCGGGTGGTGTCCTTCTCCGCCCGGGTGGCGCGGTAGCTGGGACACATGGTGCCGCCGCTGAAGTCCAGCCGGCGGCAATCGCCGGAACCGTTGCACTTTTCCGCCGCCCGCAGGATACCCCCTTCCGCGGAGAAATCGAAGACCGTGGGGTAGGCAGGCGTGGGCTGCCCCGGCGTGTAGCGCAGGGATTCCGTCATGGGCGGGGCGTCCGTGACCTTACCGGGATTGAGAAGCCGGTCGGGATCCCAGGCGGATTTCAAGTCCTGCAGCAAGCCGTAGACGGTGTCGCCGAGCATCAAGGGAATGAAGGCCGCGCGGACGCGGCCGTCCCCGTGTTCCCCGCTGAGGGAACCGCCGTACCGTTTCACCAGTTTGGCGGAGGCCAGGGCGATGTCGTGGAATTGTCGGACACCGGCCGGATCCTTGAGGTCCAGGACGGGACGAAGGTGGATTTCGCCGGCCCCGGCATGGGCATAGTACACGGCTTTTTGTCCGAAGCCCTCCATGACGGCCTCGAAATCCCGGATGTAGGCGGGCAAATCCTCCAAGGCGACGGCCGTATCCTCAATGACCGCCACCGGTTTGGCATCGCCCGGAATATTGGACAAGACGCCGAGGCCGGCACTGCGCAATTCCCAGACATTGGCGATCTCATCCCCGGTGATGGTGGGGAAGGCATATCCTTTTCCGGCGGCTTGCAAGCCATGGATCATCGTCTCCGCCAGATCATGGGCGGCCTCCGGGGTATCCGCCCGAAACTCGACCATCAGGACGGCGGCCGGGTCTCCCTGCACGAAAAAACGGTTCCGTTGTTGACGGATATTTCCCTTGGTGCAGTCCAGCACCGTCTTATCCATGAGTTCGCATTGGTTGGGCCTGTACCGCATGGCGAGAACCGTGGCTTCCATGCACTCGCCCAAGGTGCCGAAATGGGCCGCCACCACGATGGCATGGGGTTTCGGCAGGGGAACCAGGTTCAGCTTGACGGCGGTGGTGAGGGCCAACGTGCCCTCGGAACCTGCGAGCAGCCTGGAGAAATTGAAGGCCGGTCCCCCTTTGGTAAACGGTTCGCATGCGAGGAGCAGGTCCAGGGCATATCCGGTATTGCGGCGCCGGATGTCGGGCTTGGGGTACTGCTGCCGGATTTCCTCGGCGACCGCCGGTTGGGAAAGCACCGATTCGATGTGTCGGTAAAGGCGGCCCTCCAGGTCGGACTGGGCGGACTTGCGTCGGAACGCCTCGTCGGAGAGGGCTTCGAAGGTCGCTTCCGTCCCGTCGCTCAGCACCACGGAAATCGCCAGCAGGTGGTCGCGCGTGCTGCCGTACTCGATGGAAGTGGACCCACAGGAATTGTTGCCGACCATGCCGCCGATCATGCAGCGGTTGGCGGTGGAGGTGTTGGGGCCGAAGAAAAGGCCCAGGGGTTTGAGGTGGGCGTTCAGTTCATCGCGGATCACACCCGGCTGCACCCAGGCATATCTTTCCTCGGCATGGACCTCCAGGATCCGGTTCCAATGCCGGGAGGTGTCGACGACGATGCCTTGTCCGACGCATTGGCCGGCGAGGGAGGTGCCGGCCGTCCGCGGGATCAGGGAGGTCCGGTGTCGCCGGGCGTAGTCCAGGAGCCGACGGATATCGTCCTTGGTCTTCGGGTAGGCGACCGCCAGGGGCAATTCGCGGTACACGGAGGCATCCGTGGCGTACAGGGTGCGAAGGAGGTGGTCGTCGTGCAGCTCCCCGTCGAGCTCGTCGCGGAGGGCTGCCAAGGATTGCGCTGTGCTCATGTTGTTCTGTTCGGATGAGGACGACAGGTCGGAAGGATGGATATACTGTCCTTCGGTCCTCCCGCTGTATCGGCAGCCGGGAAAGAACGACCGACCTGCCCGGTGCCAGCCGACCAAAGGTAATGCAATTACGGCTTGCGGGATAGTCCGGAAATTATTCCGACGGAGAAACTTTTTTACGGATGGCCGTAAAAGGTAAAAGGCCTCCGGTGCAAGCACCCGGACCCGCCGTCGGAACGCCCGTACCTCCGCATCGGCCGGCGGACCAGGCTTCCACCGGTCCGTATCGCCGACTGTGGCATAATAAATGTGCGTATGTACGGCAAGGGCGACCCGCCAGGCGGATGTGCCCGGGTACGACAGGTTCCGCTCGGATGGCATTGGTAACCCATGGCCTTGCGGCAAGGGGGAAACCCCGACCCGGCGGCCCATATCCAGATTCAATGACCGACTACAAGACATCCGCGCACCGCAGCGGGACAACCGTCCTGACCGGGTGCCTGGCAGGGTGCCTCCTTATCCTGCTTTCTCTTCCGGGCTGCGTGAAGGAGGATTACTCGGATATTTCCGTCAATTACCAGGGATCCTTCGCCATTCCCATCGGTACCATCGGCTTCACCCTGGCGGAAGCATTGGACGGTACCGACGTGCTGACCCTGGACCCGGACAACAGCATCCGGTTGTCCATCCGGGAGGACAGCCTCTTCAACATCCTCGCCGCCGACCTGCTGGGCGAAATCACCGGTGACATCGACGCTTCCTTTTCCCAGACCACGACCATCGGTAAGGTCCGTATCCCCGATATCATCCAACAGTTCGCTGTCCCTTTTTCCTCCGTGGTGAATGATTTTCCGGACCAGACGCTGCGGCAGCTGCTGTTGTCCAACGACGGGGGAAGCGCCCCCCTGCCCGCGTTCCAACAAAACCTGAGCAGCGACCTGGCGGTCCTGTCCTTCGACGATTTCACCTGGGTGGCCGTCGACAGCGGGGTCTTGGAGTTGTCCGTCCACAACGGCCTTTTCCTGGATCTGGAGAACGTCGGCGCCATCGTCCGCGATGCTGCCAACGGGACGGTCATCGCCGATATCCAGTTTCCTTCGATTCCGGTCAACACCACCCAGTCGCAGGTCATCCTGCTGGAAGACCTCACCATCGGCAACAGCTTCCAGGTGTCGCTGCAAAGTATCGGCTCACCGGGCACCGGCGGTGCATTCGTTCCCATCGACCTCAGCAAGGAACTGGATTTCACCATGGAACTGCGGGAGGTATCCGTCACCGGCGGCCAGGCGAAGCTGGCTCCCGGTACCCTCGCTACCGATACTTTCCTGTTCGACCTCAGCCTTGACAACGACGAACGCCTGTACCAAGCCCTGGTAGAGGATGTCGGGGTGCAACTCAACCTCGCCTCCTCCGTGCAGACCCCTATCCGGCTGCGCCTGCATTTTCCCACCGTCCGGAAAAACAACCAAGCCCTGACGGAGGATATCCTCCTCCAGACCACCCTGCCGGGTCCGCCCTTGACCGCTGCGCCGGATTTCTCCGCCACCTCCTGGTCCTTCGACCAGGATCCGGACCAACCCTACAACCGCCTCCCCATCTCCTATGAGGTGATCCTGGAAAATCCTACCGGCGGACAAATTGCGTTTTCCGCCCAGGACAAGGTCGAGGTGTCCATCCAGGTGACCGGTTTCCAAGTGGAGGAAGTCCGTGGCTATTTCGGCAAGCGGGAAGAAATCATCGACGCCGGTACCATCGACCTGGGTTTCGATTTCACCATCTTCGACCCTTCCAGCAGCCCGCTGCTTTTCTCGGACCCGGAAATGCGGCTCGAACTCGACAATTCCTTCGGTATCCCTTTCTCGGCGGATTTCGACATCCAGGCCACCGGGGCCTTCGGTGCCCAGGCGGCGCTCCAACCGCCGCTCTTCGTGCTGGATTACCCCTCCGTCGACGAAATCGGCCAGTCCGTCCGTACGGATTATGTGCTGGATAAAAGCAACTCCAACCTCGTCAACCTCCTGGCGGTTTATCCGACCGTCCTGGCTTACGGCGGAACGGTCTCCGTCAACCCGGACGAGGACCTGTCCCTCGTCAACTTCCTGCGCAAGGACAGCCGCTTGGTCGCCTCCGCCGCCTTCGACCTCCCCTTCCGGTTCAAGGTCGACCAGCTCGTCTACCGGGATACCGGGGAGACCGTGTCCCTGGAGCTGGATGAAACCCTGACCGTGGATGATATCCGGGAGGCCCGCCTGAAAATCCTGTACCGGAACGGCCTTCCCCTGGACCTGGAGGTCCGGCTCGTGGCGCTGGCTCCCGATGGTGCCGAAACCTTGGTGACGGATGACATCCGCCTCGAGGCCGCCGCCGTGGATGATACCGGCAAGGTGACGCCCGACGGTCCGGCGGACGGGGACATCGAGGTGGTCCTGAATACCGATATGCTGCGATTGTTGGATACCGCCGACAAGCTTATTTATGAAATCAAATCCGGTACCGGGGCGGACGGAACCCTGCCCGCCTGGATGTTCACGGATTATGAAGTGGAAATCAAGGCGGGTTTGTCCGTCACGTTCGACCGGCAATGATTCCGCTTTTCCTAAAAACCGACGACGCTTCCCACCGTCTCACAACCAGATTCCGATGATGCGGCTTTTCTTGACCAGCTTGTTGTCCCTCCTGTTCTTCCTGCCGTTGGCGGCGCAACAGGACTATGGGCTCACCTTCCTGACGCATTTGCCCCAGGCTCCGCTCCAGGCAAGTCCGGCAACTTTTTCCGATTACCGGCTGAACCTGGTCCTGCCCAATCTTTCCCTGGGGTACCAAAATTCCGCATTCGCCATCGGAGACCTCTTCCGGTCGGCCTCGGACGGTGGCCAAATCCTGGACCTGGATGGCCCGATCGCCCGGATGCAGCCCGACCGGAATGCGATCCACACTTCCTTTTCCTTGAATACGGCGGCACTCAGCTTCCAATTGAAGCAAAAGGTCCAGGTATCTTTTTTCCACAATACGCAGGTGGATATGCAGCTGTTATATCCCAAAGGCCTGCCGGCCTTGCTCTGGGATGGAAATGGTGCCGCGCTCGGGAAGACCCTGGAATTCGGTCCGGCCTTCAATTTTTTGGCTTACAACGAATATGGCCTGGGCCTGGCGGCCCGGCTGCATGAAAAATTCACGGCCGCCGTCAATGTCAAATACCTGAACGGACTGGTCGGCGTCCGTACCATCCAGTCGCTTGCCTCCCTGTACACCCATCCGGAATATTACCAACTGGAGCTGGCCTCGGATATGGTGATCCGGACCGGCGGCCTGAACGATATCATATCCGGGGATGCCGAGGATCCCCTGGCGGACCAAAGCCTGCCCTATCTGATCAACAGCGGCAACAACGGGCTTGGGTTCGACGTGGGCATGTCCATCCAGGTCACCCCGCGCTGGTCCGCCAACCTGGCTATGCAGGATATCGGCAAGATCTACTGGGCAAGGCATGCGTTGGAACATACAAGTCAAGGTACCTATTCCTATGAAGGCCAACAGATTCGACCCTTTGCGGAAAATCAGGAATCGGTTGATTTCGGAGCTACGGTCGACTCTGTCGGCGAACTGTTCAATTTCAAATCCGCCGTCAAGCCATTCTACACACCCCTGCCGCAACGATTTTCGCTGATGTTGCGCTATGAACCGATCCGACGTCTGACCATGGGGGCCGGATTTCACTTCGCCTCCTGGAACGGGGTCAATCAAATCGCCGCCTCTGCGCATGTACAAAAGCAGCTCGGCCGCATCCTCTACCTCGGCACCGTCGCTGGTTATCACCAACAGGCTTCCTTTTTTCTCGGAGCCAACGCCACCCTCCAGCTGGGGCCGCTTCAGTTCTTTGTCCTCAGCGACAACATCCTCGCGCTGCTGAATCCGGTCAATACCCGTTACACCAACCTCCGTGCGGGTCTGAACCTGGCATTTCTACCGAAAAAGGAACCCACAATCGAATCGGAACCCGTGTTTCCCAACGAAAGGTATCGTTTCAAAGGCGAGGATTGATCCATCATACGCGCCAACGCCATACCGGCCCGGTCTTGCCGGGGGGGTCGGAACCTGCACGTGCCGCTTCCCTTCGCCGCTATATCGCTCCGTGCGGCGTAAGCACGCTTCCTGCCTCTTGCATGCGTACGCCCGTCCTTCCTCTTTAGCGAATCGGTCGATTGACCATGTGCTTTCCGGCACAATCCGCGTGCGGCGGTATTTTCCCATCGCCGGGATGGAAATCCGCCTCTTCCCGTCCTTATTCCGGTTGCCTGCCCTCATTCCAATTGGCAGCCTTCCATCTGAATTTCGAACAACCCCCCGGTCTCGACCTCAAACCCCGGTAGCAGGGTAACGGAACCGTTGGCTTTGAAGGTCACACTCGTCCCGATGGCCACGGATCCGACCGACGTGAGGTCCACACCGGATTCGTAGGTGCCGCCCGGAATGGGCACTTCGTCTACGGCAAGGAATGCGGGGCAACAATTGGTCGCTTCTGATAGGGTCACCGGATTGAGGACATAGCCGGTAGCGCAAGTGGTATCCGCGGCGAGCCGG
>CAZNLJ010000007.1:0-137202 GCA_964573725.1 uncultured Saprospiraceae bacterium
CCCTTGAACATCCCCCTCCCTCGCACATACCCCCCTCCACATGATCCCCGCCCTCCACACATACCCCCCTCACCCGTCCCGCACCTTCCTCGCCCCCCCGAAAAACCAATTAAAAACAAAGGGGCACACCACGAAAAAAACGAGGACCTTCGGTTGGCGGGCATCCCTTGACGAGGCGGTCCTTTCCGGTAACGTTTCGGGGTGTCAGGGCTGACAGGATGAAGGATGCATCCAGTAGAAAGGAGAAGCCCTCACTGAACCAGGAGGTTGCAGGAAGACAGACAAGGTCGTCAGCAATCGCTTATCCCGGCAAGGATGCAGCTGTTGGGACAAGCGGTCCGCCGGGATAATGAACGGTTCCGGTGGGGGCGTGAAGCAGGGCGGCAGCGGCAGGCGTTCGAAACAGGATATCGCAATCGGATGAGCGGCCGGGCATCAATCCGCCAGAAAGACAAAACGGCCGGCAGCGAGGCGGGACGAAACACCGCAGGAAAGACGGGCCTGCCAGGCATACAGGCCGGACGGCAGGATACCGGCCAATCGTGGCCAATCATCGGGGGAGACGATCCGGATGAGACGACCTTGAACATCAAAGATGGCCAGTTCAGCCACCGACAGGTTTGCGGGAAAAGGAGGCAGGTCGGCGTAAGCGGTCAACAGGGAAGGAAGGTCCAGCCGGCATTCACAATCCGAGAAAGAGACCCGGAAAGTCTGTTCGAGCGTATCACAACCCAATACGGAAGTGAGGATGTAAGTACCATCCGTCGGCACCGGGCGGACCGGAACAGCCCCCCCGTCGGACCAGGCGGCGGATGTGGCATCCGGTGGCGCGACCAAGAGCGCCGGCAGGTGCCGGCAGAACACCGTGTCGATGGTTTGGCGAACCATTTCCGAGGAAGGGCACGGGGCGACGAGCACATCATCCACATAGAAATAAACGTTCGGCGGGTGGGGACCGTTGTGGACCAGCGTCATGAGGCTGTCCGGGAGAAAATTACCGAGGAGGAGGAAGCGTTCGCCGCCTTCGGCGATGAAGTTGCCGCCGACGGGAATCCAGTCCGTTTCATGCCGGACCGGGGGACGGGGCGGGTGTGACACTTGGGGGAGGAAAGGATAAAGGGGGGCGGGAAGAAAGGAATCCTTGGCCACATACAAACCGATATCGGGGGAAACAGATCCCGAGGATTCCGCCGTGGACACATAGAACCGGGCCATGTACCGGGTGCCGGCGACCAAGGGTTCCGTCAGGGTCGTGCAGAGATATTCGCGGAAGGGCGGGTTGCCGGGGACGCGGGGCAGCCAGGTGCGGATGCCGGCATAGCCATCGCCGGACCTGGGCGGTTGCACGCCGTTGAGGTTGACGGGGACGCCGGCACCGGAGGCGGGAGGCGCACACCGGTGGTAGAAATCGGCCGTCCTTCCCGCGGGCGCGTCCCAGGAGGAGGCGTGGTGGATTTGTCCGGGATAAGGGGGGCACACCTCGAACGTCTCGAAGCCGGGGTTAGGAACCAGGTTCTGGGCGGCAACCGGCAGGCAGAGGCACACCGGAAACAATCGACGGAGCAGGGAACCGGTCATGGCAGGGAATCCTTGTCAGCCGGCAGGAAAGGCACCGAATCATCGGGTGCGTCCGTCCGGGAGAAGTACCTGACCTCATACCTGTCCTGCTCGGTACCGGGAAGTAGGGGGGGCTTGTCCTTGCGCAGCACCAGGCGGTCCGGAGTCAGGGCGAGGATTCGGAAATGAACACCGGACCGGTCCGACTCCCGGTCCCAGAACAAGGTATCGCCGTGGATGGAATAGCGGTAATCGCGGTGGGTGCCGAACTTGATTTCCAACAAGGTACTGTCGGGCCGGAAGCGGTACGTGGCCCAATCGGCTCCTTCGCGGTATTGTCGGCGGGCGAATCCGTTGTAATAACTGTAGGTGGAATCCACTTTCCAATCACCGAGGATGATGTCCCGGGGCGGGTCGGTGGGATGGCAGCCGAATACGAGCAAGGCGAGGAAAGCCAGGGGCAGGAGGTGGTGGGGTGGGGTGGTCGTCGGAGACATAGGCAGGTCGGCGTGTGCATGGGTGCCTGCCGGTGGCCGGCCACAGGAGCAAGCACGGGGTGAGAAAATCAGCGGGTGGTGGGTGGGGTCGGCAAATTCAAAACAAGAACGCCGCCGTCGGCGGATCCGGTCGAAAGACCGGTACGGCGACGGCGGCGTGGCGGGAAATGCGGTCAGTAATTCGGATTCTGTACGAGCACCCCGTTGCTGAGGTCGATTTCCCGTTGCGGCAGGGCGAAATAATAGTGTTTCGGCCGCACGAAATTACGGGAAGGCTTGTAGACGCCCCGGTCGACCTGGTAATGTTGGACGATGTCCAGGAGGTTGGCCTTGTCCCAGCGGATCAGGTCTTGGTGGCGTTCGTTCTCACCGGCGAGTTCCACCCGGCGTTCATGCACGAGGTCCGCGAAGTCCGCGCCGGAAATGGCCGGCATGCCGGCACGGGTGCGTACGGCGTTGAGTTCCGCATCCCCGGCGCCGGCACCGCCCTGGCGGATCTTGGCTTCCGCGACCAGCAGGTACACATCGGCGGCGCGGAGCAGGGGTACGTTCATGCTTTCGTTCAGGCCGCCGCTGGAGCGCCAGGATGCGAACTTCCGGAAATGGTAGCCCGTGCTGGAGAAGGAGGCCTGGTATTCCTGGACACCGTCGCCGCCGCCCAGGTCGATCAGGTCACCCGGCTTCATGATGGAATAATCGAGCCGTGGGTCGTTCGGTTCGAACTCGTCCACCAGGTCCTGGATGGGTTCGTGGAAATCCCAGCCGCCCCAAGGCCGGGGGGTGGAATAGATGATGTACGTGGAGGCGGCCCAGCCGTCGAGGGATTGGACGGCGAACAGCACTTCCGGGTTGTTTTCCGTTTCCACGCGGAAGTTGTCGCCGTAATCCGCACTCAGGGGATAAGGGCCGTTGATGACCTCGTTGCCGTATTTGACGGCATTGGCGAGGTCGTCCTTATACATGGCCAGTTTGGTCAGGAAACCGTAGGCGGCACCTTTGTGGGCCCGGCCGATATCGGCACCGGAGTAGGAGGCGGGCAGCAGTTCGGCCGCCCGGAGCCAATCCGATTCGATGGCGGCCTGGATCTCGGCAATGGTGGCCTTGGGCTTGTTGAAATTGTTGTTCTGGACATCCTCCTCCGTGACCAGGGGGAACTCCCCGTAGATCACATGCAGGCGCCAGTTGGCGAAACCGCGCAGGAAATGGGCTTCCCCGAGGATCCGGTTCTTGAGCGCGGCGTCCATGTCGATACCGGGGACGTTGAGCAGCACGGCATTGGCGCGGTTGACGATTTCGAATTTGAAGTTGTAGCTATGGCGGAGCTGGGCGTTGGAGGCGTCGAAGGTAAAGTCCTCGATGGCCTGGTCTTCCCCGTGGTCGCCGGCGCGCCAGAAATCGTCGCCGCAGATTTCGAAAGTTTGTTCGCTGTGGCCGTAGAACTCCTCATCGGTGAGCGGTTCATACATGGCGTTGGCTGCGGCGAGCGCATCATCGGCGTTGCGCCAGAAGCTGGCGGAAGTGGCCTGCCCGTAGGGGGTGGCATCCAGGAATTCCTCCTTGCAACTGCCCAGCAGGAGGATCATACCCAAGAGAAATAATATGTTTTTCATGAAAATGGATTTTGAAAAAGTGGTTTAGGTTGCGGTGCATGCGGTCAGAAACCGGCGGTAAGTCCGAAGATCCAGCTGCGCGCCTGCGGGTACTGGGCGTAATCGACATTGCGCTGCAGGTTGTTGTTGATATAGCCCAATTCCGGATCCAGGCCGGAGTATCCCGTCAGGGTGAAGACGTTTTGGCCGGTCAGGTAGAACGTCAGGTTGGTCATCTTGACGGATTCCGTGAAGCTCGTGGGCAGGGTATAGCTGAGGGTGACGTTCTTGAGCCGCAGGAAGCTGCCGTCCTCGATGAACAGGTCGGAGGTACGGTGGTTGAGGTTGTTGCGGTCGATGGTGGCACGCGGGATATCGTTGCTGGTTCCCTGGCCGGTCCAGCGGTTTTCCACATCCGAGTACAGGTTGAAGGGATAGGAGGCGTCTAGGCCCTGCATGCGGTCGGCGTTGTAGATGTCCACGCCCTGGACACCCAGGAAAAAGAGGTTGAGAGCGAAGGCTTTGTAACCCAGGTTGGCGTTGAGGCCGTAGGTCATCTTCGGGGTCGGGTCGCCGATGATGGTCCGGTCGTCGCCGTCGACGAGGCCGTCGCCGTTGAGGTCGACGAAGCGGACGTCACCCGGTTGGATGAGCCCTTGGGCGCGGCGCGGATCGTTGGCGAGGGCGGGATCGGCATCGATTTCCCCTTGGGTTTGGTAGAGCCCGTCCGTTTTCCAACCGTAGAAGGTGGCGATGGAGTAACCTTCGTAAGTCCGGGAGATTTCCTGGTTGGGGCGGCCATAGAACTGGGAGCCCAGGAAGTTGCCGTTGTACAGACGGGTTACCTCCGTCTGGATGAAGGCGGCGTTTGCGGAGAGTTGGTAGGAGAAGTCGCCGGATTTCCTGCGGTAGCTGAGTTCGAGTTCGAGGCCTTTGTTCTGGAGTTCGCCGACGTTCTGGTTGGGGACGCTGGTACGGCCGGCGGAGCCGACGGTCGGCGGCGCGAGCAACATGTCCTTGGTGTTCTTGACAAAGTAGTTGACCGTACCGAAGAAGCGGTTGTCGAGGAGGCCGAATTCCAGGCCGACGTTGGTCATGGACGCTTTTTCCCAGGTGATGTTTTCGTTGGGATAGCGGCCCAGGCTGGCGCCGGTGATCTGGGTGTTTCCGTCGAGGCCGAAGGAATACCGGCGACCGGAGTTGATCAGGGCGTAGTATTGGTAGTCGGGGATGTTCTGGTTGCCGAGTTGACCCCAGCCGGCGATGAGTTTGAGGAAGCTGATGCCCTGGACATTTTGGAAGAACGGCTCCCGGGAGATGCGCCAGCCGGCGGAGAAAGCCGGGAAGTTACCCCAGCGGTTGCCGGTGTTGAAGCGGGAGGAACCGTCGCGGCGGACGGTGGCCGTCAGGAGAAAGCGGTCGTCGAAGGTATAGTTCATCCGGGCGAAACCGGAGAGCAGGGAGAACTCGGACTTGCTGCCCGAGATGCGGGACAAGGTCTGGCCGGTGTTCATGAACCGTTGGTCGGGATCCTCGTTGAGGAAATCGCGCTTTTCGGTGTTGAGGAACTGGGAGTAGTTGTCCTGGGCGGTGTAGCCGCCGACGACATTGACGTGGTGTTTGTCGGCAAACTTGCGGTCGTAGGTCAGGAAATACTCCGCCAGGAAGGCATAGCTCTCGCTGGAGTTGATATTCAGGGCGTTGCGGGAGCTTTTGCGGATCTGTTGGTCGATGATGGGAGAGAAGGAGCTGCTGTTGAAGAAGGAGGCGTCCAGGGCGAAGTTGCTCCGGAAGGTCAGTCCTTCCATCAGTTTGATTTCAGCGAACACATTGCCGAGCACCTGGTCGAAGCGGTCTTGGTTGTCGGCGATATCCACCGTGTAGATCGGATTGTTGATATCCCCGAACTCCCCGCTGATTTCGGAAGAGCCGTAATCGCCCACCTCGTGTCCGGGTAGGGTTTCGGTGGCGATGACCGGGAGGCCGGGATGGAAGCGGATGGCGCTCCAGACGAGGCCGGTCTGGGCGGAGTTGGTGTTGACGAAGCTGCCCTGTTGGCGGGTCAGCTGGAGGTTTTCACCGATGGAAAGCCAATCCGTAACCTTGAATTCCGCATTCAGGCGGGTGTAGTACCGGTCGTAGTAGGAGGTCTTGATGGTCCCGTCCTCGCTGTAGTAACCCCCGGTGAAAGAGTAGCGGGAACGGTCGGAGCCGCCGCTGATGGTGAAATCGTAATTCTGGGTATTCCCGGATTGGAAGAGTTCGTCCTGCCAGTTGGTCCTTTGCACCTGGAAAGCCGATTCGTTCCAGATGGCCGGAACGGTGAGGCCGGAATTGGTATAGGCCTCCCGCTTCACGCTGGCGAGCGTGGCGGCATCCAGGACATCGATGCGGGCGGGTACGGAGGCACCGCCCCAATAGGCGTTGAAGGTGACGTTCGTCCGCTGGTTGAAGCCACCTTTCTTGGTGGTGACGATGACGACCCCGTTGGCAGCCCTTTGTCCGTAGATGGCGGAGGAGGAGGCGTCTTTCAGGATTTCGATGGAGGCGATGTCATTGGGGTTGATGTTGTCCAGGTTGCCGTAGGTGAGCGGCACGCCGTCCACGACGATCAGGGGGTCCGCATTGTTGACGGTTCCGGTCCCGCGGATCCGGATGGACCCGCCGCTGCCCGGTGCGCCGCCGTTACGGACGACCTCGACCCCGGCGGCCCTGCCCTGGATGGCCTGGGACGCACCGGCCACCGGCAGGTTTCGCATCACCCCGCCGTCGATGGACGAAATGGCACCGGTGACATCCTCCTTTTCCTGGGTGCCGTAACCGACCACCACCACCTCGTTCAGCAGGCTGGATTGTTCCGTCAGGGTCACATCGAGGGTGTTCCGGCCGTTGACGGCCACCTCGACGGTATTGTAACCGATGAAGGAAAAGACCAGTACGTCCGTGGCATTGTCCACCTTCACGCGGTAGTTTCCATCAAGGTCCGTTACCGTACCGGTTCCGGTATTCTTGACCAGGACGGTCACACTGGGCAGTGCGGAACCGTTCTCGTCGGAAACCTTCCCAGACACGGTAAGGGCCTGGCCGTGCATGGCCAAGCCCGTCAGCAGCATGGCGAAAGTCGCCAGCATGCGGTAGTTCAAACGTCTGAAATTCATCATGATCTAAGTTAAAAGGTGAAAAAGATTACCATGTTGTATGGACGCATCCGGACCCTTTGGTGCGAAAGGGCGGCCCATTGCGAAGCCGATGGCTGTCGGGCCATGGCAGGGTACGGTCAATGTGTTTGATGGAGGAAAAAGGTTATCCGGGTCGTCTATGCGGACCCGGGAAAAGCCAGGGATGTCGCGGACGGAAAAGCTGTTTGTCAGGCGCGAGCCAAAGATAAGCGAATGTTTTTGTTTCCGGGGATAATAAATATGGGTTCCGGGAAAGTTAACATCCCGCGGTAGTTTGAGGACATGGATCCTTAATGTCAGGCCATTCGGTCCAGCGGCCAGGAGGAGGTACCATAGACCCTGCCCTCGCCCGGCCGGAGTCCGCCGAGGGGGAGGTGAAGTCCGTTGTCGGTCAGCGTATGGGGGGGGACCTCCGGATCGGTGGAGAAGAGGAGTTTCCAGGAAGCGGATTCGACGGGAGGGGGGAAGCAGACCTCCCCGACCGGGTGTTCCCAGCGGAGGTTGGCGACGCAGAGCAGGTCCGGCCGGCCGTGGAAGGACCAGGCGACGACCGGCTTGTGGCCGGTCGGGTCGGGAGGAAGCAGCCAGCGGGTGTCCTCGTCGGCGAGGTCCGGCAGGAGGGATTCCGCCATGCGGTGGATGCGGTGCAGGCGTTGGAAAAGCGCGGTGTTCCTGCCCCAGACATAATCGCCGTGGGTGGCCTTGGGGCCTTCCCCGATGCGGAAGACGAAGAGTTTGGTGTAATGTTCGTTGGGGGCGGGCGAAAGGTGCGGGTCACGGCATTCGAAACCGAGTCCCATGTAGCTGGGCATATCCGGCAGGAAGAGGGCGAGGAAGAGCCGGATTTCATTGCCGCCGAGGTAAAAGGCATCGAACCGGGGGTCGTCCTTGTCGGCGGTCATCAGCGTCAGGCAGGGCACCACCTTGCGGGTTTGCCGGATGTCGATGTACCAGCGCAATTGCCGGAGGAAATCCGGCGTGCCGACCACCAGGCTTTGCAGGTCGCCGAGGGTGGCGTCCGCCCCGGCGGCCTCGAGGTGGTCGACTTCGTCGCCATAGGCAAGGAATCCGGCGGGGCCGAGGAAGCTTTCGGCGAAATAACCGAAGGCCGGGTTTTCCTGCCGGATGGCGCGCTTGACGGCACCGAGGGGGTCATACCAGCGGTCGGGTCGCGGAGGTACGCCATCGGGCCGCATTTGGACGTGCGACATGTCGCCGCGCATGAAATCGAACCCGAAGGTGCGGGCGCAGGCGGCGTACCGTTCGCAGAAATAGTCCCAGGCCGCCGTCATCGGTCGGTCGAAGTCGATTTCCCAATGGCGGTTGTCGTCCTTGTTCTCGTAAAACTTGAAACGGGTCAAGGGGCCGAACACCCTGGACATGGGTGTCGGGGCGGAGATGCGGTAGTCGACCCAGGTCCTGCCCTGCGCATCC
The DNA here is from genome assembly GCA_964573725.1 of uncultured Saprospiraceae bacterium. Taxonomy (GTDB): domain Bacteria; phylum Bacteroidota; class Bacteroidia; order Chitinophagales; family Saprospiraceae; genus UBA6168. The sequence goes on from CAZNLJ010000007.1 coordinate 8,257, forward strand.
GTGGTGACGGCGTCGGGATCGGTCTCCAGGCCGCGATAGGGTGGGGCCATGGTGGCGGGGACCGGTTCGAGGCCGAGTCGGTACAGGTGGTCCAGGAGCAGGTTGCGTCTTTGTTGGCGGCCGCCGTAGTCGGCCGGCAGGCCGAACATCACCCGAAGGCGCCGTTCCTCGGGAAAGTCGGCGGAGAAGAAATCAGCGGCCGACGGCAGCGGATCCGGTCCGGACAATGCACCGTGGATGCGGAGGAAGTCCATGACGGCATCCTCCACCCGGCGGTAGAGGTCGTTCGAATGGTCGGTGATGACGGTTCCCGCGCGGCGCAGCCATTCGAAGAACCGGGGATTGGCGAGCACGACCTCCGAAAAACGGTCCGTATGGGGGATGACATCCATGCCGACCGATTTGCCCATGGCGTGCAGAAAATGGATGGCCACTTTCAACTGGCGTTCCACCGTATCGAGGTGGGGGAAGGCGGTATATAATTCCGGCGAGAAGAATTCCGGGTTGATGTGCCAGGAAGCGATGCCGTAGAGGCTGGCAACGACCCCGGGTTCCCAGACGGGCAAGAGATGGACGGCATTTTGGGTGGCGGGCAGGGTCAGGCCATATTTCACGAGGTTCCAGGCACCGTGGATGGTCCGGAGATTGATGCCCACCATGTTGGCGCGCCGCAACCAGCCGGCGTCGGGCCGCCCGGCCACCGGGGAGGGGACAGGCCCGTCCGGGTCGAGGCACCGCAGGACCGTCTCGTTACCCAGCCGCTGTCGGAGGAGGGCGATGACCTGGTCGGTGGGCAGCGCCAATGCCTGGACGGGCAACAAGTCCCGGACGTAGCTGGTGCGGTGGCTTCCGTAATCGGCCATCCGGTCGGCCGCCGGGGCCGGCCGACCGGCGGAGGGGCTGTTCCAATCGGTGTCTGTTCGCATGGTGTCTGTATCGGTTGACAGGTCGGGGTGGCGGGGCGTAAGATGGCCGAAAAGTAGGGAAGTTTGCGACGATTCGGAAATATTTCTCCACAACTGCGCAAGATGCAGGTCGGAGGCCTTGATTCGCCGGGCCTATCCCGCGGTTGTTACCGTTCGATTTCTTAGCTTTGCGCCCGGAGCAGCGATGCCATCGCGACAAGCTGCCGGTAGGAGTCCGGCGGCAAGCCCGGTCGGAAACCCTACCGGGCCTCTATCGATTCCAACATACAAACCTACGCAAACATGAGTTTAGGAGAGCGGATCGTCCCCATCAACATTGAGGATGAAATGAAGACCGCCTACATCGACTACTCGATGTCGGTCATTGTGTCGCGGGCCTTGCCGGATGTCCGGGACGGCCTGAAGCCGGTCCACCGGCGGGTCCTGTTCGGCATGCACGAGCTGGGACTGGCCTACAACAAGGCCCACAAGAAATCCGCCCGTATCGTCGGGGAGGTATTGGGCAAGTACCATCCGCACGGGGATGCTTCCGTGTACGACACGATGGTCCGCATGGCGCAGGAATGGTCGCTGCGCTACCCCTTGGTGGACGGACAGGGCAACTTCGGTTCGATGGACGGGGACAGTCCGGCGGCCATGCGGTACACGGAGGCCCGGATGCGTCGGATCACGGACGAGCTGTTGGCGGACATCGAGAAGGAGACGGTGGATTTCGCCCTGAATTTCGACGATTCGTTGGAGGAGCCGACCGTCCTCCCGACCAAGGTGCCGAACCTGCTGATCAACGGCGCATCCGGCATTGCCGTCGGGATGGCCACCAACATACTGCCCCACAACCTGTCGGAAGTGGTAGACGGCGTGGTGGCCCTGATCGACAACCCCGCGCTGGGTACGGAGGAGTTGACCCGGATTATCAAGGGACCGGATTTTCCGACAGGAGGCATCATCTACGGCTATTCCGGTATCCGGGAATATTTCGAGACCGGCCGGGGCCGGGTGGTCGTCCGGGGCGTAGCCACGGTGGAAGTGGCCGCCAACGGCCGGGAAAGCATCGTCGTCACCGAAATACCGTACCAGGTCAACAAGGCCGCCCTGGTGGCGAAGATCGCGGAACTGGCCAACGAAAAGAAAATCGAGGGCATCACCGACGTACGCGACGAAAGCGACCGCAACGGTTTGCGCATCGTGGTGGATGTGCGCAAGGATGCGGTGGGCAACATCATCCTCAACCAACTTTTCAAACTGACCCCCCTGCAGACTTCCTTCGGGGTCAACAACGTCGCGCTGATGAACGGGCGGCCGATGACCCTCAGCGTGCTGGAGATGATCGACGCCTTCGTCCATTTCCGTATTTCCGTCATCGTCCGGCGTACCCGGTACGAACTGCGCAAAGCCGAGGAGAAGGCCCACATCCTGGCCGGTATCCTGATCGCGCTCGACCACCTGGACGAGGTCATCGCCCTGATCCGCCGTTCCGCAACCGTCGACGAAGCCCGCGACGGGCTGATGCAGACCTTCGAATTGTCGGAAATACAGGCCAAGGCCATCCTCGACATGCGTCTACAACGGTTGACCGGCCTGGAACGCGACAAGGTCCGCCAGGAATACGAGGATACCATGGCCCTGATCGCCCGGTTACAGGAGATCCTGGGCAGCGAGGAGATCCAGCGCCAGATCGTCAAGGACGAACTGCTGGAGGTCAAGGAGCGATTCGGGGATGCCCGCCGGACGGAAATCACCTACGAGGAAGGGGATATCAACATCGAGGATATCATCGCGGATGAACAGGTGGTCATCACCATCTCCCATGCCGGATACATCAAGCGCACACCCGCCACGGAATACCGCAAGCAGGGCAGGGGAGGGCGCGGCTCCCGGGGTGCCCGCACCCGGGATGAGGACTTCGTCGAACATACCATCATCGCCAACAACCACAACTACCTGCTGTTCTTCTCCGAAAAAGGGAAATGTTTCTGGCTGCGGGTGTACGAAATACCGGAGGCCTCCCGCAACGCGAGCGGCCGCTTCATCCAGAATATCCTGTCCATGCCCTCGGATGACCGGGTCAAGGCTTACCTGATCGTCCAGGACCTCACCGACCGGGCCTTCCTGTCGAATCATTACGTCCTTTTCTGCACCCGACAGGGTATTGTCAAGAAGACCAGCCTGCTGGATTATTCCCGGCCGCGGGAGGGGGGTATCATCGCCATCAACATCCATGAGGACGACCAGCTGCTGGCGGCCAGGCTGACCAACGGCAGGCATGAGATCTTCATCGCTTCCCGCTCCGGGAACGCCATCCACTTCGAAGAATCCAAGGTCCGTCCGACCGCCCGGAACACCGCCGGCGTCCGTGGCATCACCCTGGAGGACGAAGACGACCTGGCCGTCGGCATGGCCTGTGTCGAGCCCGGAGACGACTCCCTGACCATCCTGACCATTTCCGAGAAAGGAACCGGCAAACGGTCCGCCGTCGATGATTACCGGCTCACCAACCGCGGGGGCAAAGGCGTCAAGACCATGGAGGTGACCGAAAAGACCGGTGCCGTCATCGGTATCAAGGCCGTTCGGGAAGACGAGGACCTGATGGTCACCACCCGGGACGGCATCGTTATCCGGATGTCGGTCAGTGACATCCGGGTCATGGGACGCGCCACCCAAGGGGTGCGGGTGATCCGCCTGGACGAGGACGAGATCGCGGACGTGGCAGTGGTGCCGCGCGACGAGGAGGCCGAGGAATCGGGAACGGAAACCCCGGCCGCCGGTGAGGCTTGAGCGCCGCGATATCGGTCGGGAAATGAACAAAAACAAGGTTCGATACCTTTTAACAGGAAACAAAACCACTAAAACGATACAGTCATGAGAAATTTGCTACTGGGCCTGATCGGCCTCCTTTCATTCACCCAGGTGCTCCTGGGCCAGGAAGATCCGGAAAAGGCCCTGACGAAGGCCGGACGTGCGTTGGGCAGCTATAATGTGGATCCCTCCAACAACGAAGCGAAACTCAATGAGGCGGTGGAGATGATCGAGATCGCCGCTGCCGCGGATATCAACATGAGCAAGGTCAAGACCTGGCAGACCCGCGGGGAAATCTACAATGCCCTGGCGGACAAGGACCTTACCGGCATGATGCTCGACCCGGAGAACTACCAGGTCAAGCATGCCGATGCGCCGATCATTGCCGGCCAATCCTTCATCCGGGCGCTGGAACTGGCGGAAAAGAAATTCGAGAAGAAAGCGGCCATGGACGGGCTCAACGAAGCGGCTGCCAAGATGAACAACTACGGCAATACATTCATCCGGATGCAGGATTACGGGCAGGCCCTGGTGCTGCTGGATTTCGTCATCACGGCCGACAACGCCCTCCGCCTCCATGAGGGGAAACCTGCCATTCCCGATACCAGCCTGGAGAACCATAAGTTCGTCGTCGCATTCTGCGCCTCCGCCGCCGGGGAAAACACCCGCGCCGGGGAGTTGTTCGCCGAACTATACGAGGCCGGTTCCCAGGAACCCAGCGTGTATGCCAGCTATGCCAACTACCTGCTCGGCGCGGGCGATGAGGCACAGGCCCTGGCGGTCCTGGAAAAAGGCAGGAAAATGTTTCCCGCCAGCTCGGAAATCCTGTTCGCCGCCATCAATTTCCACATTACCAAACAACAGTTCGATGTGCTGGAAGGATTGCTGAAGGACGCCATCGCGGCGGAGCCGAACAACCCGTCCGTGTACACGGCCCTCGGCAATGTCTACATGAACCTGTTCAACCAGGAGTTCGGCGCCAACGGAGACTCCGAACTCGCCGGCAAATACTTCGGGGAAGCCCTGAGTTATTTCAAGCAGGCCACCGTAATAGACCCGCAACAGTTCGATGCCGTCTACAGCATCGGTTCCCTCTACTTCAACAAGGCCGTGGAGCTGATCAAGAAAGCCAGCTCCCTGGGGCTCAGCAAAGCGGAACAGGAAGAGTACAACAAGCTGCTGAAGGAGTCCTCCTCCCTGATGGAGACGGCCTTGCCTTATTTCCAGAAGACGGAATCCATACAGCCCAACGATGCCAACACCCTCATCGCCTTGTCGGAAATCTATGCCCGGATGGACGACCTGGAGAAATCCAAGCTCTTCAAGGAAAGGCTGCAGGTGGTCCGGGATGGTGGCGCCAACGAGTCGTCCTATTTCAAGAACTGACCCGTTCCGGCCGAGCGGCAGGAAATCACCGGGAACACCGGCCTGCCTGCCGTCGGACCTATCCTTTGACGGGTAAGGAAACAGGCAAATCCGCTTCCGGTGGGTTTGCCTGTTTTTTTTTGTTTACATTTGTCCAGCTCCCGTTTTTCCGGAACCGGCAGCCGGATCGCAGGCGTAAAAATGCGCTTCGGCGCCTTGCCCTGTCGAATGACAGGATGCATGCGTGTGTACACGGCCGGATATTTTAAAGAAAATCGACACCGGGGCGCGTATCCGTCCTAGCAATCCGCCGCCGAAGGCAGCGAGGGACATATCCCCGCATCCCGGGCCGGCGCGGGCAAATGCGGCAATCCATGATCACCTATCTTACCAAGTTCGCCGTCGCGGTCAACACCCTCAACGAAAGGGTCGGTCGGGCGGTATCGTGGCTGACCCTGGTCCTGGTCGCCCTGATCTGTGCGGATGTGGCCGGTCGGAAGCTGTTCAGTTTTACCAGGGCCTGGATCAACGACCTGGAGTGGCACCTGTTTTCCCTGATATTCCTCCTGGGGGCCGGCTATGCCCTCCGGCATGGCCGGCATGTTCGGGTGGACCTGTTTTACGACCGGTTTTCGGACCGGGACCGGGCCCTTGTCGATGCCTGGGGAAGCCTGTTGCTGCTGATTCCCTGGTGTTCGGTGGTATTGTATTTCGGGTCCCACTATGCATGGGAGTCGTTCCGGTTCCGGGAAGGTTCGGCGGAGCCCGGCGGATTGCCGGCGAGGTACCTGATCAAGGGGGCCGTGGTATTGGGGACGGCAATGCTTTGGCTGCAGGGAGCGGCGATGTTACTGGAAAACGTCATGCGTATCACAGGAGAAAAAAAACGGGACCCCCGGGAGGAAGGGGGTCGACAAACAACGGATGACCATGGGCATTGAAGTGATGGCCTTGCTGATGTTCGTATGCATATTCGTACTCATCCTGTACGGCTATCCGGTTGCGCTGACATTGGGCGGTGTGTCGGTGATGTATGCCTATTGCTTCCTGGAGCCGTCGGCACTGCAAGCCCTGCCTTCCCGGTTCATGGGGGTGATGACGAATTACAACCTGATAGCGGTCCCCTTGTTCATCTTCATGGGCATTATGCTGGAGAAATCCGGATTGGCGGAGCGCCTGTTGGAGACGATGGCCCGATTGTTCGGAAAAGTGAGGGGGGGCTTGGCGGTTTCCGTCATTGTGGTGGGTTTGCTCCTCGCGGCATCCACCGGAATTGTGGGGGCGACGGTGGTGACCATGGGGCTGATCAGCCTGCCGACCATGTTGAAAAGAGGGTACCAACCGGAATTGGCCACCGGGGTGATCGCCTCCGCCGGCACCTTGGGGCAGATCATACCGCCGTCGGTCGTATTGATCCTCCTGGGGAGCATCATGAGTGTCAACATCGGCGACTTGTTCGCCGGGGCGGTATTGCCGGGACTGCTTTTGGTGGGCATGTACATCGCGTATGTCATGGCGGTGGCCTTCCTGCGTCCGCACCGGGCACCGTCCATGCCGGCCGAGGGGGAAGGCAGGGGATGGAAGCACGACCGCCTCCAAAGGAGGCAGTTGGTGGTCTCGTTCCTGTTGCCCTTGTTGCTGATCGCCGCGGTATTGGGGTCGATATTGCTCGGCCTGGCGACCTCCACCGAGTCGGCGGCGGTCGGGGCATTCGGCGCCATCCTGTTGACGGCCCTGCAAGGCAAGCTCCGCCTGGACACCATCCGTTCGGTGATGCGGGAAACGACGCACCTGACCAGCATGGTATTCCTGATATTATTGGGAGCGACCACCTTTTCGCTGGTTTTCCGTGAAATGGGCGGAGACGCGTTCCTGTTGGCTGCGATTGAGGAAGCGGCCCTATCCCCCTACTGGTTCCTGGCCGTGGTCATGCTGGTGATGTTCATCGCCGGATTTTTCATCGATTTCATAGAAATCATATTCATTATCCTGCCGATCGTGGTACCGGTGTTCCATCGCTACGAAATGGATATGCTGTGGTTGGGCATCCTGATATCGGTGAATCTGCAGACATCCTTCCTGACGCCACCCTTCGGGTTCTCCTTGTTTTACCTGAAAGGTGTGGCTCCCCCATCCATCACCACCGGGCAGCTCTACCGGGGAATCCTGCCGTTCGTCTTGATCCAGGGTATGCTGTTGTTGTTATTGGTCTTGTTCCCGGAGCTGGTAGCCGCGAGTGTGCGGTGGTTCAAGCTGGGCGGATGAACAAAAAGTCAGCGGCGGAGGTACCGGATGCGGGAAGCGCGTCAAAAAAACTATCTTTACGGTCCGACCCCTAAGGCGGCACGGATGAGGCCGCCGGCCAAGCCCTCCACACGATGTCCCATGTCAGCCGCCGGTCGGCGCCACAGGGAACCCCGGCAGCGAGCGATTCGGCAGAATTGCGTTTAAGTTGCACAATATCAATTTTTAAAGGATATTTTTCTTTCGGTATGGTTCTTGAACCGCCAGGCACAGGCGGCGCGGGGGCATTTGAGGTCGGCCCGGTGTAGCGGGCGTTCCGGAACAAGTAAACAAAAGCGGATGGCCAGAAAATTTCCACATTACCGGCAATTGAACGAAAGGGATTGCGGGGCGGTCTGCCTGCGGATGGTGACGCAGTATTACGGCCGTTACTACAGCACGGCGCAGTTGCGGCAGCTGGTGCGGCAGACGAGCGAAGGGGCGACCCTGCTGGACCTGAGCGAAGCGGCGGAATCCATCGGTATGCATACGGTCGGCGCCCGGCTGACCTATGACCGGTTGGCGGACGACATTCCCTTGCCGGGTATCGTCCATTGGCGGGGCAACCATTTCGTGGTGGTGGTGGAGGTACATGCGAATACGGCGGTGGTGGCGGATCCGGAGCAAAACAGCCTGGTCACGGTATCGCGGGCGTATTTCCTGGAGCAATGGATGGGGCCGGGAAATGCCCCCGGGGCGGAAGGCATCGTCCTGTTGATGGAGCCGACGGCGGATTTCTATGCAAGTCCCGCGAAGCAGCCGGTCCGGGTACGTCCGGATTTCATATGGCGGCGGTTCCTGGCACAACCGCGGTTGTCGGTATTCCTGCTGGGGGCGATGGTGATCGGAACGGTGCTGGCGGCTGTGGCCCCCTTGCTGTTGAAGACGATGGTGGACGAGAGCGTGGCCCGGCAGGACCTGGAGGTCCTGCAGGTGGTCTTTGTTGCATGGATCTGGTTGTACATCTGTCAGGCAGGTTTGGAGGTGATCCGGCGCTTCATGTTGTTCCATCTTGGCGCCAAGGTGAACATCCAGCTGTTGACGACCTACCTGATGCGGCTCCTGGCAATGCCCTTGACCTTTTTTCAAGTCCGCCAGACGGAGGATGTGGTACAGACACTTTTGGATACGAGTCGGTTGTATCGATTCCTGACCCGGGAGGCCCTAGCGTTGGCGCACACCAGCCTGCTGGCGGTGTTGTACGGAGGCTTGTTGCTGGTCGTCAACTGGAAATTGTTCCTGGTTTTTGCGGTGGCGGCGGTCATACAGGGGCTGGCCTTGTGGTATTTCCTGCGGCGTCGGGAAAAGGGCCACAGCGTCCGGCAGGACCTGGCGGCCAGCCGCTACGGGCAGCTGACGGATATGGTCCGCGGGATCAAGGACATCAAGCTGGCGCATGCGGAGCGGAACCGGCGCTGGTCGTGGGAGCGGACCGAGGCACACTTGTTCCAAGCCAGCCGTGGCCGGGTGCTCAGTGAGGAGCTGAGCATGCTGGTACCATTTTATGTGGGGGAGCTGCGAAACATCGTGGTGATTTACCTGGCGGCGCAGCTGATGGTGTCGGGTGCGGTCAGTGCAGGCGGGCTGGTGGCCGTGATCTTCATCCTGACCCAGCTGAACAATCCGCTGCGCCAGTTGATCACCTATTTCATCGGCTGGCAGGAGGTGAAACCGCATCTGGAGCGGATGGAGGAGGTCGGCAGCCACGTGGCTGCCGAATCCGAAGGAAAGTTGGATGCCGTCCCGGAGGAAGGGGAGTTGGCGATCGAGCGCGTTTCCTTCCAGTATGAGGGAGGCCAGCGGCCCTGGGTGTTCCGGCAATTCCATGCCCGGATACCGAAACGGAAGGTGACCGGCATCGTCGGACCGAGCGGCAGCGGAAAATCGACCTTGCTGAACCTGCTCCTGAACTTCCTGCAGCCACAGGAAGGGATCGTCAAGTTCGGCGGGGTGAAGCTCACCGACCTCGACCATGCCGCCTGGTTGGCCCGTTGCGGGGTTGTTCCGCAGGACGGCCACCTGTTTCAGGGATCCATTGCCCAGAACATCGCGCTCGGGAGCGATGTCATCGACCACCATCGGTTACTCGAATCGGCCCGGCTGGCGAACCTGCTACCCGTCCTGGAACACCTTCCGCACGGCTTCCAAACCCTGATCGGGGAAGGGGGGACCGGGCTGAGCAAAGGGCAACGGCAAGGCGTGCTCATCGCCAGGGCGATCTACCAGGACCCTGCCATCCTGCTGCTGGATGAAGCGACCAACGACCTGGACCCGGAGAGCGAGAAAATCGTCCTGGAACGGATTACCCAAGCATTCCAACACCGGACCGTGGTCATTTTCTCCAGCCGGCCGCAGTTGCCGGTCCGATTCGACCACGTCATCTCCCTCGGCAATGTCGTCCGCCGGCAGGACTACACCGGCGACCTGGCGGATCTGCGGGGCGGAACGGCCTCCTTCCATGCGCATCCTTCCCAGGATGAATCGGACGGGCCTTCCTGGGAGGCCTGAGGTAGGGTATGGTGCGGTTCGATGAGGCCGAAGCGCATTCGACAGGCATGCAGCCGGTCGATTCCGGCAATTACGGTACGCTTTTGGCGTGACAAAGGAAAATCATCAGCGGTGCCAGACCAGCGACAGGACAATGTGGAATTCCTCAGTGGCGAAGTGCAGGAAATATTCTCCCGGCCGCCGAGCAGCCTGGCCACCTGGGGCGGATGGACGCTGTTGGGCATCACCGTTTCACTCCTGGTGGGGGGCTGGCTGTTGGAAGTGCCGGAAACGGTGCTCGGTTCGGCTACGCTGACCACCGCCGCACCCCCGGTTCCGGTCAAGGCCAGGCAGACGGCTTACCTGACCGATGTACTCGTCCAGGAAAACCAGACGGTGGAAAAGGACTCCGTGGTGGCCGTGTTCACCAGCAATGCAGATTACCGGGATGTCCTCCAGCTCGAAAAGGAACTGGAAGCCCTGAGTGAATTCGAATTGTCCACCCTACGGTCCTATACACCCGACCTGGGGCTTCGGTTGGGGGAACTTGCGCCGGCCTATGCCGCTTTCCTCACCACTTACGAATACCTGCCCGACCTGCAGGCGGAGCCGGCGGACAGGGCCGCCCTGCTTGCGCTGGAACAATACAATCGCCAACTCGAGACATCCATCGAAAAACTGAAGGAGCTGCGTGCCACCTCCGACCGTGAACTATTCGCCCTGGAAAAGGAAAGAGAATCCGCACGCCGGATCTATGAGGAGACGGCCGATACAACCCGGGCCGTCCGCGTATTCGAAACCTATCGGAAGGTCAGCGAGAAGGCTGCCCAAATCAAACAGACGGAATTCAACATCGAACAATATCGGGACGAAATCGCGAACAACAATGCCCGGATGCTGGAGTTGCAGCTCCAGCGGAACGAAGGCGCCCGGGAGAAGGTCTATCAGCTGAAGCAACGCCTGAGTACCTTGAAGAATGAGATCCGCCATTGGAAGTCGCAATACCTGTTGACGGCACCCATGCGCGGGACGGTGCTCTTCTATACCGATGTCCAGCCGGGGCAAATCATCACGGCCGGAGAGGATGTGGCCGCCATCGTGCCGGGCGATTCCGTACAGACCTTTGTCGCCCGGCTCCGCATTCCTGTCGGCCGCAGCGGGAAGGTGCGGGTCGGACAAGCGGTTTCCGTCAAGGTCGACCGGTTTCCTTATCAGGAATTCGGGACGCTGCCGGGAACAGTTTCCAGGTTATACCCGGTGGCGAAAGGGGCGGAGTTGACGGTCGAGGCCACCCTGGGGGAACAGTTGGTGACCTCCAAGAAAAAACTGATCGAATTCCAGTATGATATGAATGGGTCCGCCGTCATCATCACGGACAACCAGCGGCTGGTCCGCCGGCTCTTCGAACTGATCCTACCCGCCGCGGACTGATCCGTTTTTTCCCGGCTCGGGTAGGAGGGAATCATCCCGATATGCTTAACTTTGGTGGGGAATGAATTGAAAGCCTTCCCGGCGGGGAGGAATCGGGAAAGACCGGTGGGATCCGGCACCCGAAAAAAAGGGTCCTCCCCTTGTTCCGTACTGGCCAGGGGTGCGCCCATCCCCGGCCGTCGGCCGTTTCCGCGGCCTTGCCGGAATGCCCTGGTCGGAAAAGCGGGGAGCCGGAACACGGGCCCGGCCGCCGGCCCGATCACAAGGAAGCGGCCCAGGAGATTCCGCCGGGACCGACCGGTGCGGAGTGACCTTAAGAAAACAGGACACAAGATGAACACATTCGACCGGCTCATGGACGCCCTGGGCCAATGGGGCGACAACCTGCGGGAGCAAGCGGGACAAGTGGGGGAAATGGTCAAGGACAAAGGCTACCGCCTGCTGGAGGGATGGGTGCTGGCCATTCCCAAGCTGGAAGCATATGGCTTGAAGACCACTTTTTTTTCGGCGGGATTCTCCGTCAACCCGACCTTGGAGCTCGAGTTCCAGACCACGGCGGCCGCCTTTCCGATGGGACGGATCGACGCGGTCCTGGCCGAAAACAAGGACCAAACCCCCGTGCACCTGGTATTCACATCCATCAAGGCGGCGATGTTGCTGAAGGACCGGTCCAGGACCATACCGCTGGATCCGCTGGTGGTCCGCGTCCGGGTGAAGTTGTCGCCCGAGATAAAAGTATCCTTCGGGGTGCCGGCCGTGCCGTAAAGAAACCGGGACGGAAGCACCGCACAAAACAACAACAGCGGTTGATATCACCCGCCACAGGAAGCGAGGCGGCGAGCAACCGCGGTCAAACACAGCACCAATGGACAAACGGATCAGGTTATCGGCCGCACTGGTCATCACGGTCGGGTCGGTCGTGTTGCTCCGCACCCCGTTCCAAACGGGAGGAGATGCGGCGGGTAAGGGCGGCAGGACGGTGCCTGCCTTGGGCGCTTTTTTCAATCCTTTCGAAGGATTCTGGCAGCAGGCGGAGCCGGTGGGCGGACCGCGGTCCGGAAGCCTGGAGATGAAGGGATTGAAAGGCAATGTCACCATCGTGTACGATGAGCGGGACGTGCCGCATATATTCGCCGAGCATCAGGAGGATGCATTTTTTGCCCAGGGCTATGTGGTGGCCGGCAATCGGTTGTGGCAAATGGACATGTCGGCCCGGCTCACCTCCGGAAGGCTGTCGGAAGTGCTGGGGTCAGCCATGTTGGACAACGACCGCCTGCAACGGCGGCGCGGCTTGTTGACAGGGGCGCAGAAGGCGGTGGAAGCCTGGACCCGATCACCGGAGGTGCTCCCTTTGCTGGAAGCCTACACCGCCGGTGTCAACGCCTATATCGACGCATTGACACCGCGGGAATATCCATTGGAATTCAAATTATTGGGCTACGCACCGGAACGGTGGTCCCTGCTCAAGACCGCCTTGGTCAAGAAATACATGGACCTGACCCTTTGTTTCGGGGAGGACGACCTGGAGGCGACCAACACCTTGTCCCTGCTCGGTCGCATGGAATTCGACAAGTTGTTCCCCGCCTATCCGCAGGCACAATCCCCGGTGATCCCGTCCGGTACCCAGTGGAGTTTCCGCCCGGTCCAACCGGCCGGCGATACCGTGATTGCACCCTCGCTCGGGTTGATCCGGCAGGAGCTGCCGGAGAAAGACAGGACCTTGGTCGGCAGCAACAATTGGGCGGTGGCCGGAACCAAGACGAAATCGGGCTATCCCATTCTATGCAACGACCCCCATCTCCGCTTGTCGCTCCCCTCCATATGGTTCGAGTCACAGCTTCAGGCACCCGGCCTGAACGCATACGGGGTCACCGTACCCGGCATACCGGGGCTATTGATCGGCTTCAACGAAAGGACCGCCTGGGGCGTGACCAATGTGGGACAGGACGTATTGGACTGGGTCCGGGTCGAGTGGACCGATGCCGAACGGACCAGCTATCGGTTCGGGGATGAGATCCGGACGGTGCGCATCGTCACGGATACCTTTCGGGTGAAAGGAAGCTCGGAACCGGTTTACGATACCGTCCGGTGGACGGATTTCGGTCCGGTGGTCTACACGGACACAAATGACCCTTGGCATGGCCTGGCCATGCGCTGGGTCGGGCACCTTTCCCCGGACTCCCGGGAAATCGGAACATTCATCGGCCTCAACCGCGGCGGTGGGTACGAGGACTACATGGCGGCCTTGCGGCATTACGAGGCGCCGGCCCAAAATTTCGTCTTTGCCGACCGGGGTGGGGATGTGGCCATCACCGTCAATGGCCGGTTTCCGGTCAAGTCGATGGAGGAAGGACGGTTCGTAACGGAGGGTTCCGCGGCAGGTGGCGCCTGGACCCGCTGGATTCCCCGGGAGCACCTTCCCCACAGCCACAATCCGGTACGGGGATTCGTCGCTTCCGCCAACCAGCATTCCACGGATCCGAGCTATCCCTACTATTACAACGGGCAGCATTTCGACCAATACCGGGGGCGATTCCTGAACCGGGAGCTGGAGCGGATGGACAGCATCACCGTCGAGGACATGATGGCTTTGCAACAAAGCAATTACAGCATCCACGCGGAGGAAGGACTGCCGGTGTTGTTGACCTTGCTCGACCGGTCCCGGACGACCGGTGCCGCCGCCGATTCCTTGCTCGCCCTTTTGGAAGCCTGGGATTATCGGTTTGAGCGGGATGACTTGGCGCCGGAGCTCTTCGTCCGTTGGTGGGAGTCCTACTACCGGCAGGTGTTCGACGAACTGATCGGCTGGCAGGACAGCCTGCCTGTCCTCATGCCGACGAACCAACGCCTGGTGGAACTGTCCCGGGATTTGCCCGCCGATCCGATTTTCGACCTGGCGGGGACACCGGAGCCGGAGCAGGCGAGAGACATAGCGACCCAAACCTTCGAGGACTTGGTCCAGGCATGGAGCACGGACCGGGCGTCTTTCCGGGGATGGTCGGATTACAAGGGGACGACGATACAGCACCTCGCCGGCATTCCGGCCTTTTCCAGACAACAATTGCCGGTCGGCGGATACAAGGAAGCGCTCAACGCCATAAGCAAGCAACACGGGCCTAGTTGGCGGATGGTCGTGGACCTGGGGCCGGAGCTGCGGGCCTGGGGCGTCTTTCCGGGCGGGCAGTCCGGCAATCCCGGCAGTCCATTCTATGACATCAGTGTGGATCCATGGGTCGCCGGCAAGTACTATCGCCTGGTCTTCCTGGCAACCGCCGGGGATGCCGGGTTCCCGGTTCGGCGTACCCTGCGGTTGAACCCCTCCTGACCCTTCACAAACTTGCAAGTATGAACAAGACAATCATCATGCAGCTGGTCCTCATAACGGGCCTGGGGTTCCTCGTCCTGCAATTCCTTCCTTTCTGGAGTGTGGTTCCGGTGGGTATGTTGGCGGGATGGATATTCGATTCGGGCGGCGACGGGCGGAACTTCCTGACCGGTTTCCTGGGTGTTTTCCTGTTGTGGTCGGGTACGGCCTGGATGCTGGATAATCAGAACGACCACATCCTGTCCGGACGAATGGCGGACCTGTTTTCCCTGCCGCCGGCAGGGCTGGTGTTGGTCACCGGAATCATCGGCGGCTGGCTGGGTGGTGCCGGAGTCTGGTGCGGCGGGTTGCTGCGCAAGAACCTGATGGGATAAGTCTGGGGATCGATTGCCGGACGGCGTCGGGGAATACCGGAAGTAAAACGGTTTGTTCCTCCTCCGGCTCAGGGCTTTCGGGTATATACCGAGGTTTCCCCATCGGCGGAGGATGCCCGGGTGTCCCGGTATGGGCAATGGCGGCAGCCATTGCCGCAGCAATAGCCCCGTTTTCGAAGAAAAAGACCGGTGAGTACCATTTTTCCATGTTCCCAATAGAAGTCGATGCCCTCCTGTATTGTCGGAACGGACCGGTCGGAAGCGGCATTTGGATGCGGCGGAAATTTCTTCATCCGGGGTGTCGTCAGACGGTCTGCGGTCCGATGGCGGGAAAACGTCGCCGTGCCCATTCCATGCCCCCGAAGAGTACGATGCTGAAAAAGAAGTCGCTTTGGATGGTGTTCCGGAAGAACGGCAAGGCAGCCGTGTAGCATTGGAGCAATCCGGAGACATCCTGGCTGTACAGGTTGCCGGCGTACCAGACAAAGAAATTTGTGACCAGGAAAAACAAGAGGGCGGAAAGCAGGGAGCCACCCAATACCCTGGCGGGGGATATCCTGTTGAACAGCGGGCGGGAAGCCAGCACGACGAGGGCGAAAGCCAGGTAGACCTCCCAATTGGCGAACCAGGTGAACCCGTCGTACCATTCTGAGAAGAACAGATTGTCCAACAACAGGTTGCTGGCCCATAAGACGAGCAGAGGGAAGCCGACGGCCGAAAATCTGCCGGCCAGGTAGGCGCTGCTGAACAGCGCGACCGCACCGATCGGGGAAAAGTTGAACAAGGCGGGCAGGTCCGCCACATGGGGAACAAACCGAACCAGGACCGTCAGGAGAATCACCAGGGCGACAATCGGCCACCGTACCGTTATCCGCTTACTTTCACTGCGCATAGCCGTCGTTTTATTGTTCGGGCAAAGATAAGGCTTTTGCCCGACATCAACGGGACACCCGTCAAATTCTCGTTGGCGGATGCGCCCGCAGCGGAAGCCGGAAAGGAATAATCCGGTAGGTGAAACGGCGGATCGGAAGCTTGCGCGCATGACCGGGCCGGACAGGCGCCGATTCAGGGAGTGAGGCAAGGCCGTCCGGCGGGAACGGGGAGGCGGCACACAACCGGCCAGCTGTGCGGCCGGCCTCGAGGCTGCAACAGCCGACGGAACGATTGTCGGCGACAAAGGCCGCTTGCTTGAGGGATTTGGAATGCCATAAAAAAGAAAACCCTTGCTACTTAAAGCAAGGGTCTCTAACCCAAACAAATAAACACAAAAACTACTTTTAAAGATTGATACAAAGATAAGGTCGCCGGAGACCCTGGAAAAGCTTTTTCTGAAACATGAAATGATAATCAGTGACATGCAAAATAAGGTTGCACGAAACATTGATCATTAAAAATGAGCGTATTGTGCAATTAGAATGTGAAATCAGACTCGATTTTTCATCAAAAAAAATCGTCATATTTCGTTAAGCAGGTTAACAAAGAAGCGGGGAACGAGGCGCAGCGATTGGAGGAAGGATGAAGGAAAGGGATGTAAACAGCGGAAATTCAGCAACTTGAATGTTCAATCCGCCCATTTCCGGGAATCGTACAAAAAAAATACCTGCAGCGACTGTCCGTCTCCGGGAAGGAAGGCCTTAGACAAAGGCGGATTCATCGTAGGAGCCGGAAGGTGTACCGGGTTCGGAGCGGGGATGGTCCTGGCGCCGTGCAGGTCCGCCGGGACGTTTGGGATCTTGGGTCATATTCCGGAGTTCCTTCTCCAGTTCCTGCTGTTCCCATTCCCGGCTGAGAATGGAGAATCCGGGTATGCCGAACACCTCCACATAATGGAAGGCGAGCCCGAGCCCCCATCCGAGCAGGGGAAAGACAAACCAAAGGTGGGAACTGGTCAGCAGGTTGAGGGAGATCAGGAACAGGTTGACGAACACAAAGGACATGAGATGCTTGTAAAAACCTTTCCTGGCTTTTACCGCGCGTCTGGCCTTGTTTATTTGTTCGTCGGTATACATGTCGTCCGGAGGTTTGCTAAGGATCGAAATCCATGTATGGACATAAACACAAGAAGCCAAGGAAAGTTTCCCTATCAGGAGGATTTCTGAGGAATAGGTCCGGTATGACGGCAAACAGACATTCCTGTCGCATGAAACGACCAGGAAGGAACCCACCAATCCTAAAAAAAGCGATTCCCGATACCTACTGGGTCGCAGACCGACTAATTTTACGGGAGCCTTCGCAAGGCGGGAGGCTGAGTTCAAAGGAGCCATCGGGCGACAGACCGGGGGTGCCGTCACCAACGCAAAGCCATGGAGCAGGAAACAAATGAAAGGAAGCCCTTGCCGGGAGACCCGAGTCTCCCCTCGGATGAAATGACCATCGGGGAGCTGATACGGTTGTCGGAAAGCGGGTCCCACCGGTACACGGTGGAGGATTTCTTCCGGCACCCGGAGAAGAGCAGTTACCAACTCTCGCCGGACGGCCGCCATTTCTCCTGGTTGGGCCCTTACCAACGTCGGTTGAACCTGTTCGTGCAACCGGTCGGGGGCGGGGAAGCCCGTCGCCTCAGCACGGTCGAGGATCGGGACATCGCGTGGTACTTCTGGAAGGGGGACGATCGGCTCGTCTATGCCAAGGACGACGGGGGGGACGAGAATTTCCACCTGTACACCGTTTCGCTCCAAGGCGGGGAGGTGAGGAAGCTGACGCCTTTCCAAGGAGTCCGCATCAATTTGGTGGACGACCTGGAGGACGTACCCGACCACATCGTCATCTCGATGAACCGGAACGACCCTTCTTTTTTCGAGCCTTACCGACTGGATGTCACCACCGGTGCATTGATACAGCTGGCGGAGAACCGGGATCCGGAAAACCCCATCGACACCTGGATGACCAATCACGAGGGCGAATTGTGCCTGGCTTCCCGGGTTACCGGCGGCACCAACACGGAACTCCTGTACCGACCGCCCGGCGGCACCGAATTCCGGCCCGTCCTGCAGACCGATTTCCGGGAGACGGTCACCCCTTTGTTTTTCGATTTCGATACGCCGTCCGTGGTCTACGCGGCATCGAACCGGGGGCGTGACAAGCAGGCGATCGTCCGCCTGGACCTGCACACCGGCCGGGAGGTCGGTCCGCCCGTATTTGCCCATCCCGCCGTGGATGTGGATACCATGCGGTATTCCCGCCGTCGCCGGGTGCCCACCGTGGTGACCTACCAGACGGAAAAGCGGGAACACCATTTCCTCGACGACACCTACCGATCTATTTACGATAAGCTGACAGCGGCACTTCCCGGCTACGAGGTGGCCCTGGTTGGGCGCGACAAGCAGGAGACCAAGTTCATGGTGCGCACCTACAGCGACCGTTCATTGGGTGCCTATCATTTCTATGACCATGAGACGGGCGAATTGACCTTGCTGTCGGTGGTCAGTCCCTGGATGGACGAGCAGGACCTGGCCCCCATGCAGCCGGTCGCCTACGTAAGCCGGGACGGTCTGACGATCCATGGCTACCTGACGTTGCCGTCGGGACCGAAGGTCGGGCCGCAGCCGGTGGTGGTGCTCCCCCATGGCGGTCCTTGGGTGAGGGACTACTGGGGCTACCACCCGGAAGTACAACTGCTTGCCAGCCGCGGCTATGCCGTGCTGCAGGTGAACTACCGGGGAAGCACCGGCTACGGCAGGGCGTTCTGGGAAGCCGGGTTCCGGCAATGGGGCCGCCGGATGCAGGATGACATCACCGACGGGGTCTATTGGTTGGTCGAACAAGGGATCGCCCGTCCGGATGCCGTCGCCATCTACGGCGGCAGCTACGGTGGCTATGCCACCTTAGCCGGCGTCACCTTCACGCCCCAATTGTACGCGTGTGCCGTGGATTACGTCGGCGTGTCGAATCTTTTTACCTTCATGAACACCATTCCGCCCTACTGGAAACCTTTCCTGGAGATGATGTACGAGATGGTAGGGAACCCCGAACTGCACAAGGACGAGATGTATGCGGCGTCCCCGATCTTCCACACCGAAAAAATACGGACCCCCCTGTTTGTCGTACAAGGCGCCAACGACCCCCGGGTCAACATAGAGGAGAGCGACCAGATCGTCCGGGCACTGCGTCGCCAGGGTGTTCCGGTTCCCTACCTGGTGAAATACGACGAAGGGCACGGATTTCGAAACGAGGAGAACAAGTTCCAATTCTATAAGGCGATGCTCGGTTTTCTGGCCAGGCATATGCCGGGGTCGTCCGACAAGTAGGGTTGGAAACATACCGGGGGCGTGGCAAGCGCCACGCCCCCGGTGACCCGGGCGAGGGTCTGGTGCGAGGAAAACCGTCCGGGATCCCGACGATCGAAGTCTTTGTCCGGACCGATGGCTGCGTTCAATCCTCTTCTTTTTCCTCCGTTTCCGACGACTTTTCCTTCTTTTCGGAACGATAGACGCGGTCTCCCTCCTTGAGGTCCTTGGACACCGCGGCATAAGGGCCGGTGACGACCGTTTCCCCTTCCGAGAGTCCTTCGAGGATATGAATGAAGTCATTGTCCTGGATACCGGTCGTCACGGCCCGAAGGTCCACGGTATCGGCATCCGTGTAGACGAAGACAATTTCCTGGACGTCATCACGGACAGAGGAGCGGATACCTTCCCTGTCGTCCTGTTCCCCGACCACATCCGACTTGTCCCTGGTCCCGACCGCCTGGATGGGAATGCACACCACGGACTCGGCGGTTTGGGTGTAGATTTCCACGGCGGCGGACATACCGGGTCGGAAAGGGAAGGGCTTTCCGGGAAGGATAAGGTCCTGGTAGGAAGCGGGATCGATATCGATGGTAATGACGAAATTGGTTACCTGGTCCGTCGTCAGGTTGACCACTCCGGCGGCAGTACCTCCGGTGGCGATATTGGCGGTATGGGCGATTTCCACCACGGTGCCTTTGAATACCCGGTTGAGGTACGCATCGATATCGATATCGACGGATTGCCCGAGGGAAATCCGGGGCAGGTCGTTTTCCGTGACCTCCACCTGGACCTCCATTTCCTGGAGGTCGGCGATACGGAGGATCTCGGTACCGGCCATCATGGAGGTCCCAACCACCCGTTCCCCTTTTTCCACATTGAGTTTGGAGATGATACCGCCCATGGAAGCGTAGATGGTCGTCCGCTTGAGGGAAGTGCTCAATTCCTTGAGGGTCGCCTCGGCGCTCTTGATTTGGAATTCCGCGGAGCGGGCGCTTTGCTGGGCGGACCTGACATTGGCTTCCGAGGCATTGAGGTTGGACTCCAGGCTGCGGACATTGGTTTGGGAGGATTCGAATTCCTGTTCCGAGATGACCCCTTCCTGGAAGAGTCTTTCATTGCGGCGATGGATATCGCGGGCATTGGTGAGCTGGGCCTGGACCTGTTCGACCTGGGCTTTGGCGGATTCCACCTGGGAGAGGGCATTGGCGAGGGAGGCTTTGGCGCCGTTGACCCCAGCCTGGGCCCTTTCCACCTGGGAGTCATAGGCTTCCGGGTCGACGCGGGCCAGCACTTGTCCGCTACGGACACTATCCCCTTCGCGGACGAACAGTTCCACGATTTCTCCGGACACATCGGAGCTGATTTTCACTTCCGTCTTGGGGAACACCTTTCCGCTGGCCTTCACGGTTTCGCGGATGGTCCGCTTGGCGGCCTGTTCGGTCTGGACGGGTTCTCCTTTCGGACTGTTCTTGTTTTTTACGACGACGGCGGTCACGAGGATCGCGGCCAGGGCCAGCAGGGAGAAAAACAGGGTACGCTTGTTCTTTTTCATGAAATGGAGGATATTCGGATGTGGAAGAAAGTCGGTGAAAGGACAGGGGAGGGCTTAATCCAGGCGGATTTCCTTACCCAGGTAGAAATCGATGATCTTGAGGCGGAACAGGTAATCGTATTTTGAGATGGTCTGGTTGATCCGGGCGATGTCGTAAGTATTTCGGGCGGTGAGCAATTGGAGATTGTTGATGGCCCCGAGGCGGAAACGTTTGTCGGCATTTTCGAAGGCGGCGGCGGCAGCCTGGACGGCGGTGGAGGCCGCTTCGAATGCCCGTTTGCCGGCGCGGGCATTGGCGAGCGCCTGCTGGATATCGTTCTTGAGTTGTTGTTTGGTCAGGTCGCTGGAAATTCTTGCATTTTGGACACCGAGGGTAGCCCTTTGCACGCCGATCCGGTTGATGCTGTTGTTGTAGATGGGAACCCGCAGGCTGAGGCCGATGCTTTGGCCGAAGTTTTCCCGGATCTGGTTGAAGTACGGGTCTTCCTTGAAGGTCAGCTCCTGGGAGGGGATGAGGATTTCCTGTTCCACGCCGTTCCAGATGATATTTTGGGAAATCAGCGTCGGCAGGATTTGGTCGATGCTACGGGCGGCACTGGACCAGCGCGAATCAATGCCGGCGAACAGGACGATGGAGGGATAGAGGCTGCCCTTGGCGATATCCACACCGAGGGCGGCGCTGTTCATCCGGTATTCATTGGCCTTGATCTGGGGTTGGTTGCCGAGGGCGGCCTGGTAGAGCTCCGGGAAGCTCAATGCATCCGCATCGGTTTCACTGGTGATGTCGGCCGGTGGGGGGGCCACGTCGAAATCGCTGTCCGCGTCGAGTTGCATCAGCAATTTCAGGTTGAGGAGGCTGATCTCGATTTGGTTGCGCGCCTGGATGATGGTTTGGTCGTCATTGGCGATTTGTGCCAGCACATCCAGCCGGTCATTGGCGGGAAGACGACCGGTTTCGATGAGTTTGTCCGTTTGTTCGAGTTGTTCGACCGAGAGGGTCCGGCGGGCGAGTGCATTTTCCAATTGTTCCTTGGACATCAGCACCTGGAGGTAAGCGTTGGCGATGCTGAGAGCGATATTGTTGAAGGTGGCGGCGACGTCCTCCTGCGCAGCCCGGAGGTCCAGGCCGCTTTGCTGGATCCGGTTGTTGATTTGTCCGCCCGAGTAGAGCGGTACGCTCATGTTGATCGAAATATTGTTGAAATTGATCCGTTGGTTGTCGAAACTGTTGGTGGTGGGGTCGATGGTCCGGCCGAACTGGGAGCCGCCGGTGGCGGAACCGCTGAGGTTGGGCAGGCGGGACCGCTTGTTCAGTTGTTCGTTCAGTCCCGCCAGGGCGACCGTATTCTGCGCCTGTTGGAGCGTCAGGTTGTTCGTGCCGGCGTAAGCGATGCACTGTTGGAGGGACCACTGGCCCTGTGCGGCCAGGGGGAAGCCCCATCCGGCCGCTAGGAGGAAAGCGCAGGCAGGCAACAAGGAAAAGTGGCGGCGAAAGGATAAGAATCGGAACTGCATCAGCATTGAATTTGAAGGCAAGGATAGGCTACTGGGGAGTTTTGGTGAAAATAATTCTATCAAGGACCATTCCCGTCGGATGAACGGTAGGATTCCCCGGCTGCGGTGGGGGTGGCGCTATCAGGAACCGGCGCGGGTCCTTAACCACCGGAGCAGCGCCTGGGTCGGGAGCCTGGCCACCGAATCCGGCAAGGCGACCGATTCCCCGACGGCCATATCTATGGCGACCGGGGGCGCGCCGCTTCCGGATCCGGAAGACAGCACGAGGAAGCGGTTGTTCCGCGCGCCGGCCGGCAGTTGCGGCACCAGGCGGCGGGGTTGCTCGAACAGGACGGACAAGGTAGGGCTGCCGGATACCGGGTCGAAGCCGGTGAGGACGGCGTGGTAGCGGTTGCCGTCCGGGTAGGAGGGTAGCAGGAAGAGGTCGGCGGGATAGCGGTCGTCGAGCCGGTAGGTAGCGAGCGGGGGCAGATAAGTCGGCGTCCCTCCCGTAGTCAGGTCGGCGACAAAAGACCCCGAACTTCCCATCCAGCCGACCAGGTATTGTTCCCAGACCTCCAGGCGCGTGAGGTTGCCGTCGGCGGCATCCGCTGCAGCCCAGTCGGCCGGAACCGGCGGGAAAAAGGGGCCGGACAGGGAGCGGGCGGCCAGGTCGACCACGAAAAATCGGTCCGTACCGCGAACCGCCAGTTTTCCCACGACGTGGTTGTAGTTTACCTGGGCGAGAAAATAGGGGAAATCCGGACCGGACAAGGCCGGAAGCGGCATCTCGAGCACCGGCCGGCACGCCTCGTCATCCAGGACGGAGAGCAAACGATGGGCGGCGGTTCCCGCCTCATCCCCATCCCGGTATTCCCGCACCAGGACGACCGTCCCGTAGGGATGGGAATGGAAGTAATTTCCCTCCAGCAAGCCCGAATCCGGGCGGCAGGGGTCGGGGACAGGCAAGGAATCCCGAATCGGGGGCGGCGGGATGCCGGCGGCAGGAGCCGGCGGGGAGGAAACCGGGTCGGTGCAGTACAGGACCGTCCCGGCCATCCAGCAGCAAAGCAAAAGGTGGCCCAAGGTGCGGGGAATCGATGGGGTGCGGGTCATTTCCTTCTTTTTCGGATCTTTGGTTGGTTCCATTCCTCACGTTGGGCGAAGTCGACCACCCTGCGCATGAAGGTGACCATGGAGATGAACACCAGGTAGCCGATGGTCAGGACGATGTAGATCCACCGGTAGGAACCCGCCTCCCGCATCGGCAGGGACGAGAAGAGGTAAGCCAGCAAGCCCGACGACACGGCGACACCGGAGAAGCAGAGTATGGAGCGGGACCAATAGCGGTCCATGTCATCGGACTGCAGGCAAAGCACCGCATTGGCGGCGGCAAAGAACAACAGGAAGGAGGCGGCGACCGTCCAGGGGAAGCGTGCTTCGACCGCCATCCCGGCGGAA
This sequence comes from uncultured Saprospiraceae bacterium, assembly GCA_964573725.1. Taxonomy (GTDB): domain Bacteria; phylum Bacteroidota; class Bacteroidia; order Chitinophagales; family Saprospiraceae; genus UBA6168. The sequence continues at coordinate 31,980 of CAZNLJ010000007.1, forward strand.
CGGGCGAACACCGCCAGGACATTGACCAGCAGCACCGCCGCCAGGATGACGACGGCCTGGTTGACCGGATCCTTGGCTTTGTTCATCAGGTTGTTGGATGCAGGCATAAGACGTAGGAGTTTTGGAAAGTGGTCGATGGCGCGGACGGCGGCATGATCAGGCGCCGACGATTTCACCGAACAGGTCGAATTCCGCCGCTTCCGTGATCCGGACCTGGGCGAAATCGCCGATTCGGACAAAATGGCGGGTAGCGTCCACCAGTACCTCGTTATCCACTTCCGGCGAATCGAATTCCGTTCGACCTATGAAATAGCCACCCTCCTTGCGGTCGAACAGCACCCGGAATACCTTTCCCACCTTCGCTTCATTGCTCCGGTAGGAAATTTCCTGTTGGATTTCCATCAGCTGTTGGGCGCGTTCCGCCTTGACCAATGCCGGGACATCGTCCTCCAGGTCGAATGCGGCCGTTTGTTCCTCGTGCGAATATTGGAAGACTCCGAGGCGTTCGAAGGACATATCCCGGACAAAGGAGCAGAGCGCTTCGAAATCCGCCTCCGTTTCACCCGGAAAGCCGACCAGCATGGTGGTGCGCAGGGCGATACCGGGAACCAACCGGCGGGCCGTTTCGAGCAGTTCGATGGTTTCCGCGCGGGTTATTTGGCGGTGCATGCGGGACAGCATCCGGTCGGAAGCATGTTGGAGGGGGATGTCCAGGTAATTGCAGACTTTCGGCAAGGCGGCCATGGCATGGAAGACCTCCAGCGGAAAGCGGGAAGGGTAGGCGTAATGGAGCCGGATCCATTCGATACCTTCCACGGCGGACAGGGCTTCCAGCAGCTCGGGCAGCGCCCTTTTCCGATAGCGGTCCAGGCCGTAGTAGGTAAGTTCCTGGGCGATCAGCATGATTTCCCGGACACCTTGGCGGGCGAGGAAAGTGGCTTCCCGGACCAGTTCCTCCAGAGGTTTCGAGACATGCTTACCCCGCATCAGCGGGATGGCGCAAAAGGAGCAGGTGCGGTTGCAGCCTTCCGACACCTTGAGATAGGCATAGTGGGGCAAGGTGGAGATCAGGCGTTCGCCGATCAGTTCCTGGCGGTAATCCACCTGGAATCGGGCGAGCAGGGCCGGCAGGTCCATGGTGCCGAACCAGGCGTCCACTTCCGGGATTTCCCGTTCGAGGTCGTCCCGATACCGTTGGGAAAGGCAGCCGGTGACGTAGAGCTTGTCGAGTTCGCCCTGTTGCCGGAGTTGGGCGTATTCAAGGATGGTGTCGATGCTTTCCTGCTTGGCGACATCGATGAAGCCACAGGTATTGACCACGACGATGTTGGCGTCCTCGTCGCGGCTGTCATGTACGACCCGGTAGTCGGCGGCCCGGAGTTGGGTGATGATGTTCTCGCTGTCGACCAGGTTCTTGGAACAGCCCAGGGTGACGACATTGACCTTGTCCTGCCGTTTGGATTTTGTCTTCATGAAGGTATTTCTTCGTTGTCGGCAATGGAGGCCTGTAGCAACTGCCGGGGTTCCAGGCCCATCCGGGCGCCGGTGTCCAGCATGAAGCGGTAGGCATCCTCGAACGTGTTGCGCACGGTACCGTCGAGGATCGCTTCCCGGATAGCGTTCTTGATGGTGCCCACTTCCCGGGAGGGTGACAGTCCGAACGTCACCATGATATCGATCCCGGAGACGGGCGGTTGCCAGTTCCGGATGCGGTCGGTTTCCTCCACGGCGACCAGCCGTTGGCGGAGATATTCGTAATCGCGCAGGTATCGTTTGACCTTGTGGTCGTTCTTGGAAGTGATATCCGCTTCGACCAGCAGCATGAGGGAGTCGATATCATCCCCGCAATCGAAGAGGAGCCTGCGTACGGCGCTGTCCGTAATTTCCTCTTTGGTCAGGGCGATGGGCCGAAGGTGCAGGAGGACCATTTTCTGGACGAACTTCATGTGTTCGTTCAAGGGGAGCCGGAGTTTCTTGAAAATCCGCGGGACCATCGCGGCGCCGAGGTGTTCATGGCCGTGGAAGGTCCAGCCCTCTTGGGGCGAGAACCGTTTGGTGGGCGGTTTGGCGATGTCGTGGAGCAGGGCGGCCCAGCGGAGCCAGATATCGTCGCTTTTCCGGCAGAGGTTGTCCAGGACCTGGAGTGTATGGAAGAAATTGTCCTTGTGGGCGATGCCGTCCCGTTTCTCCACGCCGTGGAGCGCCTGCAGTTCGGGGAGGACCAGTTCCAGCAGGCCAGTTTCGAAGAGCAGCCGGAAGCCGACGGAGGGGACGGGAGCGGCCATGATCTTCTCCAGTTCCGTGGTGATGCGTTCCTGGGAGACGATATGGATTCGATTGCGGAAGCGGGCGATGGCCTTAAGCGTATCCGGTTCGACCTGGAAATCGAGTTGGGTGGCGAAGCGGATGGCGCGCATCATGCGGAGCGGATCGTCGGCGAAAGTCTTACCCGGGTCGGTGGGGGTTATGAGGATTTTTTGTTCGAGGTGGCGCAATCCGTCGAAAGGGTCCACCAGGCGGCCGAAATCCGCTTCGTTCAAGCTGAGGGCCATGGCGTTGATGGTGAAATCGCGGCGCACCTGGTCATCCGCGAGGGTACCGGGCTGGACATCCGGTTTGCGGCTGTCGTGCCGGTAGCTTTCCTTTCTGGCGCCCACGAACTCGACCTCGATGTCCCGGAAGCGGAGCATGGCCGTCCCGAACCGGCTGTAGAAGGCGACGCGAGGCCGGGGGTAGAGAAGCGAGGCGGTAGTCTGGGCGAGACGGATGCCGTCACCGATGCAGACGATATCGATATCCTTGGTGGGCCGGGCCAGCAGGCGGTCCCGGACATAGCCGCCGACGACATAGGCGTCCACCCCCATTTGGCGGGCCGCTTCGGCGACCCGTCGGAACAGGTCCATTTCGTCCGGCTGAATTGAAAAAACCACGTCGGCGGAGAAACTAAGCGATGAAAGAAAACAGGTCAGGCTGCTGGCTCCAGCTCCCCGTATACCTGCAGGATTTCGTCCAGCAGCCCGCACAAACTGGAAGGGTCGTCTTCCGTCACAAGCAGGCTCCTGTAATGTTTGATGTGCTGGAAGCCCCGGAAATAGTTGGTGTAGTGTCTGCGCATCTCCAGGACGCCGAGCTTGGGGCCTTTCCATTCGATGGAATGGAGCAGGTGTTGGCGGGCGGCTTCCACCCGTTCCCGGGTCGTGGGAGGCGGGAGCCGTTCCCCGGTGGCGAAGAAGTGCTTGATTTCGCGGAAGATCCAGGGATGACCGATACTGGCGCGGCCGACCATGATACCGTCCACCCCGAAGCGGTTTCGGTAGTCGAGGGCTTTTTCCGGGGAGTCGATGTCCCCGTTGCCGAAGACCGGGATGTGCATACGCGGGTTTTCCTTCACGCGGGCGATGTGGGTCCAATCGGCTTCCCCCTTGTACATCTGTTTCCGGGTGCGGCCGTGGATGGTGATGGCCTGGATGCCGATGTCCTGCAGCCGCTCGGCGACTTCCACGATGTTGATGGTCCGTTCGTCCCACCCCAGCCGGGTCTTGACCGTAACCGGTTTACGGGTGCTCTTGACGACGGCGGCGGTCAGGGAGATCATTTTGGGAATGTCCTGCAGCAGTCCCGCCCCGGCCATCCGGCAGGCCACTTTTGCGACGGGGCATCCGTAGTTGATGTCGATGACGTCCGGGTCGGCCTGCTCCACAATTTGGGCAGCGCCGACCATGGATTCGACCTGTCCGCCGAAATACTGGATGCCGATGGGGCGCTCCTCCTCGTAAATGTCCAGTTTCTTGAAACTCTTGTCCGCATCGTGGACCAACCCGTCCGCGCTGATGAACTCCGTGTACATCATATCCGCCCCTTGTGCTTTGCACAAGCGCCGGAAGGGCGGGTCGCTGACGTCCTCCATCGGTGCCAGCAGGAGGGGGAACGCTCCCAATTCCACATTGCCTATTCTGACCATACGTTTATCGTGATGGCCGCAAAAGTAGCATATTCCCGCGGCTTACGAACAGATTTTTGTCGGAACCGGTACCAATCGTCCGGTCGGTACCGCGAGATGGAAGGATTGTTGCAAAAGAAGAAGGGTGGGGGGGGGGAAACAGGAAGGCCCTCGTCCGCAGGGAGCGAGGGCCTTCTTCATCCGGTCAGAACCGGTCGTTCAGCTGTTCAGCAAGAGGAAGAGGCCGCAAAGCCCGACGCCGATCAGCATGATGGGGAAAAGTGTTTCAAGCAGTTTGCTTTTCTTTGATAGTGTAACATGGCCGGAGGCGAACTCCAGCCCCGTGTGAGGAGTAGTTTTGCTATACATACGTTCATGGGTTTAGTGAAAACGGATATGTCAAATGGTTGTATTCACCGGAAGGCGACCGCTTTCGGCCACCGCTGTCGAATGGATCCCGGACGAGCGCGCGAACCTCGTAACTGATATGTCCGTTTCCCTGCAAGCCAAGGTTGCGCTTGGGGCGGAATCCCGCCGGAGACGAGTTCGCCGCCGGCTGCCATAGTTTTGTTGAGACTATAATCGTAAGGATGCCCGGGCTGTATGCACCCGATCCGCAAGGAAGGGGTTCTTTCCGGCCGGGGCGGGCCATCACAAGGACGAGCGTTTGTCTGGAGTGTCTGTCTTGCAGGTGTAAGGATCGGAGGTACGTGGCCGAAAGGACCCGTCGTGTTGTATCCTTGTCCGGCAAAGGTAATTGATGTATTTATAAATTTGAAATATTTTGATTCTTTTTTTCTTTTTTTTCAAATCGCTTCCGGTCCGGCCGTCATCCGGACAGGACCGGGGGCGGATCCGGAGGGGGGCGGTCCTTTGTTGAACAATGTGTTTGCGGGAGCTTGGCGGGAGGCGGAACAAGCCGAATACGGACCTTTCTCCAACCCATGTGAGGTTTGCACCGGAGGACATCCGGTCGCCGGGAGTCCCGCCGGGGCACGGTCCGGGGCTTTTTTTAGCAAAAAATAGACGTCCGGAGGCTTTGTACCCGAAAAATGACTACTTTTGCCTTGGCTGAACGAATGTTTACCTGTGTGTTAAATTTTGTCCGATTGTCGGACAAGTGGCGCTGATTCTCCGGACAAGCACGGTTTTTGACACATCGGACAAGCAGCACGAGCAGTGCAAGACAAATTGTAATCTCATGGTAATGTCAAAACTTACACACCAGGCCCCGGGAGGGGTCTATCCCTTCCGTATTTTCATTCTCCTTATCCTGTTGTTCACGTCGACTTTTTCGCGGGCGCAGACCACCTGTGACCCGGCGGCCGAGTTCAGCTACGATGCCGGCAGCTATTGCGGGAACGGAGCCGACCCGGTTTTGACCCATGCGACGGGGACAGCCGGAAACTTCTCCTTTACCGTCCTGACCGGCGGTCCCAACCTGTCGATCAACTCCCTGACCGGTGCCATCGACCTGGCTGCCAGCGATGCGGGCCAGTACACGGTGACGAACACCGTGACGACCGGCGGCGGGGGCGGCAGCGCCGCTTCCCTGGTGCTGACCGGCGTCGTGGACGGTCCGCTCACCGGCGGCATTCCGAAGGCCGTCGAGTTGTACGCGATCAACGATATCCCGGACCTGGAGAACTACAGTTTGTCCAACTTCAACAACGGCAGCACCAGCCCGACCTCCACTTTCACCTTCCCGGCGGGTTCCCTCGCCGCGGGCACGCACATCTGGGTCGCTTCCGAACCCAACAGTTTCACCACTTATTTCGGGTTCGCGCCCAACTACATCACATCCACCGTCAATGTCAACGGCGACGACGCCTTCCGGCTTTTTTACAACGGCGCGGCGATCGACGTATTCGGCGAGGTAGGGGTCGACGGGACGGGCACCCCGTGGGATTACCTCGACGGCTGGGCCTACCGGGTCAGCAACACAGGGCCCGACGGCAATGTCTTCCAGTTGGGAAGCTGGACTTTCAGCGGCATCAATGCGCTGGACGGCACCACCACCAATGGCACCGCCGGGACGCCCTGGCCGATCGGCACCTACAGTTTCGGCGGATCTTCGGTCAGCTGTAGCGTAAGTATCGAAATCGTGGCTCCTCCCCTCGCCGATGCCGGCGAGAGCACCCTCGTCTGCGAAGGGAGCCCCATCATCCTGTCCGCCTCGGGTACCGGCGGTGTTTGGTCCGGAGGTTCCGGTTCCTTCAGCGACATAAACCTGCCCAATGCCGTTTACACGCCGGCTCCGGCCGAGTACGGCACTTCCGTGTCCCTGACATGGACGGTCAGCAGCACGGGCGGTATTTGCACCAGCGCCACCGATGAGGTCCAACTGACGCTGCTGTCGGCCTCGGATGCGGAATTCAGTTACGGGGACAGCCTGTACTGCCCATCGGCATCCGCTTTTTCCCCGCTCCATTCGACCGGTACGGACGGCATCTATTCCTACGTGGCTGTTGCCGGCGGACCGAATCTCCAGCTGGATCCTGAGTCGGGCACCGTCGACCCCAGCCAGAGCGACCTCGGCACCTATGCGGTCACCAACACGGTCAGCGGCTGCGGCAACATGGTCATCACCGGCGTGGTGGACGGTCCGATTACCGGCGGCCTTCCCAAGGCGATTTCCTTTTACACCCTCGCCGATATCCCCGACCTGAGCGCTTACGGATTCGGATCCGCCAACAACGGCGGCGGATCGGACGGCGAGGAATACACCTTCCCGCCGGTCGCCGTACCACAAGGTACCCACTTGTGGGTGGCTACCGAGTCGAACGCTTTCGAAGCCTTCTTCGGTTTTGCACCCGATTTCACGGATAATTTCGCCCCCTCGATCAATGGCGACGATGCCATCGAACTCTTCTGCCATGGTATGGTCATCGATGTATTCGGTGACATCAACGTGGACGGGACCGGCACGCCTTGGGATTATCTCGACGGATGGGCCTACCGGAAGGACGATACCGGGCCCGACGGACCCTTCTTCCGGTTGGAAGATTGGACGTTCAGTGGTGCCAATGCCCTGGATTTCGTCAATACGAACAGCAGTGCACCGAACCCGATGCCCGCCAATACCTTCACGTCCCAAGCGGGGCCGTATTGTGCGGACGACAGCCACACCCTGGTCATCACCATCGAGGACAACGAGGCGCCCTTGCTCGACTGTCCTTCCGACATCCAGGTCAACCTGGCTCCGGGCGCCTGCGAAGCTGTCGTGAACTTCCAGGTCAGCGCCACCGACAATTGCGCGGCCAGCCCTTCCGTGCAGCAAACCGACCTCGGCGGGCTCTCCAACGGCAGTTCTTTCCCGATCGGACAGTACACCCTGACTTTCGAGTCGGCGGATCCGACGGGCAACACCAGCACTTGTTCCTTCGACGTTACCATCATCGAGTATGCGAATCCGACACCGACACTGACCTGCAACGATTTCGTATCGGCTTCGCTCGATGCCGCCGGCCAGGCACATATCGGTGCGGACATGGTGCTCGAAGGCGGCCCTTACGGTTGCTACGACCACTATCAGGTGGATGTGCTCACCGGTACGGGTCTTTCCCTGGGCGATGTGCTCGGATGCAATCATATCGGAACCGTCTATACGGTCATGGTGACCGACCCGGATACCGGCAACAAGTGCTGGGGAACCATCCAGGTGGAGGACAAGTTGCCACCGGTCATCACCTGCCAGGACCTCACCATTTCCTGTACGGTGCAGGTGGACCAGGTACCCGCTCCGGTGGTCAGTGACAATTGCGACGCCAATCCGCTGCTCAACATGACGGAGCTGTTGTTGATCGACAACGATGCCTGCGATGACGACCAGGTCCAATACCGCCGTTCCTGGGTGGCTGCGGATGACTACGGCAACCTGGCGGTTCCCTGCCAGCAGGTCATCACCATCGAGCGGCCGGCCGCCGTCGACTTTCCGGAGGACATCACCTGGCATTGCAGCCAGTACGGCGACTACCCGGGCATCATCACCGCAACGGCCCTGCACCCAGGTGTGATCGACCAGGATGCCGGTACCGCCGGCATACAGGTTTCCGCGTCCTTGTCCGGTTCCGTGCTCGGCGCCACCGGCTCAGGCATGCCGTCCAACATCCAGGGAGAATTCTGCCAATACAATTACAGCCACTCGGACGAGGTGCTGTCCGTCTGCGGTTCGCAGGACGGCGTCTTCAAGGTCGTCCGTACCTGGACGGTCTTCGACTGGTGCGCCGGGCAGGTCGTTACGACAGGTGTCGGCGGGGAGGACAATGTCCAGCTCATCAAGGTACTCGATGCGGAGGGTCCCTCCATCAGCCTACCTACCGACCTGACGGTTGCGGTCAATATGCCGGCGGCTCATCCGCAACTGTGCGGAACCACCGGACCGATACCGATGGCGTCGGTCTCCGACAACTGTTCCGGGGTGGCGGCCATGCACATCTTCACCCCCCTCGGGGAAGCGGTCAACGGGATGGTTCCGGCGCCGGGCCTTTCGATCGGCAACCATACCATCACCTACACGGCAGTGGACCATTGCGGCAATTTCACCTCCGTGTCCGCAACCTTGACCGTCGTGGACCAAACCGCTCCGGTGGCGGTATGTGACGACATCACGGACGTAAACCTGTCCTCCGACGGTCTGGCCGAAGTATATGCCTACACATTTGACGACGGCAGCCACGACAATTGCTGCCTGGATCACTACGAAGTACGCCGGATGGCAGATCCCTGCGACGACGGCCACAACGACCTCACCTTCGGTCCGTCCGTCCGGTTCTGCTGCGCCGACGTCGACGCCGGAGCCCAGGAAGTGGTTTTCCGGGCCTACGATTGTTTCGGCAACTACAACGAATGCATGGTCACCGTGCTCGTCCAGGACAAGCAGGTGCCGACCCTGGTCAGTTGCCCGGCCAACCAGCGCATCACTTGCGACGAATTCGCGGACCTTTGGGAAACCCAACTTTCCGCCCTCACCACCGCGGCGGAACGCAGCCAGCTTTTCGATGCCGCTTTCGGGGCGGCGGAGTTCCAGGACAACTGCACGGCCGTATTGAACCGCACTTTCAGCAGCAATATCGACCAATGCCTGGAAGGGACGATCACCCGTGGCTGGACAGCCACGGATGCCGCCGGAAACACATCCGTCAGCTGCAGCCAGACCTTGTTCATCGACCATGTGTCCGATTGGACGGTCTCCTTCCCGGCCGACCTCAGTGTCAACTGCGGTACCACCGTGCCTGATTTCGGCGAACCGGCCATTTTCTCGGAAACCTGCGAATTGGTAGGTGTGTCCTACCACGACCAGGTCTACACGGTCGTGCCGGACGCCTGCTACAAGATAGAACGGACCTGGACGCTCATCAACTGGTGTGTGGTCGGGTCTGAAATCGACCAGGAAGTCGTGGAATCCTCCGAACGGGCCTTCCAACTTGCCTTCCCGCAGGAACCTTGTGATTTCGACGGGGACGGCGACTGCGATACCCGTACGTTCCGGGACAGCTGGCGGGTGGCTCCCAAGTCCAAGCCTACGGCCGGACAGGCTACCACGGCGACCGGACCGGATACGGACCCGGACAGCGACCCCTGGGACGGATACATCACCTACAAGCAGGTCATCAAGGTCAATGATACCGTGGACCCGGTTTTTTCGGCCGGCTGCGACATCCCGGACGTGTGCGTGACGGAAGCGGTCTGCTACACCACCCTCACCCTTCCGGTGCCGGTGGTGGACGAATGCAGCCCGAACGTAACCGTGACGGTCTCGCTGGATTACAACGGAACCTTGCTGACCGGCTTCGGTCCCATCAGCGGGGTAGCCCCGGGCACCTACACGGTGACCTACAACGCCATGGACAATTGCAACAACCAATCCGCGTGCGTGGGCACCGTTACGGTCAAGGATTGCAAGAATCCCACCGTCCAGTGTGTGACGGATACCCTGGATTACGTCGAGATCCACATCACCGATGAAGTCGGTACGCCTTTCGGTCCGGAACTGTTCGTGTACGCTGCCCAGGACAATTGCAGTGCACCGGAAGATATCCGGTTGTCCTTCTCCCCCCATCCGGCCGATACGGTGCTGGTGGCCAAGTGTGAGAAGACCGCCGCCAACGAGGTGATTCCCGGATTGAACAACATCAACGTCTACGCGATCGATGAGGCCGGCAATGCCACGATTTGTGCCACCGCGGTGGAGGTGGTGGCGGTCGGTGACGTGTGCGACGAACCACTCGTCGTAACAGGGGGTACCATCACCAACGAGAACGACCACGCCTTGACGGGCGTGCATGTCAGCCTGGGCGGAACGGTCAGTGCGAGCACGACCACCCAGTCGGGTGGAACCTACCAGTTCAACGGGTTGGTGTACGGCGGTGACTATACGGTCGTACCCTCCAAGGACGACGTCCCGCTGAACGGCGTGACGACCTTCGACTTGGTATTGATCTCCAAGCATATCCTCGGCACCCAGCCCTTGGCCACACCATATAAGCTGATAGCGGCGGATGCCAACAATTCCAAGACCATCACCACGTTCGACCTGGTGGAACTGCGGAAATTGATCCTGTTCATGTACGATCACCTCCCGAACAACACTTCCTGGCGGTTCGTACGGAAAGGCTTCGTGTTCCCGAACCCGACCAATCCATGGCAGACGACCTTCCCGGAGCTGGTCAATATGAACGACCTGGCGGGTTCCCAGTTGGACATGAACTTCATCGGTGTCAAGGTCGGGGATGTCAATGGCAGTGCCGCCCCGGGACTTACGGGCAGCGCCGACGAACGGACCGGACAATCCCCCGTGCGGATCCCGGGCGCGGATGCGACCATCCGCAAAGGCGAGCGTTTCACCTTGCCGCTTGACATCATGGAAAGCCGATTGGCCGGCATGCAGTTCACCTTGGATTTCGATGCCTCCGCCTTGCGGTTGGAAGGGGTCACACCCGGAATCATCGGCCAGGAACATATCTACACCGGATTATCGGATATCGGTGCCGTGACGGTCAGTTGGAACACGGTGGACGGGCAACCGGCACAGCTGGCGGGAAGCTTGTTTCAGGTGGAATTCACGGCCCGGAAAGACCTGCAACTCCGCGAGGCGGTGCAAATCGGTTCCCGATTCACCGTGGCGGAAGCTTATCGGGAGGACTTGACCGTCCATCCGGTCGTGCTTGATTTCGGCAGTCCGGAGGAAGGGTCCTTCCGCGTATATCAGAATATGCCCAATCCTTTCGGTTTGGAGACGGTCATCGGATTGGACCTTCCGGTTGCCGGTACGGTCCACCTCCAATTGACGGATCTCGCCGGTCGCGTAGTCGCCAGCCGGAGTTACGATCTGGCAAGCGGACATCAGCAGATAACATTGGACCGCAGCAGCCTGCCGCTCGCACCCGGGGTATATTACTATACAGTCCGGTTGGAGGAAGGGGATTCGGTCACCCGCAAGCTGGTAGTGGGCCAGTAATTGTCCGGACAGGACTTCGGGCGCCCCGAGAGCGTGCTGTCGACATTCGACGGCACGCTTTTTTTTATGTGCATACCCCGACAGAATGTGATGGAGACGCACATCAATCGGCGGGACAGGCCGTTCGGAGGTCCCCGGCTTCCGGGGGCGGCCATGCGGCCATGACGCGTCAGACCCCTATGTTCGGCAATCGAATGCGGGGCGGGCACAAGGTACGGCGGTTTGGATTACGCCCGGAGCGACTTATTTTTACAGAAAGTGAAGCAAGATGGAACAGGCAGCATGGACAGGAAAGACCTTGATGGCGATCGGTGTGGGCTTGGTGGTCGTCGGCATGATTTGGTATCTGGCAGGTGACAAATTGCACTGGCTCGGAAGGCTACCGGGAGACATCCGGGTGGAGCGGCCAGGCGTGCGCATATACATACCGTTGACCACCATGTTGTTATTGAGCGTACTGATTGGAATGGTACGATTTGTCATCCGGAAATGGTGGCCTTGAGCGCGCGCGTCCGGAAAGCCGTCAGGCAGCGGCGAAAAGCGTGAGCAAGTCCGTCATTCTCGCTTTCAGTTCCTTTCTGTTGACGATGAAGTCCAGGAAACCGTGTTCCAGCAGGAATTCGGAGGTTTGAAACCCTTCGGGCAGGTCCCGTTTGATGGTTTCCTTGATGACGCGCGGTCCGGCGAAGCCGATAAGCGCTTTGGGTTCCGCCATATTGATGTCGCCCAACATGGCGAAGGAGGCGGTCACACCGCCGGTAGTCGGATCCGTCATCAGGGAGAAGCAGGGGATACCCGCTTTTGACAGCAGGGAAAGTTTGGCGGAAGTCTTGGCCATCTGCATCAGGGAGAAGGCGGATTCCATCATCCGGGCGCCGCCGGATTTGGAGATGATGAGCAGCGGCACCCGGTGTTCCAGGCAGAAATCGATGGATCGGCTGATTTTTTCACCGACGACGGATCCCATGGACCCGCCGATGAAATTGAAATCCATGGCGGTAATGACCAGCTTATGCGGTCCGATTTCACCAACGGCCACGGAGATGGCATCGGTGAGGCCGGTTTTCTTCTTTTCCTCCTCCAGTCGTTGGTGGTAAGGTTTCAAGTCGACGAATTGGAGGTGGTCTTTGGAGGAGAGCTGGGTGAACAGTTCCACGTAACCGGGCTCTAGGATCAGGTCGAAATAGTCATGGGAACCGATCCGGATATGGTAATCGCATTTCGGGCATTTGAAGAAAGTCGACCTGACCTCCTTCATGGTGCTCAGCTCATTGCAGGCCTTGCACTTGTACCACAGTCCATCGGGTGTTTCCTTTTTGTATTTGGTGGCGGTTTGGATACCGTCCTTCAGTCGTTTGAACCAACCCATTGGCGTTACGATTTGACAAATTTGAGGGACACTGTTCCGATTGCAGCGGATTTCCGGTCCCGGTCGGTGGCTTTCTTGGACGGAAGATGAAGGTGCCGTCGGAGGAAAGCGGCCAAGGTACGGATTCCGGTCGCAAAATTACGATGGTTGCGGCGGGGTGGTATCGAAACAGTTTTTCGCAGGTTGAGTACCGAACGTCCAATCATCCCGACCGGGCAGGTGAACCGGTATGCAAGCAGTAGGAGGGACAGTTGGTTTCAGCCGGGTTTAGGTTTCCGTCCCTTCGAGGCGGTTTCGCGGAACCGGAAGGTGAAGTGTCCGGCATTCCCGAACCACAAAATTAACCAACATTGGCAGAACAGAAAAAAATCTTTAGCGGAAGCCAGGATTTGGCAGGTGTCAGGACCGTTCGGAATGGATTCCGAAGCGGGGATACCCCACCCGTCGGTCGTTCCCTGCGGGTGGCAGGGCGGTATGCGCAGAGCGGTTTTGGGGCTACGCGGCTTCGGCAGCCTTATTGTTTATCCACCGTGGGCTTCCCGCGCTTGATGAGATTGAGCTTGCCCTTGTCCCCATACAATTCCTTGGATTTTTTGTTGTAGGCGAGTGCAGCCTCTTCCGCAGAATCGAACATGCCGATGTGGACGGATTTGCCGTTGATGGAAATGACGGCCCGGAAGCGTTTGTTTTCCTGATAGACGCCGGTATAGCCCGTCTTGCTGGTGGTCTTTCGTTTTCGGCTGGAAGCGGAGCGGGAGCGGTAGACCAGGTTTTCCAGCCTGCAGTCCAGCTTGTTTCCGTTTTTTGCGCCTACCAGGTTCTCCTCGTTGGTCTTTTCCTTTCCCAGGAACTTCTCCGCAATCAGCTTATGCAGGTAGATGGTTTCGATCTTATAGGAGCCGTCGCTTTTTCGCCACGTCTTCTGAAAGACCGCACAGCCGCTGGAGTGTCTCCGAAGGTTGTTGATGAAGTCGATTTTGGAGAGATAGGGCTCATTCGTCAGATATTCATATACTTTGTCATCCAATAATACATGGTCATCCGCATTCTTGAGTTTGACTTTGTAAAGCACCCCGATGTGATTTAACTGAGTTAGTAGAGCGTGTACATGGAATCGGTCGGATACGACGTATCGGTATAGCTGTGGCGATGCACATTCAGGAATCGGAGCGTGTATTCGACTTAATTCGGATTAGTTTCTGTGCCAGGGTACAACTTGCGGAAAAAAGTAAACTCGGTAAAATTCGCAATTATTCTCAGATAAGGGAACTTCAAACCCAAAAAAATTGCCCTTTGCCGCTATTTTCCTAAAAAATTGCGGGGCCTGCCAGCTGTTGGGTAGGGCCGACCGGAAGGGCGGGGGTGAGGTACTGAAGACGCAGGGAGAGTTCAGACCACCTTATCGGCACAGCTGCTGCTTGCGAAGGCATCGGGTTTTGCCTTGAAGACGAATCCCATCCCCTTGATATAGCCCATGGCTTCTCGTAATGCTTTGTTGGATAGGAAATTCGGGTCGGTGTTGATGTCTGCGTGCACTTCGAGTTCGATGCGATAGCTGCTGATCAGATCGCACAAGTGGTAGGCGATATCTACGGATTTGGAAACCTCCAGGATCATTCTTTCCTTGAGTCTCAGGCGGTGGGACAGGTTGGAATGCTGGATGAACATGAAGCCGCCGTTCTTTTCCCGCAGGAAAACGATGACCGTGGCGAAGGTGATGCCATCCTGGCGGACCTGGGAGTCTGTACCGATGCAGACCTTCATTTTGAAGCCGGCTTGCAGTTCCTTGTCCAGCGTAATCGCGACAGCCTCCTTGATGGGCATTGCGAGCGGTTCTCCGTTTAATCTTCGCCAGGGTTCCATGTCTTGTCGTGTGTTTCGGGTCGGGAGGGTGGGGGTGGTGGCACGGTCAGGTCGTTGTGGCACATACCCGCCACCGGGTGTAAGGACAATACAGTCGCACCATACCAACCGAGGGAAGGGGACAATGGTTCCTGCATGCAGGCTAAAACGGGCGACCCAGGCCTTCCTCAGGTCGGTACAGGAGGGAAAGATAGTAAAATAAGGCTACAAATGAGGATTCGGCCGCACGTTATTAACCATAAGTTAAAATGCGGGGGGTGCGGTCCGGCTCAGGCGGGCGGGCTGAAAACCGGCTGTGGCGACAAGGAGTCGATCAGTCGATCCGCACCGGAGGTCCGGGGCTGGAGGTAGCGGAGGAATCGGGACAAGCCATGTCGCTTGGCGTCATCCAGGACATAGCGGATATTTTGGGTGAAATATTCACGCAGGTCGAAGGAAGGCGCCGGGGAGGGGAGCAGCAACATGAGCTGCGGAATATGGTCGAGGCCATGCCGGAGCGCATCGTCGAAAGCGGCGAGGAAGGTGTCGGGCAGTTTCCGGTTGGCGACCCAGGCGGCGAAAACGAAAGGCAGGCCGGTGAAGGCGCGCCAAGCCTCGCCCAGGTCATACACATAGCGGTAGCGGTGTTCCAGGCCGATGGCCCGGTCCCCGATGACCAAGGCGCCGGAGTTGCCTTGGACCTCGTTTTCGAATCCCGGACCGGCGGGAATCAAGTCAGGCTGGTGGTGCCAGAACTCCCGGAGCAAGATGCGGAGCAAGGCGACGGAGGTTCGGGATTGGTAATCGAGGTGGATCCGTTCCAGGGAGGTCAATGGTACTTCGGAGAACAGGCATACTGTCCGGACCGTACCTTCCGTTCCGATGCAATAGTTGGAAACCAGGGAAGGGGCATGCAGTTCCGGCAGGATGGCAACGGGAACCAGTCCGAGGTCGGCCTGGCCCGCTTTGAGCTTGCGGGCACAATCGGCGGGATGATCGAGCGTCAGTTCGATGTCGGCGGCCACCGGGCTGTTCAACAGGCCGTAGAGGAAAGGTTTCGTATTCAGGTAACTGACCGCGGAGACTTGGTATTTCATCGACGGGAATTTAGGTACGGTCATTGGACGGGATCGGCATCATTACCGACGACCGGGAGCGCCAGGTATCCCCGGAGTTCCGGTTGCGCATCGAATACCACGGTGGAATAATCCCGGACCACATGATACAGGGTGTCCCGTTCGACGGGTTTTCGACCGACGGCACGGATCAGTTCGACCAGTTCGCGGGTACTCATGGCGGGGTGTTGTTCTTCCGAGCCGGCCATGGAATAGATGCGGGTGGTATCGTCGATGGTCCCGTCTATGTCGTCGACCCCGTAGGCGAGCGAGATTTGAGCCACCTGTCGGCTGATCATGGGCCAATAAGCCTTGATATGGTCGAAATTATCCAGGAAAATGCGGCTGACGGCATAATTGCGCAGGTCCTCGACGACGGGCACTTCCGGCACATCGGACATCTGGTTATCCTGGTTGCGGAATTTCAGCGGGATGAAAGTTTGGAAGCCGCCGGTCTCATCCTGGAGGATCCGCAATTGTTCCAAATGGTCGATGCGGTGTTCATAAGATTCGATGTGGCCGTAGAGCATGGTCGCGTTGGAACGACCGCCGAGCCGGTGCCAGATCCGGTGGATGGCAAGCCACTGTTCGCCGGTGCATTTATCGCCGGCGATCTGCGTCCGGATCTCCGGATGGAAGATTTCCGCGCCTCCGCCCGGCAGCGAGTCGAGGCCGGCCTCCTTCATCGTTGCCATGCCTTCCTCGTAGGAGATCCGGGCCTTTTTGAAAATATAGTGGTACTCCACCGGCGTGAGGGCTTTGATGTGCAGGTCCGGGCGGTGTTGTTTGATAGATCGGAAAAAGTCGACGTAAAAGGCAAGGTCGTATTGGGGCAGGACGCCGCCGACGATATGGACCTCCGTCACGGGTTCTCCGTCGTACTTTCGGATGATATCCATCATATCCGCAAGGGAGTATTCCCAACCTTCCCCTCTTTTCTTGATCAGCCGGGAATAGGAGCAGAACTTGCAGTCGTAGACGCAGACGTTCGTCGGTTCGATGTGAAAGTTCCGGTTGAACCAGGTGACGTCCCCGTTTTTTTGTTCCCGGATGAAATTGGCGAGGGAACCCAGTAAGCCGAGGTCTGCTTTTTGGTAGAGCAGGAGGCCTTCCTCGGATGAAATCCTATGTCGGCCCAGCACTTTCCGGGCGATGTGTTGCAAATCGGGATCATGGACGGAGGCTATCAGCCATTGGTATGTCGAGTCGGGCATCATGGTAAGTATTCAGGCCTGTGCGGGTGAACGGCCTTCGGGAGGGCCGGCCCCGGATTTCCGGAAGCACCCCAAAAGTAACAGATAACCCGGCGAAGGGTTTGGGTGCCGTTATATTTGCCGTAAATTTAGGTTTTATCCGGGAAGGCGGGTAAGTCTTTCCGGAGGCCGAAACGGGAGCACCTATGGTTTCCATTCTCATACCGGTCTACAATGTGGATGTCCGGGGTTTGGTGTCCGATTTGTTATCGCAGACGGCGGAAACGGGCGGCGAGGTCATCTGTATGGACGACGGGTCCGAGGATTGGGCGCGCCGATTGAACGCGTCCTTGTCCGACTGGGCGGGTGTGCGGTACATATGTTTGCCGGCCAACATCGGGCGGTCGGCCATCCGGAACCGGTTGGCTGCCCAGGCGCGATTCGACTGGTGTTTGTTTCTGGATTGCGATGGCAGCGTGGCGGGCAATCCGTGGTTGCTGAAGCGGTACCTGTCTCACATCGGGGAGGGCCCGGTCATTTGCGGGGGGCGTTCCTATTCCGGGCAACCGCCTTCGGATGAACGCTTGATGCTGCATTGGCGATACGGGCGGAGCCGGGAGCAACTGCCCGCCGAAGTCCGTCGGCGGCAACCATGGCGTGGCTTCCAGTCCAACAATTTCCTGATCGCCCGCCGATGCCTGGAGGAAGGCGGTTTCGACGAAAGCATCCGGGAATACGGCCATGAGGATACCTTGTTCGGGAGCGAACTGGCCAAACGGGGCGAGCGGGTGGTCCACATCGACAATCCGGTGGAGCATACCGGTTTGGAGGATGCGGAGACGTTCCTGGGAAAGACCCGTCAAGGTATCCGGAACCTATGGTACCTGCACGACATGGGCAAGCGGGTGCCTACGCAGTTGTGGGAGGCTTGGGTATGGTTGCGCCGATGGAAACTGGACGGCCTGTTGGCGGTCCTTCATCCGTGGCTGGCTCCTCCGTTGCTCCGGCACCTGTCGGGAAGCAGCCCCTGGCTCCGCCTGTTCGACCTGTACAAATTGACATACCTCGCCGATTGGCATCACCGGGCGGAGGCGGCGCGCAGGGCGGGCACTTCGCCCTGAACCGATTACGCCATAAAAACAAGCCATGGAAACGATACAATACGAAATCCGGGACCGGGTGGCGACCCTCCGTCTCAACCGGCCGGCAGTTTTCAATGCATTTAACCGACAGCTCTCGGCGGAGTTGGGGGATGCGATCCGACGGGCGGCGGCGGACCCCACCGTGCGGGTGGTGCTGTTGACGGCGAACGGGAAGGCCTTCAGTGCCGGCCAGGACCTGCAGGAAATCAGTTCCGACGGAGCGGTGGCGGAGCACCTGGATTTCCACCAAATCCTGGAAACGCAGTATCATCCGATCATCCGATTGATCCGGGACACGCCGAAGCCGTTCCTTTGCGGTGTTAACGGCGTGGCGGCGGGAGCCGGGGCCAATATCGCCTTGGCCTGTGACATCGTCGTGGCGGCGGAACAGGCCGCTTTCCTGCAAGCGTTCAGTCGCATCGGGTTGGCGCCGGACAGCGGCGGCACTTATCTGCTGCCCAGGCTGGTCGGCTTACCCCGGGCGACGGCCCTGATGATGTTGGGAGAACGGATAGATGCCGGGCAGGCGCAGGCGATGGGAATGATCTACGAGGTCTATCCGACGGCGGAATTTGCGGAGCGGACCTGGGCCCTGGCCTGTCGGCTGGCGGAAATGCCCCCGCATAGTATGGCTGCCATCAAGCGGCTGTTATCGGCGAGTTGGGGCAACACATTGGAGCGGCAGCTGGAAGCGGAGGCGGCCGCCCAGGCGCAGTTGGGCGCGACGGCCGATTTTGCGGAAGGACTGGCGGCGTTCCTGCAAAAGCGTCCGCCTGTATTTAGGGGGACATGAGTATCCCGGAGGTGGGGTTCAGAGTTTCGGGCAATTCACCTTTTCCCGGCGGGAGGCCGGGTGATAGTAGATCAGCGACAATTCGACGGCACCGCGCCCGTTGGTGGGCCGCGCCAATTTATGGGCGCTCACATCGTAACTGACGCCCAGGTTCCAGCGTTCCACCTCGAGGATGGCGGTGAACGTGACGGCGGGATTCGCCAGGTTTTGCTCCCGGTCTCCCGCCAGTTGTGCCCAGGCGCCGGTCCGGATGGCAATTTCCTTCCAATCCCGGTTCGTGTATCGGAAATTGGCGCCGGCGAGTGTGATCATGTTGTTCTGTTGCCGGAGAAAGGCGATGGCCGGCAGGATGCTCAATTGTCTGTTCAAGGGGAATTCCCCCCCCGCATGTGCCACCCATTTCATGGGCAAGGTCTCCTTACCGTTGTCGATGAAGGAGATGGACGGTCCGTTGACATGGTGGACCGCGCCGCCGAGGTAGACGCTGTGGTTGTCGGAAAAGACGGCGTACCAGACCAATCCGGCATTGACATCGAGGAATAGGTCGGTGGCAGACCGGATCTGCTCCCCGTTGGGGAGATTGCGGTCGACTTGTTCGTTGACCAGGTCGAATTGGGAGCTGAACCAAAGGTTTTGCGGAACGATGGAATGTTGACCGATCCCGGTTTGGATGCCGCCGATGAGGTATTGGTCGTAGGAGCGGTACCGGCTGCCGTCGAGTTGCTTGAGGTAGGACAAGCTCAGATGGCCGTGGGTCCGGTGGTACTCGGACCTGCCGGCCTGGTCGGAGAGGGCGGTCATGCCGAACGCCACATAATCTCCCCGGCCGACCCTTTGCCGGTAATCGAAGCTGGTGGAGATGGTCCGGAAAGGACGGGTGTCCAGCAAGCTGTTCCATTGCTCGCGATAGTTGGTCACAACCCGCCATTTGCCGGGATGGACCCCGGTCATGGCCGGGTTGAGCTGCATCGGCGCAGCGTAGAATTGGGAGAATTGCGGGTCCTGGGCCGATGCGATTCCGGTGAGCAGTCCGGCAAAGACCAGGAGACCGAGACGATGGGCAAGATATTTCATAAGCGGATAAGGGTTCGACACGGCGGTTGCTATTTTCCGTGGTAAAATAAGAAATTCGGGAATAATTCCCGGCGAATCATCGGAGCAAGGTGGATTCCCCCCGGTAGGCGGCGGATGATCCGTCCGGAAACGTCACTTCCAGGAACCAGACATAGACGCCCGGCGGCATGGGGTTCGCGCGATAGGTGCCGTCCCAACCGCGGTCGGGCGCATTGACCTCGAAATCGGCATCTTCGAACAGCCGCTCCCCCCATCGGTCGAATACCTGAAACAAACCGACCCGGGTGCCGCTTCCGCCATGGACCAGCAGCCTTTCGTGGAGGCCGTCTCCGTTCGGGCTGAAACCGGTCGGCACTTCCACGATCCTTTCCTTTCTCACATGCAATTGGACCATATCGGAGGCTTCGCAGCCATTTTCATCGGTAACCGTCAGGAAATAATCCACGGAGTAGGAAGGTTTAGCCCAAACGGCATTGGAAAAAGGCGTCTGGTCGCAGTCGGAGATCCCTTCCTGGAAGAGCGTCCCGCAATAGGAGGCTTCCCAGAAATAGGTCAGGTCCCCGACACCATGGAGGACGGCGGCAAGTAGCGGGACACTATCCCCGTAGGGGGTGATGTATTCGTCGATGGCCTGGTTCCAGACCAGGATTTCGGCAGACAACGCGGGTGGTTCCTCGACCAGGGCGGAGGCGGCATACCGGCAGCCCTTGGCATCCAGGATGGTGATGTCATAGGCGCCGGCTTCCAGGGCGATCAGTACATTGGAATATTGGAACTGGTCACCATCGAGGCTGAAGCGATAGGGAGGGGTGCCACCGGTCGTTTCGATGGTGACCTTGCCGTCCCGTCCGCCGAAGCAGCTGACCGGTTCGACTTCCACACCCGGTTCGACGGTAGCCGGGGCAGTGACGGTGGCGGAGGTGGCCAAGGAACAGCCGGTGGCATCCGTGATGGTCAGGGTGTAGCTGCCGGCCGGCAGTCCGCGGAGGGTATCCGCCGTGGCACCGGAGGCCCAAAGGATATCATAAGGGCTTTTCCCTCCGGTGACGGACACCGACACCTGTCCCTCCTCGTAGCCGAAGCAGGAATTGTTCACGACCTGGAACACCGGCACCAACAAGGTCGCCTCCGTGACCGTGGCGAAAGCTGTACCCGCGCAGCCGTTGGTATCGGTGACCGTCACCCCGTAAGCGCCGGCGGGAAGCTGGACGGCGGACGACGAAGATTGCCCGCCGGTATTCGGTGTCCAGGAAAATTGCAGCGACCCGTTGGCATGCAGGACATTGGAGACGGTTACGGTGCCGGTGGAATCCCCATGGCATTCGACGTCCGTCGTCAGCAGGGAAAACTGGAGGGGATCCGGATTATCCAGGAACCTGGATTGGGTGCCGGTGCAACCTTGGTTGTCCGTCACCGTCACGGTATAGGTCTGTCCGCCGGCCAATGCACTGAGGTAGTCCTGTGTTTGTCCCGTATTCCAGGAGAAGGAGTAGACACCGTCACCGCCGGCCAGCACCACGACGGCAAGCTGACCGTCCGGCAGGTCATGGCAGCTGGGCGGCACACTGCTTATCAGGATATTGAAATCCGGCCACTCGACCAGGGCGATGGAATCGGACACCGCACAACCGTTGGCATCCGAAGCGGTGACCGCGTAAGTGCCCGGGCCGACCAGGGACAATGTATTTCCGGTGATTCCGCCCGGATTCCAGGTGATGGCGTAGGGAGGGGTCCCGCCGGTTGCCATGGCGACGGCGGAGCTTTGGAGGCTGCCGAAGCAACTGGTATCCGTTTGGGTCAGGGAAACGGACAAGGGAGCGGCAGGCTCCGGGACGGACACACTGCCGGTGGCGGTACAGCCGTTGCCGTCGGTGACGGTCACCCCATAGGAACCTGCCGACAATCCGCCGGTCTCCGGGGCATCCGGGGTGAAGCCGGCATTCCACAGGAAGGTGTAGCTCCCGTTGCCACCGACCACCGCGACGGCCGCCGTACCGTCCTGTCCGCCGAAACAAAGCACCGGGGTAGCGGACAGGGTCAGCACCATCGAAGGGGCGGCATCCAGGAGCACCGTATCGACCGCCTGGCATCCGTTCGCATCCGTGGCGGTCACGGAATAATTCCCTTCCGGCAGCGAACAAAGGGTGTCACTGTTGGATTGGTTGACATTGCTCCAGGTAAAGGAAATCGAGCCGGTTCCGCCCGTGGCCTCGACCACGGCACAACCATCGGAACCGCCGCTGCAGGACACCGGCGTCAGGACCGACGCCTCGGCGCTCAGCGCCGCCACGTCATCGATCACAAGGACCAGGGAATCCGCGCAGCCGGAGGCATCGGCGGCCACTGCCAGGTAGCTGCCCGGGCAGAGGGCTGTGAAGCTGCCGTCTGCCGATGACAAGTTGCTCCCGCCCTGCAGGTTGCCCAGTTGGAAACCGACGGGTGATTGCGCATTGTCGGCGACCAGTTGGACGGCAGCATCGCAGGTGGCATGGCAGGAGACCGAAAATGGCGGTGAATCCAGTGTCTGCAGTTGGATGGGGCAGAATTGGTAGGTGTAGAAGCCCGTGCCGACGGGAGCGGCGCATAAGCCGGTGGGTTCGACGGCCCGGACCGCTGCGTTGACCGGATCCCCGTTGTTCAGGCCGGACACGAGATGCGACAAGGCACCGTTGTTCGGGGCGGTCCAACCGGCCCCATTGATATTCACCTCATAGGCGAGCCCCGGGTTGGTATCCGTCCAGGTGACCTGGGCGACGCCGGGACTCTGGTAGGAAACAGTCACCAAGGGTGGGGATGCACTGTTGATGACGGACAGCAGTACCGTATCGCGGACGGTGCAACCGTAGTTGTTCAGGGCGGTGACGACGTATTCCGTGGTGCCGGCCGGGGTGGCGGTCGGGTCGGGACACTGGTTGCAGGACAGGCCCGCGTTGGGCAGCCAGGTGTAAGTGACACCGTTTTGGGTATTGAAGGTGATGCTCCACCAGTTCAGTTCCCCGTAGGCATTGGTGCCGAAGGAATCCGATATGCGAAGTTTCCAGGTCCCGTTGATCGGCGCGCCCTGGAGGACGGACCAGGCCCCTTCCGGCTGGAAATCGCCGGTGAAGGGAGGGGAACCTGCCGTAATCGGAACCGTGGCGACAGGGGTGAAGCAGGTTTGGGTGTAATTGTCGCCACTGCCCCCGTTGTTGGTGGACAGCATCAGCACCTGGTTATTGGGGGAGACCAGGAACAGCTGGATATCACCGTCAAAATCCGTTTCCAGGTCAAGGCAGACGGATAGGATGTCCGTCAGGGGATCGGAGACGACGGTCGGGTATAAGGAATTGACCCCGATGGGAGACTGATAGGGGTTGGAAGGGGGGTGGTTGCCAGCGCCGATCGGATAATTCTCGAAGGAGGCGAAGGTGACCGGAACAATCGGGTCGACCGGTACGCCGACATCGAAGGAAACGGGTTCCCCCTGACAGACGGAGGTATCGGCGGGCGGTGCGAGCAGGTCCTGGCAGGCATAGCAGTCCGGGTGCGTCAGGGGGAGGACCCGGATATCCAGGGTCGTGTCCCAGGTGCAGCCGAACTCGTCGGTCAGTCGGAACTGGTAGGCGATTTCGCCGGCATTCTGTGCGATGCCGGCGATGGAATCCGGTTGATAGTAAAACAGGGAAGGATGCTGTACCCAACCCCAGTCCGTGATGGCGGGACTGAAGGTCTCGATGCTCGGGTACAGCGAGGGGTCGAAGGCGATCGACCAGGAGAAGATGTAACCGTTGTCGATGGCCCAGAGGTCGGTCACCTCGATGGTCCATTCCCCGTTGAGGGGACAGCCCAGCAATCCTTCCAGGTCTTCGAAGGCGGCATAGGTCCCTTCCGGTAAGGTGGCGGGGGCGAAGGCATTGGCATAGTCGATCCAGGTGAAGTTGAAGTCCGGGTTCGGTGCCCAGCCGTAGGAATAGCCCACCCCCGGCACAGGGGTCGGCAGGCCCTCGTCCATTTCGAAGGGTTGCCCCAGGAAAACCTGTCCCCCGACAGGTCCGGGGTGGTTGTGCAGGATGACCCCTTGGCCGTTCGGGCAGAAGATCTTGATCTGCAGGTCCCGCATCCAGGAATGTTCCATGTTCACGAAGATGCCCAGGAGGTCGGTGATATCGGAAAGACTTTGGCCGGGGCTGAAATCGGAGAAAGAGATGGAGGTGCTGTAGGATGCGCCGTTTCCGTCGGGCAAGGCCAGGGAGTCCGACCGGATGCCGGCGGTTTGGAAACCGTCCGTACCGGGGACCGGGACGATGCTGCTGTTGCCGGCCAGGGCCGTATCCAGGGAGGCGCTGAGGGAAATCGTATCACCGGCACAGACCTGGGTGGTGACATCCCCGACCAGGAAAGTGGGGTAGGGGGCAACCCGGATCCGTTGGCTGATGAAGTTGGTATTCTTACAGCCGAACTGGTCGGTGATCTTGAGCTGCAGGACATACCCGCCCGGCTCGTCGTACCGATGCGAGACATTGGGGCCGAAGGTGAAGGTACCGTCCCCGAAATCCCATTCGAAGTCACTGGTCAGGTCGGAGTGGTTGTAGACGGCGCCATCCTGCGGATAAGACCCTTTTCCCCAGAAGAAGACCCGGTCGCCCGGGCAGATGTCGATCCAACCGGTGTCCAGTGGTGCCGGGGAGGGGGAGGAGGAATCCAGGACGGACTGGATGAGCTGGCAGGCGGGGATGCAATTGATGTCCGCGCTCCACCCGGCCGCCTCGTCCGCCCCGTCGGAGCTGAAGGTGATGGTCAGGCATCCGGAGGTATTGACAGCGGTCGCCTGGATGATGAAAGATGCGGAACCGGCGAAATCGGCGGCACAGCCCAAGGAAGGGGCATTGACATCCTGTCCGTCGAAAAAGCAGAGGTTGTCCCCCGCGCCTAATTGTGTGCCGTTGAATATCAGTTGAATATGCGTTCCGGAGCTCATGTCCGGGCAAATGGTCGTGGTGAGGTCCTGGTTGGGACCATAGGTATCTGCGTTCCCGCCGCTGTCCAGGAAGTACCCATTGCAATCCGTCACGGAAGCGAGGGTGGCGTTCATCAGGTATTGTTGGCTTCGGACTGCCAGTGGAAGCAGGAGCAAAATCGTGGCCGCAGTAATTTTTCCCTTCATTATTCGGGCATTAAATGGTTCAACGGTGTCTTTGCAGGGCTATCGGCCGGCATCTCGTGCCGGAATGCCGCACAATATCGGCATCGGGAAGCACAATTTCACGATTGCGCGACCGAAAGCCACGCGGGTGTTCCCGCCCCGTTCGCCGTTCCGGCTGCCGGCAGGCGAACGGCAGGGCATTGCGGCTACCATCGGCGGCAGGCATGGGATGCTGGATGGATGTGCTGGAGATGCGTCTGACAAAGGCGTATAACGGAGGCGGTATTTCCAGGCTGTCAGGTAATGTGCGTGTGTGGAACCGGAATGGAACAAATGTACGATTTGTCCGGTGATATATCGCAGCGGCGGAATATTTTTTTACGGTACACGGACCGGCAGGTAAAATTTGCCGGCCAGCGTCCTTTTCATATTAAAAAAATGCAAATAAATGTGCCGGCGACCTATATGTTGGCCGGTAATTTGTTACATTTGACCGAATCATCCAGCGGAACGGGCGGCGCTTCCTTGCGCCATGTGAGGGGGTTGTTACCGGGAAGCCGGTCGGTCGCCGAACAATCCGGAACCGTACAAGCGGAAAGGTGTGCTGAATTCGGCCTGATTGATTTGACAAATCTGCAAGCCGTCCTATCTTGCGCCGGATGTTTCAGAAAAAGTCCCGTGAATGAACCGTTTTACTGTACCCATCCTGTTGGTAGCCTTGCTACCGGGCGTCTTGCCTGCCCAGTTTTTCCCCACCGACCTGCATAAATCCACCTTACCGGCGCAACATGCGAAGGGTTCGGGTCCGTCGGCCCTTGCCCCTGCGGTCCCGTTCACCCTGCCGGCGGGTACCGGGATGAACGAACCGGTATGCGGTGCCGACGGGATGCACCTTTCGATGGCGGAGACAGACCCGGTCCTATCCAAGGAGCTGGCCCGTCACCTCGAGGAGCTTGTCCCGCTGCTTTCCGGTCAGGGCCCGGCCGACAAATCTTCGGAACCGCCCTTGATCACCATCTCCGTGACGGTGCACGTCATCCACAACGGGGTTCCGGTTGGGCAGGGACAGAATCTTTCCGACGCGCAGATCTTGGCACAGCTGGCTATATTGAACGAGGATTTCGCCGCATTGAACAGCCAATATTACCAGACACCCGGTATGTGGCAAGGGGTGGCCGGCATCCCCAATATCGAATTTTGCCTGGCATCCACCGATCCCTTCGGCCAGCCGACCACCGGCATCACCCGGCACCAACTGCAGGTGACGGGAACCGCCTGGAACAGCAACAACATCAACTCGGTCATCAAGCCCATCACCAAATGGGACCCCTCGCGGTACATGAACATCTATGTGCTGCCGATTCCGGGCACCACTTCCGCCGGGGGTGTGGTCGGCTTCGCCAATTATCCGACCCCATCGCTGATCGGCAGCAGCCAGGACGGCATCGTCATCGATTACCGCTGGTTCGGCGCACCGGGTTTCGGCGTATCGGGATGGCGGGCGCTCACCCACGAAACCGGGCATTACCTGGGCATACCCCATCCTTTCAACGGAAACTCCTGCACGGCGGACGACGGCATCGCTGATACACCCAACATCAACAAGGCCACCAGCGAATATGCCAACCTGGACTGCAGCAGCGGATACCCGTCCGGGCCGGTTTCCTGTGGGAACGAGCACTTATACGTCAATTACATGGACTACGTGAACGAGAACTGCTACACTTCGTTCACCCAGGGCCAGGCCAATGTCATGCGGGCGATCCTGAACGGGTCTGCCGTGCCCGGTTTCAACTATGGCAGCCGTAACGCCCTCGTACAAAATGCGCCCCTCCAGTGCAACCTGCCCGCCCATGACCTGGGTGTCACCCGGCTGCTCACCCCCCCGCCGGTGACCTGCACCACGGATTCCCTGCATCCGATGCTGACCATCCGGAATTTCGGCTCGGAAACCGTCACCCAGGCGACCCTTTCCTACCGGATTGGCCAGGGCGTACCCGTGGTGGCCAATTGGTCCGGACAACTCGCGCCGGGCCAGCTGGATACGGTGGTGCTGGCCCCTTTCCTTCCCCCCGCCGGCCCCTATGCCCTGACGATTTACACCGGCATGCCCAACGGGACGGCGGACGAACGGCCTGCCAATGACACGCTGGTCCGCAACGGCATCCAATACCTGCCTTTCTCCCCTCCCTTGTACGAGGACTTCGAAGCGACCTCCGAACTGCCCTCGGCGCAGGAAATCTACCAGCTCAACCTCTCCAACGACGATTTCGTCTGGGAGGTAGACCCATCGGTATCGGCTTTCGGTACGGGCAGCGGGTCCGTCTTTTTCGACAATTACGCCGGTACCAGCAGCAACAATCCCTATGGTACCATCGATGCGCTCATCACCCGGCATTACGACCTTTCCGCCGCGGTGGGAGCCCAACTGCGTTTCGACGTGGCTTATGCGCCGATCGACGCCCTGCTTTCAGATACCTTGGTCATCCTGGTCGCCACCGCTTGCTCCCAGGATTTCAACCAACTGGTGTTCCGGAAAGGCGGCACCCAACTTTCGACCGCCCCGCCGACCGCGGCGGTGTTCATTCCCCAGTCCGACCAATGGCGGACCGAGGTGTTGGACCTCAGCGACTACGACGGGGTATCGGATCTCACCATCGCTTTCGTGAACGTCTCCGGTTGGGGCAACCGCCTGTACCTGGACAACATCCGCCTGGGGAACGATTGCGAAGCCATCACCTACGACCTCTCCCTGACACCGAACAGCTGCGAACCGCCCCCGGGGACCTGCGACGGCATGGCGGCCATCGAGCTTTCCCAGCACAACGGGGACCTGCGCTATGCCTGGGCGGGTTTGCCGACATCCTACAATCTGCCTTATCTGGAAGGACTTTGTCCCGACGAGCCGGTTTCCGTCACGGTGACCGACGGGTTCGGTTGTGCGGTCACCGCCTCCGCCACCATTTCCCAGGCGGTACCCGGTGCAATCAATGGGAGCAGCATGCCGGAATCCACATTCGGGGGGATGAACGGCTCGGCGGCCGTCTCCGTGTCGAACGGATCCGCCCCCTTCGATTTCCAATGGAGCAACGGTTTCCAGGAGACCGCCAGCATGGATTCGGCGAGTGTGCAGACCGGGCTGGCACCCGGTGTCTACGGGGTGACCGTGACGGACCGTTTCGGCTGCGCGTCGGAAATAAGCATTTCCGTGGCTTCCGCATGCGGCGGATTTTCGGCACAAGCCGCCGTCGGTCCCGTTTCCTGTTTCGGTGCCGCCGACGGAACAGCGACGGTGACTCCCGAGGGCGGGCTGTCGCCGTGGAGCTTCGAATGGAGCAACGGCATGACCGGTGCCACCGTCGGCGGTTTGGCCGCCGGCAGTTACACGGTATCCGTCACCGACGATGCCGGTTGTCCCCTGACGGTCGATGTCCTGGTCCCGGAACCGACCCAACTGACCGCCGCGGCGGTATCGACGGCGGTCAGTTCGGCCGGTGGCCAGGACGGGACGGCCTCCGCCACGGCGACGGGGGGAACGCCTCCCTACCATTTCCAGTGGAGCAACGGTGAGACCGGACCTGCGCTCACGGGCTTGCAGGCGGGAGATTATACCGTGACGGTGACCGACGAGAATGGTTGCGTCGCCCTGGATGTGGTTACGGTCGCGGAGGTCTCGTGTACATCCTTCCAGCCGGTCCTGTCGATTGTCGACGTGAGCTGCTTCGGCGCGGCGGACGGCGCGGCGAGTGTCAGTCTGCCGGGTGGCGACAACCCCAGCTACACCTGGGGCAACGGAGCGACGACCGCATCCGTCGGAGGCCTGCCTGCCGGGACCGTGCAGGTCACGGTGGTGGATGCCAGCGGGTGCACCGCCACCCTGATGGGCCTTGTCACGGAGCCGGCGCCGCTCGGCGCCACCGCCAACACGACCGATGAGACGGCCCCGGGTGCGAACAACGGAACCTTGTCGGTATTTGTGACCGGTGGTACGGCCGGGTACACTTTCGCCTGGAGCAACGGGTTCAACCAATCCGCCGCCTTCAACCTGATACCGGGCCAATACATCATCACGGTCACGGATGCCAACGGTTGCTCGGTGGTCACCCAAGGGACGGTGGAAGCCTTCAACTGCAGCCTCAGCGCCGCTTTGGACAGCAGTCCGGCATCCTGCCCGGATGTGGCGGACGGCTTGGCCGTCGTCTCCTCCATTGCCGGCGGTGCATGGCCGTTCGATTACGAGTGGTCGAACGGCGACGACAACTTCTTCACCGGCGACCTGCTGCCGGGGAGTTACGTCGTCACCATTACCGATGCCATCGGCTGCAGTGTGGTCGCATCGGTGGAAGTGGTTCCGGAAGATGTGGTTCCGCCGGGAGCATTCGCACAGAATATCTCGCTCAGCCTCGATGCAAACGGGGAGCTGTTCCTGACACCCGACCTGGTGGACAACGGCTCTTTCGACAATTGCAGCCTGGTCGCGTTGGAGGTGACTCCCGACCATTTCACCTGTGCCGACCTGGGATTCAACCTGGTGACCTTGAAAGCCACCGATTCCAGCGGGAACAGCTCCTCCGCCACGGCCTTTGTGCAGGTCACCGACCAGGAGCCGCCCGTTCTCCAATGTCCGGCGGATACGCTGGTGCAGACCTGCGACACCCTGTTCTATACCCTGCCCACGGCGGTGGATGCCTGTTCCGAAGTCACCCTGACGCTGTTGAGCGGTCCGCCGAGCGGGACCCTTTTTCCGGCGGGGGAGACACCGGTCAGCTGGTTGGCGACGGATGCCTTTGGCAACAGCGCAGCCTGCCAGTTCACCATTACCGTGGATTACGGCCTGGACGCGGGCATTACGGTACAAGCACCGACCTGTGCCGGCGATGCCGACGGGGCGCTCATAGCCAATCCGACGGGTGGGGAAGCACCTTACACCGTTACCTGGGGAGGAGGGATAGACCCGACGGCCTTGTCCGCGGGAATCTATTTCGTCACGGTTGCGGATGCCGCCGGTTGTTCCATCAGCGAAGCGGTGTCATTGACCGACCCGCCGCTGTTGTTGTTCGGGCTGATTTCCATCACCCCGGCCACGCCAGGATTTGCGGACGGTATCATCGAATATGTCGTTATGGGGGGGGCGCCGCCCTATCAGCTCAACTGGCAAGACAGCAACGGGGAGGAGTTGGCCGATTTCGATTCCGCTGCCTTGGCTCCCGGAGCCTATCGTGTGCTGGTGACGGATAGCCTCGGATGTACGTATCTTTCCAATTACTTTATCGTGGACCAGGTTAGCGCAACGGCCGACCCGGGCACGGGGGCGGGTATTTCCGTGCGTTTGTATCCCAATCCCGCCCGTTCGGAGGTATGGTTGGAGATTGCCGGTTTCCGGGGTGTGGAAGCGGAAGTGACACTTTTCGACCCGACGGGCCGGCCCTTGGTCCGGCAACCGTGGCCGGTCGACGGGGCGCCGCATCGGTGGCCGGTGACGGAGGACCTTCCGGGCGGGTCTTATTGGGTCCGCGTATCATTTGCGGATGGGGCCCCTGTTTGGCACCGGTTGCAGGTCATCAAGTGAAAGGTCCGGTTGAAATGAACGAGGGGGGATCCGCTCGGACGGAATCCCCCCTCGTGATGACAAGGCTGACATGATTCGGGGAAGCAGGCATAGCAACCCTCCAATCGGTCAGCCCTGGTCCGGCGTCGTGAAGGCGGCGCCGATATATTGCCTGTTCATGCGGGCGATGTTTTCGACCGAAATCTCTTTCGGGCATTCCGCTTCGCAAGCGGTGACGTTCGAGCAATAGCCGAAGCCTTCCTCATCCATTTTGTGGACCATATCGACGACCCGCTGTTTCGCCTCGATCTTACCTTGGGGAAGCAAGGCGAGGTGGGAGACCTTCGCGCTGACGAACAGCATGGCGGAAGCGTTCGGACAGGCTGCTACGCAGGCGCCGCAGCCGATGCAGGTCGCTGCGTCGAATGCCCGGGAAGCCACCTCCTTCCCGATGGGGATGGAATTTCCGTCCGGTGCCTGGCCGGTATCCACGGAGACGTACCCACCGGCCTGGATGATCCGGTCGAAAGCGGAGCGGTCCACGATGAGGTCCTTGACGACGGGGAAGGCCTTCGCCCGGAAAGGTTCGATGGTGATGGTATCGCCGTCCTGGAAGTGCCGCATGTGCAGCTGGCAGGTCGTCGTGCCTTTCATCGGGCCATGAGGTTGTCCGTCGATGACCATGCTGCAGCTACCGCAGATCCCTTCCCGGCAGTCGTGCTCGAAAGAGACCGGTTCCTTCTTGTCCCGAATCAAAGATTCGTTCAGCACATCCAACATTTCCAAAAAGGACATATGTTCATTGGCTACGACGGAATAAGTTTCGAAGCGGCCCTTGTCCTGTGGGTTTCTTTGACGCCAAACCTTCAAGGTCAGTTTCATGTTAGGTCAATTTTCAGGTGAACGAGATAAGCGGCCCCTTGGGTACCGGATGAGCGTCCCTGCGGCATGGGACTACTTATAGCTACGCGTCTTGAGTTCCACCGCTTCGAAGCGGAGCGTTTCCTTGTGGAGGACCGGTTCGCGGCCGACATCGGCCCATTCCCAGGCTGCGACATAGGCGAAATGCGCATCGTCGCGCAAGGCTTCGCCGTCGGTCGACTTGAATTCCTCCCGGAAGTGGCCACCGCAGCTTTCGTCGCGGTTCAAGGCATCGAGACACATCAGCTCCCCGAGTTCGATGAAGTCCGCCACCCGGGCGACCTTCTCCAATTCCGGGTTATATTCCTCCATGGAGCCAG
This sequence comes from uncultured Saprospiraceae bacterium, assembly GCA_964573725.1. GTDB lineage: Bacteria > Bacteroidota > Bacteroidia > Chitinophagales > Saprospiraceae > UBA6168. Next base: position 63,818 of record CAZNLJ010000007.1, read on the forward strand.
GTACGAAGACATCGCGGTAGAATTCCTCCCGGAGGTCCTGGATCAGCTTACGGGCCTTGCGCAGTCCGTCCGCATGCCTGGACATGCCGCAGTATTCCCACATGATCTTACCCAGGCGGCGGTGGAAGCTTTCCGCGGATTGGTTTCCCTTGTTGTCCAGGAAAGCCTGGAGCCGGTCGCGGACCGCTTGTTCGGCCGCATCGAATTCCGGGGCGTCCGTTTGGAAGCGGGGAGTCCGGATTTCGGAGCTGAGGAAAGTACCGATGGTGTAGGGGATGACGAAGTAACCGTCCGCCAGGCCTTGCATGAGGGCGGAGGCGCCGAGGCGGTTGGCGCCGTGGTCACTGAAGTTGCATTCGCCGAGGGCGAAGAGGCCGGGGACATTCGTTTCGAGGTTGTAGTCGACCCAGAGTCCGCCCATGGTATAATGGACGGCGGGATAGATTTTCATCGGGTTGCGGTAAGGGTTCTCCCCGGTGATTTTCTCGTACATCTCGAAGAGGTTGCCGTATTTTTCCGCGACCACCGCCTCCCCGAGGGAAGTGATGGTGGCGGTATCGGGATTTTCGAGATTGAGGGCATGGGCCTTGGATTGGCCGTAGCGTTGGATGGCGGAGGAGAAATCCAGGAAGACGCCCAGGCCGGTCGGGACGATACCGAGCCCTTCGTCGCAAGCCACCTTGGCGGCGCGGGAGGCGACGTCGCGGGGTACGAGGTTCCCGAAGGCGGGGTAACGTCTTTCCAGGAAATAATCGCGCTCGGATTCCGGGATGTCGACCCCTTTCTTACGTCCTTCCCGGATGGCTGCCGCATCCGCCTTCGACTTGGGCACCCAGACCCGGCCGTCGTTGCGGAGGCTTTCCGACATGAGGGTCAACTTGGACTGGTAGTCGCCGTACTGGGGGATACAAGTCGGGTGGATTTGGGTGAAACAGGGATTGGCCATCAGGGCGCCGCGTTTGACGGCCCGCCAGGCGGCCGTCACGTTGCAGTTCATGGCGTTGGTGGAAAGATAGAATACGTTGCCGTAGCCGCCGGTGGCCAGTACGACGCAATGGGCTGCGAAACGTTCGAGTTTACCGGTGACCAGGTTGCGGGCGATGATACCGCGGGCCTTTCCGTCGACCAGGACGATATCCAGCATTTCATGCCGGTTGTACATGGCGACCGAACCTTTGGAAATTTGCCGGCTCAGGGCTTGGTATGCACCGATGAGCAGCTGCTGGCCTGTTTGCCCCCGGGCATAGAAGGTGCGTTGGACCTGGACCCCGCCGAAGGAGCGGTTGTCCAGCATGCCGCTGTATTCGCGGGCGAAGGGAACGCCTTGTGCCACGCATTGGTCGATGATCTGGACGCTGACTTCCGCGAGGCGGTGGACATTGGCCTCCCGGCTGCGGTAGTCGCCCCCTTTGATCGTATCGTAGAACAGGCGGTGCACACTGTCCCCGTCGTTCTTGTAGTTCTTGGCGGCGTTGATACCACCCTGTGCGGCGATGGAATGGGCCCGGCGGGGGCTATCATGGAAAGTGAAGCATTTGACGTTGTAGCCGAGCTCACCGAGCGAAGCCGCCGCAGCGGCGCCCGCCAATCCGGTACCCACCACAATGACCTCGAGCCGCCGTTTGTTATCCGGTGAGACGAGGGGGATTTCACTCTTGTATTGTGTCCATTTTTCCGAAAGTTCGCCGGAAGGCACCTTACCATGTAGTTCCATTGTCGTAGATTTTGAAAGACAGGCCGGCAATTCGGCCGGGACTGTCGGGTTGTCCTGATGGATGTGCGGGTCGCCACCCCACGGATGGCGGGAGCGTCTGCTGCGACCGGTCAGGCGTGGCGCAGGTAAAAAACAATCGGGATGAGGGCGAAACCTGCCGGTACGACCACGGCGTATACCTTACCGAGTCCTGCGATCAGCGGCGTATATTTCGGATGGTTCCAGCCGATGGTCTGGAATGCGGAATGGAAACCGTGCCAGAGGTGGAACCCGATGACCGCCATGCAAACGGCGTAGAACACCACGAAGAAAGGATCGGAAAATGTCACTTTCACCAGGCTGTAAAGGTCTTTGACCGTGGTGCCGTCGTAGGTGGCGAGGGTCAGCCCGGCGGCGTCGCCGGCGTAGTGCATGGCGAACCAGAATTGGTACAGGTGGATGAGGATGAACACGAAGACGATGACCCCCAGGAACCACATGTAGCGGGCGAAGAAGGGGTTGGTGGCCGTGGCCCGGGTTTTCTTGACCGCGTATCCGCGGGATCCGCGGGCCCGGCCGTTGGCGAGCCACAGGTAGGTGCCCAGGACGGCATGCAGCAGGATGAAGAAAAAGTTTCCCTTAGATATGAATTGGATGAGCGGGTTCTGGGACATGAAGTCTGCGTACAGGTTGAAGGCGGCACCATTGTCGTCCTTCAGTAGTTGGAGGTTGCCCACCAGATGCACCGCCAGGAAAAGGATAAGGAAAATCCCCGTGAGCGCCATCAACAACTTTCTGCCGATGGAGGAGGTGGTGAAACGAATGAACCAGTTTTTCATCAGCGACTGTTTTAGGCCGTTCGCAGCCGGTTATTTGTGTGGAGTCGGATCGGGTTGTGCAAGCCCCGTCGATGCCGGGGACCGGTCTCTTTTCCGGGTGCAAATTTATTATTTTGGAATTTTTTAAAAAACAGCCGGCTGCCTACCGGTCCGGTAATGTCTCGCCAGGTACCGTCGAAATCATCGATTGGTCGGGTGTATCGGTGCATCCTGTGCATCAGGTATGGAATGATAAAATATGCAATCATATGAAAATGTAAATATTACGAATAATTGAGCAGTCGCGCACTAATCCGGACCCGTTTGATTCGCTCATTATTTAGAATTGGTCGAAATTAGAAGGGTCGCCAGAATCCAGTTTGCGCGATTTGGGTATGACGCATCACCCGGTGTCCGGGCCGACCGGTATTCCGGTGCGGCCGGCGCAACCGGCTCGACAGCTCCGGCCGTCGTTATATGCCACGTCCCGCCACTGCCCGGGGGAGGCGTGGCGCACGTCATGAAGGCGGAAATCGGAACCAGGGCTGGGAATTTGGGATCGGTTATCGGCGGAATTACAGGCATGTCTAACATTTGTCTATGTGTTTAAACCGGTCGTTGAAGCCTTGTCACATAACATTTGCCCGGAATTCAAGTAGAACCACATAGATTTGGCTGCGAATCCGGACATCCGAATCATGACCGGAAGATACTTCGGAAAAACACGCTGTCTCTGGTTTTTTTTCTTGTTGAACACCTCGCCGCCTGCGTTGCCACAGAGGATCGGTGAAGAAGCGGAAACCGGCGAACCAAATCTAAAAATCCTGGATCTGATGACATTACGACCTTGCCTGATGCGGGCGACGCCGCCCGTCCGACTAATGCTTTCCACCGGTGTTTACCTGGTCATGTTACTGATGCCCTTGTGCACCCAGGCCCAGGCGGACCCATCCTCCCTCCTGGATTTGCAGAGCACCGACAGGGGGTTCCTGTTACCCCGTATGAGTTCGATGCAACGGGATTCCGTAGTCAGTCCCGCCACCGGGTTGATGCTGTTCAATTCCACATCCAATTGTCTGGAAATCAACTTAGGAACGCCCATTAGCCCCATGTGGTACTCCATCAGCTGCCGGGGCACCATCGGTGCCTTGCAATGTGGTAGTGCCGCGCTGAGTGGCCCGATACTGGCGGACGTACCGGCCGACGGTCTCCAGGTATCGGTACCGTACCTGCAAGGGACCGCCGGTGCCTACCCGGGACAACAGGTGGATTCCCAGGGTGTCACCGGGCTGACGGTCAGTCTGCAGCCGGGCCATTTCAACCTGGGCGACGGGGTGCTGACCTATACCGTATCCGGCACGCCTTCCGGCGCCGGGACGGCCACTTTCAGCTTGACGACGGGTGCACAGTCCTGTACGTTGTCCTTGCCTGTCACCGTGCAGGAATGACGGGGACCGCTTCCCGGCGGATGGAGGAAAGCGGGAAGTACCGGACCACAAATTGTCAGCCATAAACATGTAAAATGAGTGCAAACGCCAGAAGGAGAACAGTTGCGGGGTTCCTGTTCCATCATACTGTGACGGTCAGCTGTCTGCTGATATTCGTCGCACACATCCTTACCCCCAACCGGTCGCTTGGCCAATCGGAGCCCTCGGCCCTGATGGACCTGCAGAGTACGGACCAAGGGTTCCTGTTGCCGCGTATGACGACGGAGCAACGGGATGCCATCGTCAGTCCGGCCAACGGGCTGATGGTTTTCAATACAACCGTCAACTGCCTGGATATCAACTTGGGTACTGCGGAATTCCCATTTTGGAATTCCATCATTTGCCGGGGAACCACCGGGTCCCTGCTGTGCGGCCAAGCCGTCGCCGCCGGCACCTTGGCCGAGAGTCAGCCGGTTTCCTCGCTTCAGGTCAATGTCCCTTACCTCGACGGTTCCGGAGGGGCGTATCCGGCACAGCATATCATATCCGACGGGGTGTCCGGCCTTTCCGCCACCCTCGGGCAGGGAACCTTCGCCTCGGGTGCCGGTGTCCTGAGCTATGAGGTCAGCGGCACGCCGGCTGATACCGGCACGGCAGTATTCGCCCTGGATATCGGTGGACAGAATTGTCTCGTCTCCCTGCCGGTGGCATCGAGGCCGCTGGGAACTTGCGGTGCCTATGTGGCGCCGGGTGTGTGGAAAGAGTTCCAGTGCCATAATCTGGCGGCGGCGGACCTCTCGGCGGACCCTTTCACGCCGAGCTGGGAAATCCTGGGCGGATACTGGCAATGGGGGCGAAAAGGACCGGAATCCGGCTCGTGGCTGGATACGAATACCCAAAACTTTGCCCACGGACCCACCGGTCCCGGAGCCGGACAGGGCAACGAGGCGGCCATTGCGGCCTGGAGCCAATCCTTTGCGGCGGACGGTGCTTGGACAGATTATGACAAAACGGCGCAAGACCCTTGTCCGGAAGGGTACCGCGTACCGCGTAAAGCGCAATGGGAAGGTGTACGCACCGAGAATGCCCAGCAGCTGGTAGGCACCTGGGCGACCGGTGCGACCAACTACAGTTCCGGACGGATGTTCGGCGACAGCCTGTTCCTGCCGGCCAATGGAGGCAGGTATTTCGGGGACGGGTCCCTGTTCGACCGGGGGACGAATGGAAATTATTGGAGCAGCACCGCTTTCGGAACAATCGGAGCCTGGGTTTGCAATCTCAATTTCAGCGATACCTATGTCCATTACAGCTTGAGGAGATATGGGTTCGCGGTACGATGCATGAAGGAAGACCCGGGTGCCATCGGGTCCATCGAATGCGGGAACGCAGCGTTTTCCGATACGCTGGTCGTAGGATTGCCCATCGGTGGCAGTGATGTCCGTGTGCCATACTCCGGCAGCAACGGGGGACCGCACACGGGACAGACCGCCCTGTCGACAGGCGTGACCGGGCTGATGGCCTCTTTGACGGCGGGTAGGATTTCCTACGGGCTCGACAGCCTGGAATACGGGATATCGGGGATGCCGACCTCGGCCGGAACGGCCGGTTTCGCCCTGGAAATCGGTGGACAAAACTGTACGCTTTCCCTTCCGGTGGTACCGGGCGGGGTTGATACCCTGTACTGCGCACAGGCGGTCCCGTCGGACACGCCGGTAGCCGGTCTGGCGGTTTCAGCGCTGGAGGTCCGGGTCCCCTATGCCGGAGGTAACGGCGGTTCACATACCGGGCAGACCATAACCTCCACCGGGGTCACGGGCCTGACGGCTACCCTGACAGCAGGTAGTTTCTCCATCGGTGCCGACAGCCTGGTGTACGTCCTTTCGGGCACACCTGCCACGGCCGGGACCGCGGGTTTCGCATTGGACATCGGCGGGCAGACCTGTAACCTGGCGTTAACCGTGGCCGATGGGGCCATCGATAGCCTGGATTGTGCCCAGGCTGCGCCGCTCGATACCTTGGTCTCCGGGAATGCCTTATCCGCAACGAGCGTAAAGATTCCCTACCTGGGCGGCAACGGTGGTCCGCACAGCGGACAGACCGTCGTTTCGACGGGGGTGACGGGCTTGACGGCGAGCCTTGCCGCGGGGAATTTCGCAGCGGGTGCCGATACGCTCAGTTACATCATCAGCGGGACACCCTGGGGCCCGGGTACGGCAAGTTTCGCATTGGACATCGGCGGCCAGACCTGTACGCTGTCATTTACGGTCTTGAGCGGTTGGTCCGCAAGCGATCCCACGTCCTGTTGCTGGGCCAAGGTGAGCGCCACGGATACGCTTCGATTAATGTCCCACAACCTGGCGTCGGCCAATACGGCCGCCGATCCGCTCACCCCGAGTTGGGAAATCGTAGGCGGATACTGGCAATGGGGCCGGAAAGGACCGGATTCAACCCAATGGGTAAACACGAATATGGCGAATTTTGCGCACGGTCCGACCGGGGCCGGCGTCTCCGAGGGCAATAGCGGCAGCATCAGCGGCTGGAATCCGAGCCGTGCCGCCGATGGGGCCTGGACGGATTCGGTCAAGACCGTAAACGACCCTTGCCCATTGGGTTTCCGGGTACCGACAAAAGCGGAGTGGCAAGGGTTGATAGCCAACAATACCGTGGTCAGTTTCGGCACCTGGAACTATGACGACACGAATTACGGCAGCGGTACGTTTGTCGGTCCCCGTCTCTTCTTTCCGACGGGCGGGTATCGTGTCAATAGCAGCGGGCAATTGTACAACCGTGGTGACCGAGGCTATTACTGGAGCAGCTCGGCTGACAGCGGCAGCACCAATGCTTGGGTACAGTACTTTGGCAATGGGGAGGCTTATGTAAACCCCAGCGACCGGGGGCATGGTCACTCCGTCCGCTGTGCCGTGGATCCCGACTACTACCCTGGTTTCATCGATTCGCTGCACTGTGCCGGGGCCGTCCTGGCGGACACACTGATCGCGGGCCTGTCGGCGACAGGGGTCAGTGCGAAGGTGCCCTACACGGGCGGCAACGGCGGTGTTTACAGCGAGCAGACGATTGCCTCGACCGGGGTTACAGGCCTGACGGCAACCCTGGCGGCGGGCAGTTTCGTGACCGGGACCGACAGCCTGACCTATTCGATCACAGGCACGCCGGATATGGCGGGGACGGCAAATTTCTCCCTGGAGATCGGGGGGAAGACCTGTACCATGGCGTTGACGGTGGATGCCGGTTTGGTCGGCTCCCTGGATTGTGCCAACGCCGGCCAGGCGGAGACCCTGGTCGCCGGCCAGTCGGCCGCCGGGGTCAGTGTTAAAGTCCCCTACACGGGCGGCAACGGTGGTCCGCACAGCGGACAGACGGTCGTCTCCACCGGAGTGACGGGCCTGACGGCAACCCTGGCGGCCGGGAATTTCGCCTCCGGAGCCGACAGCCTGACGTATACCGTCACCGGGACGCCGGATACGGCAGGGACGGCGAGTTTCGCCCTGGAGATCGGGGGACAGAGCTGCACCTTGGCCTTGCCGGTAGCCGGTGGTTCGACCGGTAGCACCGCCACGGCTTGCTGGGCCATGGTCAGCGCCACGGATACGCTTCATTTCATGTGCCACAACCTGGCGTCCGCGAATACGGCCGCCGACCCTTTCACCCCAAGCTGGGAGATCATCGGCGGGTATTGGCAATGGGGAAGGAAAGGACCGGATTCGACGCAGTGGTTGAATACGAATACGCCGAATTTCGCGCATGGTCCTACAGGTTCGGACCTCGCAACGGCAAACAGCGACGCCATCGCCGGATGGAGTACGACCGTGGCTCCCAACGGATCGTGGTCGGATTTGACAAAGACCGTAAACGATCCCTGTCCGGCGGGCTACAGGGTTCCGACGAAAGCGCAATGGGCCGGTGTAAGAAGTTTCAATACCCAGAGTGTTGTAGGTACCTGGGAGGTCGACGCTACAAATTACAGCAGCGGCCGTTTCTTCGGGACAAATCTCATGCTTCCGGCGGCAGGCTACAGGACATTTACCGTCGGATCGTTGGTTTACCGAGGCTTCAGCAGCCACTATTGGAGCAGCACCGAAAGCAATCCCAGTGCCTGGAACCTGGCCTTTAACAGCACCAGCTCCAACCTGATCGACGGCTACTACCGAATCAACGCCTTTAAGGTCCGTTGCGTAGTGGACCCTGGTTCTCTCGGTTCGCTGGACTGTGCCAATGCCGGCCTGACCGGTACCCTGACGGCGGATTCCGTCGCCACCGATGTAAGCGTAAAAGTCCCCTACACGGGCGGCAACGGCGGTCCGCACAGCGGACAGACGGTCGTCTCGACCGGGGTGACGGGCCTGACGGCGACCCTGGCGGCGGGGAATTTCGCCTCCGGAGCCGACAGCCTGACGTATACCGTCACCGGGACGCCGGATACGGCAGGGACGGCGAGTTTCGCCCTGGAGATCGGGGGGCAGAGCTGCACGCTGGCCTTGACGGTAACAGGAGGTTCGACCGGCGGCGGCGCCTCGGATTGCTGGGCCATGGTCAGCGCCACGGATACGCTTTATTTCCTGTGCCACAACCTGGCTTCGGCCAATACCTACGCAGATCCGTTCACCCCAAGCTGGGAAATCAACGGCGGGTATTGGCAGTGGGGATCGAAAGGACCGGATTCCGCGCAGTGGCTGAATACGAATACGCCGAATTTTGCCCACGGGCCGACGGGTTCGGACCTCGCAACGGCAAACAGCAACGCCATCGCCGGCTGGAATACGACCATTGCTCCCAACGGGTCCTGGTCGGATACGACGAAGACCGCAAACGATCCCTGCCCATCCGGCTTCCGCATACCGACCAAGGTGCAGTGGGACGGGGTGCTTGCCAACAATACCCAAAGCATCGAGGGGACCTGGAATTCCAACGCCACCAACTATAGCTGTGCACGTTTTTTTGGTCCAAAACTGATGCTTCCGGCGGCCGGTTACCGTATCACCAGCAACGGGACCTTGCAGGACCGCGGCAACATCGGCGACTATTGGAGCACCACGGAGATCGACGACCGTGCCTGGACCTTGTTCTTTAACAGCAGCTCTGCCGGCATGAACCTTCACTTCAGCCGTTTGTTCGGATTCCCCCTCCGCTGCGCTGCAGACCCTACCTCCTCACTCGGTTCCCTCGGCTCCGAGGATTGAGCCAACGCAGTCCAGACGGACACCCTGATCGCCGGGCAGCCGGCCACCGATGTAAGCGTAAAAGTCCCCTACACGGGCGGCAACGGCGGTCCGCACAGCGGACAGACGGTCGTCTCGACCGGGGTGACGGGCCTGACGGCGACCCTGGCGGCGGGGAATTTCGCCTCCGGAGCCGACAGCCTGACGTATACCGTCACCGGGACGCCGGATACGGCAGGGACGGCGAGTTTCGCCCTGGAGATCGGGGGACAGAGCTGCACGCTGGCCTTGACGGCAGAGGCCGGAGGTACATCCTGTGCTCCCGTCATCACGGACTGTTGGGCGAAGGTGAGTGCCACGGATACCTTGTACTTCATGTGCCACAACCTGGCGTCCTTTAACACCTCCGCAGATCCGTTCACCCCAAGTTGGGAAATCATCGGCGGTTACTGGCAGTGGGGAAGAAAAGGGCCGGATTCCACACAATGGTTGAATACGAACACGGCGAACTTTGCATTTGGTCCGACGGGCTCGGGTTCCACAGAAGCCAACAGCGACGCCATCAGCGGCTGGAGTACCACCAATGCTCCCAATGGTTCCTGGCTGGATACCATTAAGACCGTAAACGACCCGTGTCCCCCTTGTTTCCGCGTACCGACGCTGGAACAATGGGACGGGGTTCGAACCAACAATACCACGAGTACCGTCGGTAGCTGGACCGCCGGTACCACCAATTACAGCAGTGGCTTCTTCCTCGGTCCGAAGCTGATGCTTCCGCTTTCCGGAATCCGTAGCAACAGCAACGGGGCCTTGTCGAAACGCGGCAGCGATGGCTATTATTGGTGTAGTCGGGAGAGCACAGGCTCTTCCACTGACGCTTCAGACCTGCACATCTACAGTGGTATTGCACCCATGAACTCCCACAGCCGTACTTACGGCTTCTCTGTCCGTTGCGCCGCGCAATAAGAATCCAGGTTGGCATGACCCTATGATTGGTGAACGGGAACAGCCGTGACCAGGCAGGTAACCTGAACCTTTTAAAGGTGACCGTCACGTTTCGATGACGGTAGAGCGGGGAGAACCGGTGAGACCCGCGTACGGGCGGAACTCCCGCATACACAAGAAGGTCTTGATTTTGGTAATATCCGGCGGATAGCCAGGTATTTCGTCCGCCACGTATGTATTCGTACGGAAAAGGTTAGGATAGGGACGCGAAAATCCAGCATCCACGTCTTCGATCTGTTGAGGAGGTGCCGATGCGGAACCGGGTGACAGGACGAACGCCCGTGCCATGTCATTTGGAAACCTTCCGGCACAGGCGTTCGCCCTATCCATCACCCGGCATTATTTCCGGCCATGCACCACCGGGTAAACCGCTGTTCCGGACGGAGCATTTCCATCCCCCAGGTCATTGGTTAACGTTTTCAATCTTGGCGTCCGTATTGTAAAAGAAGAACGAATAGATATCCGCGACCTCGTCGATGATCTTGGAAGTCGGTTTTCCGGCGCCATGGCCGGCGTTCGTTTCGATACGGATCAGGACGGGGGGCGTACCCGTATGTGCCTGCTGCAGGGTGGCGGCGAACTTGAAGGAGTGGGCAGGCACCACCCGGTCGTCATGGTCGGCCGTCGTGACCATGGTGGCGGGATAGGAGACCCCGGGACGCAGGTTGTGCAAGGGTGAGTAGCCTTTCAGGTAGCGGAACATCTCCTCGCTTTGTTCGCTGGAGCCGTATTCCGGGATCCAACCTTTGCCGACGGTGAAGCGGTGGTAGCGCAGCATGTCCAGGACCCCGACCGCCGGCAAGGCGACCGCGAAGAGGTCGGGTCGTTGCGTCATGCAGGCACCCACCAGCAGTCCGCCGTTGGAGCCGCCGCTGATACCCAGTTTGGAAGGTTGGGTATAGCCTTCCGCGACCAGGAATTCCGCTGCGGCGATGAAGTCGTCGAAAACGTTCTGCTTTTTGAGCAACATGCCGTCCTGGTGCCACTGTTCCCCGTATTCCCCGCCGCCGCGTAGGTTTGCCATGGCAAAAATACCCCCGTTTTCAAGGAGCAGCAACCGGGAAGTACTGAAGGAAGGGGAAAGGCTGATATTGAACCCCCCATAGCCGTAAAGCAGGCAGGGATGGCTACCGTCCAGCACGATATCCTTGCGATGGGCGATGAACATGGTGACCGGGGTACCGTCCTTGCTGGTGTAGGTCACCTGCTTTTCCACGTATTTGGATGGGTCGAAAGCCAGGCTGGTGGTTTGGAATTCGCTGGAGGTGCCGCTGGCCACATCGTATTTGAAGATGGTGGGCGGGTAGAGAAAGGAAGTGAAGGAATAGAACAAGACCCGGTGGCTTTCCTTTCCGCCGGGCGAGCCGGCCGATCCGACTCCCGGCAAGGTCAACTCCTTCTTATCCGAGCCGTCGTAGTTCATCACATAAATCCGGTCTGTGGCCTTCTCGAGGTAATTGGCGAACAATTTTCCACCACCGGTACTGCAACCTTGCAGCAGGTTTTCGGAAGTCGGAATGACTTCCTTCCAGGCGGCCGGTTCCGGATTCGCCAGGTCCACCTCCAGCAGCCGGTAATTGGGGGCATCGATATCCGTCAGCACAAGGAATCGGTCGCCCAGGCTGTGTACCACGGAACTTTTGTTCGCATAACCGGGGAAAAGCGTGACGATCGGACCGTCTTTTTCCAGGTCCTTGTAGAGCGTGGCATAGCCGTCGGTACCGGGTGCCTGCGTAATGACCAGGTAGCGGCCGTCCTCCGTCACATCGCCGAAATGGTAATAGGTCGGATTGTTACCGTCACGGAAAACGAGTTCGTCCTCCGATTGGTCCGTCCCAAGCCGGTGGTAATAGACGGCGTGGTTCAGGTTGTTGCCGCTCAGTTCCATTCCCTTTTCCGGAGCCGGATAGCGGGAGTAGAAGAAGCCGTCCTTCCACCAGGCGGCGCCACTGAACTTCACCCAGTTGAGGTCATCCGCCAGCTGGTTGCCGGTAGCGACCTCATAGACTTGTATCCGCTGCCAGTCAGATCCGGCATCCTGCCGGCCGACCGCCACGAAGCGGTCGTCCCGGGAGATACCGATGATGGAAATGGCGGTGGTCCCGCTTTCGGACAAGGTATTGGGGTCGATGAAAACCGAAGGTTCCCCTTCGAGCCCCTCCTGCCGGTAAATGACCGCCTGGTTCTGCAGGCCGTCATTCTTGGCGAAGAAATAGTAGTTGCCCACTTGGAAAGGCGCACCGTACTTCGGGTAGTTGTACAGCCTTTCGAATTGGTCGCGGAGTTGTCGGCGGAAGGGGATTTGCGAAAGATAGTCGAAAGTCACCTCATTCTGGGCGGTTACCCAGGCGGCGGTCCGGGCGGAAGTGTCGTCTTCCAGCCAGCGGTAGGGATCGGGAACTTGTTCTCCGAAGTAATTGTCCACTACATCCACCGTATCGGTGACGGGGTAGGTCAGCGGGATATCAGGATAAGCGCTCATGTGGTCGGAATTGGATGGATTCATGCACCCGGCCATGGCGGCCAGCGGCAAGGAGAGCAACCATGTGGTTTTGTTTTTCATAAGAAAAGGATTGGAGGTTTTGCGGAAAGGCTTGTTTTCGAAGGCCTTGCCATTTGAACGGGATAATCTGATCATAGTTGGAAAAGTCATATTCAGGACATGCGCTTTCCGGTCAGGACAGCCCTTTTTTCTGCATCCCCGCCCATCATGGAAGCCAGGCTGCTTCGGAAAACGACCTCGACGGTATCCTCCCGGAATGTGCAGGTGATGGTATCATGGTGGGCGGATTCGATGAACTGGATTCGGAATCCGAGGGTTTGGTCGTCCAACCAGGCGGCGCTGGCCATGATTTTTGAGACCGAGAGCCGCTCATAGGGGATGGGGAACAAATCCGGGGGACTGCCCGGCATATCGGTTTCCCCTTTTCGCCATTCGTGGATGCCGGCCATCCACGGGAAAGTACCCAGGTGGTTGCGGAAGCGGCCTTCCACGACCTGTCCGGTCTGGCGGAAAAAGAGTTCCTCCACCTGGTTGGCATTGGTATCGACCCGGTAGGTTCTTCCCCGGCTCAGGTCGACGGTCCGGGATTCGGATGCTCCCTGCAGGGGCGGAATGGCCAGGTTTCGGAGGGCATGCCGCAGGGCAATTTCCGAGGGCGGGTCCGGCGGCAAGGCCTGCGGGTGGAAAGCCGGCAGCAAGTGTTCCCAGACCAGGTTGAGCAAGCCCTGCATATCGGATGTCTCACTGTGGATGGCCAGGACGGCGTCCGCTTCCGGCAGGACCAGGGTATATTGGCCGAAGGCGCCGTCCCCCCGGTAAGATTGGTGTCTGCTTCTCCAGAATTGGTAACCGTAGCCCTGGGCCCAGTCGCTGGTGTCCGCATCCGCCGGGTCGCCGTTGGCAATCCGGGGGGCGGTGGCTTTTTCCACCCAATCCGCCGGGAGCAATTGGAAGCCCTCCCATTTTCCCTTTTGGAGATAGAATTGACCGAAGCGGGCCATGTCACCGGTCTTGAGATGCAGTCCCCAACCGCCGGTATCGATTCCTGCCGGGCAGGTATCCCAGGACGCCCCTTGGATACCCAGGGGTTGGAATAGCCGGGGCCTCAGGTATTCCGACACCCGTTTTCCGGTGACTGTCTGGAGGATGGCGGAGAGCATATAGGTGGCTCCGCTGTTGTACAGGAATTTCGATCCCGGCGCATCCGTCACCGCAAAGGACAGGAATCGACGGACCCAATCCGCGGATTGGATCATTTCCCAGGTGGTGTCGTGGTCATGTCCGACGGACATGGTCAGGAGGTGTTCTACCGTCATGGACGCAAGCGCCGGCGATACCGATTCCGGCAATTGCCCTGGGAAAAAGCCGACGACGGGATCCGACAGCTGCAGCAATTTCTCCGACACCGCGAAGCCGATGGCCGTGGCGGTGAAGCTCTTGCTCATCGAATACATCGAGTGGTGCAGGTCCTCGCGGTAGGGAGCCCACCAACCGTCCGCGATGATTTTTTGGTGGCGGACCAGGACGAACCCATGGAGTTCATACGGACTCTTTTCCCAGGCTTCCAGCAGGCGGAGGATGCCGCCGGAGGAAACCCCTTCCGCTTCCGGGGTGCTGCGGGAATAAGGAGGTGCGCCTTGCGCGCCGACACCCAGGTGGGGCAAGGAGAGGCCGGCGAGGAGCCAACCGGAACGGGAAAGGAACCATCTTCTGGTCAGTTCATGCATGATGGGTGTCAGTTTTCCTCCGTTTTCGCGTCATCGGGCATCGTACCGGCGGGTGTCCAGATGTTGTTGCTGCGGTCTCCGTCCGCCAAGCGGCCGGAGTCGTCGATTTCCAGTTTGATGATATCGCGGAAGCGGATATCCAGTAGGATGTCATAGGATTTCAGCGGCCAGCGCCAATCCGGCAGCATTTCCAGTGCGGTACCATCCTCTGCGGGTGCCTTTGCGCCGCGGAGGATGTCGAGCGGAATGGTATATCGGCGGACGCTGCCGTCCTGCAGCGTGACGCTGAGGTCCAGCGGCATGGGGAAATCACCCAGGTTTTCCAGCCGGATGGAGGTCTGTTTCCGGTTGGCCTTTTCCACGGAGGAGACACCGTAATCGGCGCGTTTGGTGGTGTAGACGAAATATTCCAGGAACCAGTCGAGTTCCAGGCCGGATTCCTTTTCCATGATCCGCAGCAGGTCGTTCGGGGTCGGGTGTTTGAACTTCCAGGTGTCGAAATACCGGAGCATGGCCTTGCGGAAAACATCTTCGCCGATGATGTAAGCGAGTTGGGTCAGGAAGACATGGCCCTTCACATAAGCGGCCACACTATAAGCCCGGTTGGTATGGAAATGGTCGGCATGGGTGGAAAGCGGTTCCTCTTCGCCGGAGGCGTTGAACATCAGCCAAGTGCGGACGGCATCGAGGTGGGGATCCGGCAAGGTCTTGCCGGGCACCAAGCCTTTGGAGCGCAAGTGGTTCATGATTTCAGCGCTGGCGAACTCGACGAATCCTTCGTCCATCCAGGCATACAGGCTCTCATTGGTGCCGAGGAGTCCGTAGTACCAGGCATGCATCAGCTCGTGGACGCTGACTCCGACCAGGGAGGCGAGGGACCTTTCCCCGGTGATGAGGGTAGCCATGGGATATTCCATGCCACCGTCGCCGCCTTGCAGGAACGCATAGCTCTTGTAGGGATAGCGGCCGAAGTTCTCGTTGGCGAAGGTGATGGCTTCGTCCATGATTTTCGGGAGTGCCGCCCAGTTTTCCCGGGTCTTGTCGTTTTCCTGGTAGAGGAAATGGAGGACGAGGCCATCGGGCCGGCGGTACGAGGTGTGTCGGTAATCCGGATCGGCGGCCCATGCGAAATCGTGGACCTTTTCGGCGGTCCACTTCCAGGTCTTGTTACCGGAGGGCGGGTTCTTATCCGGTGCGGTAGTACCGGGTGCGTATCCGGTGCCGATTTCCTCCGGATTGGCCAGGATACCGCTGGCGCCGACCACGTACGAGGCGTCCAGGGTGATGTCTACTTTAAAATTGCTCCAGACGCCGTAGAATTCCCGGCCGATATATGGGTTGGCATGCCAGCCCTGGTGGTCATACGCGCACAATTTGGGATACCACTGGGTCATGGAATAGGCGATCCCCTCCTTGTTATCCCGGCCGGACCGTCGGATTTGGAGGGGGATTTGGGCTTTGTAATCCATTTCCAGCAAGACGGTTGCACCCGGGAGAACCGGCTTGGGAGGGATGACCTCCAGGATGGTCTCATTGATTTGGAAGCGGCAAGGTTGTCCGTCCATATCCAGGCGGTTCACCTTGTACCAACCTGTTTGGTCGGGAGACAATTCCGAGATGCGGTCGCCGACGCGCGGATCCGGATCCGCGATGGACCGGCTGCGGACATCCATGCTGCTTCCGGGTTGGAAGGCATTGAAGTACAAGTGGTAGTAAAGACGGAACAAGGTGTCCGGCGAATGGTTGGCATATTGAATCGATTGGTATCCGGTATATTGGTGGCGTTTGGTGTCCATCCGGACCCGCATGTAATATTCCGCCTGTTGTTGCCAATAGCCGGGAGGTTGGGCGGACAGGGCCAGGTGCACACTGCCTAGCAGGAGCAGGACCGGGAAAAGGCGACGTGTATTCATAAGCGTTCGGTTGACCTGGATCCGGAGGCGGACCGGAAGGTATAGCGGGAATTTGGAAATGGTTAAATGAAAAAGTAACACAAAGTTTATAAAAGCAGCCTTAATACCCAAATAAAGCATGCGGATTCTAGGTAGGAAGGAATCGTGTTCGGTTACTCCGGAGGGAATCGGCCTCAAACCACCTTTTCCAGCAGCAGGCAGCCGGCCAGTCCTACGATGGAAACGATGGTTTCCATGGCAGTCCACGATTTCAGGGTATCGGTTACGGAAAGCTGGAAATATTCCTTGAACAACCAAAATCCGGTATCGTTGACCTGAGAGCAAGTGAGGCTGCCGGCGCCGGTGGCGAGAACCAGCAAGTCCGGGGAAACCTGTCCCGTCGCGACGAGGGGCTGCACGATTCCGGCGGCTGTGAGGGCGGCGACGGTGGCGGAACCCAGCATGATGCGGAGTGCGGCGGCGACGCACCAGGCCAAGACCAGCGGAGACAAGGACCAATCCTGCATCTGTGCGACGAGATATTCACTGGTACCGCTATCTAGCAGCACCTGTTTCAACGCGCCGCCACCGGCAACGACCAGCAGGATGATGGCTACCGGCTTGACCGAATCCGCCAGGTCCGCCATGACGGCCGACAACGGGCTGCCGGTGCGGGTACCGAGCAACCAGACGGCCAGGAGGAGTGCGGCCAGAAGGGACACGACAGGGTGGCCCAGGAAGCCCAGGAGGTCTTCCAGCCCGTGGCCGGCCGGCAAGAGCAGTTCGGCACCGGCCGCCAGGCCCATGAGCAGGACCGGGGTCAGGGCGGTCAGCACGGCCGTTGCGAAACCGGGCGCGCGCGTATCCGGCCGGCGGGTCGACCGGTACAATTGCGTGGGTATCGGCGTTTCGAACCGCCTGAACATGCCACCGAAGACCACCCCTGCCAGCAGGACGGTCGGTATCGCCAGCAACAGGCCGTAGAGCAAGGTCCGGTGAAGGTCCGCCCCATAAAAAGCGACGATGGTCGTGGGGGCAGGGTGGGGCGGCAGGAATCCGTGGGTGACCGACAGGGCGGAGATGATGGGAATCCCCACGTATAGGATCGGGACACCGGAACGGATGGCTACGGCAAAGATGATGGGGATGACCATGAGGAAAGCCACGGTATAGAACATGGGGATACCGATGATGAAACCGGTCAACATCATGGCCCAAGGCAACCGCTTGGCACCGAACAGCCGGATGAGCCGCTCGGAGATGACCTCCGCCGCGCCGCTGCCGGCGACCAGGGTGCCCAGCATGGCGCCGAAGCCCAAAATCAGGGCCAACGAACCGAGGGTGCCGCCCACGCCCTTTTCGATGGAAGCGATGACAGTCAGGGGCGGCATGCCGATTGCGAGGCCGATGCCCATCGCTACCAGGATCAGCGAAACGAACACGTTGACGCGCCAGACCAGGATCAGCAGGAACAGGCAGGCGATACCGAGGGTGATGACCAGGACAGGCATAGTGGCGGAGGTTTGTTGCCGCAGGGCAAGTGCTTGCCCAGGGTCCCAAGGTAGAAAATAAAGGCGGATCGACCAAATCGGGCACCGGGTTGACCAAAGTCAGCGTAACCCATGACGGCTACCATGGTGCGTCGTCTGCAAACAGTCGTTTTTTGCAAGTATTGAAAAACCAGAGCCGCGGAAGGATGCAAGCATCGATCGGTATCCGGCGGCCCGAAAAACAAATACGATGATCAAGTGGCATATGCAGCTGGCAGGGTTGCTGACGGTCGGATGGTTGGCCGGAATCGGCCAGACGGAGGCACAACCCGGGGCGGGACAATGGACCCGGCTGATGGAGGAGGAGCGCAGTGGATTGGAAGCGTTGGCCATGTACCCGAAGGAGGTACGGGAAGCGATCCTGGTCGCATCCGGGGAACCGGTGCTGTTGGTCCGGCTGGAAGTGATGCAAGCGGAGAGCAGGGAAGCGTTCCGCAGCTTGTTGTCCCCTTATCCGCAGGAAACACAGGAGGTGGTCTGGAACACGGCCCGGTATCCGGGGCTGGTCGGAGAACTGGTCCGGACGGACGGTGCCGCGACCGGGGATTATCCGGTGGAACTCCGGAGCCGCGCCATGGAGAGCTACCGGTCCTATCCGGCCTTGTACGAGGCCTTGTTCGAACGGCAGCAGGATTGGGAAAACAGCTTGGACACCTTGTTGGCCGGTGCCACACCGGCTGTATCGTGGAGTGTGCGGATGTTGATGGACCACCCGGAGGTGCTGGAGATCATGCAGGAAAACCTGCGGTTGACCGTCTTGTCCGGCGACCTGTACCAACGGAATCCCGGTTGGATGCTCGCACGGCTGGATACGCTGCATGACGCGTTGGTGGCTGCCCGGGAGGTGGAACGGCAGGACTGGCAGCGTGCGCTGGAGGAAAATCCCGCGGCAAAAGACGAGTATGTGGCGGCTGCGAATGCGTTTCAGGAAGCCTACGGATATGACGATGCATTGTACGAGGGTCCCAACCTGGCACAGGACCGGGACGGCGAACTGGCCTATTGGACGACCGTCCATGTGGCGCCTTATCCCTACTGGCTCGGTTATCCCTATTGGTATGGATTCCCAAGGTGGCGGCCTTATCCCTGGTGGTACTTTTGGGGGGCTTATTGGCGGGCGGACCAGGTATTGGTCATCATCGACCTGCCGATGCCGGTCTTCACCTATTGGTACTTTTATTCTCCCCGGCACCATCGGCTGTATCCACACTTTTCCGCCCAGCTGACCCGGCACTATTACGGCCACCGTACCATGGGGAGCCCGGTCGCACCGGTCATCGACCGATGGCGGACGGAGCATGCCGACCTGATCAGCGAGGAATGGCTGTCGGCGGCAGGCTCGGAGCCTTCCCGGTTTGCGGCTTTCGGCGAATTCGAATTGGATCGGGACGAATACAACCGGTCCCACCCCAAGCAACCGCTCGGCCGATCTGCTTTCCTCGATAAGAAAGCACGCAAATATCCGGAATTGACCAAGAGCAGGGACCAGGTCCAGGCACAGGTGCAACAACCACCGGTCTCCACGGCACGGCCATCCCGGCGCACAGAGCCCATCCCGCCGGCCGAAACCCGGCCACCGGTCCGCAGCGGACCGCCGACGGGAAGGAGTCCGACGGACAAGCAAGATCGGCCGCCCACCCCCAAAGCACCGACCCAGGGTATCCCGGAAACCGACCGTGCGAAAATCTACCATCGGGAAACGCTGGAAAAGGTCAGGCGGCAGCAACCGGACCAGAACCCGCCGCCCAAGGCGAAATCCGATATCCGTAGCAGGCAACCTGCACCTAAACCGGCCCAAAAGCCCAAGACAAGCCCGAAACCGGCACGCAAGCAGCCGGCCGCACCTTCCCGGAACAAGCCGGCGGGCAAGGGTAACGGCTGATTCCGGCCCCGGATGATTTTTGTCAACAAGACCAATGACCTATCTCATGTATGCGCCGGTTCCCAGGGTCGTAACTTGGCGCTGTATACAAGCTGCACGACCTCATCGCATAACCAGGGCTGCGCACTTGTACGACTGGCAGGACAGGTGCACAATCCCACCAAAATTCTGAACCATGTCACTCATCAAATGGAGAAACCCGAACCTGTTGATGCCGTCGTATCCGAACTGGATGGAAAGCTTTTTCCGGGATGACGATTTCTTCGCCAACCGGTGGAACCTGGAAACCACCACTCCCGCCGTCAATGTCCTGGAAAAGGATGATTCCTTCCAGCTGGAGGTCGCCGCACCCGGGATGAAGAAGGCGGATTTCAACCTGGAATTGAAAGACGGCATGCTGCACATCAGCGCGGAAAAGCACGCGGAAAAGGAACAGACCGACAAGGGATATACCCGCAAGGAGTTCAGCTACAATGCCTTCTCCCGATCTTTCTGGCTGCCGGAAGACATCCGGACGGAAGACATCAAGGCCAACTACACGGATGGCATCCTGAAAATTGAGATTCCCCGCACCCACGCCGGCAAGCGAAGTGTGGCGAAAATGATCGAAATCAAGTGAAAACGAAGGTGTGCCCGGTTTGTCGCCGTTTTTTTCCCAATGTGGTGCCTCGTCTTCGGACCCAAGGGGCCTACCGGCCGGAAACGGCGGGAACCATCCCCTTCCGTCTTTCCTGCACATGACCGACGGCAGGAATCGGAGCATGCCGGACGACCTGTCTCAAAGTTCTCATTCTTCAATGTGAGAGGTGTATCATGGAAGCCATCCTTCGGGTGGCTTCTTTTTTTCGTCCAGTCCCGCCACTATGCACGCCCGGGCCGGAAAAAACCGGCATATGACAAGAATCAACCATCCGATTGACCGCCGTCATGACCCCGCCGACCGGCCTCCGATATCTTTGAAGGGAATCCCGAGGATTCGATTCAGCGAACAACAACCTTCACACATACCGGATTCCGACGGTCGGCAAGTCCGCCAGGTAACGGGATCCGGTTCAAAACGACCGGCCATGACAATTCAGCATGAATTCATCGAGATGAGCAAGGAAAGACTGACCCAGATGAAAGTATTGTTGGACGAGTTGCAGGTGCAGCTTAATCTCGGCAAGGCGGAAGCCCTGGATATATTTGAACGGGAACGCAAGAATTTCCGGCAGTTCATCCGGGATTACAAGGAACAGCTCCAGCAGGAGAACCGAAAGGTCACCGAACACCGGGATAATTTGGTCCGTAAAATGGAAGCCCTGGAGAATGTCCTGGAAACGGCGCTGGCCACTTCGAAGAAGAAATTCGAACAGGATAAGAAATCCGTCCTCCAGGCCATCTACGAGCTGGAGGCCGAACTCAAGGAGACCTACGGGGACCTGGGTCAAAACCTGCAGGAGCGGCTCGACAGTTTCAAGGGGCGACTGGATGCGTACCGGGTCCAGCTGGCCTTGGCGGAATACGAGGCCAAGGATGAATTGGAGGAGAAAAAAACGGCCTTGCGAAATTCGGTCAACAGCCTGATTGAAAAAATCAGGAACGAATCTTCGGTCTCCGAACGGGTGGACCAATTCAGCAGCGAGGTCAATCAGTCGATGGACCACCTTAGGAAGGCTTTTTCCGAACTCTTTTCCTGACGCATCCGACCGGCTTGACCGCAGAATACCTGTTTTTGTCTAACTTGCGGCAGGTTTTCTGCGGTCGTCGTCCCTCCGGCAGCGAACACTGCCGGAACAAAGTGCGGCCATGACACCTCATCACGCTCCGGCGACCGGATCCCGGCCCCCTCAGGCCATCTTTTTCTCCACAAGGTCTGCGCCGATGGCAAAAGTTGAAGAATCGTATGGCAGCAGCGAACGGAAATCAAGGCAAACCATCCCTGATCGGTCGGTATGAGAAAGTCATCGGGGTCTTGTTGAAATATGGATTCGCGGAAGTGGTGGCCCATCCGCCCTTCAACCGTTTTGTCTCCCGGTGGAAAAAAATAGTCCCCAAACACCACGGTGAACCGGTCACGAAGTTCACCAAGTTCGAACGCATCCGGATGGTATGCGAAGAGCTGGGCACCACCTTCATCAAGTTCGCCCAGATAGCCAGCAATCGTCCCGACATCCTTCCCCAGGAACTGATCGAGGAGCTGTCCTCTTTCCAGGATCGGGCATCCCCCTTGCCACCGGAGACCATCCTCGCCGTCCTGACCAAAGAACTCGGAGCCTCCCCGTACGACCGCTTCGAATATTTCGATGAACATCCCATCGCGTCCGCTTCCATGGCGCAGGTACACCGCTGCGGACTCCCTGGTGGAAAAGCGGCCGTCCTCAAGGTACAGCGTCCCGGCATCGACGAAACCATCGAGATGGATATCTCCATCCTGCATACCCTCGCCCGGTTGTTGGAACGGCACTTTCCGCACCTGCAGTCCTATCAACCCCTGGAGCTGGTCAGGATGTTCGAGAAAAGTATCCGGAAAGAGCTGGATTTCTCCCTGGAGGCGAACAATCTGCGCCGGTTCGAAGCCAACTTCCGCGGGCAGCCGGACCTCTATGTGCCGACCCTGTATCCGGAGCATTGCACCCGGAAGGTGTTGTGCCTGGAGTACATAGACGGCTTCAAGATCACAAACCTGGATGACCTGAGGTCGATCGGGCTGACCGGTCCGCAGTTGGCACGGAAAGGCATCAACCTGTATTTTGAACAGGTGTTCGAGCACGGCTTCTTCCATGCCGATCCGCATCCCGGCAATATCTTCGTCCTGCCGGACCAGCGAATCTGTTTTGTGGATTTCGGCATGATGGGCACCATTCTCGACTGCGACAAGCTGCTGCTCGGCGACCTGCTGCTGGCGGTCCACCAACAGGATGTCAAGGGCCTCAAGCACGCTTTGCTGAAGTTTTCCTGGGACGAGGCCCATGTGAACGAAAAGGACCTCGAGTACGATATCGTCGAGTTCTTCCAGAATTATTACAGCATCGGGTTGGAGGACATTGACAACAAGGAGGTCATGGCAGCCCTCAACTCCTTGTTCTTCGACTATAAGATCAAGATCCCTTCCAATCTCCTGTTGCTGCTGAAGGCCCTGGTCATCATCGAAGGGGTAGGCCTGATGCTGGATCCCCGCTACGACATCATCGGCAACATAGCGCCGCACGCGCGGCGACTGATGGAAAAAAAGTACGCCCCTTACAAGCTGACCCGCGAATTCATCCGATCCACCGGCGACCTGCTCCGGTTCCTGAACGCGCTGCCGACGGAACTCTATGAGATATTCCGCAAGATCCGGAAAGGGAAGCTCCACATCGAATTCGAGCACAAAGGATTGGAAGGACTGAACGAAGCGATCGGCATCTTGTCGAAGCGGATTGCGGTCTCCATTGTCCTGGGCGCGCTGATCCTGGGTTCCGCCCTCTTGGTGATGGCGGATGTGCCGCCCCATTACAACAATGTTTCCGTCCTGGGTTTCTTCGGATTCATCGCCTCCGGTCTGCTCGGTATCAGGCTCTTGATTTCCGTCCTCCGCCACGGACGCTTCTGAGGAAGCGGTCCGAATTCCTTTCGCAGGTCTTTTTCGCGACGTACTCCGCCGGATAGCAACCGGCCCGGCGACCCTACCGCTGGGGGCGGACGCTGCTTAAGGCAAGCTTCCCACCGCCTTCACCACCTTGATGAAAAATACTTCGACCCCGGTATGGACCTGGACGAGGTACATGCCGGGCGGAACTTGCGAAACAATTTGTTTGGCGAGCCGCACAGGCTGCCCCGTCAGGAGCAGTTCCTGCCCGGTTTGCCACAGGCGCTGTCCGGTGATGGCATCCGACAGGGTGACGATGACCTTGGTTCCGGCAAGGCCTTCGGTGTGCAGGACCAATTCCTCCGAAAAAAGGGAAGGGGTCACCCACACCTGGACCGAGGAAGTACGGACCGCATCCGTTCCGGTGGAGCAATCGGTCGAGAAGCGCAGGGTATCGGAAGCGGGACTATCCAAATCCGGGGCACAGAAGGCCCGGACCCATGCCTCCAGGTCGGCACATTCGGGCAGGTCCGACAGGATGAGGAACGAATCGCTGACAGAAACGGTATCCCAGCCGCCGTTCGGAAACACGCGATAGCCAACCTGGTATCCGGTAGCTTCCGGAAGGCTGTTCCAGTGGAAGGTCGCCTCCTGACCGCCGACCGAGACCGTATCGAAACCTGGAGGCGCTTCCAGGCAGGGTGGGGGGCACCCGGTCTGTTCCAGGAAGCTATCCGTCCAGTCGCCGGACGTCCCGATGCAGTCGGTCCGTATTTGCCACTCATAGAGCGTGCAGGGAATCAGATTTTCCAACAACAGCACCGTATCGGCCACGGTCGCCGTCGACCAGGCACCCGTACCGGAGGGGCGGTACCGGACGGAGTAGGACCAGGCATCCGGAACGGCGGACCACATGGCCAGCAGGTCGGTGAACCCTTGCGGCGACCCGGCAACGGAATCCGGCGGATGGCAATCGGGCGGTGTGCCGGCGACGATGGTCAGGCAATAGTCCTCCACCTCCCCGTAATCGAAACCGTTGGTGCATGGTCCTTCCGGTTGGTTGTTCCAGCGCATGACGACACGGAGCCGGGTCAGGCCTTCCACGGCATCGCCGGGCACGGCGAAGAGACCTTCCACCATGGCAGGAGACGCTTGTCCCGCGTTGAATATTTCCTCCCCCGGATCGTCAAAATCCCCGTCCAGGTTGAAATCCACCCAGGCACGGAACCATTCCGGGTAGGAGAAGCCCAGGAAGCCCGGCGTCAGGGCAATCGAATAAGCCTGGTAAGTGAACAATGTCGTACCGAGCAGGGTATGGTTACCGTAGCCGTTGTCGCTACCGGAGTTGTGGTTGAAATCGCCGATGGAGACGCCGGCAATCCACTCCTCGCTTGCGTTCGCGCCGCCGGCCGGGCAATACGGCAGGTCGAGGCAGGGGCCGCAGCCCGGGAGGGAGAACAAGAGCGGATCGGAGAAGGCGGTGAAACCGGTATCGCAGCCGGTAAGTACCTGGACCTGGCACTGGCTGCAAGGGAGCAGGTCCGACAATTCGATGGACGGGGAAGTCCAGTCCTCGTACCACACCGAATCACCCTCGCAGACGAGGAGTATATCATAGGCGACGGCGGCGAGTATGCTGTCCCAGGTCAGTACGACCGCCGAATCACCCACGGGCGACAGGGAAAATACGTCCGGGGGAAGGCAACAGCCATCGGTGGTGAAGCCGGCGGGAAGGGTGAAGCCGCTGGTCGTGTCCGGGCAATGGTCTAGCAACTGCCATTCGTAGTCGGTACAGGGCAGGAGGTCGGGCCAGGTGAAGGGGCTGACGGCGGTATCGACCACCACCCAATTCGAATCGCCGGCGGTCCGCCAGCGGAGGCTGGTGAACAAGGTGGAATCGGAAACCGACCACGCGAGCACGGCGGCAGAATCCGCAACGAGGGTCAAAGACCGGGGTTGCGGCGGCGGACAGGCACTACAGCCTTCCAGGAGCAGCAGCAGGCTTTGATGGGCATTCAGCCGGCCACCGGTCTTGACTTCCCCGAGGAGGTTGTCCTTGACATCGACACCTTGGAGCAAGGCCTCCCGCACCAGCAGGGCCGTGCCGGCGGGATCCGCCAGGGCCATCCAGCCCAGGCTGGAACACGGGGCCGCATACAGCAGGGCGATGATACCTGCGGCGACCGGGGAAGCGAAGGAAGTGCCGCTGGTACTGGTCGGGCCGCCGTTCAGGCTGAGGCCGACGACCTGGTCGCCGGGAGCGGCCACATCGATGTGCTCGCTACCGTATCCGGAGAAGGTCCTGACATCGTTCCGGTTGGACGCGGTGACCGCGACCAGGAAATCACTGGGGCAGGTAGTGGGGAGGTCGCCGGCGATGTCGACATTGACGTTGTTGTTGGCGGTGGCGCCGCAGCTGAGAATACCGGCTGTGCCGAGGGAATCGTAAAAGGCGCACCAAAGCGGGGCATCGGCCGCCTGGCCGTTGTCGATGCCCCAGGAGGAATTCGTGGCGACGACGAAGGCACCTTCGGTTCCGCCGGAGGCATTGTACCTTTTCCGCATGACCAGCGGATAGGTGTAGGCGGCGAGCACATTGGATTCGACCAGGGCACCGACGTTGACATGCATGATTTTCACCTGCCAGTTGATGCCGGTCACGAGGCTGCCGTTGTTGCCGCGGGCACCGATCATCCCGGACACCGTGGTCCCATGCCCGGAGGAAGGGATGGCATCGGATTGGTTGACCGGATTCCAGCCGTTGAAATCATCGACATAGCCGTTGTTATCGTCATCGATGCCGTTACCGGGGATTTCGGCATCATTGAACCAAAGGTTGCCCTGTAGGTCGGGGTGATTGCGATTGGCGCCCTCCACGACGCAGACCACGATTTCCTTGCCGTCTGCAGTCGATCCGCCGGTGGTGATTTCCCAGGCTTTCTCCGCATCCACGTCCGCATCGATGGTGCCGCCGTTTTGTCCGGTATTGGTCCATTGCCATTGCAGCGGGAAGGAAGGGTCGTCGGGGAAGGTATCCCGCAGTTGGATGTAGTGGTTGAACTGGGCGGCTGTGACGGCCGGATGGCGGCGGACGGCGGCCAGCAACTCCGACTCATCGACGCTGGGAAGGAAGGAGAGCCGCCAGATATGCAGGGGAGGGGAGACGGTTTCGGCGATCTCGAGGCCGGTCGGCAGTGTCCCCAGGTATTCCAGGTCTTTCAGCAAGGACCGGATATCGGCAGGGGAGGCGGTTTGCACCAGCAGTTCCGCCTGCACATGTGCCGGTTGCTGGGCGGGTGCGAGGAACGGCAACAGGAAAGGCAACAAGAGGCCCGGCCATCTTTTCATGGGCAAGGGGTGATGGCCGGGGAGGCCGAGCCGCTCCGGCAGGTGAAGGAATGGGGACTACAGGTTCTTCAGTTCCGCGACCAGTTTTTGGATGGTATCCTTGGCATCGCCGAACAACATCTTGGTCCGTTCGTGGAAAAAGAGCGGATTTTCGATACCGGCATACCCGGGGCGCATGCTCCGTTTGAGGACGATGACGTGGCGGGCTTCCCAGACGCGGATGACCGGCATGCCGTAGATCGGACTGCCCGGATCGGTTTCCGCGGCCGGGTTGACCACGTCGTTGGCGCCGACGATGATGCAGACATCGGTATTGGGGAGCAGGGGGTTGGCGTCGTCCATTTCCACCAGCTTCGGGTAAGGGACGTCCGCTTCGGCCAGCAGCACGTTCATATGGCCGGGCATCCGGCCCGCCACCGGGTGGATGGCATAATAGACCTCCACGCCGCTGTCGGAGAGTTTTTTCTCGAATTCATGGCAGACGTGCTGGGCTTGTGCGACGGCGAGGCCATACCCCGGCACGATGCAGACCCGGCTGGCATAAGCACAGAGGATGGCTGAATCGTTGAGGGTGATTTCCCGCGCCACCTGGTCGCCTGCGGCTTGGGTGCTACCGCCGCTGCCGCCGCCGAAGCCGCCGATAAGGACGTTCATCAAGGACCGGTTCATGGCGTTGCACATCAGGAGGGTGAGGATAAGCCCCGATGCACCGACGAGGATACCCCCGATCAGCATGACATTGTTGTCGTAGAGGAGTCCGCCGATGGCACCGGCGATTCCGGAGAGCGAGTTCAGCAGGGCGATGACCACGGGCATATCCGCGCCGCCGATCGGCATGACGAAGAGCAGGCCGTAAGCGAGGGAAATTCCCAGCAAGGCCCAATTGCCCGCATCGCCCAGGCCGAGGTTGGCCACCCCGTAGCCGGTCAATGCCAGCATGACGACCAGGAAAAGCAGGTTCAGCCAGGAAAGGAAGCGACCGCCGAGGTCCTTGATCTTGTCGTCCAGCTTGCCGTATGCCACCATGGAACCGGAAAAGGTGACGGCACCGACGACGATGCCGAGGTATGCGACCAGCAGGAAACCGGCATCCGGGTCCGGGTTGCCGAACAGTTCGATCGAAGCGATCAGCGCGGAGGTGGCCCCGCCGGTACCGTTGAAGAAGGAGACCATCTGGGGCATGGCGGTCATCTGGACCCGGGTGGCCATGAGGTAGCCGCCTACCGCCCCGGCTGCCAGGGCGCCGGCGATCCAGGCGTAGTTGCCGATGGCGCCGCCGTCCGCATCGCGGTGGAAGAGGAGGGTGCCCAGGATGGCGACCCCCATGCCGGCGGCAGCGATGGAATTCCCTTTTCGGGCGGTATCCGGCGAGCTCAGCATGCGCAGCCCGATGATGAAGGTGACACAACTGACGATGTAGGAAAATTCCAGGAGAAAATCGGCCATCATGATATTAGCTTGTTGCGAAGAGTGACGGTTGAAGGATCGGACAGCCGGAGGGCCGGCCTATTATTTCTTTTTCCTGAACATGGCAAGCATCCGGCCGGTGACGACGAATCCACCCACCACGTTCAGCATGCCGAGGAACACGGCGAGAAAACCGAGCACCAAGGTGGGCAGGTCGTCGGAGTCCGCATGCCCGAGGATGATGAGCGAGCCCATGATGACGACGCCGGAAACGGCGTTGGACCCGGACATGAGGGGTGTATGGAGCAGGGCCGGTACATTCTTGATGACTTCCGTGCCGAGAAAGACCGCCAGGATGATGATGAAGATGGCATCCTGGTTTTCCAAAAAGAAATTAGCTACAGCTTCCATGGTGAGGAGATTGAGTGCCGAAACGGCTTTTTTTTGTAAGCGGGAGTTCAGGAGCCGGCCAGGGATTGGCGCAGTCTTTCCGATACGATCTTTTTTTCGGAGGTGACGCAGGAGGCCAGGACGATATCATCCTCGAAGTTGACCTTGAAAGTCCCTTTTTGGAAAAAAAGTTTCAGGAAATTGAGGATATTCTTGCCGAACATCCCGCTGGCGTCCCGGGGCAGGGTGGAGGGCAGGTTGGAGGCACCGATGACGGAGACCCCGTGGTGGACGACGGTTTCCCCGTCGCGGGTCAATTCGCAGTTGCCTCCGGAGGCCGCGGCGAGGTCCACGATGACGGAGCCGGCCTTCATCTTTTCGACGGAATCGGTCCGGATGATGCGGGGAGCCTTACGGCCGGGGATTTGGGCGGTACAGACGATGACATCCGCCTGTTGGGCGTGCCGGTCGACGGCTTCCGCCTGGCGGCGCTTGTAATCTTCGGTCTGTTCGACGGCATAACCACCGGCGGCGGCGTTTTCCTGGGCGCCTTCCACCTCCACGAACTTGGCGCCGAGGCTGAGGACTTCCTCGCGGGCGGCACTCCGGACATCGAACGCTTCCACCACGGCGCCCAGGCGTTTTGCGGTGGCGATGGCCTGCAAGCCGGCGACACCGGCACCGATGACAAGCACCTTCGCCGGCTTGATGGTACCGGCGGCGGTCATGAACATGGGAAAAAAGCCGGGCAGGTGGCCGGCTGCCGTCAGGATGGCCTTGTATCCGGCGACGGTGGCCATGGAGGAGAGGACGTCCATGGCTTGGGCGCGGGTCGAGCGGGGGAGGAGGTCCAGGCTGAATGCCATCCCGTCGGAGGCCAACAGGGGATTGACCACGGCGGCCTGCCCCAGGGGATTGAACTGACCGATAAGCAGCTGGTCGGCCTGCAACGCTTCCGCTTCCGATGCGGGCAGCGGATGGATACAGGTCAGGATGGAGGCCCCGTCCAGGACAGCCTGGCGGGAAACGACCTTGGCCCCTTGCGACAGGTAGGTGCCGTCCGCGAAGGTGGCGGCCTCCCCGGCACCTGTTTCCACCAGGATGTCGGTGATGCCGAGCTGCCGGAGCGCCGGCAGGTTGTCCGGGGTGACGGAAACCCTCCGTTCCGGAGCCGGCTCCTGAAGTATTCCGAGAATCATGCGAAGCGGTTTTCAGCGTCGGTGATGTCCGATCGATACCTGCAAAAGTAGTTTTTGCAACATACTAAACAAAACAGCGGCCGATAAGAATTATTTTTTCCGGTGTGCGGTTCGTCCGGTATCCGGGGGCATCCTTCAAAAAAGGCGATGGCCGGACGGCCGTAACAGGTCCATTTCAAATATTGCCCTTAATTTTGCCCCTTTTCTACGGTACAGACCTCGGGGGGTCTGCGTACAAAGCAACCTAAACAATTGATATGCTGACAGTTTCCAATATATATGTTCAATACGGGGACCGGATATTGCTGGACCGGATCAACTTCGTGGTCGGCGAGCGCGACCGGATCGGGCTGGTCGGGCGCAACGGAGCGGGTAAATCGACCCTGTTGAAAATCATTGCGGCCTACCAGCGACCCGACGAGGGCCAGATCGCCCGGCCCGGCAGCAGCACCCTCGGTTTCCTGCATCAGGAAATGAGCCTGCCGAAAGGGAAGACGGTGTTGGAAGAGACATTGACCGCATTCGACGAGGCCCGCCGCGTGGAATCCCGGCTGGCGGAGATCCACGCGGAGCTGGCCCACCGGACGGACTACGAAACCGATGCATACATGGACTTGCTCAATGAGATGTCCGACCTAGACCATCGGTTCCAGCTCATCGGGGGGGGGAATATGGAGGCCGATGCACAGAAGATCCTCAAGGGCCTAGGCTTCAAGCAATCGGATTTCCACCGATTGACGGACGAATTCAGCGGCGGCTGGCAAATGCGGATCGAATTGGCGAAAATGTTGCTCCAGCGGCCGGACTACCTGCTGCTGGACGAACCGACCAACCACCTCGATATCGAAAGTATCCTTTGGCTCGAGGAATTCCTGCAGACCTATGAGGGGGCGGTCATTGTGATCTCCCACGACAAGACCTTCCTGGACAACGTGACCCGCCGGACCGTGGAGATCGAATTGGGCAAGCTCTACGACTACAAGGCCAACTATTCCCGGTATGTGGAGATGCGCGACGAACGCCGCGAAAAAATGGCGGCGGCCATGAACAACCAGCAGAAGCAGATCGCCCAGATGGAGCGGACCATCAGCAGGTTCATGGCCAAGGCGACCAAGACCACCCTCGCGCAGTCCATGCAGAAGAAACTGGACAAGATCGACCGGATCGAAATCGAGGACCAGGATACCGCCGTCATGAATATCCGTTTCCCGGAACCGCCCCGTTCCGGACAGGTTGTCGTCAGCGCCCAAGGGCTGACCAAGCGATACGGACCGCTCAGCGTCCTGGAATCCGTCGATTTTCAGGTGGAACGCGGCCAACGGATCGCATTCGTCGGCCAGAACGGCCAAGGCAAGACCACCCTGGCCAAAATGCTGGTCAACGAGCTGGCTCCGACCGCCGGCACCTTGCAGCCCGGGCACAACGTCTTCATCGGTTATTATGCCCAGAACCAGGCGGAAGCCCTCCATCCCAAACTTACCTTGCTGGAGACCATGGAGTTGCATTCGCCGCCCGAGATGCGGACAAAGCTCCGGGCCATTCTCGGTGCTTTCCTGTTCAGCGGGGAAGACCAGGACAAGAAGGTCTCGGTGTTGTCGGGCGGTGAGCGGGCCCGCCTGGCCATGGCCTGCCTGCTGCTCAAACCCATCAACCTCCTGGTGTTGGACGAACCGACCAACCACCTGGATATGCTCTCGAAGGAAGTGCTCAAGGCCTCCCTGCTGGATTACACCGGCACCCTGATCGTTGTCTCCCACGACCGGGATTTTCTTGCCGGACTAACGGATACCACCCTGGAGTTCCGGGACAGGAAACTACATACCTACCTGGGCGATGTGAATTACTTCCTGAGCAAAAGGAAACTGGACGATATGCGTCAGGTGGAGATCGGCGGCACCGCAGCGGGTGCGGACAATCCGTCCGGACCGGTGGCGGCACGGGAAATCGGTCACGAGGAGCGCCGGCAAATGCAAAGGCAGTTGGGCCAGGCGGAAAAACGGGTCGCCCAGCTGGAGAAGCGCTTGGCGGACCTCGAAGGCCATATGGCGGCCGCAGACTTTTTTCAGCAGAAGGACCATGTCCGTAAGATGGCCGATTACGAACAGGCGAAACAGGACCTCGAATCGGCCATGCAGGAGTGGCTGACGTTGCAGGAGACCCTGGGGGGCTGAGGACCCGGGGTGTCGGCCCGCCCGGCGGATTCCGAGGATTCACGCGGGATTCCGCGGCATCGGCCTCCGATTGGATCGGGTTTTTCCACGCCACCCAAGTCCTGGCGACCGGCGTTCCCTGCCGATTTGCCAGGGGCTCTGCCATGTCCTTGTCCGACCGCCATTCGGTTGTCTTGGGGACACCGCCGGTCCGGTATCGCCAATGTCAAGCCGGAATATCCGGATACCTTTCCCGGACCACGTATCTACCGTCCGCATTCATACCGATGGTGATGCAGGCATGCAAGGGGTCATGTTCCAGGAGCAGAAACCAATTTCCCGCCGCGGCGGCGGCGAGCAGTTCCCGTTTTTCCACCAAAGTCTGCAAAGGCCGGATATCATAGGCCATGACCCAAGGCATGGGCACATGGAAGGAAGATGGCAACAGGTCCGCGCAGTGGACGAAATAGCCCGTTTCCGTCCGGATATGCAACAACATCATCGACTGGGTATGCCCATGCGCGAATTGGATTTCGATACCGGGCAACCAGGGCGTCCGGCCTTCTCCCTCCGCAATCCATCGAACCAGGTCCCAATCCGCCAGCGCGGTGAAATTTTCCCGCAGGAAAGAGGCGGCTTCCTTTTCATTGGGTTGTAAGGCGGTTTCCCAATGGCGCCGGGTGGACCAATAGGTCGCATTCGGGAAAGCGGGCTGCAGGTCGCCGGACGGTGTCCGCAGGATGGCACCGCCGCAGTGGTCGAAATGCAGATGGGTCAGGAGAACGTCCGTAATATCGGCCGGCTGCAAGCCTTTCCCCGCCAGCCCGTCGGCGAGTGTCCGCGCGGTGTCCGGTTCGAAATAGGAACGCCATTTCTCATCCTGTTTGGAGCCTATGCCGCAATCCACCAATATCCGACGGTCCCCGGCCTCCACCAGGAGGCAACGGAGCGCCAAGGTGCAAAGGTTGTTCTCATCGGGCGGGTTGTGGCGAGCCCAGAGGCGCCGGGGAACGATACCGAACATGGCGCCGCCGTCGAGCTTGAAGGTTCCGGCGGACAGGAAAGAGAGTCGGATGGGTTCTTTCATCGGGGAATCTTGTGAAAATGACTTGAAAAAATGAGCAGGTAAAAGTAAGCCAAACAGCGGAATTTGTGCCGTACGAACGACGGAATCAGGTGGGAAGGCTTATTTCGGGCCGCTGCGGAAAACAGGAATCTTATTCTCTTGTTGTATTGGCAGACCAGCAAACCGACCGGAAAAGGAAGGCCCACCTCCTTGGTCCGGTACCAACCACAGCGGACATGCAAATCACCAAGAAAGGCATCGTATGGTTCCGGCAGGACCTCCGGTTACACGACAATGAGGCGCTGACCAATGCCTTGTGCAATTGTGACGAGATCATTCCCGTGTATGTGTTCGACCCGCGGACATTTTCCGGGCGGTTGGGGCTGACCGGCCTGCCCAAGACCGGCGGATTCCGCCGGAAGTTCATCGTGGAGAGCGTCATGGACCTCCGGAAATCGCTGCGACGTCTGGGCAGCGACCTGGTCATCCTGTATGGGAAACCGGAGGAGGAGTTGTTCCGGTTGGCCCTGGACAACCGTTGCAGTTGGGTCTTCTGCAACCGGGAGCGGACGGCGGAAGAGGTAAAGGTTCAGGATGCGCTGGAGAAAAAGCTATGGGCGGTCGGGCAGGAGGTCTGGTACACCCGGGGGAAACTGCTTTATTACACGGCCGACCTCCCGTTTCCGATTACCCAGACGCCGGAGGTGTTCACCCAGTTCAGGAAGGAAGTGGAACGGGCGGTCCCCGTTCGGGACCCATTGCCTGTGCCGGCCAGCTTGCCGGCCTTCGATCGGTCGATCGAGACCGGGGAAGTGCCGGCGGAATTTTTGCAGGACCTGCCGGCCGACCTGCGGCCGAGCGGCACCTACACCTTCCTGGGCGGAGAAACGGCGGCGTTGGCGCGGTTGCGCTACTACCTGTGGGAGACCGACCTCGCGCAAACTTATTTCGAGACCCGGAACCAATTGCTGGGCAGCAATTTCTCCACCCGGTTTTCCCCGTGGCTGGCCCAGGGTTGCCTTTCCCCAAAGTTGATTTACCACGAGCTCAAGCGGTACGAGGCGGAACGGGGGGAAAACAAATCCACCTACTGGATTTATTTCGAGCTGGTCTGGCGGGATTTCTTCCGGCTGATGGCCAAGAAACACGGTTCGGCCATTTTTCAAAAAGGAGGGATGCGCGGCAAGGTGGACCGACGTTGGACCGATGACCGCGAAAAGTTCCGCACTTGGGTGGACGGGGAGACGGGAGAAGCTTTCATCGATGCCAACATGAAGGAAATCGCCGCCACCGGGTTCATGTCCAACCGGGGGCGCCAGAACGTCGCGAGTTACCTGGTCCACGACCTCAAGGTCAACTGGCAAATGGGGGCCGAATATTTTGAAAGCCTGCTGATCGATTACGACGTGGCCAGCAACTGGGGCAACTGGAATTATGTGGCGGGTGTCGGCAACGACCCCCGGGAGGACCGGTATTTCAATCCGAAGACCCAGGCCGGCCGCTATGACCCCAAAGGAGAATACGTGCGCCATTGGTTGGCGGGACAGCATTCCGTTCCGGCGTGACCGGGCGCGGAAGGGTCAGTTCTCGTGGAAGTGGGGTGCCGGCGGGACCGAACCGGCGAGCTGCCGCAGCACGAAGGCCGGGTCTTCCGGACGAAACCCCAGCGAGGCGAGCTTGCCGGTATCCAGCCGGAGGTCCGGTGGACGGAATGCCGGCATGGTGACCTCCGCCTGCGATTTCGAAAGGACGACGGCATTCGGAAACTGGAAATGTTTCTTGGCCAACACGGCGAATTCATGCCGGGACATCGGAACATCCCCGCCCAGGTGAAAGGTGCCCGATGCATCCTGTTCCAACAACCGAAGCAGTCCCCGGGCCGCACAATCCGCCGATACGAAGCTGCGGACCTCATCCCGGAAGGCGGTGACCGGAAGGAAGGACAGCCAGGCCGACACCCATTGGTCCAGGAAACAAGCCGCGCTTCCCCCCGGATCGATGCCATACCCGAACAAGACCGCCAGTCGGACAATGATGCTGTCCGGATGAATGGCCGACACCAATTTTTCCGCCGCCAGTTTTTGCCGCCCGTATTCGTTACCCGGAATCGGCTCGTCGGATTCCCGGTAAGGTGCCCCCCTTCCGTCGAATACCTGTTCGCTGGAAGTGAAGATAAATCTAATGTGCCTGTCGGCACACATTTCCGCCAGGTCCGCCGTCGCCGCGACATTCAACCGGGCGGTTTCCTCCGGATTTTCCTCGCAGTGATTGGTTCCGGCGTGTGCGGCGAGATGGAGCACCGCCGTGGGCTTCCATGACTTCAGCGTCCGCCAGGTTTGGTCCTTGGCCGTGAGGTCCAGGGGCACCTGCGTCAAATCAGGACCGGCGGCGGCGGAACGCCGGATGTAGGTGCCTACCATCCGCCAGCCTCTCGCACCCTGCTTGCAGAAGTGCCGGCCGAGGAAGCCGGATGCACCTGTTACCATCAATACCTTCATGTGGTCAAGATTGTGGAATGTCAATCCCTGGTTGCGCCGGCTGCGGAGCCGGGGAATCGGTGACAGGGAAGCTGTATCGGACAATACTACGGGATTCCGGATACAGGAATCGTAAAATTAACGTCAAATGATTACTTTCGCACACCACGGGGTCAATGTCGGCGGGAAAAGCCATCCTACGCGTGCATCGGAGGGGCAGCGGTCGCTTCCGTTTCCCGAGGCCTCCCCGGAAGCCTGGCGCGCAAGGGGGCACAGCCCGGCCGGACAAGGCGGGACGGATAACCACGATGAGAAACATGCCAAAACCAGATAATCACCCATACACGCTCATTGAGGACTTTCAGGCACTGGAGGACTTCCATCATCGGAACGCATCGGTCGAATGGATGAGTTTCGATACGGAATTCATAGGCGAACGCCGTTTCACGACGACCATCTGCCTGATCCAGGTCGCCACCACAGCGGGTTGTTTCCTGATCGACCCGATCAAGGTCCGCGATTTGGGGCCATTGGTCCGGATGTTGGAAAATCCGGACATCCTGAAGATCGTGCATGCCGGGGAGAATGATTTCCGGTTGTTTTACGCCCACTACGGCGTCCTTCCGCGGAATGTCTTCGATACACAGGTGGCCGCATCGTTCGCCGGGTACCGGCATCCGATCAGTTTCTCCAAGTTGGTCGATGCGGAAATCGGCATACACGTCAGCAAAGGCCAGACGGTCACGGATTGGGAGAAAAGACCTTTCGACAGCAAGCAGTTGTCGTATGCCGTGGCCGATGTGGTGTACTTGGTGGAAATCTGGAAGAACCTGTCGGAAAAGCTGACCCGGTCGGGACGGCTGTCCTGGGCCCGGGAGGAATTCCGGGTGCTCGAGCAGGCGTCGACCTATACGCAGGACCCTTACAAGGAGGTACTCGAAAGCAACATGATCAAAGGCATCCGCAAGCGGGAGCAGGTATTCCTGCTCCGGTTGCTGCTTTGGCGGACCGAGGAGGCGCGGAAAAGGAACCATTCGAAGGAAATGGTCTTGCCGGCCAAGTACATCAATCCCATCGTCCGGGTCATCCATTCCGGAAAGGATGCCTTGACCAACAACCGGCGGATTCCGGATTCCGTGGTGCGGAAGTACAGCGACCTGTTCCACCGGTTCTACCAGGAGCCGGCCACTGCCGAGGAGTCGGATATCCTGCGGCAAATACCCAAGGATACGGTGGAGAACGATAAGGAAGCCATGTTGATGGAGATGCTGGACCTGCTGGTCCGTTACAAGAGCCTGGATGCCGGCATCTCCAACCAGCTGGTCCTGCCCCGGGGCGCCCTGCGGAGAATGAAGGACGACATGGACTACCTGGACCCCATGCTGGAGCAAGGCTGGCGAAGGGAATTCCTCGGGAAGGAGATTGTCGAATGGTTCCGCCACCGGAAGAATCTGGTGATGGTATTCCGGGACGGCACGTTCGAGTTGAAGATGGTCTGAGCTGTACTTCGGGGGGGCTTTTGCCCGGCTGGTCAGTCCGGCCGGAGTACAGGGGGGACCAGGGTATGGACAGCGTTTCGGCAGCCCTTGATATGACCGTCCTTTTGCAGGAAAGTTCCGAGGGAAAGTTCCGGGTCCGAACAAGCATGCAGCATCCGGGAAGGGGAGAGGTAGGACTTGCGGTGCCGGGATTCCAGCTCAAACGCGTAGGTAATCCCGTTTTCCGTACCGGCCAGCAGGTAATAGGCGTTTTCCGTTTTCACGATTTTCATTCGAACGACCGAGATTTCCAATCCGTAATGGACCCGGGAGAAAGCTTCGATTTCCGCCCGCTCGATACGGAGCTTGTTGGGTCGGTCGATGGTTGCCACCAGCCGATTGGTTCCGGAGCACGCGGCGAATGCCAGCGACAAGACGACGAGGGAAATCCCACGCAGCGGCAGCGAGAAAAAGGTCGGCATGATCGTCGGTTTAAGGGCGGTTGGAGTCATGAAGCACCAATCCAGGATGCGGGAGGTTGGAAATTTCATGGACAGCCCAGGTCCTGTCTGGATTGGATATCATTGTTCGGGAAGCAATTTCCGGAAGGCAAGGAAGTCGGAACAAAGCGGGACATTTCCCGGTCGAACAAGGAACGTTCCAGGAACAACACCAGGTCGTCCACCTCTTGGGGGGACAAGTCCAGGGGATGGAATTGGCCGGCCAGCTGCTGGGCGGGCACCCGCGGATTTTCCGGGACACCCGCATTGAAATACGCCACCACATCCCGGAGGCTCCGTTTCGAAGAGCCGTGAAAAAAATGAGAGCCGCCGAACAGGTTGTACAATTGCGGCACCTTGAACTTGTACATGTCCTCCGGCCGCTTGGTGAAACCGCCCCTGCCGAGGTTTCGTTCATCGTGGACATCCGTACGGATGGCCTGACCGGTTTCGAACAGGTCTTTCACCCCGACCGCGTAGAAGTGGGTCGCGTTTTGGAAAGCTTTGCCATTGTGGCACTTGTAACAACCTGCTTTGGAGAAAAAGAGAATGGCGCCCCTTTTTTCGGCATCGGACATAGCGGATTCGTTGCCCCGAAGCCAATCCTGGAACGGTGCCCGGGACGGAATCAAGGTGCGCAGGTAGGCGGACAGCGCAAAGGCCAGGGTCCGGGAAGAATAGCGTTGTCCGGCCGGTACCTGGGGGAAGGCGGCATCGAAGATGTCCTTGTATCCCAGGCTGTCGGCCACGGCCGCGTCGATGAGCATGCGGTGGACGGACTGGACGGCGATGGTCTGGCTTTCCACACCGAGCAGCCCTTCGTGGTTGATTTCCGCATCATCCTTCCATTGCGCTTCCGTACCTGCATTGACGTGCGTGCCGCCGAACTTACCGGACCATGCGGTG
The DNA here is from genome assembly GCA_964573725.1 of uncultured Saprospiraceae bacterium. Classification (GTDB taxonomy): domain Bacteria; phylum Bacteroidota; class Bacteroidia; order Chitinophagales; family Saprospiraceae; genus UBA6168. The sequence continues at coordinate 101,963 of CAZNLJ010000007.1, forward strand.
TTGGTGACAAAGGCCACATTGCAGACGCTGAGCGCCCTGGCTCCCTGTACATCCGGTTCGTTGTCGTGATAGAAAACAAGTTTGGAACGACCTTCCCCGTTGAATCCGAATCCGGCGCCGCCGTCTGCGATACCTTGGGCGCGACCGGGCATAAAACCGGCATCCGGAATATGGCAGGAGGCGCAGGAGTAAGTGTTCCTGGCTTCCGGGTGTTGCGGGATGAGTCCGAGGCCGGTTTCATAGAAAAGCATCTTACCCAGTTCCACCTTGGCGGGGTTCAGCGGATTGGCGGGGTCCTGCGGGATGGCGGAGAAATCCGTTTCGTCCGGAAGCAGGAAGAAATCCTTGTTTCCGGTCGGTGCGGCCCGGTCCACCAACCGCGACAAGGAAGCGTCGAGGGAATTGCGCAGTTCGTCGTGGGTGCAGGCCTGGAGGGACAGGACGGACAGCAACAGAAATGTTTTCAATGAATTCATGGGTGAAAATTTAGGCAAAGGTTGACCGGGAGGCATCCAAAATCTCGCCAAAAGCAAGCGGCACAAGCGGTTCGGCTTCCATGCTGAGGGTATACAAAGATAGTAAATTCATTGGAATCGGGGCAAGCCGTCACGCGGCAGTCCATAATGGGGCTGACGCATTCCGTCCGGGTATTCCGGGCCTGGGGACGAGTGCGCCGGCATGGGAATCGGAAAAGGTGCCGCCCGGGAAGCCGGCGCGGGGCAAGGCAAGCCCAACCAGATTTGAAAGCGGCGGGAAAATGGTTTATCTTCGCCGGATAAGGGCAGGTTTTCCGGTTTCGGGGGAGGGGAAAAAACAATCCGCAGCCGGAAACCGCCCGGGCGCAAGAACTATGAGAAACGAAGACACCATCCAGGCGGAAACGGTATATAACAATGCGCTTCCGTATCACCTGAACAAAGCGGACCTCTGTCGGGTCGACCAGCGGGAATCCGCATTTGCGGCAGCCCTTGTCCGGGAATTGCTGGTCGGAAGGTCGCCGGTTGTCCTGGATACGCGGGAGGCGGCGGCCGACAAGATCCGGCACTTGTATTTCCATTCCCGCAACCAGGAAAAAGTATACGGCTACAAATCCTTCGGATTGGGTTACCCCTTATACGTCGACACATTTCGGGGAGAGCTGTCGGTAGCGCCCTTGTTGATTTGGCATCTGGGAATGGAGCCGGCGCAGGGGAGTACGCGGAGTTGGGTATTGCGGCGGACTTCCGCACCGGTGGCCTGTCAATTGAACATGCACCTACGGGAGCTGATCCAGGAGAAATACGGCGTGGACCTGGCGTTTTCGTCCAAGGAGCGGGAGGCATCGCGGCAAGGAGGCGGGGGTTGGGTCGCCGCATTCGTCCGGCGCCTGGCGGAGCGTCTGCAAGCGGAGGAGCAAGGAAGCTGGGAGGAACCCGTACCGTCGCCGGGCATCGACCGATTGGGAGCCTACACCCATCGGCCGGCCCTATGCTGGTCGGGTGTATTAAGCCAGTATCCCCCCCAGTACCCTACGGGCCCGGCAGACCAGGAGGAACCGGCGGCGACATGGCCGGCCGGGGAGGCGATAACCGCGAAAGAACCGTTTGTATTCGGCTGGCACACCACTACGCCGGAAGAGCAGACTGCCTTGGAGCGGGCGCATGCCCATCCGGTGTCGGCGGTAACGAGCGACGACGGCAACAGCCTGAACCGAACGGCCGCCAACCTGATATTGAATGCCCTGGCCAACGGGCAGCGTTGCCTCGTGGTAGCGGACCGCGCGCCGGTGTTGCGGCAAGTACAGCAATGGGTCGTCAAATCCGGCTTGTTGCAACAGCATTTCCTGATGCTCGACGGTTGGCACGACAGCACCACCTTGGGAGAATTGCTGCGGGTATCGGCGAAGGGCGCATCCGCAGAATCCGAAATCATCCCAGCTCATTTCCAGGAAGAAAAAAACCGGTACCTGCGGAGCAAGGAACGCATGGACGCAGCCTATAGGGCGGTGCGAAGCGCGGTGTTCGGGGAAAGCGACTGGACGGATACCGTAGGCCGCTTCCTGGCCAGTCAGCGGATCGAGGGCAGGGAACTGCTCGGCAGCCAGCTGGGACATACCGGATTCGAGCTCTCGCAAGCGGAGTATGCGGAGATCCGGGACCGCCTCGGCTCTTGCCAGGCTTTGTTCCCCTCGGTCAACACATTGGGGCATCCGCTGACCGTCCTCCATTCCGACTGGTTCCGGGAAGATAAGGAGCCGGTCGAGGACGAGGCACTGGAAACATCCGTCCTGCGTTTCCTGGAACGGACCCAAGGGCTTCACTACCGGTATCTGCGGATACAGGAGGCCGTACTGGGCAATTGGCGGACGGTACGGTTGCATGCATTCGAGCAATTGTCGGAACAAATACGAGCGGTCCGGGAAAATATATACCAGTATGAGGACCGGTACGGTACCTCCTTCCGGACAGCCGGCGCCGGGAAGCTGGTTTTCATGAACTGGTTCCGGCTACGGCGAAGGGTTGTCCGGGAAGCGGTGGCGGAAGTGACGGCGGCCTATTTGGCGGTGATGGAACAATTCCGGCAAAGCGAGCTCTTTCCGTTCGAGTTCCGGCCCAGCCGGGATGGTCGGCACATCGGGTCCGTCCGTGCCAACCTGGAGGCTTTGGAAGCCGCCTTGCTCGGCTGGCGGGAAAGCCTGGACAGCTCCCTGCAGGATGCCGTCATGCGGTTGGATAGCCGGCAGCAGGACCTTACCCCGTCAAATGGTGAGGAGTTGCAAGGCTTGGAGCGGGAATTGGAAGACCTGTTGTCCGACCTGCAGGAGGCCGGACTATTCCAGCAGAAATTTGAGCGGCCGGGGTATTCCGTACGCCAGCAGCAGCGGAAACTGGAATCCTTGTCGGAATTGTTGGAAACCACCGCCATGCATCTCCGGGATTTTCAGGCTTTCCATGCCTGGCAAACCGTTTGGCTTTCCCTGACAGGGAAAGGCCGGCAAGTCGTGGGTGCCTTGGTCAAGGCGAGGCCGGCAGATTGGACGGCAGCCTTCGACAGTTGGTTCTTCAGCCAGCTGTTGCGCAAGGAGCGGCCTGCCGGATTGCCCACGGCGGACCATCTCGCGAAAGACACGGCGGAACGCTGGGCCGCATTGCGGCCCTTGTTGGTGCCGCAGATCCGTCGGATTTGGCAAGCACGCCGGGAAGCCGCCCTTCGCAAGCTGAAAAAGGAGAACAAGACCTTGTATGTCCGGCTGTTCGTGAAAGGGGTGGGCGGCGAGGCGACCGATACACCGGCGGAACAGTTCCGGGCAGGTTGGGAGACCATTTCGGAAGTCCTGCCGGTGCTTCTTACGACACCGGAGGCAGCCGCCGGGTTGTTGCAGGAGCGGAAGACCGGCTTGTACGATCAAGTCCTTATCCTTACCGCCGGGGGAATTTCGGTGGACAAGGCGGCGGAGCTTTCTTCCTATGGCCGGCGAACGGCCTTGTTCAGTTTACCGGCCGAAGACGGCGTGTTGGTGGCCTATCTGAGGGAGCGGGGGCTTCCCGTCACCCACCTGCCGGATATTCCCGTCTGGGAGGATGACAACATGGACACCTCGGTCAGGCCCCGTTGGCAGGTGGATGCCGTAGACGGAAGATATTCCGAGGCCGAAGACACGAACGACACGGAGGCGCAATTCGTCGTCCGGCTATTGAACCAGGTCAAGCCGACGCCGCAGCAGGTGTATCCGACGGTCGGGATTGTCACCATGACCCGGGGGCAGCGGGACCGGATCCTGCAGTACCTGCTTGAGGTGAAACAGCGTCAGCCCATGGTTGCGGAAAAAATAGGCCAATTGGAGCGGAACGGGCTGGTGGTATTGCACCTGGAGGAAGCCTTGGCCTATCCGATGGACCATGTCGTCTTGAGCGGGACATTCGGCGTGGCCAGCAGCAAGAGGAACCTGACAAAGCGTACCGAGTGGTTGAACACGCCACAGGCGGGTCGTATGCTCCGATGGTTGGCCAAGGCGCAGGTGTCGTCCATGCACCTGGTCCATTCCTTTTCAGAAAATCACCTCCATACATTTTCGGGGAAGCAGCAGGAGAGAGGTACCTGGATCCTGTCGCATTTGATACAGGCAGGCAAGGCCTGTCAGGCGGGCAACCGGCACCTGTTTCGGGAAATCTGGCAGTTGCTCGGTTTCAGAACCGCTTCGCGTCCTGTTCCCTCTATATTCGCGGAGGAATGCCGGTCGGTACTCGAGGACAGGATGGACAGGGGCTTGTTGCAGGCTGCCTGTACGATAGGCACCGTCGTAGTGCCATTGTTGGTGCATCCGACGGAAGACAGGGCGACCGGGCGGCCTGTGGTCGTGGTGCCGGACGGATTTTTTGCGCGGGCTGCCTGCACGTCCGCGGTCTGGGAGGAAAGCCGGCGGATCCAGCTGACGGCCAAAGGATATGAGGTGCTGAATGCGTGGTCCGTTCGCTGGTTGGAAGACCCCGGGCAGGAAGGCGACGGGCTGTTTCGGGCATTGAGGCCCCAGGGTGGGGCACAGCCGACGGAACCGCAGGCCGGGGCGACGGTAGCCCCGGTGACGGACCGGCTGGAAAGATAGCCGGGGCACCGGTGAAAAAATCATCGGGTCTGAAAGCGCAAGAAGTCGTTGGCAAGAAGTACCTTTGGCAATCGGAACGAAATCAGCCCCCTTTTATCCCCTTATGATGTCCGGGACCTACGGACATCCATCAGCCGTTGGCCCGTTTCTGCCCGGCGAATGCCGAGGAAGCAGGGAAAGATGAACAAACACCAACGAAAGCGCCCGTGAACAGGAAAGTTTGCGGGCTTTTTATTGGTGGGTGGTCAGGCCGAGAAGGAAGTGCCGCAACCGCAACTGGAGGAAGCGTTCGGGTTGTTGAAGGAGAACCCGCGGTTGTTGAGGCCGTCCACCCAGTCGATTTCCATCCCGATCAGGTAAATGGCGTGGGCTTTCTGCATGAAGACGCGGAGGCCTTCGATGGAGAATTCGTCGTCGGCATCCGATTTACGGTCGAAGCCCAAGACATAGGAGAAACCGGCGCAACCACCGCCTTTCACGCCGACGCGAAGGCCGTGGTCGGCTGGGATACCCTGTTCCAGCATGATCTTGTTCAATTGTTGCAGTGCGCCGGCGGTCAGCCGGATGGGCGTATGGGTAAGCTGTTCGACGGACATATCGGATAGGTTTCTGTCAAGTTAATCAAAGGGAGCACCCTTTGTCGGGGAGCCATTGCGAAAATAGGAAAAAGACATTTCATAGTAAACAAAAAGTGGGAGGGCCGGTTGAGTCGGACGCGAAGTTTGGAAGAAGCGGCCGTCGGCCTATCTTTGCCGGGATGTTCGGATCAAGTCGGAACGAGCAAAACAAAGCATACATTCGATGGAGTTATTATTGGAAGTCTTGCGTTCGGTATTGCCGTCCCTGGTGGTATTCGGGGTGATATACTTTTTCGGCAACAAGTGGTTTGAGCAGCGGATGCGGTTGAAAATGCTACGTTATCAGCAGGAAAGGAAAGATGTAACAATTCCTTTACGCCTCCAGGCATACGAGCGTTTGAGTTTGTTGTGCGAGCGGATCAGTCTTCCGGCCTTGTTGTTCCGGGTGCTGCGGCCGGGCATGCGGGCGGATGAGTTGCGGCTGGCCTTGTTGCTGACGATCCAGCAGGAGTTCGACCACAACTTGACACAGCAGATATACATATCGGAGCAATTGTGGCAAATCATCCGGATAGCCCGGGACGAGACGGTCCGGCTGGTCGACCTCGTGGCGGAGCAGACCGAGCCGGGTGCCGATGCGCAAGTCATGTCACAGCAGTTGATGGGCTATGCCGCCGCACAGCCCGTCAAACCGTTGGAGAAAGCGATGGAGGCCATCCGGAAGGAGACATCCCTGTTATTCTGACCAGGGACCCGAGAGGGAGTTGCGGCTAACGTGTTCAATACCAATAAGTGAGAATCATGAGGAATGTGTGGTGCAAGGATAACATGGCTATTACACTCCGAATCCGGCAGGTGCCGCCCGGGTGTGGTGCCGGTGGAAGTATGCGCCTGTTTCGGTACCGGGCTAACCGAAAGACGGTAGGGTAGCCGGGCATGGAATATTGATACATTTATTTTCAATATAAATAGTCCTGACAATTAGCAACAAGAGTCAATTATTATTCAAGTCATTGATTGTCAGTAATATTGTGACCGAGATGTTTTTTTTGGAAAAAAAGGAATCCCTGGTTTTTATTTTGGAAAAATTTACACCAAATTTGCAATCCTCCGATGTTTTACGGCACTTACTGTTCATGAGGCGTCGAACCGAGAAAGCTTTCCTGCGATACGCCTGAAAGACACTGATTTACTGATTGCTGCAAAGCCTGTCACCAGGCAGCCCCAATTGTCTCATTAAACATTCCAATGGTATTGGAGTATGGCGAACGACTGTATACAAGTTTGGGATAACTGTCTCCAGGTAATCAGGCGGAATATCAACGGACAGAGCTTCAAGACCTGGTTCGAACCGATTCGGCCGGTCCGCCTGGAGAACAATGCCCTGACGATACAGGTTCCCAACAAGTTTTTCTACGAATGGCTGGAGGAGCATTACGTATCCTTGTTAAAGATGACCATCCGGAAGGAGTTGGGTGACAAGGGCCGGCTGGAGTACCAGATCCTGACAGCGCCGGCGCAGGTTCAGCGTCAGGTCGTGGCTGCGGTGGCACCGGCATCGGCATCCCCACAGGTAAAGGTGACGGTCGGGCCGAAGAAGGAAACCGGCATACCGGCGGGAATCGATACGAATTCCATCAAGAATCCCTTCGTCATACCCGGTATCCGGAAGTTGAGTGTGGATCCCCAACTGAATCCGAATTACGTGTTCGATTCCTTCATCGAAGGGGATTGCAACCGGCTGGCCAGGTCCGCCGGGTTCGCCGTGGCGCGCAAGCCGGGTGGCACCGCCTTCAACCCCTTGGTGATTTTCGGGGAAGTGGGCCTGGGCAAGACCCACCTGGTGCATGCCATCGGCAACGAAGCCCTGCGCCTGCAGCCGAACAAGACCGTCCTGTACGTCTCATCGGAGAAGTTCACCAGCCAGATCATCGAATCGATCAAACACAACGCGGTCAACGATTTTGTGAACTTCTACCAGATGGTGGACGTGCTCATCGTGGACGATATCCAATTCCTGGCCAACAAGCAGAAGACCCAGGAGATTTTCTTTCATATATTCAACCAGTTGCACCAGGGAGGCAAACAGATCATCCTGACTTCCGACCGGCCGCCCAAGGACCTGGACGGGATGGAGGAGCGGCTGATTTCCCGCTTCAAATGGGGACTCTCGGCCGACCTGCAGATTCCGGATTACGAAACCCGTGTCGCCATCCTGGAAGCCAAGATGTCCAGGGAGGGCGTCGAGTTGCCTTCCGATGTGGTCGAGTTCATCTGTTACAACATCCAGAACAACATCCGTGAGCTGGAAGGTGTCCTGGTCTCGCTGATTGCCCAATCTTCCCTGAACAACCGGGAAATCGACCTGGACCTGACGAAGGATGTCATCCGGAATTTCGTCACCCAGATCAACCAGGAAATCACCCTTGATTTCATCAAGAACCTGGTAGCCGAACACTTCGATGTACCGGTCGAGAAACTGGGCGGGAAGACCCGTAAGCGCCAATTCGTCATCGCCAGGCAGCTGTCCATGTACCTCGCGAAAAACCTGACGGACAAATCCCTGAAGAATATCGGCGAAATGTTCGGCGGCCGGGACCACAGCACCGTCATTTATTCGGTCAAGACCGTACAAGACCTGATGGAGACGGATCTGGTCTTCAAGGATACGGTGGCGGAACTGGAGAAGAAAATCCGACTGAGCCTGCTCGAGAAATGACGGGCCTTATCCGTGCCATGATTTTTTTTCCCACGGGGAGAAATATTATTTTGAAATTGTGCGAATCCTTATACCTTTGCCGCCGCTTGTTTATTGAAGTCGCCCGGTGAGATGGGTGAGTGGCTGAAACCAACGGTTTGCTAAACCGTCGTACTTGGAAACGGGTACCGAGGGTTCGAATCCCTCTCTCACCGCATTACTGCAGCCCCGGCAGCGCCGGAGTTGTTCGGGGTGTAGCGCAGTCCGGTTAGCGCACCTGCTTTGGGAGCAGGGGGCCGCAGGTTCGAATCCTGCTACCCCGACAAAATCCACAAGGAGTCATGAAATTCGTTTCATGACTCCTTTTTTGTTGCCATATCCCAAATATTCACCGGTCCTTCCGGCGTTTTGGGCTCTTCCGGACATAGCCCCATGGGTGCCGACCCGGCAGGCGGGACCCGTGCAATGACAAGCATGACGGACATAGGAAAACCCGCAGTGGATGGACCTGGTCCGGTGGAAACCGCCGCCCCGGCCGTGTGTCGACCTAATTCCGGGAAGCGGAAACCCCATTCTCCGTAAATTCTGCGCAACCCATCCGCGTCCGATTCCGATAATCAGCCCCGCTTTGTCCCGGTTCCTAAGAACGGTTGGCGGTACACCCGTTTTCCCGTCGCCTTGTACCACGCATTCGCAAGTGCCCCGAAGACAGGCGGGAAGGGCGGTTCGCCCATACCGGTCGGTGCGATCTCGTTTTTCACAAAGTGCACCTCGATGGCTTTCGGTGCCTCGTTGATGCGGATGAGGCGATACGTATCGAAATTGGACTTGTCCGCCTTCCCGTCCGTGAAGGTCATTTCCCCATAAAGCGCATTGCCGATACCGTCCGTCACGGCACCTTCGGTCATGTTCACGGCGGCGTCGGGGTTCACCACCACGCCGCAATCCAGGGCACTGGTAACCTTGTGGACGATAGGTTTGCCGTTTTCAATGGTCAGGTCCAGCACATGCGCCGCATAACTGTTGTGGCAAAAATAGGCGGTGACACCCCGATTCATACCTGCAGGCGGGTTGGCCCAATCCGACTTTTCGCGAACCAACTCAAGGACACCGGCATAGCGGGCGGCATCGTAGTCGTTCCTTTCGCCTACCGGGTTCACCTGGGCCCTTTCCAGCAGTTCGAGGCGCAATTGGATAGGGTCCTTGCCCATGGTCTCCGCCAGTTCGTCAAGGAACGACTGTTCCGCTGCGGCGATGAAATTTGATCTTGGCGCCCGGAAAGCCCCGATGGTGATGTTCGAGTCGACCTTCCATTCCTCGGCCAGGTAATTGTCGATGGCGCCGGCAGGAAAACGGTTGGCATGGAGCGGGCTTTCGGGGATGCCGCCTGCCTTCACATGGAAGGCGACCAGTCGCTTGTCATCATCCAGGGCAGCCCGGTAGACGGCGTGGTACGCGGGTCGGTAGATACCATTGGTCATATCGTCCTCCCGGGTGTAAACCAGTTTCACGGGGGAACTCATCTTTTGTGAGATGAGCGCCGCCTCCACCATATAGTGCGCATAGGCACGACGTCCGAAGCCGCCGCCCATGCGGGTCAGCTCGATTTCGATATTCTCCACGGGGATGCCCAATCGCGCTGCCAGCGTCTGTTCGGTGATACCGGGGGCTTGCAATGGGCCGGCCACTTTCACCCGGTCGCCTTTCACGTCGGCGAAGAAGTTCATCGGCTCCATGCAATTGTGGGCGAGGTGGGGGCAGGTATAGCTCCTTTCGAGAATGACGGCGGCTTCCTTGAACGCCGATTCCGGGTCGCCGTCGCGCCGGACAATCCGGCCGGGCTTAGCGGCGGCGGCTTCCATTTGCGCGAAATGGTCGGTGCTGTTTTCCAGTCCGGCGGGCACCGTTACCGTCTGCTTACCGCCCCAACCGGCGACGGTATCCGGGTAGGATGGAAATGGCTCCCATTCGACCTGCAGCGCCTTTTTCGCCTGCATCACCTCCCAGGTGGAATTCCCGACGATGGCGACCAATTCCGGGAAGGCGTTGGTATCGAACATATTCTTTTCGTAACCTTCGCTGTATGTCCGAATGGGGAAAACATCCCGGATGCCGGGCATGGCCTTTGCTGCCGAACCGTCTACGGATTTCAATTTCATACCGAATGCGGGCGGATGTTGCACCATGGCGATGAGCATGCCGTCCACCTTGTAGTCCAATCCGAACAATGGCTTTCCGGTCACTATTTTCTTACCATCCACGTTTTTCTGCGAATGGCCGATGATCTTGAAATCTTTCACCGCCTTAAGAACCGGTTGCTCCGGGACGGGAATGTTGGCGGCGGCGGAAGCCATTTCGCCGTAGCCCGCCTGCTTGCCGCTCTTGGTATGAAAAAGCATTCCGGCTTCGGCGGTGATTTCATCCGTCGGCACCTGCCAGGCTTGTGCCGCCGCCTCGCGGAGCATCTGTCGGGCTGCGGCACCTGCCTGGCGGAGGGGTTCCCACTTCGACATGATGCCCCGGCTCCCCCCGGTAAACTGCCCGAATGCATCCGGTGGATACCTGGCGGGGTCGTGCGGCGCCTGTTCCACGATGACGTCCTTCCAGTCGACATCCAGTTCTTCCGCCACAATCATGGGCATGGAAGTCATGACGTTCTGGCCGAACTCCGGGTTGGGCGAGAATATGGTGACGACCCCGTTGTCGCCGATTTTCAGGTAAGCGTTGATATCGAACCATTCCCGGGGCATCGTCCGTTCGGCAACTCCGGAGACGTTCTGACAGCCGGAGAGCCAGTTGATGCCGATGACCATGCCGCCCCCGGCAAGGATTGAGTGACGGAGGAAGTCGCGGCGGTCGATTGAATTACGGTTGGTTGTCATGGTGCGGTTGTTTTAACAGGGCGGTGTAAGTGGAGGTTTGAATCAACCCATCCCTGCCGGATTTTCCAGGAAAGGTTGGTGATAGAACCGCTTGCCCGTCGCCCGGTAGAGTGCATTGGCCAAAGCCCCCAGGACCGGCGGGAAGGGTGGTTCTCCCAAGCCTGTCGGGGGCAATTCACTTTTGACAAAATGTACCTGAATGGACTTGGGTGCCTCGTTATGGCGCAGCATGCGGTACTTGTCAAAATTACTTTTTTCGGGGACGCCGTCCCGGAATGCCATATGGCCGTAGCGTGCATTGCCGATACCGTCCACCATGCATCCCTCGACGAGGTTGGTGGCGGCGTCGGGATTGACGACGATGCCGCAGTCAACGGCACAATGTACCTGTCGAACGACGGGCTTCCCGTTTTCCAGGACCAAATCCAGGTCTTGCGCCACGTAGGAGTCGTGGCAGAAGTAGGCGGAAACGCCCCTGGCGAGCCCTTCCGTTCCCTTCCCCCAATCGGACTTTTCCCGCACCAGTTCCAGCACCCCGGCATAGCGGTCGGCATCGTAGTCGTTGTCCTTTCCGACGGGGTTCGTCTTCGCCCGGTCCAATAATTCGAGCCGGAAGGCGATGGGGTCCTTACCGGCGGCTTCCGCCACTTCGTCGAGGAAGGACTGCTCGGCCGCCGCCATGAAATTGGAACGGGGTGCCCGGAACGAGCCTACCGTAATATTGGTATCGATTGTCCATTCCTCGGCCAGGTAGTTGTCGATGGTACCGGCGGGAAAACGGTTTGCGTACAAGGGGCTTTCCGGGATGCCGCCCGTTTTCTGATGGTAAGCGACCAGGTTGTTGCCGGCATCCAAGGCCGCCCGGAACACGGCATGATAGGCCGGCCTGTAGATTCCCGCGGTCATGTCGTCTTCCCGGGTGTAGAGGAGCTTGACGGGCGCATTCATGCTTTGTGAGATGAGCGCCGCCTCCAACGCCCAATGGGCATAGGAGCGCCTGCCATATCCCCCGCCGAGTCGGGTCATTTGAATATCAATCTTTTCCGGCGGCATCCCGAGGCGGGCGGAGAGCGCTTTTTCGGTAAATTCGGGCTTTTGCAATGGTCCGGCCAGCTCCGCCTTATCTGCCGTCACGTGGGCGAAGAAATTCATCGGTTCCATGCAATTGTGGGCGAGGAAAGGGGCGGTGTAGGTGCGTTCGATGACTTTGGCAGCTGTTTTGAAAGCGGCTTCCGGGTTGCCGTCCTTGCGGACGACCTTTGCCGGTCTTGCTGCCATTTCAGCCATCCTTTCAATATGTGCGGAGGTGCTTTCTAGTCCGGCGGGGGTATGTACGTCCATGTCCCGCCCCAGGCGGTCGATGGTTTCCGTTTTGGCGGCGATAGGTTCGAATTCCAATTTCAGTGCTTTCCGGGCATTCATCACCTCCCAGGTCGAATTCCCTACGACGGCCACGACCTCGGGAAAGGAGATTGTATCGAAAAACTGTTTCTTATAATCGTCGTTCAGGACTTTGATGGTGAAAACATCCCTGATTCCGGGCATCGCGCGGGCCGCCGTATCGTCTACGGACTTCAGCCGCAGTCCAAACGCCGGCGGATGCACGACCATGGCGATGAGCATTCCTTCCCGTTGGATGTCGATGCCGAAGAGCGGTTTACCGGTCACGATTTTCGGACCATCCACATTTTTGCGGGATGTGCCGACGATCTTGAAATCCTGGACGTCCTTCAGCCGGACTTCCTCCGGAACGGGGGTGTTGGCGGCAGCGGAGGCGATTTCGCCATAGCCCATTGACTTTCCGCTCTTGTCGTGATACAAGACGCCTGCTTGGGTGGTGACTTCGCCAAGGGGGACATTCCAGTACTGAGCCGCCGCTTGCCGCAGCATATGCCTTGCCGAAGCACCTGCCATGCGAAGTGTCTGCCACCCTTGCCGCAGGGCTTGGCTTCCCCCGATGAATTGCCGGGAAAAATGTTCCGTATCCAAAGGCGCCTGCTCCACGACGACATTTTTCCAATCCACGTCGAGTTCCTCGGCTACGATCATGGGCATGGAGGTTTTCACGTTTTGTCCGCCCTCCGGGTTGGGTAACAGGATGGTGACGGCACCATTCTCACCGATTTTCAGGAAACCGTTGAGCTTGGACCACGCCTTGGGTATGGCGGGCGTATCCTTGCCGGAAGGTTTGCAACCTGCCAACCAATTGAAGCCGAGCATCATGCCGCCACCCGTCAATGCGGTCGCTTTCAGGAAGGAACGCCTGCCGAATGTTGTTCTTACGAGTGTCATGATCACTGGTTGAATGCTGAAGAGAGAAGGGGCCATGCCGCTATGCGCGACAGGCCGTCAGGTCCAATTGCAGGACCCGACGTCCACTCATTACCGCGCGGCCGTCTTGATCGCCGCCTTGATGCGTACGTAAGTGCCGCAGCGGCAGATGTTACCGTGCATGGCCGCTTCAATGGCTTCGTCATCCGGGTTGGGATTGGCTTTCAGGAAAGCGGTGGCATTCATGATCTGCCCGGTCTGGCAGTATCCGCATTGCGCCACATCGTGTTCCAGCCATGCCTTTTGCACCGGGTGGTCGCCGTTCTCGGAGAGGCCTTCTATGGTTGTGACTTCCTGGTTGCCGACCTGGGAGACAGGTAACATGCAGGAGCGCATGGCCACGTCGCAGAGGTGGATGGTGCAGGCTCCGCATTGTGCGATTCCGCAGCCGTATTTCGTGCCTGTGAGGTCGAGGTGGTCCCGCAGCACCCACAGCATGGGGGTCGCTGGGTCGACGTCCACCGTTTGGGACTTGCCATTGATGTTAAGCTTGAAACTTGCCATACTATTCGAATTGTCCGGGTTTGGAAATTATTCCCTGAGATTGCATAGAGCGATGCAAAATAAGGAACGGCAAATGGGTCGGCGGCAATATCCGACAAGTAATAAATGACGAAAATCAAATAATGTGATGGGCTGCCGGGTCCCATATCGCGTTTCGCGGTTCGATGCCCAATATCATGCGTATTGTTTCGGCCCCGGATATCTTCCTTCGAGATGAAATCCGTGTAAGAGGCCGAACTGGAGCGCAGCACCAGAAGCCTGATGCTAGGATACCAGGCGGGCTTTCAATTATCCTGCTGGCCGTAGGGCAAAGATCGCCCAATTTATCCACCCACTTGTTACACGGATTACGGATTTACCTACCAATGATACAGGCCGGCTGCCACCTGCCGGATTGGGTGCTTATTTTTACCCGAAAGCAAGAACCCGCGCATGAAGAAGGTACATGAATTTACGACCATACACGAATACAACGCCGCCTTGGGTGTCGAGACCCTGCACCCTTTGGTCGGCGTGATTGATTTTTCCAGGGCGACCCCGCAAGAAGTCCGGGTCGGTACCGACTTTTTCAGCCTGGGGTTCTATGGTGTTTTCCTGAAGGAAGGTCCGCAATGCATCCGGCATTACGGGCGGAAAAGCTATGACTATCAGGATGGCACGCTCGTGTTCCTTGCGCCGGGACAGGTCGTGGGTATTGTGCGGGAAGCCTTGCCCCCCCGTTGCAGGGCCATGCGCTGTTGTTCCATCCGGACTTGACCTTACGTTCTTCGCTGAGCCGTAGCATGTCTGATTATGCCTATTTCTCCTACGAAGTAAATGAGGCACTGCATATTTCCGAGCGGGAAAGGCGAATCGTACTCGACTGTTTTTCCATGATTGAGCATGAATTGGAACGTGGCGTCGACACCCACGGCAAGAAACTCATCACCTACTCCATCGAGTTGCTCCTGAACTACTGCGTGCGTTTTTACGACCGCCAGTTCATGACGAGGGACCATATGCACAGGGGCATCCTGGAGAAATTCGAGCGGCTGCTGGACGACTATCTCCAATCGGAAAAGCCGCAGGAAAACGGACTGCCGACGGTGGCTTATTTCGCCGGGCAACTCCATTTGTCGGCCAATTATTTCGGGGACCTCATCCTGGTGGCTGTTCCGTCATTTTTTCGGGCCTCCTTTCTACCTGCATGCCGAAGAGTACCTATTTTGTGCAGCCAAAGCAAAGGATACAGGATGCGGAAAAGCCTGCCTCCGGTCAGTTGGGTGGGCAGGACTACATACGGTCCGGAACCGGGTGTCGTGCGCAGTGCCGAAAACGGCCACCTTACGGCAGGTAAGATGAGTGGGGTCGACTACTTTCGTCCCCACAAGGGAAATTCCCGGCTCAGGCTAGCCTGCTGTCCATGAGCCGGCAATTTCGGAACCGAAATACCGATTTACGCATGAGATGCTTGTCATTCATCCTTGCCATGTGGTTGGGCACGACGTTGGCGGCCCAGGAAGACCTTACCGTGATTGTGCTCGGCATCGCCGATGAACCGGTCGAACAAGTCACGGTGACCTTGCAAAATCCGGCACATGGATTTACCCGGTCCGTCCCAACCGGGAAAGACGGCAGGGCTGTCTTCCGCTCCCTGGCTGCGGTGGACGGATACCTGGTGGGTATTCCTGCCTTTTTCCCGTACCGGGAATACCAATCCGGCGGATTGAACCTGCGGGCCAAGCAGGAGCAAAGTTTGGTGGTCGTCCTGCAGGAGGACACCTTGCGGTTATCCGGGGTGGTGGTCAGGTCGGGCGCGTTGTCGACGGGTATCAACCTGACGGATGCCGAAGTATCCTTTTCCTTGGGGCGTGACGAGTTGGAGGCCCTTCCGGTGGAGGGGCGCGACCTCACCCGTGCATTATACCGGCTGCCCAACGTAGCCCAGGCCACCGGTTTTTTTCCGGAAGCGCCCAATGTGAGCATCAATGGAGCCAACCCCTTGTTCACGAGTTACCTGGTGGACGGGATGGACAACAACGAACGGTTCCTCGGCGGGCAGAAGTTTGCGGTTCCCTTGGGATTCGCAAAGGATGTCACGGTCCTGACCAACAACTATTCCGCCGAATACGGCCTGACGAACAACGGTGTGGTGAACATCACCACCCGGTCCGGCATCAACGATTTCGAGGGGGAAGCCTATGTGGTCCATCGGCCCGGACCGGCACTCGATGCCAAATCCCCGTTTCCGCAACGTGACCTGTCGGGAAATGCGGTCCGGGACGGGTTCCGGCGCCACCAGGCCGGGGTAGCCTTGGGTGGCCCTTTGAAAAAGGACAAGACATTCTTCTACCTTGACCTGGAGCATACGACGGACGTGAAGGACAACCGGCTCTCATCGCCGGCGCTGCGCGTCGAGGAGACGGTCCGCGGCGAGAACCGGTTCTCCTATTTTTCCGGAAAAATCGACCATATTTGGAGCGACAGGTTCCGTTCCTCTTTCCGCGCCAATATCGGTGTGGTCGGTATTGAGCGGCAGGGCGGAGGATTGGAGGGTGGGGTGGCCTTCCCTTCCGCCGCCAATGTCCAGGACCGAAATTCCGTGCTCTTGGCTGCCAGGAATACCTGGTTCCGTGGAAACTTCAGTTCGGAAACGAATGTGCAGTACGCCCGGTTCCGGTGGAACTACGCGAGGGCGGCCAGCGAAGGCAGTCCGCAGGTGGTGGTCCTCGACCCACAGGAACAGCCCATGGCCATCCTGGGCCATCCCGGCTATGCTTTCGACCAGACGGAGAACACCCTTCAATTCCAACATAAATCCAAATGGTACCTGCCCCGTCATACCATCAAAGCGGGGGGCGGCCTGATCTCCGCCCGTCATTCCCTCGTCGGGGGGGGCAACGAAAGCGGCAACTACACCGTCCGCCTGGATGCCCAGCAATTGGAAACGCTGGCATCCGCCGGACACGGGCGTGCGCTCGGGATAGCGGATTTACCCGCCGACGTAGCGGTATTGCGATACGAAGTGGAGTTACGTCCCGCTTCTTTCGGGCAATTCCAGCACATCGCTTCGGTATTTGTGGAAGACCGGTTCACGGCATCCGACCGGCTCACCCTGACAGTCGGTCTCCGGTACGATTATGACAACCTGTCGAAAGGAGGGGCATTGCGGGGGGACCTGAACAACATCGCGCCACGCTTCAACGCCAATTACCGGCTCGGCCGTGCCGGCGTCCTGCGTGGCGGATACGGCATCTTTTACGACAAGATCCTGTATGCGGTCCACAGCGACGCCTTGCAGCAGAATACCACCGCGACGGACTACCGGCGGCAACTGCAAAGGTTGAAGGAATTGGGCATGCTGCCTGCCGGCACGGACATCGACCGGATTACATACGACGGGAACCTGTCGGCAAGTCTGTCCCAGGTGCCCTATCTGCAAGGGCCGGATTACACCGCCCTGCAAGGGCGACGGGAAGGGGTCTTCCGCAACGAAGGCCGCATCCTGAATCCGAACGGGTATGAAAATCCGCTTACCCACCAGTTCGCCATCGGCTACCAGCGACAGCTTGATGTCCGCAGGCATTTCTATATCGACCTGGTCCACAATCGTTCGGAGCACCTCTTCCGGCTGCGCAACCTCAATGCCCCGGCCGCTTATCCATTGCCGGATGCAGACCGGGCGACGGCCCGTACACCAGCGGATGCGGATGCCAGCCGGCTGATACCCATCCTGGGGGGTGGATTCGCCGTCATCGATGGGGACACCCTGTATGGTGTTGCCCGCAATGTGGTGGTATCCGAGACCGCAGGGCAAAGCCGTTATCATGCCGCCAGCATCAACCTGCAACAGGTCCGGAGCGAAGGCAGTTTCGCCTGGCGGGTCAACTACACCTTGTCGCTGCTGGAAAACAACACCGAGGACATCAATTTCCGGGCCATGGATAGCAACGATTTCGAAGCGGAGTGGGGTCCCGGTATCAATGACCGGCGCCATTTGCTGAACGGCATCCTGACCTGGTATCCGACGGAGCGGCTGGGTATCACCGCCACCGCCCTGTTGCAGGGCGGTCAACCGGTCAACCGGATCCCGGATGCCTTGCGGTACGGGACCACCGACCTCAACGGGGACGGTGCTTCCTTCGGTGATGCCTACGTCGGCAACAGCGACCGGCATCCCGGTGAGCACCGGAACAGCGACCGGCTGCCGGGAGCCCGTTCGGTCGACCTGTCCCTGCAATATGAAGTGGCTTGGGGAGTCGGTTCCCTGGTTTTCCGGGCGGATGTCTTCAACGTGTTCAATACGACCAACCTCAGTGGGTTCAGCAACCATGCGACCCAGAGCAACCAGATACAGGTCGGGCCTGCCGGCAGCGGTATTGTCCGCAAGAATGCGGGGCCTCCCCGGCAGTTTCAGTTTTCGGTGACCTATCTCCTATAACCTGGTGGCCGCAATCCGGGAATCGGTGGCGGAAAACGGATGCCGAATCTCCGGATCTAGGTCCAGGGACTTAATTTTGACAAGACAAACCATACGGAATGCTGACCAAATCGACCATAACGATACCATGTCTCACCCTCTGCCTGGTGTTGTCGGGCGCCTGCGGCGGCCGGGAGGAGCGGCGGCCCGGCCAAGACCCGCCGGTACAACAACCGGCCGGTATGGTCCTGGTACCGGCGGGAACCTTACAAATGGGAGGAGACAACGACCAGGCAGCCTCCAACGAAATTCCCAAGCATGCGGTGGAAGTGGGCGCTTTCTGGATGGACGAGACGGAAGTGACCAATTCGAGTTTTGCGGCGTTCGTGGCGGCGACCGGTTATGTAACGGTCGCGGAACGGCCCATCGATTGGGAGGAAATGAAAAAGGGATTGCCGCCGGGTACACCACGCTTGCCGGACAGCCTGCTCCAACCCGGCGCACTGGTCTTCCGCCCGACCCGTCATCCCGTCCCCCTGGACGATCCCGGCCGATGGTGGGTTTGGACCATCGGTGCCGACTGGCGTCATCCGGAAGGACCCGGAAGCGACCTGGCGGGCAGGTCGGACCATCCGGTGGTGCAGGTTGCCTGGGAGGACGCCGACGCCTACGCCAGGTGGGCAGGCAAACGGCTGCCCACCGAAGCGGAGTGGGAATGGGCCGCCCGGGGCGGGAAGGAAAACATGGTCTACCCATGGGGTGACGAACCGGCGGAAGCCGGAGCGCCACGGGCCAACTTCTGGCAGGGCTTCTTTCCCTACAAGAATTCGCTGCGGGACGGTTTCGAAGGAAGTGCACCGGTCAGGTCCTTCCCACCCAACGGATATGGTTTATACGATATGGCCGGGAACGTATGGGAGTGGTGCAGCGATTGGTTCGACCACAACTATTACCGAAGGGCGGAAGCAAGCGGTCCGGATGAAGGCGGCCCCACCCGGGGCTACCATCCCGATATGCCCTACCAACAGGAGAAAGTCGTCCGAGGCGGCTCCTACCTGTGCAGCGAGGAATATTGCTCGGGATACCGCAATGCCCGCCGGATGGGCTCCACCGTGGATACGGGTTTGAACCACACCGGGTTCCGGTGTGTGCGGGATGTGGGAAGTATGACAAGTGACTGAAGCTGGCGACGCAAGTCGTATGGCAATGGAACTGTGTAGCAACCGGCCTCGGATGCTTCGGAACAGACCTGACTTCCTTGGCGCTGTGTCGTTCCGGATCCGAGGACGGCCGGGTAAGGATCATGATTTGGTAGCAGCGTAGCAAAGGTGGAGGACGTCCAGACCCAATTATTCATCCGATAGGAAGAACCTTTGCAGCCTTGATTCCGGCATCCGGACACATTACCCTGGCGCATGACAATTTCCTGCTTTCCCGGGGACTCAGGGACTTGGGGCACGGTGTACCTCCTGGCCTTGGAACGGTCCGGAGGGCCGCTATGGCCTTGGTGGCCATGGTAAAAGCGTTTGAACAGGAGAATCGTTTGCCTGAAATAGACGAGGCGGCCAAACACATCGTCCATCAGCCGAGAAGAAACAACCACGTCCATGAAGGGGTGATAATACCGGGAAAAGATGTGCGGGACTACAGGTTTCTATAGCTGCAAAGGCCGGCGTGAGCACACAATCATTACGGCTTGTGCGTTGCAAAATGGCGAGGAAACATTAAATTATATTCTTATATATATCATCTTCCGCACTTCAACCTCACAGAATATGTCATTACAAAATATTGATTTTCTGTAGTTCTTAGTTAATTGACTTGCTGATACGCTACGTTTCGCATCGAAAAGGGCACAAGGCGCAGCCCTGAGCCAAAAAATTTTTCAGGACGTCCGGAGCTGCGCTTGGGGGGCTACCGGATGCCCTTTCCAAAAGGCGGGAGGCACAGCAATAAAGACCCTTTGGTTAATAGTAGCGCAATACTTCGTGCAAGCATGCGAAGTTTGCAATCAAAATATTCGATTTGGTCGTTGAGGTTCGAAAAATGAGGGATATGTAACTCGTGCGGGTGAAGAAAAAAGACCCGGACTTTGAATTGAAGGTTTGTCAGCTGGGGCTGAAAGCAACTGGATATGTCCGGATTCCTATTCGATTGCGGCAATAACAGCGTCATTTCACCCTACCGAATATTTTTCGGAAATGAGCCTTGCCCTTGGGAAAACGGGGACCGGGTGCAGTGCGTGGTCGAACAGGTGTACCATGATCAAAGCACTATCGTCAGCGAGCTGCCAATGTCCAGCAGAAGTTGAAATACCATCGTGACCTAACGCAGCCTTTCGTTCCCGGG
The DNA here is from genome assembly GCA_964573725.1 of uncultured Saprospiraceae bacterium. Taxonomy (GTDB): domain Bacteria; phylum Bacteroidota; class Bacteroidia; order Chitinophagales; family Saprospiraceae; genus UBA6168. Next base: position 122,286 of record CAZNLJ010000007.1, read on the forward strand.
AACGGGGTATAGGGATTGTTTCGGAAGCGTGATGTATTGTTGATCAAGCTATTCCATTAGCTGTTAATTTTTCCATTTGGAAGCGGGCGTTAGTTAAAAAGCGCTGTTCAAACGATCCACAGACGACATCCCTCGGTATCCACCGTAAGTATTCCGGCATCTCGGTCAGAGCGGGTCGGGCTGCTTGGTCACCAGGCATCGGGACAATGTTTGGTTGGGATACGTGGAATTCATGACCTAAACAAGCCCAGTTCCGCTTGCATTTCCAGGAGTTGGCCGTCGATCCAGGTACGAGCCATGGCCGTCAGGTCAGCGGCAGATTCCGCACAGAGCGGAGGACCGAATCGGATTTGGGCATGAACGGAGTGCTTGCGGAAAATCCGCATGAAATGTGGGAGGAAGGCATCATTCCCCACAAAGGCTACTTGGGGGTCCGGGTATTCCACGGCCACCGGGACAACGGGAATGCGGTGTTCCGCTGCTATCAGGAAGGTGCCTGGCCTGAAATCGATGGTACGGGATGCGGTGTGGGTGGTTCCTTCCGGGAATACCAGCACGGAAAGGCCTTGGCGGAGCGCATCCAGTACAGCAGTCCGGGTTTGCGTGCGGCTATTCTTATTTTCCCGGCTGACCAGGAGGACGCCGGTCTGCCGGATACCGAGCCCGATCAGGGGCCAACGACCCACCTCCGCCTTCGCAATCGGAAGTACCGGTGCCTCCTGATGGATTAATAGGGCGTCGAGGTAGGAGCGATGGTTTGAGACATAAAGGAAGGGACCCTGCTGCGGAGCACCTCCCCGCTGGTCGCATCGGATACCCAGGAACTTAATGAGCCAGCTGGCGAATCGACGGCGATGTTGCAGGGAGCGGTCCAGTGAATGCCCGTACAGACGTACCTGCAACAAGTGGAGCAGGAGGTAGCAAGGAAAGACAGCCAGCAGGCTGAAAGCCCGCATGAGGGCCCGGGTGCTTCCGGTCATCAGATGTATATTCAGAAGTTAATTAAGGCCCGGTATCCGGGAAGGTTGGCGACAGCTTTACAGGGAGGTCCCGTTAGGCGGGTGCGGCTCCTCCGTCCGGGCGGATGATGTCAAGGCAAGCTTCCCGCATCAGGAATTCCGCGAGTGCCCACTGTTGCATACTATCTAGATCGACCGCATACTGATGAGGAACGATGCAAGGAAGGATAACTTCACCGGTAAGGCTTCCTTTCTCTGCGAGGGTCCGGAAGCGGAAAACATCCACATGGCCGGTCTGCCAGAAAGTTTCCGGGAGTTGCTGCCGGGGCATATTGTAGGGTTCTTTGAATCCGGTGGTGAGCAGCGGGACAAGCACCTCGTTCTCTATGCGCCACATCTTGTAAGGGTTTTCCCCGGCAGGGGTAACGGACCGAACACTATCCGCCGCAGGAATGGATGCCAGCAGTCCCACAGCCTTGTCCAGCAGCCAGGAAGGCCTGAACGGGGAGGTTGGCCGGACCTGGACCACCAGGTCCGGTCGGTATCCTTCCTTGCGCTCCAGCCAGTTGACAGCATGGACCATGACGGGAAGGTCGGTGACCAGGTCGCCTGAAAGTTCGCGGGGGCGCAGGAACGGGACTTCCGCGCCCCATGAGCAGGCGACGGCTGCAATTTCAGGATCATCGGTGGAAACGAAGACCCGGTCGATGCATTTCGTACTTCGGGCTGCTGCAATGCTGTAGGCAATGAGGGGAATACCGTGGAGCGGCCGGATATTCTTACGGGGAATCCCTTTGGATCCACCCCGGGCGGGAATGATGGCGACAACTTTCATGCGTTGATCGTTTGAAAACCGAGGGAAAGGGGATCGGATGGCGGAATAGAGATTCCTGGGTTGTCGGACAGGCAGTTTTTTGCAATCAGTACGAGCTGCAGGGCACGAAGACCGTCGTCCAAGGAGGAATCCGGTGTCCGATGGTGATGCAAGCAGTCCAGGAAATGAGCGGTTTCTGCGAGGAACATGACGTTCCTATCCAGGAACTCCCCGGGCTGGAAGACCTCGAATGCCCTGCCTCTTTGGGTGTAGCATTTGGCGTCCCCGCAGGTAGCATTCCATTCGAGCCAGCCCTCCGTGCCCACGATGTGCAGGGTATGCCGGGATGGTCGGCTGACGAAATCGAGGTATACGGAGCCGATGGCACCGTTTCGGAACCGGAGGTTGACGATGGCGGCATCCTCCGTATCGAGCTCAAGGTCGGAGCTGTTACCAACAAAGGCATGCAGTGCTTCCACTTCATCGACCAGCCAGCGGAGATAATCAAACGGATGGCAAAGGGTCAACAATGCGCCGCCTCCCAAATCATGCCGGGCGCTGTAACCAATTCGGTAATCTTCCCAGGGGTGCCAGTCCGGCAGGTATTCCCCCCAACATGCATGTGCGGAGATTATGCGGCCGATTTTACCGTCCGCCAGCGCCTGCTTGATTTTCCGGAACACTTCATGGAACCGGAATTGGAAGCCTACCTGACACACCAATTTCTTCTCCCGGACCAAGGCTAACAGTTCAGATAGGCCGTGCATCAGGTGGGAGACCGGTTTTTCGATAAAGAGGTGGCATCCATGTCTGGCGGCGGCGAGGGCGGTGGGCACGTGCAGGGCCGTCGGGTTACAGATAAAGACAGCGTGCGGTTGCTTTTCCAGGGCTGCATCCAGGTCTTCTTCCGGGGTGAAGGGCGGAAGTTGTTCCGTAGGAAGCGGACAGCGGCCGGCGGTCAGTACGTGGAAATCATCCAGCCCCAATGCGTAAAGGTTCTTCAAGTGTCTCCTGCCGATGGAGCCCAGGCCGACAATCAGGATTTTCATACGGTAGCGTTTTGCGTCAAAGGAATTCCCGGCATATCCGGGCGATGCTAGCTGCGGAGGTTCCACCGTTCTGAACGGGACGAAGCGATTCCAAGAGTTTGGGATCCAAGTCACTGTGCACTTCCTTCCCGAGCGCGAGTGCTGTAAGCAGGACAGAGGAGTATCTTGTCAACAGGACTTGGCAATTTGCTATCAGGTGGTTGGTGTTTCCGGTTGTGAGCACCAGGGCATCGGGTGCTGACTGTTCGATTTCCCTGCGGGCACGCAGGTGGTTTTCATTGGGATGGAGTTTGAAAATAAGAGGCCTGCCATCCGCTACCCGGAGGGATTTAAGTATGAACTGCCGCCGATTTTCAAACTGACCGGTTTCCCGAAGGCAGGAAGTGGCGCTGAGCACAAAATCACGGTAAGGCAGGTCATTGTTCCGGTATTGCTGTACGTTGTCGAAATTGGGGATACCGGTGACCATGACCCTATTCGGATCGGCCCCTTTGCGGATGAACCAGTTTCGGAACCCCTCGGAAGCGGTGCAGAACATCCGGTATCGACCGGACAGGCCGGTCATGGCTGTATTGGCCAGGTAACGGGGAAGCTTACCGTAACGGACCAGACGATAGACGAGGTTTTCCGGGGTGAGCATTCCTTCCTGGACAAGCACGACGGGCTTGTTCCGGATATTCCGGGGTACAATCAGGTCGGAAGCGGTCACAACCAGGTCATAAGGGGCCTGTTTCCCTCTGTCGTCCATCCGAAGCCCTTGTTCTTCCAAATAGGAAAGTGTGGCCCGGCGTGCCTGGCCCCCAAGAATGGTAGAATCCAGTAGGCCGGCGTCGGCGAGGGCCTGAAGCCAACCATCCGCATAATATGCGGAGAAGAAGCATGTTCCGTCACCTGCCAGTTCGCGGGCGATTTGGGACATTATGGTTGTTTGGTTGAGGGAGCCACCGATGAGGAGAATTCTTTTGGACATTGGGTGGATGGGCGTTGGTCCTGGTCTTCGGGGAACAGGAATTTCCCGGAAAGTAGGTGTTGGGATTGGATTTGTTGAAGTCGGCTTAGCGGCAGGGGATGGGCCGAAGCTCGATGATCTTATCATCATCGGGTCGAAGGGCTTTTCGTCCGTTGCCGCTGACTTCCCGATTGGAGGTACAGAAGAATACCCGGCCGTCGGGTGAAAAGAGCACATCCCGCAGCCGTCCGAAGGTATTGGTGAAATACTCCGTGGTCCGTAGGATGGTGTCTCCTGTCTCCCCAAGGTGCATAACGGCCAAACGTTGTCCGGTTTTTCCATTCCCTTTCTTCAGGAAGACCTGAAAGAGCGCATGTCGCCATTCCGGTATGGCCGGATGGTCGTAATACTCGAGTGCACAGGGAGCCACAGTAGGTGTCCAGGCGATGATGGGTTCGATGACCTGCATATCCCGGCAGTACCGTTGTTCGGATCGCAGGTCACAGAAGCCTTGTACCCTGGGCCATCCGTAGTTGCCGCCTTTACGAATGATATTGAGTTCGTCGTCATTGTTCGGGCCATGTTCGCTGCTCCAGAGGATACCGTTGGGGAGCAATGCCAGACCCTGGGGATTACGGTGGCCGTAGCTGTAGATAAGGCTGTTGGGAAAAGGGTTGTCTTCCGGGACGGTACCGTCCGGATTCAACCGCAGGATTTTTCCGTTGAGGCTGCTTAGGTCCTGGGCGAGTTCCGGGGTGTAGGCCTCTCCCATGGCGAAGAGAATCTTCCGATCCGGTGTAAATACCAGGCGGCTTCCGTTATGGCTCTCGTTTGCCGTGATATCGGGAAGGACCGGGATCGGATCCAGGAGGGAATCGGTGACCGGGTCATAGCGGAAGCGGACCAATTTGGATCGGGTCGGGGAGTCGGTGTAATGGACGTAAAGGTAGGGTTGCTCCGGGTATTCCGGATGAAATGCGAGGGAGTAGATGCCGGGATTTCCCCAGGAATGATGGCAATCCGGAAGCCGAAGGATGGTGTCGAGTTGTCCGGTGGCGGTGTGGAGCCGTTTGATATAACCTCCGTTTTCGGTAAACCAGATTTTGTCGTCGACTCCCCAGGTCATGTCCCAGGGATGAACAAGTCCGCGGACGAGGATGCGGATTTCGAGGAGGGAGGAATCGAGCCGAAGTGTATCTTCCGCCGGGGTAGACAGCAAGGCGGCGGAAGGAGACGGGGTCGTGTGGTCGGGACGTAGTTCGTAGATGCCGTCGGAACCTGCCGGGGACGCGCCATACAGGTCGGCATTGGAGGAACATACGAAGATGCGTCCATCCGGGGAGACGAGCACATCGCGGATTCGTCCGATGGTACCCGACAGGAGGTCGAACGCTTCGCCGGCAGGTAAGTTGCTGTCATCCAGTCGGATGGCCTTTAGGGATTGGTCGTACAGGTTAGCGACAAGCAGGTGTTGCCGGAGGTCCGCATAGCGGTCGTGTCGATAGAACGCGAGTGCAGCGGGTGCTATGGTCGGAGTCCAGGCCATGAGCGGCGCCAGCAGGTCCGGGCGGGTACACACGATGGGAGGTTCGTTGTCACAATGGCCGGAAACCCGGGGCCAACCAAAGTTGCCACCGGGGACAAGCCGGTTGAGTTCGTCGTCCGACATGGTACCGTGGTCGGTAAAAAGAATGGAAAGGTCTGCGAAAGAGGCAGAAGGGTCGGCAGGTGTGACGAGCGTGATTCCATGGCAATTCCGGATACCTGCGGCGAGTACCGGACTATCCGGGTAAGGGTTGTCGTCCGGAATACGGCCATCCAGCCGAAAGCGGAGGATTTTGCCGTTCAGGGATTTAGGATCTTGTGCCCGTTCCGATAGTTCGTTATCGCCGATGCTGAGCAGCAGCGTACGGTCCGGCAAGGCCAGCAGCCGCCCGCCTATATCCGTAGGGGCGGCGGGCAGGTCATCCACAACTATACGGACAGGAAGAAGGGTATCCGGTCGGGTATGATACCGGAGTTCTAGGATGCGCAGGACGAGGGAATCCCCTTTGTAGCTTGTATAGGCGGCGAAAATCAGGCTGTCCTGCTGGAAATCAGGATGCAAGGCGAGTCCCATGAGTCCGGATTGCAGCTCCTTGGCCACATCGGGTAGTCGGAGAAGATTTTTCCGGCTTCCGGAGGGTAAGCTGACTTGGGAAATGGTACCATCCAGTTCCGATACGACCAGCATATCATCCGCCAACCATTCCATATCCCAGGGAACCGTTAGGCCTTGCGATACGGGGTAACAGGACAACGACTGGGCTGCTGCTGCGCCAAGCAACAACAGGGAGGAATACAGGGTACAGACGGCCTGCCGCCAAGACAAAACAGGTATGTCACTTCGGCGGAGAAGCTGATGAATCATTAGGAATCTCATGATAACGCGTTGATGGCCGCCGGCATCCGGTGTACTTTCCGGAGTTTCCGCAAGGCGGAAAGTTCGCTGTCATAAACCTTCTTGATGCCATCGCCGAAGGCTTGTTCCACGGCTCGGATATCCTTGACGAGACGCCGCATGCCGGTAGGTTCCACACTGGCAGCCTGGTCGCTTCCCCACATGGCGCGGTCCAGGGTGAAATGTCTTTCAATGAAGCAAGCACCCAAGGCTACGGCCGCAACGGTTGTGGCCAGTCCGATTTCGTGGCCGGAGTATCCGATGGGCAACTCGGGAAAGTTTTGGCGCAAGGTGGTGATCATTCGGAGATTCAGCTCCGGAAGCGGACAAGGGTAAGAGGAAGTGGAATGGGCGACCAAGAGGTTGTCGGTTCCGAGGGCGGTCAGAGCACTGAGAATTTCCTCCATTTTTGACATGCCCGTGGAGAGCATTAGCGGTCTGCCCGTTTTCTTCATGTATTGCAGCAGGGAAACATCCGTGAGGGAAGCGGAAGCTGCCTTGTAGAGCGGAGGTTGGAAACGGTCGGTGAAATCCACCGAGGGTTCATCCCAGCAAGAGGCAAACCAGTCGATGTCAAGGGATTTGCACAGTTGATCGATTTCCCGGAATTCCATCATGCCGAATTCCATTTTTTGCCTGTAATCCAGGTAAGTAATGCGCCCCCAAGGCGTATCCCTTTCGATGCCCCACTGTTCGGGGGGTACACAAATCGTGGGCGTACGCTTTTGGAACTTAACCGCATCGCAGCCGGCGGCGGCGGCTTCCCGGATCAGTTGTTTGGCGATATCCAGGGAGCCGTTGTGGTTGATGCCGATTTCCGCGATGATGTAAACCGGATGGCCAGGTCCCAGCGTTCTGCCGGAAGAAAGTTGAATCATAGTTTTGATGCTCGTTTGTTTGCGTTCATATGGGCCGGATCATGCAACTCATGACTCCAATGTCCTTGTTTTGCGCGCAGGATGGTTTCCGCAAATTCCCGAAAGGCACCGTGGCCTCCATTCCTGGAAGAAACAAAGTCGGAAATACGGAGAATTTCCGGCATGGAATCGGCGGGGCAGCCTCGGAAACCGACGATGTGCATGATTTCGAGGTCGTTCAGGTCATCTCCGATGTAGGCGATTTGTTCCGGGCGGAACTGTCGTCTTTCCAGGATGGACGCAAGGATTGCCGCTTTGTCCTTACAGCCTAAGTGAAGTTCCTTGATATTAAGTTTTTCCGCCCTGCGGACGACGATTTCGGAAACTTCACCTGTCAGTATGCCGACATCTACGCCCGCCAAGGTCCGCAGCCTCTCGACACCCATTCCGTCCCGCATGGAGAATCTTTTCAAGGCTTCCCCGTTTGCGTCATAATATACACCGGCATCGGTCAGGACACCGTCACAATCCGTCAACACCAATTGCACGGCATGGGCTTTCCGTAGGATTGAATCGGGTAGTTCTGTCGGTCTCATGCAGGATTTTCGTTTATCGGTGTGGATGCGGTATGCGAAGCATGGAGCGTTGGCTGCGCCTTCGGTTCAGTTCGGTATTTGGTTTCTGACGGCAGGGGAAAAGTGGAAAAGACTTCGGCGCAAGAATAGGATCCTTGTGCAAACCCCGCATTAAATCGGGTTTATTTGAAAATTAAAGATTACTCGAACCGTGAACCCCATGTAAATTGATGTTCATATGGCAGTCCAGCCGCCGTCGACGACCAAGTTTGCACCTGTCATGTAGGAGGAGGCATCGCTGGCAAGGAAGACCAATGCGCCCCGGTAATCGGAAGGGGACGCCATCCTGCCGAGGGCGGTCTTGGCACTGTAGTTATGGACGAACCAGGGTTCCTGCGCATTTTCCACGCCACCAGGCGAGAGACTGTTCACCCGGATACCATTCCGGCCCCAGTAGGCAGCGAGGTATCTGGTTAAATTGAGAACCGCGCCTTTGGTGGCCGGGTAGGCCGGACTCTTGAAAAAAGCTTGTGTACCGTTGGGTTGCCGGTAGATGGATTGATCCGGTCCGACCATTCCATAGGTACTGGCCACATTGATGATGCTGCCTTTTCCCTGCCGGACCATAGGGAGGCCGAGGACTTGGGAGGTCAGGAAAACTCCGGTCAGATTCGTATCGAGGGAACGTTGCCACATTTCAAGCGGATAATGTTCGAACATGGACTGTTGGGCCGCAAGGAGCGGTTCCTCGAACTTGTCATTGACGGCGGCATTGTTGACCAGGGTGTCAAGGGTGTCAAATGTACGTAGGATGAGGTGGGATGCGGCCGAGAGGGATTCCTTGCAAGTGACATCCATCCGGACGGCCAGATGGGGTCCTCCGGGTAATGTTTCGGAAAATGCCCGGCAGGCGTCCAAGTCCAGGTCAGCCACGACGACATTCGCACCGGCTCCGGCGAGCGCCTTGCAATGTTCTTGTCCCAGCAAGCCGAGAGCACCGGTTACGACGGCAGTGTTTCCATCCAGGCGGAATATTTGATCCATAGTCAATAAAATGAGCCGATGCCGGGAAAAAAATGCTTGGCGCGGTAAAAAAACCATACCGCCGCGATGAATAGGAGGACCATCAGTACGGCTATAGCCCGCTCAAAGTATAGGATTTCCTTTTTCCTGTGCATCATCGGATAAGGTAGGCTGTCCGTTTGTTTCGTATATGTCCAATTGCCAGTGACGTCCGGTGAAGGTTCCGATCCGGTGCAAGCCCAATTCGGCCGCATTTCGGATCTCAACAGCGGAGAACAGGTATTTAGCGCCCATTTCCTTCAGGGCGGGGATATCCAATTGAAGTGAACCCACTGATTTTCTGTCTTGTTTTCCGCAGGTAAAAGCATCGTATTCCTTGCCCAGTTCGGCGGAAAACAGGTAGCATCGGTTACCGAAACCATCGAATTCCTTCCGGATGGTCTCGTTTTTTTCCAACTCTTCGGCGATGACGCGACGGAAGCGATGTTTATAGGGGAGGGAATATTGGGAAGCGTGTCCATCGAGGGTATGGAAGCCGTTGAACAGGGCGGCAGCGGGGTGGAAACCCAGGCAGACAATCCTGTAGCTTTGTTTGGGCAGGTCGATATGCCGGTCGATGGAATAAAATAGGTCCTCATCAAAAAAAGCCAGGAAATTCGGCTTGCCGGGTATTCCGGACAACTGTCTGAGGTTGTGGTGAAATTCGTCGTGGGCGGCCATTCCCAATAGGAGCTGCCCAGCCAGGAACCAAACGATGGTCCGGTGGAAGACACGGTACCGGTGAAGGTGGCTGAGTACGGATGCGAATAGCAGGAGCCACAACATGGGAATGAAGACCACCATCCGTTCGAACTTGAAAGTCACCAGGATTGGCAGAGACTCCCCGAACCAGGAAGCCAGCCAGTTGTATCCGCCGAAGAAAACCCCCAGGGCGAGAATGCTTGTCAACAGGACTTTTTCCGTCTTGTGCAAGCTCAGCCAGCGATACTTCCATCCAGCCGCCAGCAGGACCGGCAGGGAGATGAAGACCCCGACATGATAGTGGGAACTGAGCATCACCTGCCACATTTGTGTCATGCTGAAGCGAATGGATAAACTATGGTTGTAAAAGTAGTCGTATTCGAGCCGGTGGGAAAGGAAATCACCTGGCCACAAGGTCAACCGGACAAGGTGCCAATTGACGGCGATGTACAGGGCCGCCAGGCTGGCCCAGGCAACGGCAAGGGGCCGATGTATGCGGCGTTCCCGCAGCACCCCGACCAACAGGAACAAAGCACCGGTGAGCAACAGCGGAACACCCGCCCAAACAATGTCGGAATAGAACGGGAATAGCAGGACGACCACCCAGGCTGCCTTTACAGGTTTTCGGCGACTGATATTCAGGATAGCCCATACGAAGAGCGGTAATCCTGCGACTGTCATGCCCAGGTTGTTGAAGAAAGGTAGCCAGGCATAGGATAGCGATATCCCGTGATGGACCAGCGGGGTGGGACGCGCCCCAGGCGGATGGTCGCGCAGCAGGACATACATTCCGATGAAGGCTGTCAGATGGACGATTACATAATTGACCAGGTAGCCGCCGTATAATCCGAATATCCACTGGAAGAGCGCGACGAATGACCAACCCGTCTTACAGGCGGCACGCAACTGGCCGCCCAGGTATCGGTTTACCAGGACATCCGGTCCATAGTCGAACATCTTCCCCTCGGCGAGCAGCAGTTGGTAATCGATTCCTTCCAAGGTGTCGTGGATCCGGATATATGCATTTTCTCCCAAAAGCAGGTACGGGGCGAACTGAACGCCCAGCAGCAAAGCAGAACCCCATCCTGTCAACGTCAAGGACGGGTATCTGCTACAGACGGACCGGCGGTTACGGAATCTGTAAGTGGTCATTCCCTTGCTTGCATCTGTTCGGCTCCTGATCGGCCGGATGATGCCGACAAGCATGTCGGTTCCTCCGGCAGGTGGGCAGCCATTCCGGCAGGAAGGATACCAGGGTCCCGGGACATCCGGAAGCGTCTGTACCGTTCCAATTCATCTGTATTGATAAGGTCTGCGCCGTTTTGCAACAGTAAGGACCAGACCGTTTCGTCTTCCGGACTGGCCCACAGGCGAATCAGCTTGTTTTCCTCATGCACCCGGTCGGCGAATGTCCTGAAACGCTGCCAATCTGACCGGGAGGGCATCAGGCCGGGGAGGTTCCATCCGAAAATCCGCGAGTAGTGGCCACTTACCATCGGCATTAGGTCTGCGGGGTAACCTTTGCCCAAGTCCTCGAAACGACCGTCCAAGTAGACAAATCGGTCGGCTTCCGCAGTGACTTGTTCGATAGGCCTGTTTCCGGACAGGATGATTCGGACCTTGCCTGAGGATTGGTTACCGTCTTCCGGAAGTACTATCCAGGCTCGATAAGGGGCGAGCTGCCTTTTCAATTCAGTATAAGTTTCAGAAGCCGATGATTTTATATCGACCACCAAGTTCAAGGGGGCATCATCCGAGAAAAAAGAGCAGCCTTCCTGTCGACGGATCATATCATCCAACGGTTGCAGGTACAGCGTGCGGAAGGTCCGTTCGGACCGACCTTTCAGGGGTGGAAGGTGGGAGACGTACAACTCAGCTCCGATGAGCCAGACGTCCACCTCCAAGTAGGAAAATCCTTTGGCAAGTGCTTCGCTCAGCGGGTAAGTGTGTTCGTAGTCATTATGTGCATAGGCTGCTGGCAACAGGGCCGACGGTGTCAGGGTGACCACCGGGTTTGAATACCCTCCCGGATAGAAATGGCGCATTCCGGTGAAACCAGCCGCCGTACAAAGCAGGACCAGGTAGCGTATCATGACCAGTTCGTTCTGTATGAAGTATAGCGGGTAGGCTTTAACTAACAGCCGGACAAAGATGGCAGGAAGTGGCCGTACCTGAGGAAAGTACAGATTAACAAATCATGACGCTTCCGTTAAGCGGTTTTTCCCCGTTCGAAGCGATATCCGCTGCTGCTGACCGGCTGGATGTAAGGCCGGCCGATTTTCTCCTGCAGGCGCTGGATGGTCCGTTTCAGCCGGTGGGCGGCATTCCCGAAGTCGTACCCCAGTTCCCGCTGAAGGACATCGTAGGAAACCACCGTTCCCCGACTGGCCACCAACAACCAGAGCAGGTCGAATTCCTCCGACTTCAGCCGGACACACCGTTCCGCAATGGTGATTTCCAGGGATATCCGGTTCATGACGACATCATCGGACACGAGCAGGGACCGCTGCTCCGTAGCGGTGAGCCCGAACCGGGCGAGTTGACCTTTGATATGGTGGAGGAAATCCGTCGGCCGGAGGGGCTTGCGCAGAAAGCCGTCCGCTCCGGACAGCTCCGTCGCATGCCTGGCAAAGGGTAGGCTGCCGGCGGTGTGCAACAGGATGACGGCACCCCGAGTACGGGCGGAGCGCCGCAAGCGGTGACAGACCCGGATCCCGTCGCATTCCGGCATCATGATATCCAAAATGACCAGGTCCGGACGTTCGCGGATGGCTTTCCGGATGGCATCCTTGCCACCGGAGGCGGTGAGCAGCCGGAACCCCTCCCTGCGCAACCGGTATCCGAGGAAGTCCAGGACGTCGGGTTCATCATCCACCAACAGGACCTTGATGGCATCGGGCGATTTCTCAACCATGGTTTTTCTTGCTTTGTTGTCACCCTCCGTACCGGCCGGCACATTGGCCGGACCGGCTCCGATTATTTTGCTGCTGCGGTCACCTCAATGAACGTGCGCACCAATCATTTGCAATTAACCCAATGTGAAATATTCGTTAAATTTAGGTTTCCGACGTTTTTGGCCTTCAACCGGAATGGAGTTGCCGGGTTTCCGGACGGGCCTTGACGGGTAGTTCGGGCAGGTCGACATCCTTTCCGCACACACAGGCAGACTGCCCGCTCGCCCCTATTTTTTTTGGTGTTTGATTTTCACCACTTGTATTTTTTTTGGTTATTTGCTGATTGGATAGGTATGGTGGCAAGCAGCCGGGGTTCGTAGGTACCCGTTCCGATGTCCGAATCAGAAAAAGGCCAGTCCGGAACTGCCGGCGCTTGCTGCTAATAACAAGCAAAATGGTAATCAAATCAATTCCTTATGTCAGCAATCAACAGAAGGGACTTTATCCGCAAAGGTTCCGCCGCCTTGGCGACCATCGCCATTTTCCCTTCCGCCACCTGGGGTAACATCCGCAACGGCAAGCTCCGAACCGCCCACATCGGCGTGGGGGGCATGGGTAAGGATGACCTCGCCTCCATCGCTTCGCATGCGATGGTGGAGGTGACGGCCCTTTGCGATGTCGACAAGCACGCACTGGACGCCGCCTTGAAATCCTACCCCAAGGCCAAGGGTTTCGCCGACTATCGCAAGCTCTTCGATTCGGTCGGAAAAGATATCGATGCCGTCATCGTATCGACGCCGGACCATACCCATGCGCCGGCTTCCCTGCTGGCAATGGAATGGAACAAGCCCGTCTATTGCCAAAAACCGCTGACGCACCATGTCTCCGAAGCGCGCAAAGTGCGCCAAATCGCGGAGGAAAAGCGGCTGGTCACACAGATGGGTATCCAAATCCATTCCTTTAAGGAGTACCGTTCCGCCGTCCTCCTCATCCAACAAGGTCTGATCGGAAAGGTACACACCGTCCGCGCCTGGTCGCCCAAGAATTGGGGCTACGACGGTGCCGCCCCGACCGGCAGCGACCCGGTGCCCGCTCATTTGAATTGGGACCTTTGGCTGGGTACGGCCGAGCGCAGACCTTACAAGGACAAAGTCTATCATCCCGGAAATTGGCGGAAACTTTTGGATTTCGGCTGCGGCACCTTGGGCGACATGGGTGTCCACATCTTCGATACGCCCTACACGGCCCTGGGGCTGGATGTCCCGTCGACGATTGTGACCAACTGCCGCCGCCCGACGGGCTTCGGCCATCCTGAGCACAATGTCGTGACCTACGAGTTCAAAGGGACACCCTACACCACGGATACCCTCAAATGGGTCTGGTACGATGGTCCGGGAGCCCCGCCCGCCCATCCGGAGCTGATGCTGCCGGACGGGGACAAACTGCCGGAACAGGGCTCTATTTTCATCGGTGAAAAAGGCAGGCTGCTGGTCCCGCACTGGACTTTCCCGAAGCTTATCGTCGACGGGCGTTACGAGCCGGTAACCATGCCCGAACTTCCGGAGGCGGACCATTACCATCAATTCGTAGATGCAGCCATGGGCAAGGACCAGACCAGTGCGCCGTTTTCCTATGCCGCCCGCCTGACGGAGGCCATCCTGTTGGGGGTCGTGGCGAACCGGTTCCCGGATACCAAGCTGGACTGGAACAATGAGACGCAACTTTTCGAACAAGCGGATGCGAACCGGTTCCTGCACTCCGAATACCGGCGGTTCTGACCCAACGTGTCGGGGTGGGGCCGGCGACCCGTTTCTGTTCCGGCCCCGCCCCTGCGTCGGGAATACGGTGCGTCCTTTTTATCCCCTACGCCGCCTTCAAGCGCACCCCATGATTCCAAGCGTCCTTTGTCGGGCGTGCGCATGCTTGTAAAAATTACCTGCAGTATTATCCGACCGGCGTCCCCTTGGGTTCCGGCGTTTCCCTTGTTTTTCAAATTTCGAAAAACAGGTCACGGCGGAACGCTTCACAGCGCCGGTTCATTTACCTCGGCACCCATGGTCCGCGACCGTGCCCTGTGGTGTCGACCGGATTGATTTTGTCCGACTGTCATTTGGATACACTTTACTCATTTACTCACCAAACGCCTTTGTATGAAGCTTTTTCACTTGCTTTCTTCCCATTCGCTTTTGCTGGGCTTGGCGCTGATGCTGCTACCTGTATCGGGCGGGAGCCAAACGGTGGATCCCATCGGGCCCGTCACAGGTATCCTGGACCAGACCCTGGCTTCCGGAAACCTGCCGGCGCTGATCGATAACGCCGGCAATAACCGGGGTGCCGGTTTCAACGGCACGCATGTATATGTGGCTTCCCGCCAAAACGGGAACCATGTCTACTTCTGGGATACCGATGATCCCGGTAATGTCGGCGAGTTGGACCTGACCGGTGTCGCCGGTGGTACCTTTGTCCTCTCCGACCTAACCGTCTCCGGAAACCAGGTATTGGTCTCCAACATGGTGTTCGTCGGTGGTACTTTCAAGGTTTACCATTGGTCCGACAATACCGCCGCCCCGGCGGTGCTGCTGGAGTATCCGAACGCCCCGGCCCGCCTGGGGGATG
>CAZNLJ010000007.1:137302-154306 GCA_964573725.1 uncultured Saprospiraceae bacterium
TCACCCTGTCCGACCTGACGGTGGCGGGGCCGCATGTGCTGGTGTCGAACATGGTGTTCGTCGGCGGCACGTTCAAGGTGTACCACTGGGCGGACAATGACGCCGCCCCGGCGGTGCTGCTGGAGTATCCGAACGCCCCGGCCCGCCTGGGGGATGCCATTACCGTCATCGGCGACCCGGGGACGACGGCGAAGCTGGTCGTCAGCGGACACGGATCGAAGGACTTCTACATCTGGGATATAGTAGGAGGGGCCATTCCGGAGACCACCCCCACCGTATTGACCCTGGACATGGTGGACCATGTCAATTTTGCCCGGATTACCCGTGCACCCGGAGCGGAGGACTATTACATCGCCAGCGGTCCGGCTTTCCGAATGCTGTTGCTGGACAGCGATTGGAACGTAGTGGACCAAGTGGACGGCAGTTTCTTCCCGGGATGGTCCATGAACATACAGTCGTTCGAATTTGCCGGTCGGCGCTTCCTCAGCTATGTCCATGTATCCATCAGTCCGGATGTCGAGAACATATATTACGTGCTGGATATTTCGGAAGGAGCCACCTTCCCGGAAGCCGTAGCGGCGATGAAGACCAAGACCATCGACTTGCTCAATGCCCGGAGCGTGGGCTTTGGTACCGTTTCCAACGGCAACGCCAGTGTGGGGCACGATGTCGTGACCGATGCGTTCGGCAATGTCTGGGCCATGGCCTATTCGGCGGGTAACGGTTTCATCGTGGACCGGTACGGGGATGCATTGCCGCCGGAACCGGTGGATCCGCTGGTACCCGTATCGCTGGTATGGGACCAGACCCAAGCGGGCGGAAATCTTCCCGCCATCATTGATGCTGCAGGAAACAACCGCGGGGCCGGTTTCAACGGAGAATACGTCTTCGTGGCCTCGCGTCAGAACGGAGACCATGTCTACTATTGGACGGTCAACGACCTCGGATTGCCCCCGGCCGAGCTTGACCTGACGGGCATATCCGGTGGAACGTTCCCGGTGTCCGACCTGACGGTCGTAGCGGAGGACATATTCCTTTCCAACATGGTGTTCGTCGGTGGCACGTTCAAAGTGTACCATTGGAACGGCGTATCCGATATGCCGGAGGTATTGCTCGAATACCCCGATGCGCCGGCCCGCTTGGGAGATGCCATCACCGTGGTGGGCGATCCGCAGACCGCGGCGCAGCTGATTGTGAGCGGACACGGCACCAAGGATTTCTACCGGTGGGATATTGTCAACGGAACCATACCGGATCCCAATCCGACGGTATACACCTTCGACAACGTGGACAACGTCAACTTTGCGCGTATCACGGCGGTACCCGGAAACGAGGGCTACTACATCGCCAGCGGTCCGGTATTCCGGATGTTGCTGTTGGACCAGGATTTCCAGGTAGTGGACCAGGTCGACGAAACCTTCTTCGGGGCTTGGCCGATGTATATCCAGGCTTTCGAATTCGGCGGTCGCCGGTTCCTCAGCTATGTGCATGTCAACATCAATCCGGTGGAGAACGAGCTGCGCGTACTGGATATCACCGCCGGTGCCGATATTGTGGAAGCGGTGGAGCTGATGAAAAGCAGTTCAGTATCCCTGCTCCAGGCCCATGGCGCCCAGATCGGTAACGTTTCCAATGGTAACGCCAGCGTCAGCCATGACCTGGTGACGGACACCCTGGGCAATATCTGGAGCATGTCCTATGCTGCGGGGAACGGCTTCCTCATCGAGCAATACGGAGATTCCGTAGCGCCGGTGTTTGCGGATCCCATCACCCCGGTGATACCGGTGGCGGATTACTCCCAGGCCGGTCAGAACCTCCCGGACATCATCAATACCGCCGGCAACAATCGCGGGGCCGGATTCAACGGGAACCATGTGTATGTCGCTTCGCGGCAGAACGGCGACCATGTCTACTACTGGGAGGTAGCGAATCTCGGAGCCGGTCCCGCGGAATTGGACTTGGCGGGTGTATCCGGCGGAACCTTTACCCTGTCGGACGTGACCGTCACCGGCAACCATGTGTTTGTCTCGAACATGGCCTTTGTGGGGGGTGTCTTCAAGGTTTACCATTGGTCGGACAATGCGGGCGTATCTTCCGTCCTCCTGGAGTATCCCAATACGCCGGCCCGGTTGGGTGACGCCATCACGGTCATCGGGAATCCTGCCGACCAGGCTCATCTTTATGCCAGTGGTCATGGCACCAAGGACATTTACCGGTGGACCATCGAGAACGGCGTCATCAACAACACCACGCCGGAGGTCATCACTTTCGACCAGGTGGAGAACGTCAATTTCGCCCGGATCACCGCCGCACCGGGACCGGAAGGATACCATTTGCTGAGCGGTCCCTTGTTCGGGGTAATGCTCCTGGATGCCGACCTCAACGTATTGGACGAGATCGGCCCCGATTTCTTCCAGCATTGGCCCATGTATGCCCAGGTATTCGATTTCGGAGGCAAGCGTTACCTGAGTTACGTCAAGGTGAACGCTAATCCGGCGGAGAACGCCCTGCACCTGCTCGACATCACGGACGGAGCCGATTTGGCGGCGGCGTTCCTGTCACTCAAGTCGGTGCCATTGGCCAGCCGGCTGGCGCGGAACGTTTCGATCGGCGATGTCTCCAACGGCAATGCCAGTGTCAGTTTGGACCTGGTGCCGGATCCGCTCGGCAACATCTGGTGCATGGCCTACTCGGCCGGCAACGGTTTCATCATAGAGCAGTATGGAGATGAGATGACCGGTACCCGGGACGTGACGGCTGCCGAGGAAGGCCTGCTGTTGTTCCCGAACCCGACGGCATCGGTTTGTCATATCCGCGCCCGGTCCGCCATCGAAAGCGGATTCATCACCGACCTGACCGGCAAGGTGGTTGCGATGATCGCCATGGACAATCCGGCTGCACAGTTGTCGTTGGATGTTTCCGGCTTGTTGCCCGGAACCTACATTGTCCGGCTGGCTACCGGTGAGGGTATGGCGCATGCCAAACTGGTCATCAACCGATAAATCAAAGGACCTGCATACGACCGACGCCGGAGGATGCCACACGACCGTGTGGTGTCCTCCGGTCGGGTTGTGTGCCCTTCGGATACCGGCCGCTCCTATCGGTTTCCAAGCGACCGGAAATCCGGGGCGAAGCCATTCGCTGCTGCACCGGCCCAGGACAGCCGCTCGGAAGGAGCAGGAGCGAGGCGGTTCATATCATGCACCCATTTATGCGTCCAATCAAACAGCAATTCATTGCCTTCACCAGAAACTTATTCCTTCCCGTCGGGATTATCCTGTCACTTTCCCGACCCGGGCTAGCCCAGCAAGGGGAGGGTCCGGTACAGGGGTATGTCCTGAGCCGGGAAGGGGAGCCCTTGATCGGTGCTACCGTCGCTTCCAAATCGGATGCCGGGACGGGAACCATCACGGACGTGGACGGCTATTTCCGATTGGCGGTCCGTCCGCCGGACACCCTGACGGTATCCTACATCGGATTTGTCCCGGTCGAATATCCGATAAACCGGACCGGCGGAGACACCTTGCGCATCACCTTGAGCGAGGGGGGCATCGCCTTGGACGAAGTGGTGGTCACGGCATTGGGGATAGAGCGGAAAGAGAAGTCCCTCGGTTACTCCGCGCAACGGTTGGACGCTTCCGACATCGAGCGGAACAGCGACCCCAATTTTTTGAACAAATTATCCGGCCAGGTCGCCGGATTGCAAGTGAGTCCGTCCGCCAACGGTCCCGGCGGTTCGGTACGGGTGTTGATCCGCGGCTCCAGTTCGCTGACCGGGCAGGATGAGCCCATTTTCGTCATCGACGGGGTGGTGGTCAGCAATACCGCCGGAAACAATGCGACCGGCAACGGGGGGCTCGACTACGGCAACGCCATGGGCAATCTCAATCCCGAGGACATCGCCTCGATCACCGTCCTGAAGGGGCCCGGTGCGGCTGCCTTGTACGGGTCCCTGGGGCAAAACGGCGCCATCGTCATCACCACCAAATCGGGGGCCACCAAGAAAGGAATCGGCGTCAGTTACGCCGCCGGGTACACGGTGGAACAACCGTTTTTGTTTCCCAATTTCCAGCAGGAATTCGGCCGCGGAGCCCGCGGTACCTACACCCAGTTCAACCAGGACAGTTGGGGGCCGCGATACGATGGCCGGACGGTGACCAACTGGCGTGGGGAGGAGGTGGCCTACGAGCCGGTCACGGACCAGATGCAATCCTTTTTCCGACCGGGACAGAGCCTGACCCACAACGTCGAGATAAGTTCCGGCGGCGATAAATCCACCACCCGACTGGCGTTCAATTCCCTGCGGTATACCAACACCATTCCCAACAGCGATTTGAGCCGGAGCAGCATCACCTTCCGGAACACGGCCAAGATGACCTCATTCCTGGACCTCGATGTCAAGGTGAACTACATCCGGCAGGAGGCATTCAACCGGTTGAACCTGGCGGGCTCTCCGGACAATCCGACGCGGTCCTTCTACATCATGCCGCGGTCCGTCCGGTTGTCCGAATTGCAGCCCTATATCGATGAAAACGGATTTCCCTACCTCTGGGACGGCCGGCAGACCGGCTCCTTCGACCAAAACCCCTACTGGGCGATCCGGCTGAACACCAATGAGGACATCCGAAGCAGGCTGATATCCTCGGCCCAATTGCGATTCCAACCTTTACCCTGGTTGACCGGCCATGTTCGGGCCGGTGGCGACTACATCCTGGACCGTCGCCAGAGCCAGGTCGCCGAAAAAACCGCCTACAAGGTTTCGCCGGAAGCCTCCTTCAACATCGGGCTCACCAAACGTTATACCGGCAACTACGATTTCCTGGTGCGCGCCCAACACCGCTTCGGGGACTGGGACCTGAGTCTGAGCGGTGGCGGCAACCGGTTGGAGCAAAGGGTGGACGGCCTCAACGGGGCCGGCGACGGCCTCAACAATCCCGACCTGTACGTCGTCAACAACTTCGTGGAAACTTTCGCCAGTCAGGGAATCAGCAACAAGCGAATCAATTCCTTGTACGCTTTCAGCGACATCGGGTACCGCGATTACCTGTACCTATCCCTGACCGCCCGGAATGACTGGTCCTCCACCTTGCCGCCGGGCAACAGGTCCTATTTTTACACCTCCGCCAACCTGAGTTGGGTACTGACCGATTGTTGGGACCGGCTGCTGCCCGGAATCCTGGATTTTGCCAAGCTTCGCTTGTCGTATGCCAATGTCGGGAACGATACGGATCCCCACCGCCTCGACTTCGTATACGCCTCCACGACCGGACACCTCGGGCAACCGTTCACCAGGGTTCCGAGGGAACGCCCGCCGCTCGGCTTGTTGCCGGAAAACACGCGCTCCCTGGAAGCAGGTACGGATATCCGGTTCTTCCAGGGAAGGCTGAACCTGGATTTCACCTGGTACCAGTCCAATACCTTCAACCAGATATTCGCCGCTCCGGTGGCATCATCCAGTGGTTTCGAGCGGGCGCTGATCAATGCCGGGGAGGTGCGCAATACCGGTATAGAGCTGCAGTTGCGGGCAAGTCCGCTCAAGCAAAAGACCAAAATCGCCTGGGACCTGACCCTCAACTACGCCCGCAACACCCCCACCGTGATTTCCCTGAACAAGGACGTGGACCGCTTGGTCTTGGCAGGGTCCGCGGCAGGACTCAGCATACAGGGGATCGCCGGCAACCGGAACGACCTGATCTTGGGGAACCGGATGCTTCGGAATGCGGAGGGTACGCCGGTGCTCGATGAATTCGGGCTGCCGCAGGTCGAGATCGACGAAAACGGGAACAGTGTCTTCATCCTGGGGCATGTACAACCCGATTTCACCGTTGGTATGCGCAACGGTTTCCGCTACAAACGATTGGAGTTCGGCTTCCTGTTGGACGCACAACTCGGAGGTTCCATCTACAGCACTTCCCAGGCAACGGGATCTGCCCGGGGCACCCTCGACAATACCCTCGAAGGCAGGGACCAATGGTATCAGTCCGAAGCGGACCGCATCGAGCTGGGTTATTCCGCCAACGACTGGATCCCGACGGGCGGCTTGTTGGTGTCCGGTGTGGACGAGCAAGGAAATCCGGTCGAAAACAATTACGTAGACCCGCAAAGGTATTGGTCCAGAATGGCCGGTATAGACGAGAACTTCGTCTACGACGCCTCCTTCATCCGTTTGAACGAGGTATTCCTCGGGGTGGGTTTTCCGAAGGAATGGTTGAAGAAAATCAGGCTCCAGCAGCTGGGAGCGTACTTTTTTGCCAACAATGTCGGATTCCTGCTTCGAAGGACACCCGGGTTCGCGCCGCAATCTTCCTTCTCCTCCGGAAAATCGCAGGGAATAGAATCATTTGCCTATCCCTTGACCCGGAGTTTCGGTGTCCGTCTGAATGTTTCCTTCTGACCCCTCTTGCCGGGGGAAGACCGGGGATTCAAAAAGCCTTACAGCATATGAAAAAAAACGTTCCTATCGGAATCATCCTATCGCTGGCGATGCTGGCGGGGAGCGGATGCGAAAAAGGGTTCGACGACCTGAACGTCAGTCCGACCGGTTCCATTACGACCGCTCCGGACGGGTTGTTTACCGTCGCCACCCAGCGGGGAAGTCTGACCTGGTTCATGTGGGACCGGGCCCAACGGCTGACCTGTAACCTATATGCCCAGTTCAATGCCATCGACCGGGGAATCGTCACGGACTACTACGATCCCTATCCGGGTGTTTTCAATGACATCTGGGACCGGAGTTACGGCGACCAGGACGCAGAGTTCGCCCCGATGTTCCACTGCCGACAGGCTGCCGGAATATCCGCCCAGCAGGGAAATCCGCACAAGGAGGGGATTGCCCGGATCTGGAACGTCTTCCTGTTCCAGCGGATGACGGACATGTTCGGGGATATTCCCTACCAGGCGGCATTCACCGGTACCCAGCCGGCGTTCGACCGGCAGGAGGATATCTACCGGGATTTCCTGTCGGAAATACGGCAGGCAAAGGCCTTGCTGGCACAGCCCGGCAACTATCCCTCCTTCGGGGCGGCGGACCTGATCTACCAGGGTGCGCGGGACAAGTGGGAGAAGTTCGCCAACACCTTGTTGGTCCGCATGGCCTTGCGGGTTCACAAAGTGGATCCGGTGCTCAGCCGGGAATTCATCGCCGCCATGGAGGACGGTCCGGTCATGGACAGCAACGACGACAGCAATGCCATGAAGTGGGATGCCATAGTCGCGAACATCTACTTTCGGAATCCGATCCTGGTGACCGAGGTTTTCGCCAACACCCGGATATCCCACACCATGGTGACGCGTTTGTCGGCGACCAACGACCCGCGGCTGTCCCGTTATGCCAAACCGGCCCTGACGGATGGTGTGTACCGTGGGTTGGTCAACGGCCGGAATGCCTTGGATGAGGCCTCCAAGGACGATGCCTTTTTCGACCAATATTCCCGCTTGGGGGATGCTTTCCTGCAGGCCGACGGATATACCTACAACCTCCACTATCCGGAAGCCTGTTTCCTGATGGCGGAAGCCGTATGGAAGGACCTGCTGCCGGGCGATGCGGCGGATTGGTATGAAAAGGGAATCCAGGCGGCCATGCAATTGTACGGCATCACCGACCAGGCCGTCATCGATGCCTACCGGCAACAGCCCGACATCGTGTTCGATCCGGCGCGTGCCATGGAACTGATACATACGCAGAAATGGATATCGTTGTGCATGAACGGAATAGAGGCCTGGATCGAGATCCGGCGCACCGGCTATCCGCAATTGGACCCGATCGAGTTCCCGGGAACGGTCAACAACGGCCAATATCCCCGACGACTCATTTACTCAGATACGGAACGTGCCCTCAACGCGGCGCAGGTACAGGTCGCCATCGACCGGATGGGGGGAGACACCCAGCTGCAGCGTGTTTGGTGGGACGTGGAATGATTCGATACATCTTTCATCAAATATCAATTCGACTGATCATGAAAAAGTCAATCTTACAACTGACAACGCTGATGTTGTCTTCCCTTGTGTTCTTTTCCGCCTGCAAGAAAGACGAGGACGGGATGCCCACCAGCACGGAGGCGAATATCACTTCCTTTGCGTTCGAATCCTTGAATCCCGTGGTCAATGCCGTTATATCCGGCACCAACATCACCGCGGAAGTGCCGTTCGGTACCGATATCACCGCATTGGCACCGACCATCAAGGTGTCCGCCGGCGCGCGGGTAAGTCCGGCGAGCGGCCTGCCGCGTGATTTCAGCACGCCGGTGAGTTACACCGTGACCGCCCAGGACGGCAGTACGACGAAGGACTATACGGTCACGGTCGTCGCGCTCGATCCTGACGAGGCGGTCATCAGCGGTTTTGCGATTCCGGAGGCGACCAGTGTGGAGATCGACCAGCTGGCCAAGACCATATCGGTCAAGGTCTATGATGGTACCGATGTGACGGCCTTGGTCCCGACCATTACCACCATTCCGGCCGGCGCTACCCTCGAGCCCGCTTCGGGTGTCGCACAGGACTTCAGCAGTCCCGTCACCTATTCGGTCACCTTCGGCAACATCGGCACTACCTACACCGTGACGGTGGAATTCATCCGGGTCGGGATGGACATCGACAATGCGACCGTGCAATTCGCCGGGAACGTGCTCTCCGCCACCTTGCCGAATGAATTGAGCAGCATGGGTGACAACGAGCGGGGTGCCTCGATGAATTCCACCCATGTATATGTGGCCAGCAAAAGTGCCAACGACATATTCTATTACAATGTGGACGGTTCCAGTGTAGCCGCAGGCACCCTCAAGAAAACGGATGTCGGCGGCAATACCATCGTCAGCGGCGGGATTTTCGGATTATCGGACGTCGTCGCGACCGAAAACGGCATCCTGGCCTCCAACATGAACTGGGACGGCGGAGAATTCCGGGTATACCGTTGGGCGGACAACAATGCCGATGCGGAGCTTTTCCTCAGCATACCCGCACTCGATCCGGCGGACGGCAGTTCCACCATCCGTTTCGGCGACCAGCTCAACTTCGTAGGGGACCCGTACGGCAACGGCCGGCTGGTACTCATGGCATTTCCGGGATTCAACTCCGTAGCCAGCAACACCCGGGTGTTCTGGTGGCAGGTCAGCGGTGGACAGATACAAAGCACTACGCCGAACATCATCCAATTGAAGGACCTGGTGAAAGCAGGAAACTATGCCACGGCAGACATCCTCAGCATCGGCGGAGCGGATTACCTCCTGGTGAACGGAGCGGAAATGACACCTTCCATTTTCGACCTGGACGGCAACCGGCTGACCAATATCTCCACCGACGCCATTCCGGCCAGGACCATTTCCGCCAAAATTTTCGAATTCAACAACGCCACCTACCTGGCAACGGCATTGCCGGGAAGTGAGGGCTCGAACATCAAGGATGCCGGGCTGGCGCTTTACAACCTGTCCGGTGACAACCTGATCGAAGTGATGAACAGCATCACCCTGGAGAATGTGGAAGACCGGCTGGAAGGCACCTGGCCGATGGGTCAGAATGTCAACGGGAACGTGGCGGGGGATGTCAGTGTGGTGGTCGGCGCGAACGAGGTCACCCTGATGGCTTTTGCCACCAACAACGGGTTCATCGTGGTCAACGCCCCGATCAACAACTGAAAGGACAAATGAACAGGTGGGTTGTCCGGGCGGAAATGTGGCATGATGTTGTCGCGTCAGCCCGGGCGACCCATCTTATCCGGATGGAGGTAAGTCGGGAGCGGAACAGTCGCAACAGGTACATCCGGTTCTAACCGGCAGCGGAAGCCAGCGTATGCGGTATTCCGCCGTATCCGGGGAAGTTTCCGGTCGACAGCCCAATCCCAAGGCCTGCCGGCTATTGCCGGAGGCCCCATTTATCGAACAAATGAAAAACATGTCATTCAACAAGGAAATTCTCACCCGGACGATGCTGGTGACCACCTTCTTGTCCTTTTTCATGGTCACCTGTGCGAAAGAGGACGGAGGGAATCCGCAGTTGCGCAGCGATAAGCAGATCCTGTATTTTGCCTTTCAGGATGCGGAACCGCTGGTGGTGGCCACCATCGACGAGACGGCGAGAACCGTGACGGCCGTCCTTCCGCAAGGGGTGGATATCACCGCCTTGCGACCGACCATCACCGTCTCCGACGGGGCAACCGTCTCGCCGGCATCTGGCGAGGCCCGGGATTTCAGCGGCGGCGTCAACTACAAGATTACGGCGGAGGATGGGTCGGTAGATGTCTATTTCGTGCAAGTCACCATCGAAAGCAACGCGAACGAACTATTCCAGTTCGACTTGCCGGATTTGTTCCAGCAGGGTAAGGTCACCGGGGATGCCGTATCGTTCACGTTGCCCTACGGCACCGACCTGACGGCGGTCACCGTGGAGGCGAGTTTCTCCGATGGCGCTACCCTGAATATCGATCCGGGCATGCCGGTGGACCTGACCGGTGTGTCTGCCATCGAGGTAAGGTCCGCGTTCGGGCAGACGCGTTCCTACGCCCTGGACATCACGATGGAGGCGCAGGAAACAGGAGTCCGCGGTGTATGGCTGACCAATGTCGCCAGCGATGTCCTATCGTCCAAGAGCAAGATAGCGGAAGCCATGCAGCGACTGGCGGACCTCAACTTCAATACGGTTTTCGTCGTGACCTGGAACAAGACCCAGACCCCCCATCCCAGTGCGGTCCTGGAGGCGGTCATAGACGATCCGACGGTACAAACCCAGATGTTTCCGGGTCGGGATGTATTGCAGGAGGTGATAGACGAGGCCCATGCCCGGGGGTTGAAGGTAATCGCTTGGTTCGAGTACGGGTTTGCCGCCCAATACGGGGATGCGAACGGTGGCAGGAACGTTGTGTTGCAAAAGCATCCGGAATGGGAGAGCAGGGATGTGAACGGAGGCGTCGCAAACCAGAACGGTTTTTATTGGATGAATGCATTTCACCCGGAAGTGCAGCAGTTCCTGTTGGACATGATGCTCGAGGTGGTGCAAAATTACGATGTCGACGGCATACAGGGAGACGACCGACTGCCGGCGGTCACCACCACTTCCGGATACGACGACTACACGGTCGAACTGTACAAGAGCCAGCACAACGGCAATCCGCCGCCGGGGCAGGCCCAGCAACAGAGCTGGGTACAATGGCGTTCGGATATCCTATCCGATTATACCGATCGGATATACGATGAAGTGAAAGCCTTGAAACCGGACTGTATCGTGTCCTTTTCCCCTTCCCCGTATTCCTTTTCCTTCTTCAACTATTGTCAGGACTGGCCGGTGTGGGTGGACCGGGGAAAAGTGGACATCCTATGTCCGCAGCTATACCGACGGGACGACCAGGGCTTGGGCGTCTATTCCAGCCTGTTGACGACCAACCTGAGTTATGCGAACCAAAACAAGGACATCTATTACCCGGGGGTATTGTTGCAGGTCGGGGGGTATGTACCCAATGAGAACTACCTGGTGGACGTGGTCCGGGAAAATCGGAAAAAAGGGGTAAAAGGGGAAGTGTTCTTTTTTTACGAAGGCGTGAAATTGCGGGAGAAGGCATTCCGGGCGGTATATCCGGGGAAAGCGATATTCCCAACGTTTTAAGAAAAGGTATTCAGGAAAATGAAACAGAAAGCAACTGCCATGGCCCGGACGATCCTGCTGTTACTATTGGGATTTGTGGTCCTGCCCGTGCTGGTTTGGCGATTCGATGCGCCGTTGACCGCGTGGCAAGTATCCATCTTGAAGACAGCGGCTTTGGGGACGGCCCTGACGGCCCTGGCCTGTTTTGTCGTGAGCCAACTGACGGGCAACTACAGCCAGGTGGACAAATTGTGGAGTCTCATGCCCATTGGCTATACCTGGTATTTCGCCTGGGCGGCGGAATTTGCCGGGCGGCAGGTCATCATGGCCATGCTGGTGACCATTTGGGGCTTGCGTTTGACGTACAATTTTTGGCGACGGGGAGGCTATCATTGGTTACCGTGGAAAGGGGAGGAGGACTACCGGTGGAAGGTCCTGCGGGAGCACCCGGTATTAAAAGGGAAATTCCGTTGGACCCTCTTCAATTTTTTTTCATCTCCATTTACCAGCAAGGATTGATCTTGCTGTTCACCTTACCGGGGTTGAAGGCCATCACCGAGCCGGTAACCGATTTGGGTTGGCTTGACGGGGTGGCCGTTTTTCTGATGTTGTTTTTCATCGTAGTGGAAACAGTGGCGGACCAACAGCAATACGAGTTCCAAACCGCCAAGTATCGGTGGAAAGCCAAGGGGGGAGAAATGCCTGTGGAATATGCAGCGGGATTTTGCCGAACGGGATTATGGCGTTGGATACGTCACCCGAATTATGCGGCGGAACAAGGTGTCTGGATTAGTTATTATCTTTTCAGTGTCGCTGCGACCGGTACTTGGATAAACGGTTCCCTGTTGGGAGCGGTATTGTTGATGTTACTGTTCCAGGGAAGTGCGGATTTCAGTGAGGGAATATCCGAGCGGAAATATCCCGAATACCGGCGGTATATGGAGACGGTGGGAAGGTTCCTGCCGAAGGTGATGTAAAAATGGTGGCCCAGCGATTTGGATACCGGTATTTATCTGGCGATCAGTAGTTTGACAGGCAAGGAAATATCGTCTGCACTTTGCAGGAAGACGAGGAAGAGGCCGGGAGGGAGCTGGCTGCAATCGATAGGCGAATCAGGGTTCCAGGAGACCTGCTGCAGCAAGGTTCCATCCAGGGCGAGGATACGGACCACGGCCTCGGACAAGTCGTCGGAAGAAGCCTGAAGGCGGAAGAAAAGATTGGCGGGTTGGGGGGACAGCGTCAACACCACCCGGGCGGGCTGTTCGGGAGCGGGGACCTCCCGGGAAGCCACGAGGGGAGTGCAGGGTTGCGGGTTGTCGCTGCAATAAGTTCTCGAGGCGATGGTACAATCCAGGACAAAAGGGTTGGCTAGTCCATCCTGGTAAGCAGCGATGGACAAGGTCCGGGCGGATTCGAGGCTGTCGATGGGGTCGTCGTAATGCCATTGGCACAAGGTTTCCCGTTGGAGTTCGAAAAAAGCGGGATCGGCGGCATCCGCCTGTTGGCGATACATCGTGTAGAAGTAGAACATGGCCCTGGCGACATTGCCCTTATGGTCTTCACGGGGTTCGAAGGTGCCATTCCCGCGCTCACTATATTCATCGATCATACTTGTAGGAACGGAGGTCAACTCCTCATCCAGCCTGAACCATTTAACGGTCTGCAGGTCGGGGACATCGGCATAGGGGTCATTTCCCCGTGCGGTATTGACCCCTGCGCGGGCGGGAAAGAGGTGGTGCATGTCACTTTTGGGGTTTCCCACATCCGCCCCTTTGCTCCTGGGGAAGGTATGTTCGCAATTGATGCCGTTGGCACTTCCGTTCATGAAAAGGGCGGTGGAGGGATCCTGGTCTGGGTAAAGCGGCAGGGAGAAGCCGGAATAAACACAGGAGACCGAACCGTTGTCATTGAAGATTTTGCTGTACAGGGTGTCCCGGGCCTCGTCGTAATCCAGCACATTCGTGGGTTTGAAATCGAAAACCAATTGTTCCAACAGGGATTGGCCGGAAAGGGTAGGGTAGAGCTGGGCTTGGGCGGAGGGAATCAGGCAGGAAACAAAGGCCAGGAAAGAAAAGTATGATTTGTGCATGATTGGATAGGCTGATGATGAAGACTGTTTGCGACCGGATTTGGAAACGCACCGGGGATGGGAAGATCCTCCCGGAGGGTCGGTAAGGTTGAGGTAAAACATCGTATTGGTTTTTTCGGGCTTACCCGAAAGGGCTTCAAAAGTAGGAAAAACTGCTTTCAAGTGAGGCATATGAGGCGTGCTAAGATAAAGTCGAGCAAGATAAGTCACCGTATTTCCTTACCTTTGTAAAATAGATGCCAAGGCGTAATTGGTGTGCATGGTCAGGCTCCTGGACATTTGATACCTGATCCGGCCCGTGATTCAGCTTAAGTGAATGCGGGGGAAATCGGATCAATGTCTGAAGATACACTCCGACGAATCAGACCCCTCCTCTATGTCAATGGGTTCGATAAGAACAGTGACATACTTGGCAGCATCCCACCCACCCACTTCCCCGGACCAATAGAAGACCCAGGTACAGGAAAGCCATCCTCCCAGGGATGCTGTACCTTTTTGGAACCCAAGCGAAAGGAACACGGCTACGAACTACACCGGTGAAGTCTTTTTTGTGAAGACGATCGAAAGCTTACTATTGAGATTCGGATGGTTGCTGCTGTTGACGATGACGGTGGCCGGCGATGTAATGTCCCAAGCGGACTGTAGTCCTTCGGTCCCATTCTTTACGGTGGATTTGACCGGTCAGCCCGGTGGTATTTTTCAAACGCCATCCACTGTGCGGTCCGGTCAATGTTGCGATGTGAATCCACCGCTTGTCTGCATAGGTTTCGAGGTTACGTTGGATGTTCACGCCCAGGGCTTGGCTTTCGAGATCGTGGAGGGAGCAATTCCACCAGGCGCATTATTTTACCAAATCAACTGTGGGGATTCCGTACAGGTAGGGGATGACATATGCCTTCCGGGCGGGCAAACCGTATATGTCACGTTTTGCAAGCCCGGCAACAATCCGAATGTCTACCAGATCACATCGATTCCGGGCATTGTACTGCCGGACACCATCAGGACCTATGAGGGTTGTTCCTTTCCGATTTCGGTCACCGGGCCGGAGGTGAGCACCATCACCTGGAACGATATTACCTCCGGTACGGGGCAATACAACAGCTATTTGGACTGTACGGTAGGGTGTGACATGAACACCGTCACCCCAGGTGCCGGGGCGCCACCATCCATCCAATACGAAGTATGTGGGTATCCATCCACCAGTGTTTGCAACACCTTGTTTCTGATATGCGATACGGTGGTCG
Organism: uncultured Saprospiraceae bacterium; assembly: GCA_964573725.1. GTDB lineage: Bacteria > Bacteroidota > Bacteroidia > Chitinophagales > Saprospiraceae > UBA6168. Next base: position 152,204 of record CAZNLJ010000007.1, read on the forward strand.
TGACAGTGGAACCACCGATTGGTGCGACCGTAACCCCTTCGAATCCGGTATATTGTGTGGATGACATCGGGACGATGGAAGCAATCGTGGCCCAGGGCAATCCGGATTACGTCTTCACCTGGTATGACGCACCCAACGGCGGTGGGGCAATAGTGGCGACCGGGGAGACCTTCACCCCGAGTACCACCGGGTCTTACAGTTTAATAGTCGAGGATACAGCTTCTGCAGGTTGTTTGAGTGAAACCTTGAATTTCAGTGTGACAATCGTGGAGTTGCCCAGCCTGGACGTTGGTCCGGACCAATCCATTTGCCAAGGCGGATCTGTCACGGTAGACCTTCCAAACGATTGGGTTTACACTTGGAGTCCATCGGAGGGAGTCTCGGTCGGATTCGATCCATCGATATTTACGGTTAGCCCGGCGACGACAACAAGCTATACGGTGACGGCGACCGGTACAAATGATTGCAGTGCCGAAGACGAGTTGGTCATCGCGGTGAATGATTGCATCGACTGTCCGCCACCGATTTCCGGATGTTCCCAAGCGGACACCCCGCCGTATGGAAGCATAGCGGAATTTGAAGCGGCAGGAGGGGCTGTGACTATGCTTTGCGTCGTTAATAATGCCTCCTTGTCGCTCATAGGGTCATCCAGCAGTGGCACCTATTGTCCGGAAACGGTCATAAGGACCTACGAGGTGGAGGACGATTGCGGAAACATACAATCCTGTGCACAGGAGGTGACATTCAACGATATCGAAAGTCCTACCATGCAGTGTCCGACAGGAGCCACAGTATCATGCTCCTTGGAAGAAATGCCTATCTATCTAACCTTCGAGGCTTTTTTGGCGGCAGGTGGAAGTGCAAATGACAATTGTGGTTTGGATACCGCCAGTTTCATGCTGGAATCCGAGGCGAGTGACCAAGGGGATTGTCCGGAGACCATCATCCGGAAATATCGTATTTCCGATTTATGCGGAAACAATGTGGATTGCGAACAGACAGTTGTTGTCCATGATACCCAACAGCCGGTCATCGGTTGTCCGGATGCATTGACAGCGAATTGTGTCGCCGGCGAACAAGTTCCCTATACCGACTTTTCGGAATTCATGAGTGCAGGAGGGACCGCTGTTGACAATTGTGCCATAGCGGAAGGTACGTTCCAGCTGTTGAGTGAAGCAAGCGACGGATTATCGTGTCCGGAGACCGTTAGCAGGACCTATCAAATCTCCGATTTATGCGGAAATACGGGTACATGTACACAGCAAATGACGGTCAACAACGATACGGATCCCGTATTGGGTTGCCCTCCCCATGTAACAGGCATTTGTTCGATATTGGACCTATCGCCTTATGAAGATTTCGAATCATTTTTATCGGCGGGTGGATCAGTCGAGTATGGTTGCGCCACCTTGCAAGCGACCTTCCAATTCGCGGGTCAATCCAGTGATGGATCCATATGTCCCGAAGTATTTACGAGGACTTACGAAATATCCAACTTGTGCGGAACGGTAAGTGTATGTACACAGGACATTACGGTCAACGATACGGAACTGCCGACGCTGATATGTCCGCCGCCGGCGACCACTGTTTGTGACCTTTCCGCAATACCTGTACTTCAAAATATTTCGGCATTGGAATCAGCGGGCGGTTCCGCATCCGATAATTGTTTCCTTTTAGAAAACAGTTTCCAATTGGAGCATGAAGACACGTTGGGAAGTTGTCCGATGCTGGTTACCAGGACTTACAAGGTCAACGATGCTTGTGCGAACAAACGCACATGCGAGCAAACCATCACAGTTGACGATCAGATACCTCCGTCAATTTCTTGTCCCGACATTGCGACGGCTACTTGTTCAATAGAAGAAATACCGGTTTATGCCGGTTATCCGGTCTTCATCGCCGCCGGCGGCAGTGCATCCGACAACTGCGGTATCGACACCGCCTCTTTTACTTTACTGAGCGAAACCAGCAGCGGAACATGCCCGACCATTTACACCCGGACCTACGAAATCGCCGATTCCTGCGGCAACACCGCGACCTGCACACAGACCGTGGAAGTGGATGACAATCAGCCGCCGGTGCTTACCTGCCCGCCGAATGAAA